>CAXRBI010000017.1:0-106394 GCA_964229075.1 Alteromonadaceae bacterium | reverse complement strand
TGACCAAATGGAGGAAATAAAAGTAAAAGAATATGGCTCCTATGTGTCTCCCGATGAAGATTGAGTATGGGATTATTTACGCCTGAGTATTCAATGTTCATGGTAAAAGAAGTCGACTACTCGCTCAATCGGCCTAATGTTGCAGTGGGTCGTCTGACAGATGCTGATGAAATATATCTGCCCTCTTATGCAAGGTCCGTCCACTTGTTATTAATTTGAATCATTGATATAACTCCCTAATTAGCAGTAAGTTTTTAGAAGATTAAGGTTGTATCAAGGATGAAAAAAGCAATTTCTTCTTTCGCATTGACTATACTTTTAACCGCTTGTAAAAGTACTCCTCCGCCACCGCACATAGCGCTTGAAAAAGAAAATCTAAAAATAGTAACGTCAATCAAAACTATTGAATCATCACCCGAAGGTAAACAGAAAGTTGATAAGGCTCGATACCTTGCTCGTCATTTGATGGGCACAGAGCAACAACAAAAGCTTATCAACAATCTAAAAGGTGAAATAACGGAATGGGATTATACCAACACTGCAATTAGCTTTGTAGCATCGTCAGCAATAACAGGAAAGTCCTTATCTCGACAAGGATCGTCGACTGCTCTTCGAGTACACGCTGCGTTGGATGTTATAGATTTCTTCTTTGATGGTTCAAAAGACGGAATTGGTCAAATGTGGCTTCCTAAGGAAGTTGACGGTCAACAAATTAAGTCTGCGGAACATGCAACTAAGGAAGCAGAGCGTTTATCTATAGAAGCAATTTCTAAATCGTTAACAAGCTTGGGGTACTCAATCCCTCAGTATGTTGGAACCATTACACAAGGCAGAATCAAGGTATATACGTCAAAGTTGACTATCCCTTTGGAGACGAATCAGTTTCCACTTCAAACACAACATCTAACAGTTCTTCAACTGGTTATGGATTACGAAGATGTTAAAGCACCTAGCTTACTTGATGAGCTGGCTTTAGGGTTTACTCCAGCCTACCGCTCGTCCATAGCGGGTCATCAAATCATTCTAATGGGCGGCGACCAATTTGATGCAAATGGAAGTTTGATCATGGAAAAAAGCGAAACAGGTCAAGAGTTTCCTTCGCCTAAACAAGAATTATGGATGACTTCAATAGGCAGGGAGTTTTTTAGAAGGGTGTCTAATGAACTGCTTTGGATCCAAGGAAAAGACAAGATGAGCAATCGTACATTGGTATAAAACGGTGAGGTTTACCAATTTTTTAGTACGAGAGCGAGCAGCTTTATATCAGGGCGGATAGAAGGTTAATTTTAAATCTTTGTCCGCTTAAAGACTATTTATATAAACAAAAATAAAGGAAAATTTTATGAAAAAGCTTGTAGTAGCTGGGGCCTTAATATTCTCAGGAACAACATTTGCGGGTTGTAATTTCGGAAACAGCGAAGCTTTGACCATTGGTGATTTTGAATATATGGAAAAATCTGATTTGACAAAGTATTACTGTGGCTCAATGGTTACAGTAAAAATGTATGATTCATTAGCTTCAGATTTTAAAAACTCGATGCCAAGTCTAGCTAAAAACTATGTTAAAGGAGGCGGAATGTGCCGCACTGAAATAAAAAGAACCTCTATGGTCCTAGCTAAGAAATACGGGGTGTCAAAAAAGCAATTGGATGAAATGGTCAATATTATTAACGGCAAAGCAACAAGTGACAATATCCAACGTTGTCAGGCTGTAGCGAACTAATAAGGAAAGTAAAATGAAACAGTTCCTTTTTGTAGCACTTGCTTTGATTTCTTTGGGCATGTTTTTAACTGACGTTGACTATGAATATATTCAGTATGGCGATGCGCAAATAGCTTATGACTCCTCTACTGTGCCAGTTGAAGTAGCTGAACGAGCTCATCAGTTTCTAATTATGTCAGGTGGGTATGACAATAAGTCTGGAGATATACTATTGCTAGAAAAAAACAATGTGGGTACTTGGGTTGCTAAATTTCCAGTATTCACGGGCGCTGAGACTAACCCAAGGGTTATAGGCTCGTTTAAGCTGCTAGGAGGGCAAATAAAATCAAGAGTATTTAATAACGAGGTGTTCGAGTTGCATCTTGCGGATTCAAGTTTTAATACGGTTCGAATTTTAGATATATAGTTTTTAGTTCACCATTAGAAATAGCCGCAAGGATGCGGCTACAGCTCAATTATTAACAGGTTCTATTAACGCCGTCCTGACAAACAAATTACTTTGCACTGTATCAATCGAGTCGTTGGAATGACTCGCACACCATTTGAACAAACCCCAGAGTACAAAATTTATGGAAGAGTAGTTACAGCCGCTTGGACTCGGCGCATATAGCAATAGTTAAAACTTAATTTATTTAGTGTTATTGGATTAAATTCTCGACTAGCCCCTATAAACCAAAAAAGTCCTTAAATATTTTAACAAAATCAGTCGATTAACTTTTCGGTTATTTGTGTCTGGAATTTTAACAGCACTATCAGGTGTATGTGTTTTTAATTGTCTATCCTATTGAATTTATTTAATATTATTGGTGCGGTGTGGTTTTTGCTTGAATGTTGTCAGGTGGTACAATAATAACTATTACCTATCAAAATTATCGGAAGGCGGAAAAAGGAAAATTTGATGAGCATAAAATTTTTGAAAGTAACTCTGGCTAGTTTAGCCCTGTCAGCGAGCAGTTTTGTTAATGCGGGACTTATCGACTTAAGTAGTTGGACTGCGACCTCTGGCGGCACGTGGAATGTTGACGCAAGTAACACAAGCGTTTATCAAACAACTAATGGTCAGCCAACTTTCTTCTTAAGTGATACCAACTATATTGACACCCAGTTTGAGGGCACTTTTGGGGTAACTCCAAATTGGGATGATGATTATATTGGCTTCGTATTCGGCTATAACAACAGTAATGATTATTTTTTGTTTGACTGGAAGCAGGCTGATCAAGGTGTTGCAAAAGCAGGATTTACGCTATCTCGAATAACAGGTTCAAATGTCGACTTATGGAGTCATACTGGCGCAGATATTTCGGTGTTGGCATCAAACTATGCAGGAAATAATGGTTGGGTTGACGGTGTTACTTATGATTTCACTTTAGACTTCACCACAACTAGCATCAGCATAGATATAGATGATGTAAATATTTTTGACATAACAGGTTCTTTTAATACAGGTAAGTTTGGTTTTTATAACTACTCTCAATCTGGCGTCCGATATACCGGGTTTGAAGAGTCAGTTAGCCCATCTGTTAATGTCCCAGAGCCTTCGACTCTTGCAATCTTTGCGTTGGGCTTGATGGGATTAGTATCTGGTCGATTTAAGAGTCAATCTCAATAATTGTTTTGTGAAGCGTCTTGATACTAATTAGTTAGTAAGCCCCTTTTACAAAAGGGGCTTTGAAACAGTTTGAACAACTATCAACTTTTATTCTATGTTTTGAATTTGCTCACGCATCTGCTCAATCAACACTTTCAGTTCCACCGCGGCGTTGGTGATTTCGGTATTGATGGATTTTGACGCCAGGGTGTTAGATTCGCGATTGAACTCTTGCATCATGAAATCTAATCGGCGACCGCAGGCGCCACCTTTTTTCATGATTTTGGTGGTTTCGCTGACGTGGCTTTCCAGACGGTCAAGCTCTTCGGCGACGTCGGTCTTTTGTGCCAGATAAATCAGTTCTTGTTCTAAACGGGCTTCGTCGATGTCGACTTTGGCTTCGTCCAAACGCTGAGTGATGCGGTCTTTTTGCCATTGCATAATGGTTGGCATGTTCGACTTAACGATAGCGACTTGTTCTAAGATGCCTTCCAAACGAGACTCGATCATCGCTTTCAGGTTTCCGCCTTCGCTAGCGCGCGCCTGCTTAAATTCACCAATGACTTCATCAAACGCAGACAGTAATTGTTTCTGCACTTCGTCCATATCGGTTTCTTCTGCTTCCATAACACCAGGCCAGCGCAAAATGTCGACTGGGTTTAACTCGCCGCCTGCGGCTGTGGTTGTAACCCAATTGGCGCTGTCGATGAGTTGTTGCGCCAAGGTTCGGTTGATGGTCAGTTGGCCAACCGCTGCTGGGTTTGGCGTGTATTTTAGAAATACTTCGACCTTGCCGCGCTGTAACTGTTTGCGCAGGCGATCGCGCAGAACCGTTTCCATCGCGCGGAACTGCTCTGGTAATCGAATGTAGGTTTCTAAATAACGTTGGTTAACGCTGCGAATTTCCCATACGGCATTGCCCCAGTCGCCTTTGGCTTCTTTACGGGCATAAGCGGTCATGCTTTGGATCACAAGTAAGTCCTAGATCTTTAAAAAATGTTAGTTTTATTATAAACATGCTTAACAAGAAAACACGGTAAATTTTTATCCATCTCGGTCAAATCCCGTCCTTGCATCCACAAAATCGTATTTCGTTAAAAAGTGACTTGTAGAATTGTGGCTTTTTTATCTCTGCATAAATCCGTCATGGTCTTTGGATTCTTGTCTATACTTTGGCCGAGGATTTGGCGATTTTAATGGTAAATTTAAGTAAATACTTTAATTTGACCGATTTTTGCACAAATAAGCTCGCTAATTGTCGAGAATACGCGTACAATGCGCGCCCTTTTGAAATCCCCCAATAATCAGGCAAGACTCGATTGGATGACAGCGCTCGGCGCAGTTTGTGAAAGAGTAGATGGATGAGTGCGTGAAACTTGGGGCAGTATCGTGAGTATATAATGACTGAAAATGTAACCCCAAAGTTTGCTGATCTTGGCCTTTCACCCGCTGTTTTAGACGCGGTGAGTCAAGTTGGCTATGAAACACCATCACCTATTCAAGCTGAGTGTATCCCACATATATTAAATGGTGATGACATTTTGGGTATCGCCCAAACGGGCACAGGTAAAACCGCTGCTTTTGCATTACCAACACTTTGCCACTTAGATCCAGAAATCAATTCACCACAAGTTTTGGTATTAACGCCAACGCGTGAATTGGCGATTCAGGTCGCTGAAGCTTTCACTACCTACGCGGAAAAATTGAAAGGTTTTCACGTATTACCAGTCTACGGTGGTCAAGACTTTAGAACCCAGTTACGCGCATTAAAACGCGGTGTTCACGTGGTTGTCGGTACGCCGGGCCGTGTTATGGACCACATGCGTCGTGAAACCTTAGATTTGTCGAATCTTAAAACTATCGTATTGGATGAAGCCGACGAAATGTTGCGCATGGGTTTCATCGACGACGTTGAGTGGGTTATGGAGCACGTGCCAGACCAAACTCAAGTGGCGTTGTTCTCTGCGACCATGCCTGCACCAATCTTGAAGGTAACGCAAAACTACCTTAAAGATCCAAAAGAAGTGCGCATTAAGCCAAAAACGGCAAGCCACTCAAACATCACTCAGCAATACTGGATTGTGAACAACAACCAGAAGTTGGATGTACTGACACGTTTGTTAGAGTTGACTCAATTCGACGGCATGATTATTTTCGTTAAGACTCGTCAAAGCACTTCGGAATTGGCTGATAAACTATCGGCACGCGGTTATGCAGCGGCAGCATTGAACGGTGATATGAACCAAGCGCACCGCGAGCTTTGCATCGAGTCTTTAAAAGCAGGTCGTCTAGACATCTTGATCGCAACCGACGTTGCTGCTCGAGGCATCGACGTTGAGCGTGTAAGCCACGTATTAAACTACGACCTACCGTACGATGTTGAATCTTATGTTCACCGTGTTGGTCGTACAGGCCGTGCGGGTCGTAAAGGTAATGCTATCTTGTTTGCATCACCACGCGAGCGTCGCCTACTTAAAACCATTGAGCGCGAAACTAAGCAAGTTATCTTGCCTTATGAGCCACCAACGAATGAAGAAGTCACCAACCTACGTGTGGCGGCATTCAAAGAGAAAATGGCCGACGCACTAGGTTCTCAAGACCTAGGTTTCTTCCAGCAAATGGCGTATGAATTTGCATCAGAGCATCAAATGGATATGGCCGAAGTTGCCGGTGCGTTAGTTTATTTGGCGCAGCAAGATGCACCTCTGCAAGTGACAGGCAATGCAATGCCTGGCCACAACAACGCGGATGACAGAAAACAACGCCGTGAGCGCACCGATTCTCGTGACACGGGCGTTAAAATGCAAACATACCGCATTGAAGTGGGCCGTGAGCACGGTGTTGCACCGCGTGAAATTGTTGGCGCTATCGCAAATGAAGCGAACATCAGTTCTAAGTTCATTGGCAACATCAAAATCTGCCCAATGTTTACTTTGGTTGAGTTACCGGCTGACATGCCAAAAGAAACGGAACAGCAACTTAAGAAAACCCGAGTTCGTAACCAACAGTTAGACATCAAGGTTGATCCAAGAGGCGGTCAGGGATTGGGTGACCGCGGTCGTGGTCGAGGTGGTCGTCGTGACGGCGGACGTCGTGATGACCGTGGCGGTCGTAGCCGTCGTGGTGAAGGTCACAGAGGTCGTAGAGACAACGGCCACCGCGGTGACAAAAGCGGTAACCGATAAATATTGAATGAAAAAAAGGCGGGTTGAACATAACCCGCCTTTTTTATTGCCGATTCACTGGCGAACATAAGGTTTACTTCTACGCTTTGGTAAAGAGTAGAAGAGGGCAAACGTTTATGGATAAGCCAGTTATCGCAAATAATCGACCGGCGAAAGTCGAGTTAGAAAAAGACCAAGATTATTACTTTTGTACCTGCGGCAAATCGGCCAATCAACCATTCTGTGATGGCTCTCATGCAGGAAGCAGCTTCAAGCCGAAAAAGTTTACCGCCGATGACAGTGGCGCTCAGTACCTCTGTGCGTGTAAACACTCGGCCAATTTACCCTTCTGCGATGGCACTCATAAAGACTTTTCCGCCGAGCAAGTCGGCAAGGCCGGTCCAGGCGCCAAGTTGCGTGCGGGCGAAGCGCCTATTGCCACGGCAACCATTGAAGAGCCTACCGTCGCAATAATCCACGAATTAGCAAAAGAAGGACTCAGTAAGATAGGCCATCATGGGCCAATGACCTCAATGGGCGTGCCAAGAGCAGAATTGCCTCATTGGGATGACATTCAGGTGATGGTGGCGCAAATGGCAACCAAACCGTTAATGGAAGACGAAGCGGTGGGGACTGAGTTAGTCATAGGGCCCAAAGCGGATAAACCGCTGATCTTAGATATCCCGCTGTTTGTTTCAGACATGAGTTTTGGCGCACTGTCAGAAGAAGCAAAAGTGGCTATGGCGAAGGGGGCTGAGCTAGCAGGTACGGGTATTTGCAGCGGTGAAGGCGGCATGCTGCCAGAGGAGCAGGCGGCCAATAGCCGATACTTTTACGAGCTGGCCAGCGCCCAGTTTGGTTATGATGAAGCGTTATTGCCAAAGGTGCAGGCGTTTCATTTTAAAGGCGGACAAGGTGCAAAAACGGGCACCGGAGGGCACCTGCCAGGTAATAAAGTAGTTGGAAAAATTGCTGAGGTCAGAGGCATCGCCGAAGGCCAATCAGCGGTTTCGCCGCCGACGTTTGCCAACCTTGCCACCGTTGACGATTTTAAGCGTTTTGCCGATCGTGTGCGCGAGCTTACAGGCGGTATTCCAATTGGATTTAAACTGAGCGCCAATCACATTGAAAATGACATTCAATTTGCTTTGGATGCCAGCGCCGATTACATCATTTTGGATGGGCGCGGCGGCGGTACCGGGGCGGCACCAGAGATTTTCCGCGACCACATTTCAGTACCAACGATTCCGGCATTGGCGCGTGCTCGACACTACTTAAATGAAATGGGGGTAGGCCGAGACGTCACCTTGATCGTGACCGGCGGCTTACGGATGCCAATGGACTTTGTGAAAGCTTTGGCGCTTGGCGCTGACGGCGTGGCTTTGGCCAACAGTGCTATGCAAGCGATTGGTTGTGTTGCCGCGCGTATGTGCAATTCCAACAATTGTCCGGCGGGCATCGCCACGCAAAAACCGGAGCTGAGAGCGAGGCTCAATGTCGAGCGATCGGCCCAGCAATTAGCCAATTATTTGCAGGCCTCTACCGAACTTATGCAGGTGATGGCGAGGGCGTGCGGCCACCGACAATTGCACAGTTTTAACAACAACGATTTAGCGACTTGGCACAAATCGATGGCGCAATTAGCGGGCATAAAATACGCCGGGATCGGCTAGTAACCTCGCCAAATTAAGCGATAAATTAATAGGCATCTTGGGCGCGATTTTCTATAATACGCGCCTTAATTTAATCTTAGGGAAAAATCCATGCGTCCAAGCGGTAGAACTACTTCTCAAATTCGTCCTGTTACCATCACTCGTAATTTCACAGCTCACGCGGAAGGCTCCGTGTTGATTGAAATTGGCGATACTAAGGTATTGTGCAACGCGACAGTCGACGAAGGCGTGCCTCGCTTTATGAAAGGCCAAGGCAAAGGTTGGGTTACCGCAGAATACGGCATGTTGCCTCGTTCAACTCACACTCGTAATCAACGAGAAGCAGCGAAGGGCAAGCAGTCTGGTCGCACAATGGAAATTCAGCGTCTCATCGCTCGTTCTTTGCGTGCGGCGGTTGACCTATCGGCGTTGGGTGAAAATACCATCACTATCGATTGTGACGTTATTCAAGCAGACGGTGGCACTCGTACCGCGTCTATCACAGGTGCTTGTGTTGCCCTAGTTGACGCAATCAACTACATGCGTGCGAAAGACATTATTAAAACCAATCCGTTAAAACACTTAATCGCTGCTATTTCTGTTGGCGTTTACAAAGGCACTCCAATTGCGGATCTAGAGTACGTTGAAGACTCGGAAGCAGAAACGGACATGAACGTTATCATGACCGAAGACGGCCGTTTGATTGAAGTGCAAGGTACGGCAGAAGAAGAGCCGTTCTCTTTTGATGAAATGCAAGAAATGATGGGCCTTGCGAAAAACGCGATTGGCGAGTTGATTGACGAGCAGAAAAAAGCCCTTGCTTAATACGGCATTGCAGCAATAAGCAGAAAGAATTTAATTTAGGAAATAAGATGAAAGACTATCAAATTGAATTTATTGAATTTGCACTTGAAAAGCAGGTTCTGAAGTTTGGCGAGTTTACGTTAAAGTCGGGCCGCACAAGCCCGTATTTCTTTAACGCGGGTTTGTTTAACACCGGTCGCGATTTGGCCCGTTTAGGTCGCTTTTACGCAGCCGCGCTTGCGGATTCGGGCATCGATTTTGACGTTTTATTTGGCCCTGCATACAAAGGTATTCCAATTGCCACAACTACCGCTGTAGCACTGGCAGATCACCACGACATCGATACGCCGTATTGTTTTAACCGCAAAGAGAAGAAAGATCACGGCGAAGGTGGCTCGTTGGTTGGCTCTGAGCTAAAAGGCAAGATCATGTTGGTGGACGACGTTATCACTGCGGGTACTGCGATTCGTGAGTCGATGGAGATCATCAAGCAAAACGGTGCAGACTTGTCGGGCGTATTGATCGCGCTTGACCGTCAAGAAAAAGGCAAAGGTGAGTTGTCTGCGATTCAAGAAGTTGAACGCGACTTTGGCACCAAAGTTATTTCAATCGTGACACTGGGCGATTTGATTTCTTACTTAAAGCAAAACCCTGATTACGCAGAGTTTTTGCCTAAGGTGGAAGCGTACCGCGCCGATTACGGCATTTAAAAATGCAGCGGGCTAGCCATTTGGTTAGCTCGCGTCATCCCTATTCGGCTGCCTTGTTCTAACATGGTTGCCACTAGCTCCTGTTGCATTACCCGAATACGACCATTTCGTTTTAATTTCGACACCGCCGCGTCCAACAGTGGCACAACGTCAGCGTGTTTTTCATGTAAGTAATGATAAAGCTGCAGATCTCCGATTGCCGGAAGATGAACGTGTATATCGGAGTGATTGCCTCGTCGAGTCTGCAACATGCCATTAAATTTTGACGAAATCGCCACGTCAACGAAGCCCGCGTCTAACATTTTGAGCATCTCAATAATGTCGCCGACCTGCATGATTTGGCGTATTTTGGCCGACCTAAGACCGAGCTCTGCGTATTTGATGCCCCGAACGACGGCGACCCTCTGTCCCTTCAAACTTTGCCAAGAGTCGTAGCGCTTTTGCGGGTGTTTGGAAAAGGCGGTGAACTGCCAAGTGATAAATGGTGTTGGGATACGAACAAGCGAAGGGTAAGCTTCACCAATTTCAAAAATTCGTTGGGCTTCGCCGTCGACCCGGCCGCTACTGGACTCAATCAACGCCCGCTTGCCCGGAAACGGAATGAACTGAACGTCAAGCCCGGCCTCTTTGTATATCGCGCTGAGAATGGAAGTCGTGGCCAGTTGATCTGGGGTGTTGTTAATTATGGATATAGTGAAGACATCGGGTTGAGCACGGGCGAACGTTTGCGCCGCGCATAATAATAAAAAAATCACAAAGCTAAACCGCATGCATTACCTCGACAAAGAAGACCGCAGAATGTTAACTCCGATGTTGTTAAATGACTTCCTCGCCTGTACATAATTTAACCAAGTGTGACGCCGGGCACAAGCTGATGTGGGAATTTGTTTAATATTTTATTGCGCTCTAGCGAATCAATGGTTGGGCTAAGAGGGCTTCGGGTAAGGCGACATATAAAAAGGCCCTGTGCCATGTTGGTTTCAATACAGTGAACGAGTTCGCTATCGTTTAACTGTAATTCAGAGCGAAATCGAAAGTAGTCGGCGTCTTTTCTGCACAATTCCACTACTTTTGCGGCGATGTCGTCTTGATAGATCACAATGTCCGCCATCTGCATATGTTGTAGCGCTTTGATGGTCAGGTGTTCCGGATCGTCATTGCCAATTGAAATATAAGACAGCAGACTTTGCTCAGGCGCTTGTTGTTCTGCAATGGTAGACTCAATGGCGTCATTGACTCCATCCCAGTCGTTGTTGGCCGCATGATGTGCGGCACGGCCTCTGAATACTTGCTCCCAAACGTAGCGCCGTAGCTTCATCTCTTTGAAGGTGTTCTTAACTTTTTCTCGATAGCTCTGCGCGATACTGGCCAGCTTGCCTGTCCACATAGGGATTTGTTTCTCTAATTGTTCTCGCCACAGTCGTCCCAGAACTGGGGCTGCGCCGCCGGTAGATATAGCCACCACCAAAGGTGAGCGGTCGACGATGGATGGAAAGATAAACTGGCAATGCTCAGGATCATCGACCACATTGACGAGCACATTTGCACTCACGGCGTCCCGATAGACTTGATGATTAACCTCGTCTCGGTCGGTGGCGGCGATGACCAGCCAGAATTCTTCGAGTTGATGGCTACCATACGCTTGAGCGACGAGCGTTAAATGACTATCGGTGATGCTTTTAAGCTCATCACAAAACGTCGGCGAGACCACAGTTACACGTGCTTTGGCTTTTAGCAAGGTTTGAATTTTGCGCAGTGCAACGTCACCGCCACCAACAACCAATACCGGTTTGTTTGCAATTGCCAAAAATATGGGGAGGTTTTTCATTGTGTTTTGCCGTGTTTACTTGTCTGGGCTGACTGCCTGAATTGATTACAACATGTGACTATCCAAATTTCATACCCGAACGACGGGGTAATTGTTGGCCGCGGCTAACACGCAATTTAAGAGCAACAAGCGTTGCTCTGTTGTCATAAATTAGGGCTAACTGAAGCGTTTTTTGCACACTTATGGTGCGACTCGATGTTTTTTTATTGTCGCTGATTGGCGCTTGAGTTTAGGGGCTGCCCTCGAACCCCACAATTTATGTGGAATTGATGAAGATGTCGACGACGACAGTTAACTTGGTACTCTAATTGCTAACCATTTAAACATATCATTTTAATGTACTGGCGAATTCCTATGCCGGTGCTAGCTTCGCCAGAAGCCAGAGCCATAGCTCTGTCACCAATGACGGTGGTCGCCAAGATTCGTGGTTTCAAAGAGGAAACCGCTGCTCAGGTATAGCTTTTAACAATATTTATTGCTTAGAGGTTGCTCCTATGAGTCTAGAAACAAAACAAAGATTAATTGTTGTTGGTAACGGCATGGTCGGTCACAAATACATTGAGACCTTGATCGAACACCCAGATTACCAAAACTACCAGATCACCACATTCTCGGAAGAGCCACGTTTGGCTTATGACCGCGTTCAACTGTCGGCTTATTTTTCTGGCAGTACCGTAGAAGATTTGATGATGACATCGGAAGACTATTACGACGAACATGGCGTGCAGTACATCATCAAAGACAAAGTCGTAGACATCAACCGCACCGAAAAAGTCATTACAACAGAGAGTGGCCGCACAGAAGCCTATGACAAGTTGATTCTTGCCACGGGGTCGTTTCCGTTTGTACCGCCCATTCCTGGAAAAGATCAGCCGCATTGTTTGGTTTATAGAACCATCGAAGATTTAGAAGCCATCACGGCATCGGCCAAAGAGAGCAAGGTGGGCGTTGTCGTCGGCGGTGGTCTTCTTGGTCTTGAATGTGCCAAAGCGTTACACAACTTAAACTTGGATTCTCACGTCGTTGAATTTGCGCCACGTTTGATGGCCGTGCAATTGGACGAAGGCGGCGGTGAACTGTTGCGCTCAAAAATCGAAGATTTGGGTGTAGACGTTCATACAGGTAAAAACACCACTGAAATTGTCCCCGGCGAGCAATGCCGTTATCGCATGAACTTTGCTGATGGCTCGCACCTAGAAACCGACATGATCGTATTTTCAGCCGGTATTCGCCCGCAAGACGAGTTGGCTCGTCAGTTCGATATCGAAATTGGCGAACGCGGCGGAATCGTGATTGACGATAACTGTTTAACATCCGACAAAGACATTTACGCCATCGGAGAATGTGCCTTGTGGCAAGGCCGTATCTTTGGTCTGGTGGCACCTGGCTATACCATGGCAAAAGCAGCGGTTTCCCATTTAACAGGCGGTGATTTGGCCTTTACCGGCGCCGACATGAGCACTAAGTTGAAGCTGATGGGCGTTGATGTGGCCAGTATCGGTGACGCGCACGCTCGCACCGAAGGCGCATTAACATATACCTATAGCAACCAAGCTGAAGGGGTGTATAAACGCCTCATCGTGTCGGCCGACAAGAAATTCTTGCTCGGTGCTGTTTTGGTCGGTGACACCGACGCTTACGGTACCTTGTTGCCTATGATGTTGGAAAAAATGGAACTGCCAGAGAAGCCTGAGTCTTTGATTTTACCAGCGGTTGACGGCGCAAGTGCTGCTTTGGGCGTTAACGCACTGCCAGATTCGGCACAGGTGTGTTCATGTCACGATGTCAGCAAAGGCGATCTGGTTGAGGCGGTTCAAGGTGGTGTTTGTGAGTTATCTGAGCTGAAATCTTGTACCAAAGCCGGCACTGGTTGTGGTGGCTGTAATACCATGGTGGGGCAGATCTTAAATGCCGAGCTTGAGAAAATGGGCGTTGAAGTTAACGACCATGTCTGTGAACACTTTGAATATTCGCGCCAAGAGTTATTCGACATTATCCGCACCAAAAAAATCAAAACGTTTGATGAACTGATCAGGCAATACGGCAAGGGCCTTGGTTGTATGACATGTAAGCCAGCGGTCGGTTCTATGTTGGCGACCTATTGGAATGAATATGTCTTATCGGACGATCACATTCATCTGCAAGACACCAATGACGTGTTCCTAGCGAACATGCAAAAAGACGGTACGTATTCCGTTGTACCAAGAATCGCCGCGGGCGAGATATCGCCACAGGGACTCATCGCACTGGGTGAAATCGGCCAGAAATATGACCTTTATACCAAGATCACTGGCGGTCAGCGCATTGACTTCTTCGGCGCCCAATTGCACGAGTTACCAATGATTTGGTCAGATTTATATGACGCAGGTTTTGAAACCGGTCAAGCCTACGGTAAATCATTGCGAACCGTAAAATCTTGTGTTGGAAGCACTTGGTGTCGTTACGGCATGCTCGACTCCGTCTCGATGGCGGTGAATCTTGAGATGCGTTACAAAGGGTTGCGTTCACCGCACAAGTTGAAAATGGCGGTATCGGGCTGTACCCGTGAGTGCGCTGAAGCTCAAGGTAAAGATATCGGCGTGATAGCAACGGACAAAGGTTGGAACTTATATGTCTGTGGCAACGGTGGCATGAAGCCGCGTCACGCGGATTTGTTTGCAACGGATTTGGACGACGCCACGTTAATAAAATATGTGGACCGAATTCTAATGTTCTACTGCCGTACAGCAGACCGATTACAACGTACCTCGGTTTGGATGGACAACATGGAAGGTGGCCTAGACTATCTCAAATCAGTGGTAGTGGATGACAAACTGGATATTTGTGAAGAGCTAGAAGCGGATATGCAACGCGTCATTGACACCTATGAATGTGAGTGGAAAAAGACGCTTGATAACCCAGAGCGATTGAAGCGATTTGCCCATTTCATCAACTCAGACGCCACTGATGACTCGTTGGTGTATGAAGCTGACCGTGGTCAAAAAAAGGCTCGAATTGCAGACAAAAGCCGCGCTGCGCAAGCGAAAGGCGAAGAAATCCCAAGCGTAGAATTAGGTTAGGAGTTAGGACATGGCTGAACAAAATTGGCAATCAATCTGTAAATTGGCTGACATTAACGTCAATACCGGGGTATGTGCTCTGCACAATGGCGAACAAGTCGCCATCTTCAAAATTGGCGGTGAGCAAGAGCTGTTTGCGGTACAAAATTACTGTCCTTTTGGCGAGGCAAACGTGTTGTCTCGTGGACTGGTTGGCGACGTCAACGGTGATATTGTGGTGGCGTCACCACTTTATAAACAGCAGTTTAACCTGTCCTCAGGCGCTTGCATTGAGGACGACTCTGTCAGTTTAAAAACCTACGCGGTTCGCGAACACAATGGTGTTGTACAACTTAAAATCTGACGTTTAAAGCCAAACAAAGATTTCTCTTTGGACACGTGCGCTTTGTTTAGACCATCAACAGGGTAATATTCTCCGCGCACGGTCGCCAGCCTTCGGGCTGGCTTTTTTATTGAGAAATTTATAAATTAGAAGTTCTCAAGGAATCTACAGGCACTCATCCACTTCATGGCCAAATTTCAGCTCCAGCAATCGGCAAATTCCATTTTTATGATTTCAGTGCGTGAAGCCTTTATTGCTCTGTTGCCATTCTTGCTGCTTATGTCGCTGTTTGCCTTGGCGTCTTCCCTATGCAGCTACGCTGTGGGAAATACGGAACTGAGCCAAATGATGGCTCGCCTCGCCAGTGGCGTCGCTATTACGTTTCCGGCCATAGCCGCGGTGTCGATAGGCATTCATTTTTCGAGAAACCTCGATGTGCCGGTCATCACCGTAATAAGTATTACCTTCATTGCCATCGCCATTCTCAGCATTGGTGACCAAAACCTCGATGCCGCCATACTTTTGAGTCGGGTGGTAAATGATCCTAGGGCTCTGCTGACCATGATGTTTACGCCTTATGTTGTGAAAGCGGTGGAGCAAAGAAATTGGTTCTTTAGGTTCAGTAATGTCGCCATTGGCGAGCATTTAAAGCGCAACCTGAATGTTATTGGCCCCGCAATCATCAGTTTAGTGATTGTCACTTTGGTGGTGGCAGCGGTATCCAGCGCGTTTTTGTGGTTGATGACCCCGCTACTGGGACAAATTGACCAAATGAATCCCTTCTCAATTGCGACGTTACGGATATTTTTTATTAACCTGTTTTGGATGTTTGGTCTGCACGGCGCAAACACCTTCCATTTGCTGATTGAGCAGTCGGCGTCAGCACACATTGACTTTTACAGCTACGAACTTGCACCAAACTTGAGTATGGCGCTGTTTGGCGACTTGTTTGCTAACTTTGGGGGCGGCGGTGCGACTTGGTCTCTAATCATCGCAATTTTGTTGTTTTCAAAAGATCCGCACAGCCGAAAAATCGCAATTTTGGCTACGCCGTTTGCGATTTTTAACGTCAACGAGATATTGATATTTGCCTTGCCATTAGCCTTTAACCCTAAATATTTCTTGCCGTTTGTTTGTATCCCTGTGCTTAACGCCCTGTTGAGCTCCGTGGCAATATCCAGTGGCTGGTTCCAATTTGTTGATTACAACCACTCTTGGATTTTGCCCGGAATCGTAAACATGTTTATGGCTACCGACGGTGACTTTTTTGCCATTATGTTCCAAGTGACTTTGATTTGGATGGGGATTTATTTTTACAAACCGTTTGTGATCTCTGCTGATCAAAACGTCAAGATCCACCAAGCGGAATCGGTGTTATATCAAAAGCTGTCGATAAAACACGAAATGGAGCGTGTCACCGAAAAAACTCAGTTTGAACGACATGCACAAAAAATCGAAGCGTCGTTGCAACTTTTGCGTGCCATCGAAGATGTGAATCGCGGCGAATTATTGCTGCACTATCAACCTAAGGTAGATATCGTTTCAGGTCAGGTGGTTGGAGTCGAAGCGCTGCTGCGTTTGCGCACCCTCGACGACAAGATTCACGGCCCTTATTTTTTGGAGAGTTTGCAGTCTGGTGGCTATTCCCGTGTCATTGATTATTGGGTGATCTCCGAAGTATCTAAGACCTTGTCGGATTGGCAAGGCAAAGGGTTTATGACCAATGTCAGCATCAATCTCGATCCAAACAATCTACTTAGCGCAGAATTTGTCACTCACCTCAAACAACAATTGGCGCGGTTTGGTCAATTTGTTGAACTTGAGCTGTTGGAGTCTCGCTATATGGAACGAGCCAGTGAAATCGATACTGTGCTTGAGGACGTTAAGACGTTTGGTTTCAAAGTATCGATTGACGATTTTGGAACCGGATTTAGCTGTCTATCGGTGTTGTCAAAAATAGGCGCCCATACCATTAAGATTGATAAGTCGCTATTGGACAATGCTGATAACAATAAAGGCGCAATCCTTTACCAACAGATCTGCCATATGTGCAACAACCTAGGCTTCAAGCTAGTTGCAGAGGGCGTTGAAACGCAAGCACAAGTTGACTTCGTTCGTCGTCACGGCGTCACAGTGGTGCAAGGTTGGCACTTCAGTAAGGCGATGCCCGCCAAAGCGATTCCCGATTACGCCCAGAAAAACAGTGTTTAGCGCTTAACCTGATTACCTGACAATGCCTGCGTAATGACGAGCAACGATGGCAGGATAATCAAGGGCACAGCTAAGAAGTAGAAATGAATCGGCATGGCCGTTGTAAATGTCAGCCACAGCACTGATAACAAGCCAACCACACCAATCACTAAGTACATTAATTTCGAATTTGTCATGAGATTCTCCTAGTCCATTGAGTCACCGCAAAAGCTATGTATCGAGTTTAGGGACTTGCAAAAAAAACCGTGAGTGTCATTATTGACTATAAAGGTGTCAATAGTGACATGCTCTGTTGGGAGATAAAATGAAGAAGGTTGTGATATTAGCGGCAGACGATGCGATGGCTTCGCAAGTGACTGGTTTAATGGACTTTTTCATGATTTGTAATCGTTATTGGCAAGTTCGTAACAACGACCCTCACGTGGCCCTTTTTGACGTTCGTGTGGTCTCACCCCATGGACAACAACTGAATGCCCACAGTGGCGTTATCATTCCAGCGCTCAGCGTCGAACAAATATCTGAGCCAGACGCGGTCATTTTATCTGGGGGCATTTCCTACAACGAAGAAACGTTGCGCGAGTACTATGACAAAATGTCTCCGCTTATTCCTTACGTTAAACATTGGCAGAACACGGAAGTGCCTATTTGCAGTTTTTGCAGTTCGACGTTTTTACTTGCTGAGATGGGGCTGCTGGAACAACGCAAGGCCACATCGGTTTGGTGGCTAGCGACATTGTTTGAGCGTCTTTACCCAAACGTCTCATTGCAGCTTGGCCAGTTGGTGGTGCAAGACGATAACCTGTTTACCGCTGGAGCAACCACGGCCTACTTCAGTTTGTGTTTACTGCTGGTGGAGCATCTGTACGACGCTCATCTTGCGGCACAAATAGCCAAGCTAATGTTAATCGAGCCAAATCGCTCGTCACAATTACCTCACATGACATTGCAAACATTTGAACGCCACAATGATTCTATGGTGTTAAATGTGCAAAAATGGATGTACCAAAACCTAAAACAGCCCATTACGCTCGATATATTGGCGGATAAGTTTGCGACAACCAAACGGACCTTAAATCGCAGGTTCAAAAAAGCGCTAAACGACACGCCCGTTAATTATTTACAAAAGATGCGAGTGGAAGCGGCAAAACGCTTGTTAGAAAGCAGCGATATGCCAATAGAAAGAGTGGTCAATGAAGTGGGATATGAAGACACCAGTTCGTTCCGAAAATTGTTTGCAGAAGTTGCGGAACTGTCGCCTAAGGCCTACCGTGATAAATTCCGACAAGGTTTTGGAGTGGTGCCAGACGCAACAATAACTTATTAATAAATATGAATTTTATTTGTTATGAAATTGCCACCGCTTCTTTATGAATTAGTGAAGGCTTCGTGATACTTTTGGGATAATTTCAATTCATTCTTGATAGTGCGTTTGGATAAACCAAGTAACTAACAAGAGAATTGAACATGAAAAAACTATCAAAATTATTAACCATGTCAGCGGCGGGCCTAATGGCTATGGGTGCGCAAGCTGCAGACCTTGAAATCAAAATCACCAACTTGACTCAAGGCGTCTACTTCACGCCATTCATTATCGCTGCGCACAGCGACGACGCCAATATGTATCAAGTTGGCATGGCAGCATCGACTGAATTACAAGCCATTGCAGAAGGCGGCGATATCTCGGGCATGTCTACGCTGCTAACTGGCATCTCCGCCGACATCGTTGAAAACCCAGCGGAAGGCATGTTGGCACCAGGTGCAAGCACAGAAACAATGTTGATGTCCGCAGACACAAACACCGTACTATCATTAGTTTCAATGTTGTTGCCTACCAATGATGGTTTTGTTGGCTTGGATAGCTGGAGCATTCCATCTGAAGCTGGCACTTACACTATGTACTTAAAAGCCTATGACGCTGGTACAGAAGCGAACGACGAAATTGTTAACGACGGCGGCGCTCCGGGTACTCCAGGCATTCCAAAAGATCCTGGTATGAAAAACGGTACGGGTGCGATGGGCGTAACCGATATGGAAGAGACTCAAGTGGTTCACATTCACCGCGGCGTTATTGGTGATACTGATGACATGGGCGGCTATTCTGATCTGGATTCAACAGCGCACCGTTGGTTAAACCCAGTGGCAAAAATCACAATCACTGTAAACTAAGGGGGCAGCATGAAAAACTTCCAACACAAGTTTTCTACAGCCGCTATCCTTTCACTAACCTTGTTGTTAGGGGCTTGTAGTGACGATGACGACGATGAAGAAATGATGGTTGAGCCAGAGCTGACGCCAATGCCGGTCAACGTCAGCTATGAAGTATCTGTGACCAACCTAACCTACGGTCAACCTATGTCGCCTATTGGTGTCGCGCTGCACAGCGAAGGGCAACTTTGGATGGTAGGCGAGTCTGCTTCGGCGGAACTTGAACAAATGGCCGAAGGTGGCGACAACTCCGCATTGCTGGCATTATCAGTTGTCAATGCGAGTGCCAGTGGCGATGCACCATTTGGCCCGGGAGCAACACAAACCGTAACCGTGACAATTGAGGACACCACAGACTCTAAACTGTCATTAGTTTCGATGTTGGTGAATACAAATGACGCGTTTACCGGTCTTAATGCTATTGACCTAGCTTCGCTTGCCGCAGGTGATTCGTGGACTGGCTATGCCGGTGTATACGACGCTGGTACGGAAGCAAATAGCGAAATGGCGGGCACCATTCCAGGCCCTATTGATGGTGGTACTGGATTTGACGCGGCTCGAGACGATGTAGACTTTGTCGCCATGCACCCTGGTGTGGTATCAATGGACGACGGTTTATCAACGTCGGTGTTGACCCAGGCACATCGTTTTGACAACCCGGCGGTATACATCACCATTACTAGAACGGAGTAACCTTTGTGACAGACACTGTGCTGATAGTTGAAGATGATAGAGACATAGCTGACTTAATCCGAGTCAACTTACAAGAGTTAGGCATTAAGACTCAGCACAGTGGTGATGGCCAAAAGGGCCTAGACATGGCCCTTAATAACGATTATTCACTGTTACTTTTGGATGTCATGTTACCCAGTATGAGTGGTCTCGACATCTGCCGCAGCGTCCGCCAAGCCAAGCCTGAACAAGCCATCCTTATGCTGACAGCAAAAAACTCGGAAACCGATCGAGTATTGGGCTTGGAGTTAGGTGCCGACGATTACATGTCGAAGCCCTTCAGTGTTAGAGAGCTGCAAGCGCGGGTACGCTCCCACCTTCGCCGAGTGAATTTACTCAAAGGTGTCACCCACAATTCTGCGACCCAAAGCAATGAATTGCAGTTAGGGAAACTTTGTATCGATGAACAAAAACACACAGTGAAATTGTGTGACAAAACTTTGGATCTGACGGCCACCGAATACGACTTACTTAAGCACTTTGCTCATCATCCAGACCAAGTATTTTCCAGAACTCAGCTATTAGAGGCGGTTTGGGGATATCACCATAACGGCTACGAGCACACCGTCAACTCTCACATTAATCGCCTGCGGGCGAAACTCGAGTCAGACCCAGCCCAGGCCAAGATTATTCAGACGGTTTGGGGCGTTGGCTACAAGTTAAATTCCCATGGAGTACAAGCATGAGACTGTCACTGTATCAACGCTTAGCAATATCGTTAACCTTGGGATTTGTATTGTTGATCGCTTTAGTGGTTTGGTGGAGTGACCAATTGCAACAAAATACGCAGTTGGAGTCCGAGCAGCGCTTGCATTTGGGCTTGGCTGAGCACTTAGTGACCGACAATCCATTACTGGCACAAGGCGTGTTTGATTATGACGCGTTGCAGGGCCTGTTCCACACCTTAATGATGCTTGGCCCGAGCTTTGAATTTTACTATGTAAACCCAAATGGAAAAATCCTGACCTATTCCGCCGAGCCTGGAAAAGTGAAGCGCGAGTATGTTGATGTAGCACCGATTCAACAGCTGATTGGTGACGCTAGTGTGTTACCGATTTTAGGTGACGATCCTCGCAGCTTGTCTCGCCAGAAAATTTTCTCAGCTGCGCCTGTGTATCGTGACCAAGCGCTGCAAGGTTATTTGTATATGATCATCGGCGGTGAGGTGCACGATTCTGTTTTGGAATCAGTGAAAGAAAATCAGACATTGCGTCAATTGTCGATCATCGCCATATCTTCCATCGTTGTTTTATTGGCTCTGTTATTAGGATTGTTTCGATTTTATACGGCCCCCCTTTGTAAAATGACCCGCGAAATCCGAGCGATTGACCGAAATCAGTTTGGTAGCGCCGATGTTGAAATCGAATTGCCTTCAGAATTACACGACGAACTTCAGTTGTTTGCAGGAACGTTCAATCTGATGTTAAAGCAGATTCAGCAGCAATATGTGCAGCTTGAAAACATTGATGAGCACAGAAGAGTGTTACTTGCAGATCTGTCACATGATTTACGAACGCCATTAGCTAATCTGCAAGGATACATTGAAACGCTGTCCATCAATGGCGAAAAGTTAGGCGCCGAAGAGCGCAAGCGTTTTATCGATATTTCGATGCGCAATGCGCGTAATCTAAAGCGACTGATTGACCAAATTTTTGAGCTGGCTTACCTAGAAGGTGGGCAAGTAACTATCAACAAAGAGGCAACGCCATTGGGTGAGCTTCTGTACGACATCGCGGCAAAGTTTGACCTCAAAGCAAAAGAGAAGAATATAGAGTTAAAGGTGTTACCTGAGCAGTTCGATTATCAAGCGTTTGTTGATATTGGCAAACTGGAACGGGTATTGACCAATCTGATTGAAAATGCACTGAGACACACGCCAGAGCATGGTGAAATCGTGTTAGAAGTGAGCCCAATTGCAAACGAGCCAACCAAACTTAGGCTAGACGTTAGAGATACAGGCAGTGGCATAGGTAAACATGAAATCGCTCATATCTTTGATGCCAGATACCGAGCGAGCAATGCGATGGAAGACAAGAGCACGCATGTTGGCCTGGGTCTCGCCATCAGCAAAAAGCTTGTTAATTTGCTTGATTCTGAACTGCGGGTGCAAAGCGAGTTAGGCAAAGGCACTCGCTTTAGCTTCGATATTGCGATTAATCACAGCTAACCCCTACCTATCAAATTTACGCATTATGTCCTTTTTGGGGCGGTATGGATTGGGAAACGCCCCGAGGCTCCCCCCTTTTTCACCTGTCTTTTTAAACAGATATTCGAGCTGCACTTGCTAAAATCAATACACCATTTGGCTAACTCAGTAGTAGGCTTTATGACTTAAAGTATGGAATTTCTCCCGGTCAAACAAACTCTGAGATTAATAAAATTCACCTCGGGGTGAAATTTATTAAATTATTGATTTTATTGCTATTTTTGTGCGTTGGTGTTTCATTTTTGTGCATTTTTGATTTGGAACTGGACGAAATATACGGTCTCGTAATGCTAACATTATAAAAAATAAGAAGTTTTCTTCTCTGGCATCTTTGATGCAGTAATTGGCTCAGAAATTTGCTTTCAATGATGAAAGTGAATAACAGGCAAAGCAGCCACCGTTTTTGTTCTCCATTATTTGGAGCGCATGCGGTGGTTTTTTCGTTTCTGGGCAACCGTTCATGTGCGTGCAGTATAAAAGCACCGATAGATTTGCTTCCAAAACGTTACTTGGCCTGTTTCGGTTCACAACCACGGGAAACTTAACAATGACTACAAAATTTAAAAAAGCTCTATCGGCTGTGTACGGCGCGGTTGCCGTCGTAGCCACGACGCTTAGTTTTGCGACTCAGGCAGAACTGGGCTACCCAGAAAAAGAAGAATTAAGATTTGGTTTCATTAAATTGACCGATATGGCACCGATCGCAATTGCTTACGAAAATGGCTATTTTGAAGACGAAGGCTTGTACGTAACTATCGAAGCGCAGGCCAACTGGAAAGTATTGTTGGACGGCGTTATTGATGGTCGTCTTGACGGCGCGCACATGTTGGCTGGTCAGCCAATCGCTGCAACGATTGGTTATGGCACCAAAGCGGAAATCATCACGCCGTTCTCTATGGACTTAAACGGTAATGGCATTACCGTTTCCAATGAAATTTGGAAACAAATGAAGCCAAACATTCCAAAAATGGCGGACGGTCGTCCAGTGCACCCAATTAAAGCAGACGCACTTAAGCCTGTTGTTGAAAAATACACAGCGGAAGGCAAGCCATTTAATATGGGTATGGTATTCCCTGTTTCGACCCATAACTATGAGCTACGTTATTGGTTAGCCGCTGGCGGTATCCACCCAGGTTTCTACGCACCGCACAAAGGCGACACGTCAGGAAAGATCGACGCTGAAGCGCTGCTTTCTGTAACGCCGCCGCCACAAATGCCAGCAACATTAGAAGCAGGAACTATTTATGGTTACTGTGTGGGTGAGCCTTGGAACCAGCAAGCGGTATTCAAAGACATCGGCGTACCTGTGGTAACTGACTACGAGATCTGGAAAGACAACCCGGAGAAAGTATTCGGTATTACCAAGCAGTTCGCTGAAAAATATCCAAATACTACCATTCGTTTAACTCGTGCTTTGATTCGTGCAGCGATGTGGTTAGATGCGAACGACAACGCAAACCGTCCTCAAGCCGTTAAAATCTTATCGCAATCGAACTATGTTGGTGCGGACTATGATGTTATTGCCAACTCGATGACGGGTACGTTTGAATACGAAAAAGGCGACAAACGTCCAGTGCCTGACTTCAACGTATTCTTCCGTTACAACGCAACTTATCCGTACTACTCAGACGCTATCTGGTATCTAACGCAAATGCGTCGTTGGGGCCAAATCAGTGAAGAAAAACCTGATCAGTGGTATTTCGATGTGGCGAAGAAAGTATATCGTCCAGACATCTACATGAAAGCCGTGAACTCTTTGATTGAAGAGAAAATTGTACCGGCGAGCGAATTCACTTCACTGAAAGGCGAAGACGGTTTCCGCAGTCCACAAACTCACTTTATCGACAACATCGTTTATGACGGTACCAAACCAAATGAGTACATCAACAAGTTCTCAATCGGTTTGAAGGGTAAAGAAAAAATCTAATCAACACCTCAAGGGCGCAGGATGTCTGCGCCCAATATCCGATGTCGTTGAGACTTAATAGCAAAGTGAAAAAGAGATAATTATGACAAGTTTAATTGCCCAACTTATCACTAAGAAAAATGAGACGGTGATCAATGCGAATCTGCCGCCATTCTTAGTGAACTTTCTTCAGGCTGTGACTTTGCCTTTGGTTGGCATTTTAGTGTTCATGCTAATTTGGTCGGCGGCAGCAAACAGTATTGATACTTCGTTAGGAAAGTTCCCGGGACCAAAAGCGGTCAGCGAACAAATGGTCAATCTGATTCAAGAGCATGTTGAATCCCGAGAAAAGGAACAAGCGTTTTATGAACGCCAGGAAAAACGCAACGCCGCGCGCATCGCAAAAGATCCTGATTACGTTCCAAAAATTCGCGCTTATACCGGTAAAGAGACGTTTATCGATCAAATTGGCACCAGTTTAATCACGGTGATGAGTGGCTTCATTTTGGCAGCCGTCATCGCCATCCCATTGGGCATTGCCGTTGGCCTAAGCAAGCCGCTTAACACAGCGATTAACCCAATCATCCAAGTCTTTAAACCAGTGAGCCCATTAGCGTGGTTGCCTCTGGTGACTATGGTGGTCAGTGCCTTGTATGTTTCTGACGATCCCCTAGTCGCAAAATCATTTTTGAATTCAATGATTACCGTCACCTTGTGTTGCTTGTGGCCAATGGTGATTAATACATCGGTCGGCGTGGCGTCGCTTAATTACGATTGGGTTAACGTGTCTCGAGTATTGCGCCTTCCAGCGTTAAAACACGTACAGAAAATTGTATTGCCAGCGTCTATCCCAGCGATTTTTACCGGCATGCGCTTATCGCTTGGTATTGCTTGGATGGTGCTGATTGCGGCAGAAATGCTGGCGCAAAACCCGGGCCTTGGAAAGTTTGTTTGGGATGAATTCCAAAATGGTAGCTCGCAATCTTTGAGCCGAATCATGACCGCTGTCATCGTCATCGGCATCATTGGATTTTTGTTAGACCGTTCCATGTTGCAACTGCAGAAGTGGTTGTCTTGGGATAAAAGCAGTGAAGTTCGTTAAGGCGTAAGGAGAGAACCATGAGCGTATTATTGGATATCAGTAAAATTGACATGGTGTTTCCGACACCAAAAGGCGACTTCACAGCACTTAAGGAAGTCGATCTAAAAATTAACAAAGGCGAGTTTATCTCCCTAATCGGCCACTCTGGCTGTGGTAAGTCGACGGTTCTGAATGTGGTTGCCGGTCTATATCAAGCCTCTAAAGGCGGCGTTATTCTGAATGGCAAACACGTTACCGAGCCGGGCCCTGAGCGCGCGGTGGTGTTTCAAAACCACTCGTTGCTGCCTTGGCTAACCGCCTATCAAAACGTTGAGTTGGCAGTAGACCAAGTATTTGCAAAAACAAAATCGGCCGCCGAGAAAAAAGAATGGATAGAGCACAACCTCAAGCTAGTGCATATGGATCACGCCATGCACAAACGCCCAGATGAAATCTCCGGCGGTATGAAACAACGAGTGGGCATTGCCCGTGCGCTGGCCATGCAGCCAGAGATATTGCTAATGGACGAACCGTTTGGTGCCTTGGATGCGTTGACTCGAGCGCACATGCAAGACTCATTGATGGAAATTCAAGAAGAGCTTAATAACACCGTCATCATGATCACTCACGATGTTGATGAGGCGGTCCTTTTGTCTGACCGCATTGTGATGATGACCAATGGCCCTGCTGCGACCATAGGTGAGATTCTTGACGTTGAGCTAGAACGTCCACGCGACCGTTTAGCTCTGGCACAAGACACAAGATACAACCACTACCGTTCAGAAGTGCTGACTTTCCTCTATGAGAAACAGCGAAAGGTAGAAAGCATTGAAGTGAAGGACAAGAGTAAAAAGGCTGAAAAACAAGACAAAACGTCAGACGTAGCTTAAAAGAATTAACAATAAAAACTTAAGAACCAAGGGATATCACATGAAAAAAACAATATTAGCAACAACGGTTGCGGGTGTATTGAGTGCATTTGCGACGCCAGCAATGGCCAAAATCGAGACTTCTGCAGGTACGGCAAACGTTGATTTTCGTTTACGCTACGAAGCGGTTGATCAGGACAATGCGTTAAAAGACGCATCTGCACTGACGTTGCGTACTAAGGCGAATTTCAAAACAAAAAGCGCAAACGGATTTTACGGTTTTGTTGAGCTAGAAAACTCGTTGGCACTGATTGACGATTACAACAACACCAATGGTGATGGCGTAGGTTACTCAGTTGTTGCTGATCCTGAAACGACCGAAGTTGATCAAGCGTACATTGGTTACAAGGCCGACAAACTCGACATCAAAGTGGGCCGTCAGGTCATCACAATGGACAACCACCGTTTTGTTGGTCACGTTGGCTGGCGTCAGGATAAACAAACATTTGACGCCGTCACAGCTGCGTACAGCGCCTCTGAAAAGTTAAAGCTGAGCTATGGCTATATCAACAAACGCAATCGTATTTTTGCCGACGAAAAAGACATTGATTCAAAAGACCACTTGTTAAACGCGCAACTCAAAACAGCAGCGGGTACATTAACAGGTTACGGCTATTTGTTAGAGGTTGATAACGGTACCGACAACGCGTTAGATACATTTGGTGTGCGCTTTACCGGTAAAGCTTCTGGTTTCAACTACACCGCTGAAGCAGCAACACAGACCAACGAAAGCGCTGGAATGGAATACGACACAACGTACTTGTTGTTGGAAGGTTCAACTGTGGTTAAAGGTTTAAAACTGACTGCAGGTTATGAATCATTGGGTTCAGACAACGGTGTTGGTTTCGCTACGCCACTGGCGACTCTGCACAAGTTTAACGGTTGGGCAGATCAGTTCCTAGGTACGCCAGGTGTCGGTCTAAATGACTTGTATGTAGGTGCTGCAGGTAAAGCCGCTGGTGGTAAGTGGGCAGTTACTTTCCACAGTTATTCTGCGGATGAGTCGACAGACGCAGTGGATGATTTGGGTTCGGAAATCAATGCGGTTTACACCACCAAAGTTAGCGGTAAGTATCCAGTAGGCGTGAAACTCGCTTCTTATTCAGCAGGCGACGACGCTGCGGGTAAAGTGGATACAACAAAAATTTGGCTATGGACAGGTGTCAGTTTCTAACGAATAGCTTGAGGCTTTCAGCTGCTCGGTTTGCTCTATGTTTGTGGTATTGAGAATACCGAGAATACAGGTCAAAAAGTGGCGCACTTTCCCTATAGGCGCGCCATTTTCTTTTCAGGATAAAGACTTATTGCTGGTGTTTTCGTTTCGGCCTTAAGTAAGGCTGAATGAATAAAATAATGCCGGTAATGGCAATCAAAACCGCAATAATAGCAACGGGCAACATAAGCCATAGATTGGCATTTTTTTGAAAAAACGTACCGTCGTGGATGCTTTCAATAAAATCAGAATTACGCTTCGCTACATGCAAAACCTCGGCGGTGGTCGCATCAATTTGAATCTCAATTCGGTTTTCACTGCGTATCTTGATTAAACCTTTGCTCGGTCTGACATCTAAACGGTCGATATCCGCCCATGATTGAATTTCGGCGCTATCGATTGATTGGGCAACCGTTAAAATTTGCTCAAAACTAATGTTAGGTTCAACACCAATGCCTTTTGCCGTTGGTGGCTGAATGACACTGAACTCCTTTTTTACCAGCAACAAAATGCCGGTAACAAAACTGATCAACAGTGGAATCGCAATGATGATACTGGCCCATTTGTGAATGGTACGGTTGGTTTTTTTAAAGCTCATGGGTTATTCAATTCTCGTTATCAGGCCGCATAGTAACGCTTAAAAGCGCCAGATTGAAGTCAGGCGGGCACTGCGCTGAGGTTGCAGTGGCGCGTCTTCATCCAGATTAGCGACATAACTTTGGTCGGTCAGGTTATTGATGTTGAAACGAAGCTGTTGGTTGTCGCTCAACTGATAGTCGAGAGACAAGTCCCAAACCATCATTTCGCCGCGAGGAAGTTCGGTATCACCGACGTCGTCGACTGAGTCGTAAAAGTTGACAGCGTTAACCAGAGCTACATTGCCTAACTCGTAGCGCCAATGCCAGCTAAATTTGTTTGGGTGCATGCCGTTGAGCGTCTGCCCTTGAGCACTTTCGCCAGTTTGTTGCTCCCAGCCAAAACTGTGGCGATGATGATCGCTGAGCTGCCACTGCAATTGCAATTCGAGACCAGAAACTTCGGCCTTGTCGACATTCCGATACGACAGGGTTTGGTCGTCGACTCGGTACCGCTCAATAAAGTGGTCGATGTCGTAGCGATAGATGTTGGTACCAAATTGCACTGTGTCGCGAATTTGCCATTTGAACCCAAGTTCGCCGCCAACGCTTTGCTCAGGAGATAGCTCAAGATTACCTAGCACCCAACCCCTCGGTGTGATGCCGTTGAAAAATCGTTCGGTTAAGGTTGGGTAACGGAAGCCGTTCGCGAGCTCGGCATAGACGGATACGCGCTCTGAAACAGAGGATGCAATAGACAATGAGGCCGTCAGTTGGTTGTCATAGGCGCTTGCGCTTGCGGCCTGTTTTATCCAGTCGTATCTCAGACCCGCTGTTAACTGAGCGCCGCCGAAGGGCTGACTTACGGTGGCAAATGCCGCGACATTATCTTCGTGGCCTTGCAGATGATTGTTGAGTAGCGCATCCACATTGTTGTCGTCTTGAAGTTGATATTCGCTTTTTATACTGACGTCTTTGCGACTTAACCAATCGACACCGAAATACAAAGGCACATTCTGCAGAGATATTTGCTGTAAAAATTGGCCGCCAAGGGTATGTGCGCGGTAATCGCTGCTCGTTCGGTACTGCTCAAATCGCTCGGTATCACTTTGCCAGTCTTGAAAATGGTGGAACAGTTTGGCCGACCAACCTAGTGTTGAACTGACTTGGACTTGCGCCAAGGAGTGGCGCGAGTGTGGGTAATCGCTGATTTCGGTTTGATTGTATTTCTGGTTACTTTTGCCAATGTCCTTGCCGACACTTGGCAACCAAGACCAGTGCGTAGTGATATCACCGTTATTGGATTCGTGCATCAACATGCCTGATACTCTTTGAAAGCGAGTGTTCAAATCCGCACCGTTTGGCGCTGAGTCGTTGCCCGCTGACTGCAAGGCCAATCCAGACGTTAGCCCTTGGCGCTTACTTTTAATGCTGGCACTGTAAGCATCGCTTGTGGGTTGCATGGATAGTTTAATCACAGTTTCTTCGTCCATCGCAGTGCTTAAGTTGACCACGCCGGCGCGCGCTGGCGAGCCGAACAAAGTAGATGCTGGACCTTTATCAACGGCGACATCGCTGAACAAATCAGGCGAAATAAACGACACCGAATTACCAGCTCGCCGGTCGGTGATAATTGGGATGCCATTGATTTCTGTGCGAATACGACCTTGGCTAAATCCGCGAATCGAATAGCTTTGGAACTGGCCGCCTTGACCGCTTAACTCGACCCCAGCAATACTGATGAGCTGATCTGCAACGGTGCGATTGAGGCCTATTTCAAGTTCTTCATCAACATAGTCTATTGATTGTTCACTGCTTGAAAGGGCAATGGTGCGTTTGGGAGCGAGTACTTCGATGACGTCTTCAATCGGTTCATTGGCCAAAGATGCGAATGAACAACTGCAAAGGAAACAAACGACAATGTATTTCGCCATGACAAACAACAAGGTACTTAGGTGGAAAAACGCCGTGAGATATTAACATATCCAAGTAGCCCGGCGAATTGATTGGAAACGCAATTGGCGGCTAAAACCCGAAATTCAACGTAAGCGAGGAACACAAACGCCAGTTCGGGGACTGACGTTTGTGACCGCTCAATAAAGGCTTATAAGCCTTCGTTTGGCATTGTACCAGGTAGCCAGTTACCGCCCGCTTCAGCAATTGCTTGTTCGAGCTGTTTAACTGAATCGGCTAGTTGGCCAACTCTTGAGTAAACTTCAGCATAACCTTCGCTTGCGCGTTTAAACCTCAGTTTCTGCTGGCCATTGACTGGCGAGGTACTCTCACTGCGAGACCAGATCAAGTAGCTGATGTAGCCGTATACTGAAGTTGGTACTGGTTCCGCTCGTTTTGAGACAACTGAGTTACCGTTCAGCAACAGCTTAATTTCGCCAAGGTCACGTTTCATTTGGTGGATCAATTGCAATGATTGAGTGTCCATTGCCAAGGTTTCAAACGCTGCAACTTCAATGTGGCTGATGCGTTTTTCTAGCTCGCCCAAATAACTTCTAGTGCCTCGAATTGCGCCGTATAGACGACCTGCTTTTTGATCGAATGTTAAGTCTGAAGCGCGGTCTGAGCTAGCGAACGTGCGATTGTCGATGCTTACAACCTCAATTAACTGCGATTGCTCATACGGCGTTTCCACGCCATCGACAACTTTTGCCATGCTAACGGTGTAAGTACCAGGTACCACAAACCAGCCGGAACCGCGCTGACCACCTGCCTTCACAGGCTCAAAACCCGGGTATCTCAGATCCCAGTAAATTCGGTTATAGCCTTTCTTCGCTGGCGCTTTGATGCGACGAACTAAGTTACCTTGGTCATCTGTAATCGTTACCAATAAGGTTGGCGACTGTTCAAAGTCTTCTTCTTTTAAGGCGTCCCAACTCGGATAAAAGACCTCTTCGCCGTCTTTGCGAAGTTGCTTTTCTTTGCTTTGACGCTGAGCTTTTAGCGAAGTGAACGATTCGTTGATGTAGTAACTGATACCAGCGCCAAATTCTGGGTTGTCAGCGAAGTAGAAATCCGCACCGCGCATCGCTTTGCCTGGCAAACCAAGTGGGTCGTGCTCGACAAATTGGAACGCGCGACGCACAGGGAACAAGGTCGCTTCTTGTGACTTAACGGTTTTGGCGTTCGTACGCAGCGGCGTGTAGTCGTCTAGAATATAGAAACCACGACCAAAGGTGGCTAAAGCTAAGTCGTTTTCGCGTCGCTGAATTTCAACATCGCGGACCGCAATGGTTGGAATTCCAGATTTCAGCTGAACCCAGTTTTTACCGCCGTTTTGGGTGAAGAAAACACCAAACTCCGTGCCCAAGAACAATAAGTCTTTGTTAACGTGATCTTGTGCAATGGCATAGCTCGAGCCACGCACTGGCAGATCGCCGGTGATGTCTTTCCATCGTTTACCATTGTCATCACTGCGGTATACGTAAGGTTTGAAGTCGCCTTTTTTGTGATTATCAAACACGGCAAACACCGTATTGGTATCAAATAACGACGCTTCCATATCTGCGACGTAGGCGTTGTCCGGTACCTTTGATGGCCATTTCAATTTAGACCATTGTTGGCCGCCATTTTTGGTTACGTGCATCACACCATCGTCACTGCCGGTGTACAACAAGCCTTCTTGCAGTGGCGACTCAGTCGCGGCAATTAAAGCCCCATAAAACGAAGTGGAGGTGTTTTTGGCGACAGAATCAACGCTCCATACCGTATCCATCACTTCCAATTTGTTTCTGTCGACATTACGCGATAAGTCACCACTGATGGCGCGCCAATCGTCGCCGCGGTTATCTGACTGAAACAGAGTTTGTGAGCCGTAGTAAATTCGTTGGTTGTTGTGGGGGCTGATCAACAACGGCGAGTTCCAGTTAAATCGCTGTGCGACGTTTGGATCTGGTGTAACTGGCTGCATTTGCACGCGTTCACCAGATTGTTTGTCATATCTCGCCAAACCGCCGTATTGGTACTGCGAGTAAATGATGTTTGGATCTTTCGGGTCGATGACAGTTTTAAAGCCATCGCCAAATTGGGTAAACAACCAATCGCTGTTTTGGATGCCTGACGTGTTAGTTGTTCTGTGTGGTGCGCCCAATGATGCGTTGTCTTGGGTGCCACCAAATACGTTATAAAATGGGTAGTCGTTATCGACCGTTACTTTATAAAACTGGGTCAGTGGCATGTTGTCTTTAAACTGCCAGTTTTTTGCCCGATCCCAAGATTCATAAACGCCACCATCACTGCCAATGATTAAGTGATTGGTGTTGTTTGGGTTGATCCAAAGTGCATGGTTGTCGACGTGTTTGTGAGCTTCGCCGGCACGAGTAAAGTTTTTACCGCCATCTTCCGAAACCATTAGATACGTGTCTAAAGAGTACACGCGGTGCGGGTTTTTCGGATCGACAACGATCTCTTGGTAATACTGCGGGCTGCCTGATACATAGCTGCTTTGACGCTGCCAGCTTTCACCGCCGTCGGTTGAACGGTAAAAACCTGACTTACCTTGCGCCGCTTCGACGATGGCGTAGATGATGTCACCATTGGAGGGAGCGACATCAATTCCGATTCGGCCTAAATCAACACTTGGTAAGCCTTTGTTGATTTTCTTCCAAGTTTTGCCGGCATCGGTGGATTTGTAGATAGTGGACTCCGGACCACCGTTAATTAACGTCCAAACATGACGGCGTCTTTGGTAGGACGTGGCATAAATGACGTCAGGGTTGTTTGGATCGAAGGCAATATCACTGACCCCGGTGTGTTCGCTAATTTCTAACACATTGTTCCAGGTTTTACCGCCATCGGTGGTTTTATACAGACCACGGTCGCCGCCTTTGCTCCAAAGTGGTCCCTGTGACGCGACATAAACGGTATTGGAGTCGCGCGGATCAATGAGGATTTCGCCGATGTGTTCTGAGTTTTTCAGGCCCACATTGTTCCAACTTTTACCACCGTCGACCGATTTATAAACGCCGTCGCCATACGCGACAGAACGCTGAGAGTTGTTCTCTCCAGTACCAGCCCAAATAACGTTGGTGTTATTCGGATCCATGGTGACGTCGCCGTATGAATAACTTGGCATTGAGTCTGCGATTGCTTGCCATGTCACACCGGCGTTGTCCGTCTTCCACATACCGCCAGAGGCGGTGGCAACATAATATTGCGATGGGTTGTGTGGGTTAAATGCGAAATCGCTGATGCGACCGCCAGTCACTGCCGGTCCCATGTTGCGCAGTTTCATGCCAGCAAAAATAGCGGCATCTACGGATTTTTTATCGTCAGCTTGTGCGGCAAATGGCGCCGCTAATCCAAAGCTAATTGATGCGGCAATGAGGGTGGGTAATATTCTCATAACGAGTTCCAAATCAAATTCAATTTTTGTGACGTTTAACTCAGCTCAACCTGCTGTGGTCAAACGTCGAATAATAAGTTGTTGGTATGCTGGCTTGATGATGCAACACACCTGAAATGCAAAAAAGCGGCATCTATTGGATACCGCTTTGTCGAGATGTCTATCCGACTATTGGCTGATCAGCTCGGCACCAGAGGTCCAAGGACCACCTGCATCGATGACAGCATTTTGTAATGCTGGAATGCTCGCTTGTTGCAATGCTTTTACTCGCTCAGTGACTGAGTTTAAGCCTTCTAGTGCATAAGCAAACTGCTCTTTATGCTGCTTTGTCGGGCCATATGAAGACCAAGACGCAGACATGGCATACCACAAACGACTTGAAATGTTGGCCGGTTTGATACCCATGCGATCCCGTGATTCCAAGCCATAGAGTTCAAACTTAATGGCGTTGATTTCAGCATTAATCTCTGCGTACTTAGATTCCAGTGAACCGATATCGCCCGGTGTACGGTTGATGGCCGTGCGCAAAGCAGACATCGCGGTATCGATTTCTTTAAGCACTGCACTCATGGCCGTTGAACGACGCTGTGCGGCGGTAATTTCTTTGCCAAAGGCCAATACTTGTTCTGCTTTCGCGTTGGCTAAAGCCGGTGACGTGATTGGCTTTAATTCAAACTCAACAGGCGATGCAAGTTGCTCGATATCGGCACCAACACGTTTGAACATGGTGGCTGTGTACTTACCTGGAATCGCCATTAAGCCGCCGCCAAATGGGCTCCAACCAGAAGCTGATTTGCCCGTTACCGCGCGACCAGACGCATAGGTCATATTCCACGTAACACGGTGAAGACCTTTCTTCGTGCTGGCGTTTACACGGTTAACAAAAGCGCCATCAGCATCGCGAATTTCAAGGTAAACCGCTGGCTTGGCTTCTTGGTTTTCTTTTTCAATAGACTCCCAAGATGGGTACTTCGGATACTCTTCATCCTTCACCATTTTCTTCTCTTCTGCTTGGCGACGTTCTTTTGCCGTTAACAGACTGTCTTTGAGGAAGTAAGTAAAGGTTGCACCGTGCTCAGGGTTCTTCGCTGCATAACGATCATCACCGTCAGTACGGGCATGGTTGCCATCTAACTGGAACCATTTCACTGGGCGGCTTGGTGCAAACAGCAGGGCATCTTGCTCCATTGCCTTTTCCGTCAGCTTACGAAGTGGTGCGTAATCGTCAAGAATATAGATGCCGCGGCCAAATGTGCCTGCGACTAAGTCGTTTTCACGACGCTGAATTTTAACGTCACGGGTTGAAATGGTTGGAATGCCGCCATTCAGCTCAGTCCAGTCTTTACCGCCATTGACGGTGAAGAAGATGCCAAACTCGGTACCGATGAACATCAAGTTCTTATTCACGTGGTCTTGGACGATGCGCCAAACCAAATGTTTCTCAGGCAAGGTTTTCGCCAGTGAGGTCCATTTTTTACCTAGGTTGGTCGATTTGATTAGATAAGGTTTAAAGTCGCCGTATTTATGGTTGTCCAAAGCAACGTATACAGTGTTCGGATCGAATAAGTCTGCGCGAATGTCGTTAACATAAGCAGTAGCAGGAACGCCTTTGACTTTTTTCAGGTCGATCTTTCTCCAATTTTTGCCACCGTCGGTTGTTACTTGAATCAAGCCGTCGTCGGTACCAACCCAAAGGATGTTTTCATCCACAGGGCTTTCAGAGAAGTTGGCGATGGTGTGGTATTCCGACATTGCATAAATGTCCCAACCGGCTTCAACCGACCAGGTTCTACCCATCATTGGCATATGCATACGGTTGCCATTTTTGGTTAGGTCACCAGACACTGGAGTCCAACTGTCGCCGCGATCATCTGAACGCCAAACGCGTTGTGAGGCAAAATACAGACGTTTTGGATCGTGCGTAGATACATTAATTGGGGCATCCCAGTTGTAACGCTCTGCAGGTTCGCCTGGACGAGGCTGAGGTTTGATGTAAACCCCTTCGCGTGTTTTTAAGTCGTGACGAGTCAAGTTGCCTTGTTGCCACTGCGAGTACATGATGTCTGGGTTACCCGGCTCAACAGCTGGCTGGTGGCCGTCGCCACCTAAGGTTAGGAACCAGTCTTTGTTCTTAATCCCTTCAGAACGCATAGTGCGTGAAGGACCGCCTTGCGTGGAATTGTCTTGAGCACCAGCATAAACGGTGTAAAACGGTTCGGCATCATCTGGTGCAACTTTATAGAACTGGGTCAACGGCAAGTTTGCGATATAACGCCAAGTCGCCATGCGGTCGTGAGACATGTAAATACCACCATCAGAACCAATCAAAACAAAGTCAGGATCTGTCGGGTGGAATGCAAAGGCGTGGTCATCTACGTGTTTGCGTTTGGTGCTGATTGGAGTCCATGTTTTACCGCCATCGTCAGAAACTTTACTGTAGTTACTGGCGATATATACGCGGTCGAACTGGTGTTGGTCGGCGAAGATTTCTTGGTAGTAGTGAGGGCCTGTGCCGCCACCGACTTCGTCTGACATTTTGCTCCAACTGGCGCCGCGATTTGCCGAGCGATAGAAGCCGCCTTTGCGGTTGTCGGTTTCAATGGTCGCATACAACACGTCTGGGTTGGTCGGTGAAATCGCCATACCAATCTTACCCATGTTACCCGCTGGAAGGCCTGTTTTCAGCTCGGTCCAAGTTTCGCCACCGTCAGTCGAAGTATGAATGCCGGCACCTGGGCCTGTGCCTACATACGAGGCAACGGTGCGTTGTCTTGACCATGTGGCGGCATATAAACGGCCTGGGTTGCGAGGGTCAATTAATAGCGACGTTACGCCTGTCCATTCATCTGCAGGTTTCAAAACTTGCTTCCAAGTCGCACCGCCGTCGGTGGTTTTATACAGGCCGCGCTCGCCGCCGCTAGTCCACAGAGGGCCTTGCGCTGAAACCCATACGATATTGGAATTGGTTGGGTGAATAATGATGTCAGAAATGCGTTCGGATTCTTTCAAACCCATGTTTTTCCAAGTTTTTCCGCCGTCAACCGACTTGTAGACACCGTCGCCAAAACTGATGTGGCGACCACCGTTGTTTTCACCGGTACCCACCCAAATGATGTTTGAGTTGCTCGGATCTATAGTCACATCACCAGTAGAATAAACCGATTGTTTGTCGAAAATTGGTGTCCAGGTCGTACCTGCGTTGATAGTTTTCCAAACGCCGCCGGAGCCAACCGCGGTGTACCAGGTTGACGGGTTATTTTGGTCAACGGCAATGTCGGCGATTCGTCCAGACATGTACGCCGGGCCGATATTTCTCATCTTCATGGATGAGAAGGTGCCGCTATTGAACATGGACTTATCGTCGGAGCCTTTTTTCGCAGCGGTACTATCCGCCGCTGAAAACAGCAGTGTGGCAGTCAATGCTGCCTTGAGTAGAGTATTCATTTATTCACCGAACAGAAGTTGTTATTATTTTGCACTTTGGACTTTAGTAATTTTTTCAGATAGATTACAGATAGATGCGTTCAAATTAAGGTTATTACAGTTAAATGATATATTGTATCATTTGACCGTGTTTTGGCCTGCCATCCCACCTGAAAAATAGAGCCTAGTCTAAGATCCCAACAAAATCGATTTACCCGCGACTTTCGTCTCCATACCTGCGTTTGCCCGTTGTTTGTGCGTCGATGAATCATTTTTGTGCAACAGACAGAGTAAATATTCTAATTTATCTCGTTAACTTTTCTTAACTATATGTAATTTATATGTTTTTGTTCTCTGGCATTAAAGGTGCAACTGCGTTCGACTAGAACATAAACATTGTTTCACCGCGTGGTGAAGGCAAATGGCGAAGAAGCCACCGGTGAAACCTCGACTCCGTACGTCGATGTCTGCTGGTGGTTTTTTTTTGCCAAAAATTGACATTTAGGGAACGCACGATGACAAACGCGACAACGACGGACAAATTCAATTTGTTCTCATTCCACGGCAAAATGAAGGTGTTACACCTGAGTTGGATCGCCTTTTTTATTACTTTTGTAGTTTGGTTTAACTTTGCACCGTTGTTGGTGGCGGTGAAAGAATCATTGGGTTTAACGACTCAGGAAATTAAAACCTTATTGATTCTGAATGTTGCGTTTACTATCCCAGCGCGAGTGATCATTGGCATGCTGACCGATAAATATGGTCCGCGTATTGTTTATTCCGCTTTGTTGGCAATTTGTTCGATCCCTTGTTTTGCCTTCGCTTTAGCAGACAACTTTACTCAAGCGGCTATCGCTCGTTTCGCGCTAGGCCTTATTGGTGCGGGATTTGTTATCGGTATTCGCTTGGTATCAGAGTGGTTTCCTCATAACGAATTGGGCACAGCGGAAGGCGTATACGGTGGTTGGGGCAACTTCGGCTCTGCTGCTGCTTCGTTCACGCTACCAACCGTCGCAGTGATGTTTGGTGGTGAGGATGGCTGGCGTTACGCGATGGCGATTACGGGTGTGTTGGCGCTGATTTATTCGGTGGTCTTCTTCAAAAATGTTTCAGATACGCCAAAAGGCGCGACGTATTACCGTCCGAAAAACTTGGGGGCAATGGAAGTAACATCAAAAGGCGATTTCTTTTTGCTATTGGTAATGAAAGTTCCTATGTATGCGGCGTTGGCGCTTTTGACTTGGAAACTGTCGCCTGCGGGAGTTAGCTTGTTATCGGAAGGTGCGGCTTTGGGTATCTACCTCGGTTTAGCTGCGCTGTACGTGTATGACTGTTCAAAAGTATACAAGGTGAATAAAAAGGTATTTGTTGAAGAAGTACCGGAAATTCACCGCTATAAATTCAAACAAGTGGCGGTTCTAAATGTGTTGTATTTCGCCACCTTTGGCTCAGAGTTGGCCGTCGTTTCAATGTTGGCTCTGTTCTTCTTGGAGACGTTTGAGTTATCGCCTGTGGCCGCGGGTATGGTGGCGTCTTCCTATGCCTTTATGAATTTGATGTCGAGACCTGGCGGTGGTTGGTTATCAGACCGCTTCGGTCGTAAGCCTGTGTTACTCATATTAACAGCGGGACTTGCGGTGGGTTATTTTGTTATGGGTCTGATTGACAGCTCATGGCCAGTGTGGCTCGCAGTTGTTGCGGCGATGGCGTGTTCATTCTTCGTCCAGTCAGGCGAAGGGGCTGTTTTTGCTGCCGTGCCTTTGATTAAGCGCCGAATGACAGGGCAAATCGCTGGGATGACAGGCGCGTATGGCAATGTTGGAGCGGTCGTCTATCTTACCGTGTTGTCTATGGTTGACTATTCCACCTTCTTCTTTGTAATTGCTGGCACCGCAGTGTTAGGTCTCGGTGCATTATTATTGATGGAAGAGCCGGAAGGCCATATCGCCGAAGTGCAAGAAGACGGCACAGTTGAATTGATATCCGTTAGTAATTAACAATGTTTTGGGCGCTAAATGCGCCCTCTTTTCCAGGAGCGGTTGTGCCAGATTCGAACCTTAGCCAAGAAAAACCCAAGCAAGCGACAAACGATTTGAGTGTTGCGTTTGGTGGTTTTTCGGCGGCGGGGATCAAAGCTGAGAATCAAGATGCATTTATTGCCCAACAACCGCCACCTGTTATTCGAAAACACAAGGGTAACGCCTTGTGCATTGCAGACGGTGTGAGTTGCAGTGATGATGCAAAACAAGCGAGCCAGCTCAGCGTCACAACGTTTATCAACGACTATTACAGCACGCCCGACGCTTGGAGCGTCAAAGACAGTGTCGCCAGAGTGTTGTCGTCGCTTAACTCATGGTTGTATCACCACGGCAAACAAGCCAGCTACAAACAGAATCGGATGGTGACAACATTCAGTGGTTTAGTGTTCAAATCAAACACCGCTTATCTGTTTCACATCGGCGACAGTCGAGTGTACTTATTACGAGATGGCAAATTACGTTTACTGACCCATGATCACAGTCAATATGTATCAGCAGACAAAACCTATTTGACCCGAGCTCTGGGGATGGACAGTCATTTAGAAGTGGACTTTCAGTCACTCGAGTTGCAAGTTGGCGATCGCTTCTTGTTAACCACTGATGGCGTCCACGATGTCTTAACCAACGAGCAAATGATGTCGGTTTTGAATCGCACGTCAGAGTCGCTTGAAGCCTTGGCCAGAGAACTCTGCGATATGGCTCTCAGAGAAGGCAGTGAAGACAACGTCACCGCCTTCATTGCCGAAGTTGAATCTCTGCCAATTCAAAACATCGATGAAGTGTCGAGGCAACTGACGGCTTTGAAAATACCACCGGTGTTGCATCGCGGCGCCAAAATCGATGATTTTCAAATTGAAAACGTACTTCACAGTGGCACGCGCAGCCACGTTTATGTGGCCAAGCATCTCAAAACGAACAATGAATATGTACTTAAGATGCCGACCGAAAACTTCAGCGATGATTTAGGTTATCTCGAAGGATTTATTCGGGAGCAGTGGATAGGCAGTCGATTGAACAGCCGGGGCATTATGAAAATCTTCCCGCGCAGTCAGTTCCAGCAAAAAAGTCCGTTTTTGTATCACGTCTGTGAATACGTGCGAGGTCGGACGCTACGGCAGTGGATGTACGACAACCCGTCGCCCTCTTTTACCGAAGTACGTCATCTCACCAGCGAAATCATTAGTGCCGTTCGAGTTATGCAGCGTCAAAGTATGGTGCACCGAGATTTAAAGCCAGAAAACATTATGGTCACCGAGAACAACAAAATTAAGTTGATTGATTTTGGAACGGTACAAGTTGCGGGACTGGAAGAAATCGTCTCCCCAATCGAAGAAGAACGATTAGCAGGAGCCGTTGGATACATAGCGCCGGAATACCTTTTGGGGCAAAAAGGTGTCCATCGCAGTGATATTTTTTCTATTGGTGTCATTGTTTATGAAATGTTGACAGGGGAGTTACCTTACAAACCGACGTTAATGCAACGACAGCACGCCACTACATTTTCCGATTGGCAGTACATTCGAGCGCAAAAAGTGAATAAGGCAGTACCGGATTGGATTGACCTAGCTCTTAGAAAAGCAACGGAGCCGAATATTAGCCATCGCTACCACGCGATGTCTGAGTTCCTGCAAGATTTAAAAACGCCAAATAGACAAATGTTGAGCAAACTTCAATCCGCCCCATTACTTGAACGTAACCCAATCGCCTTTTGGAAAATGTTGTCTGCCGTGTTAGCGTTGATCATCATCATTCAAAACATTGTACTGTTTAGGTAATTAAACAGACTTTCAGATACTTATGAGTTTATTCCGGATTGTTGTTGGACTTTGGGCACTGCTGTTAGCGCCAAGTTCGGTGGCAAACAAGATTGAGTCACTAACTGTCGCGGTCGCAAGTAACTTCGTTCACCCGATGGTGCAATTGGCATCTAAGTTTGAGCAAGAACACAAGGTTCGAATCGAGATCACCTCCGGCTCAACAGGACTACTCGCAACACAGATTCGGCGAGGCGCACCAATAGACGTTTTTTTTGCTGCCGACCAACAGCGGCCAAAACAACTGGCTGAAAATCAATTAGTTGAGACGCCAAAAACCTATGCCGCGGGAAAACTGGTGTTATGGTGGCCAGGCTCGAAAATAAGCGATTGGCAAACGTTCATCGCTAAGCCGCCAAAAGCCATTGTGATTGCAGATCCAAGTTTAGCGCCCTACGGTGTTGCTGCCCGTCAAGTATTGGTAAATAAGGTAATAGCGAGTAACAAACAGGTGTTGGCTAACAACATAAATCAAGCATTTCAATACGTTGATTCTGGCAATATCGAAGCGGGATTATTGGCGCAGTCATCACTATTACTTGCCATGAAAAAATTTGGAGATCAGCGTTACAAAGCAACTGTGGTGGTACCGCCACAGTTGTACGAACCGATATTGCAGGATGTTGCAGTGGTTAAACGAAGTAAAAAGTTGCCACTTGCTCGCCGATTTGTTGACTACATTTTAGCACCGCAACAACAGCAGCAAATTGTCTCCTTGGGCTATCAAGCGATGGAGAGAGTGGATGGATAACGCGTTGTGGATACCGCTACTGCTCAGTTTAAAACTGGCTGTGAGTACTGTTGTCATCTTACTTTTGTTTGGTTTGCCATTGGCTTGGCAATTAGCTAAATATCAGGGGCAATTGAAACCTTTGTTTGAGGCCTTAGTGGCATTACCGCTAGTAATGCCACCAACGGTACTGGGTTATTACTTGTTGGTGGCGTTCGCTCCAGACACTGCACTTGGAGGACTTTGGACAAGTTTGACTGGGCAGCAACTGGCTTTCAGTTTTTCTGGCATCTTGCTGGGCTCTATTTTTTACAGCATGCCGTTCGTGATTCAACCTTTACTGAACAGTTTTCAGCAAGTGGGCTTGCACTATGACAAGGTGGTCAGTTCGTTAGGGGTGAGTCGCACAAAGCGTTTTGTTTTTTTCATATTACCTCTGTGTAAACCGGCATTGATAACCGCAACGACCTTGGGTTTTGCCCACACTTTAGGGGAGTTTGGTCTGATCCTAATGATAGGAGGCAACATTCCTGGTGAGACTAAGGTGGTATCAATCGAGCTTTATAATCAAGTTGAGTTGATGAATTATGGGCAAGCTAACACCATAGCACTTGTGTTAATCGGTGTGAGTTTGTTGAGCCTGATACTTTTGTATCGCAGCAATCATCGAGTTGGGATGTTTAAATTATGACTCAATTGATGCATGTGAAAACTCGGCGACTCTATGAAGGTTATGAATTAAACATCCATGCCGATGTGCCATTAGGACAAGGTATTATTGGGGTGTTTGGTCACACCGGGGCGGGCAAATCTTCTTGGTTAAAGTCGATGGCGGGTCTCGAAAATAAAGCGCAAACTCAGGTAATGATCGACGGTAAAATCATTGAACTGGAACCGGAACAAAATCCGTTTGTTTATCAGTCGCAACATCCAAGTTTGTTGCCGAACGTAACCATTGAAAAAAATCTAGCTCTGATCCACAAACACTCAAAGTGGACGGGGCAGAATGGCTTAAATTATTATGCAGTGATTCAGTTGTGCGGGATAGAGTCACTGTTGCACAAATACGCTGGAGAATTGTCTGGTGGCCAACAGCAAATGGTCAGCTTTGCCAGAACCTTGTTGAGTGGCAAGTCTATCATTTTACTTGATGAGCCATTTTCAGCGATGGATTGGCAAGTGCGTCGACGCAAGCTTCAGCTCATTAAGCAACTCAATTCAGAGTTTGGTTTAGTGTTTATCTTGGTCAGTCATCAATTGGACGAACTGGCATTGATAGCGCAGCATCTAATAGCGATTGAAGCAGGCGAAATTGCATTGAACGGTGATACTGAAGAGATTATTGGTGCTCTTCAGAGTATCGAAGGCGAATTTAAGTTTAGCCGCTTAAAGCTTTGGTTTGATGCAGAGTTACCAGAGCACGATTTAATTCGGTGGCGTTTAGGTGACGCTATCGATGCGCCGGCCGTGTTGAGTCATACCTTAGAGTCGGCGCAACAGCAGGTCGCTCTGGTAGAAGCCAATAAGGTTGTCATTATGATGGCAAATGCGAGCGACAATATTAGCAGTGCGGTAAATCAAGTGCCGGCGCAAATAACGAAAATAGACGCTCGCGCGGGACGAGTGTTACTCACATTACAGGTTGAAGAACAGACTCTGTTAGCCGAGATCAGTGGCTACTCAAAAGACAAAATGCAACTGGCCTGTGGGCAACAGGTCATAGCTCAGTTTAAATCAATTTAAATCATTGTTTTGACAATGAAGAAAGGAAAAATAATGGCAGCAGAAAAACAATTTGTTCCCTTGAATGTTGCGGTGCTTACAGTCTCTGATACTCGAGATGAAAGTACCGATACGTCGGGGCATTATCTGATTAAGACCTTAACGGAAACCGGTCACGTTGTGGCGGAAAAAGCGATTGTTAAAGACGATGTGTATCAAATGCGCGCGGTGGTATCCAAGTGGATTGCCGACGATAGCGTGCAAGCCATCATCACCACAGGCGGCACCGGATTTTCTGGTAGGGATTCAACACCGGAGGCTATAACGCCGTTACTTGATAAAAAAATCGACGGCTTTGGAGAACTCTTTCGGGCAGTGTCTTACGAGGAAATTGGCACCAGTACGATTCAATCTCGTGCGTTGGCAGGCCTGGTTAACGGTACGGTCATTTTTTGTTTGCCGGGCAGTACCGGCGCATGTAAAACCGGTTGGTCGTTGATTGAATCTCAATTGGATGCTCGGCATCGCCCATGTAACTTTGTGCCGCAATTGAAACCACAAAATCCATCCTGCGAATCAAGAGGTTAACGTGACTAAATTGACCCATTTGGACGCCAACAATGAAGCGAACATGGTTGATGTCAGTGATAAATCGGACTCAACCCGCATTGCGGTGGCGGAAGGTTATATTTATCTGAGCGAGCAGGCGTTAGAGCAGGTCGTACAAGCGAACAATAAAAAAGGTGACGTCCTGACCATAGCTAAAGTCGCGGGAATTCAAGCGGCCAAACAAACCAGCCAATTAATTCCGCTGTGCCACCCATTGGCGTTAACTAAGGTTGATGTGCAGTTGCAAATTCAACCGAGTCACGGCCGAATTCGCGTAGAGGCGATGTGTAAATTGGTCGGCAAAACCGGGGTTGAAATGGAAGCGCTGACGGCGGTGCAAGTGACTACTTTGACGTTATTTGATATGTGCAAGGCAGTGGATCCGGCGATGCGCATTGAAGGCATTAAAGTGTTGTCAAAGCAAGGTGGAAAAACAGGCGATTGGCGTCACCCCGAGGCGGAGTCGCTTGATGATTAAAATACTTTTTTTTGCTCAACTTAAAGAGACACTCGACTGCTGTGAATTAGAACTCGATGGTGATGGTATCGCTGAGGTAAAAGATATTATTGAATTGTTATCACAGCGTGGTGTCGTTTGGGCGAAAGCGCTCAACGCCGAAAAACTGATGATGGCGGTAAATCAAGATTTGGCTAAAGCGAATACACAAGTCAACGATGGCGATGAAGTGGCCTTTTTCCCGCCGGTAACAGGAGGCTGATGGTGGTCGTTGTACAACAAGCGGATTTTGATCTTAACCAAGAATACCAAACACTTATCGAGGGCAACCAAACTGACGGCGCGGTTGTGACCTTTTGCGGCTTGGTGCGTGATTTCAATCAAGGCCATGAAATCATCGGCTTAACCCTAGAACATTACCCGGCGATGACCTTAAAGGCGTTGGAAAAGATAGAGGCAGAAGCTCGAGAGCGTTGGACGCTCGGACGAGTAACGATTATTCACCGGGTTGGCGATTTGGATTTAGGCGACCAGATAGTTTTTGTGGGCGTAAGCAGTCGACATCGTAAAGACGCGTATGCCGCTAGCCAGTTTATTATGGACACACTGAAAACGGATGCGCCTTTTTGGAAAAAAGAGCGCACAACAACTGGGCCGCGTTGGGTTGAGAGCGAAATGCGTTAACCTTGACGGTCGAAAACATAACCGGATTTAATAGCCCCCCAGACTTGTTTATCCGCGGCATCAACCCCTTGATCCCAACTTTCAATTCGGTCTTCAAATACGATCACTTTAGAGGTGGCATATGTGGCCCCTCTAAGTTTACTTGAGCACTTGTTTGCGTCAGTCTCACCGCTGTAAGATTGGTTTTTTTCGTCCCAACGCAAAAATACGGCACAACCTTCTCTGAGTTTTAAATCTGCCGGCGTCATTGTTTCCAGTGGTGACTTTTTCTTCCAATCACCTGCATAACTTAGGGCATTATCAAAGCTGTAAACTTTTGATGAAAAACGACCGTCAGGCAGTTGGGTTAGATGATAGACTCTTTGTCTGTAAGGTTTGTCCAAGTATCCTTCTGCGGCTTGTTCTACATAGAGCCAAATACCGTCGTTCTGTTGTTTCCAAGCTTGCTTCATGTATAGGTGGATGTTGAAAAAGTCTTTGTCGACTTCGGCTTGTTTTTGGCTATTGAATGCACCTTGCATCCATTGGCTCAAGGTTGCCAAGTCGCCTTTGGCGAAAAGATTGGTACTGAAAATTAAAAACGAAAAACTAATCAAAAAGCTGCGCATTGGTGAGGCCTTTTATTGTAATTTTAAGGCCTAAAGTAAACTAGAATGCGCAGCGACAATACAGTCCTTTATTCGATGGCCTCTTGTGCCGACGCGTTTGCCGCCACCTCAGTGGTGTCATCCAAAGTCAAACGTTTAAGTGATACCGAATTGGTTTTGCCCCAAGTGCTGTCCATCGAGCGCTCGACCTGTTCTTCTTCGATAATCAGTCGGTCACCTATGGTGTTGTATGTTGCGATGTAGGTTTGAGTCATATCAACAGTAAAGAATATAAAAGCGCTACCGCTGCCTGAGAAGCTCATGATTGCTTGTAGAGGAGTTCCGTCTTCGTCAATGATGACGCTGTATTTACCTTCAAATTCATCGACGTATTCTCGGGTTTCTTTGTCGTCAACGATGCTGTCTAAAGGCAAATTGAAAAAGAGTCTTCTGGCCGGCTTGGACATGAACTCAGTGGCTTCCTCTTTCTCGAACTGCGCCTTAGATAAGAAACGACTCAACTCTTGTGAGGCTGACACCATATTCTTCATTTCTGGGGTGTCGAGGCGTTCCATAGCGTTTAACGTTGGCGTCAGCGCTTCTTCGTCATTGGCCTTTTCACGTTTCTCTTGATCAATCTTCGCCAGGGTGTCGGCAAAGTAGGTGACTTGCATGCCTTCCGCAGCCATCTGTAATTTGACATTTATAGAGCCTGAAGTGTTTTTCACTTCGCGTTCTTTTTTACCTCTGTCCTGGCTGTAGGAGGAAAATAGGGTGGCGCTGACCGGTGTGTTGCCACTAAATCTATTCAGTGCGGTATTTAAGTCTTCAAGGCCTTGGGAGGCTTGAAGCGATGGTGCTAGGGCGGCCAGTGTCAGCATTGAAGTGAACATTGTAACTTTCATGTTGTGTCCTATTTCCTATATTCGGTCCTATCTTAAAGTGCATTGATATGCGGTCAATTGTGTAAACGTAATAAAATGTGAAAAGCGCTCAACATGTGCACTAAAAACAACTAAACTAAGTTTACGGTCAATTACTGGAAAATGTTCAATTTTCAGATCATTATTGGCTTTTATTCAGGATGAATACCAAAATTAACCGCGGAGTTTCTATTGTCACCCGATATGCCAGTGAATGACCGAGTTCTCATAAAACAAATTAGCCGCATCGTTTCTTGTCTGACAAGAAGTAATGATATTCGTTCCATGATGGAAGAAATTCATTCGGTCATTGCCGAAATGCTGTATGCGGAAAACTTTTATGTGGTGTTAGTGAATGACGGTGGGGCGTTACATTTTCCATATTTTGTCGACGCCAAAGACGACTTTTCTGAAGAAACACTCAACGCCTTATCTCTCGACGATATTCACGCATCGCTGACCTACTTTGCCTTGACCAGTACAATGGACTGCAACTTTAATCGCAAAGACATTGAAAACCTCCAGGCCGAAGGGTTAGTGAATGTGGTCGGTTCAATCCCGGAACAATGGATGAGCTTCCCGTTAGTGGTTGATGAATCTTCGTTAGGGGCATTCATCATTCAGTCTTACCGAGATCCAAATGAGTACTCGGACAATGACGTGGAGTTGTTAAAGGGCATTAGCCACGTGGTTTCAAGTGCAATCACAGCGTTCCAGAGTCAAGAAGACTTAACGTACGCTAATATGTCGCTTAAGGCTTACCAAACGAAGTTGGAAGAGCTGATAAAGATCCGTACCGAAACCATAGAGCAAAAGAAACGAGATCTGGAAGAAGAAGTTTCTCAGCGTAAAGAGTTGCAAGGTGAGCTGGAGAATAAAGTTCACCAATTACAATCACAGATAGCCAAAAACCTCGAGCTACAACGACAGTTGGAGCACCAAGCGACCCACGATCATTTAACCGGACTGGCGAATCGTCACGAACTCAACAATGTGATTAATCGTCTGGCGGCAAAAATGCAGCGAGCGATTCGTCATGTCTATTTGTTATTTATTGACCTCGATGGTTTCAAAGCCGTTAACGATACCCTTGGTCATGACGCCGGTGACTTAGTGCTTGTCGAAGTGAGTAAACGGATTCAAAAGATGGTGCGAGGTTATGATCTTGTAGCTCGAATCGGTGGCGATGAGTTTGTTGTTCTTATTGAGAGTGTCGATGAAAATCAATTTGTGAATACCATCGCCGAACGCATCGTCCGAGAGTTGGCTTTACCTATCATGTATGAAGATCAAGAAGCCAATATTGGTGCCAGTATAGGTATCGCCGAAAGTGCTAACGCCAAACAAATTCTGCACCTGATCACTGACGCTGACCATGCTATGTACGAAGCGAAACGTGCTGGTAAAGGCCAGGTGGTTTGGTTTTCACAAGAAAAGTCTTAACCTGAAACCGCTAACTGATTCACCGCTTTGGTCAGTTGTTCAATAATTTTCGGTGAGGTTGACCGACTAAAAGCCGCACACTTCTCTACCGTATCTGGCAGTATTGTCATCACCGGCGTGACGATGTCGTTGGGTTGATTGAGCTGATGTAATCGCGCTTTTATCGCCGCATCTTCTTGCATTATGACATCTACCCGCCCAAGTAACAGTAAGCGTAAACTGGCGTCTGTGGTTGTTGTAATGTCCAAGTCTATGCCTGGCCGGAAGCCTTGAGCAATCAGATATTCATATTGAACGTTCTTGTTCGAAACAGCAATGTTGTACTTTTTCAGATCCGATAATATCGCTGCTCGAATGTCCTGACGTTTGCTGAGTTTGTAAGCTTTTATGCCGCCAGAGGAGATGATCGGACAGACCCATTGGAACTTGCGTTCGCGCTCTTTGGTCCGGTAGATGGTGTAAAGCATGACGTTGCTTTTTTTCTGAGTCAGGGTGTAGGCCATACTCCAAGGCAAGACGCGCAAATCGTAGTCCATGTCCGCCAGCGCCATTATCTTTTTGATGTTTTCAGTCGCCAGGCCAACGATTTCGCCTGCTTCATTGGTGTAATTATAAGGCGCCCATTCTTCGGTAACAATGAGCAGTTTTTCCGACGATAACGCAGTAAATGGGAGTAATAACAGCGCAAGCAGCCATGTTTTCGAGCTGGCACAACAGCGGCGTAACAACATTCGAGAGCGTTTCCCTACAAATTGGCGGTGGTATTTACCAGTTATATCAGGAAAAACACAATTTCGCATGTCTCTCGTGTTTATTGATTGATTTGCGACTCTTCGCGACTGCTGAACAAGCTCTGCATCCCATCACGTGCTGCAAAGCAGTTAATATTAACTACTTCAAATATGCGGCAAACATTTCAACCATAACCTGCTCGCCTTGCTGATAACCGGCATTGTCAGCGGGCAAGTCAATAAAACAATTCGCCCGGCTGATTGAGGATAATATGCCAGAGCCTTGTTGCGATAAAGGTTCAACAACCCATTGACCTTGCTCATTTGGGTAGGCAATGCCCCTTTGAAAGTCTCTGCGTCCTGGTCGCTTTTTAATCTTGGCTGTGGTGGTTGCGCTGAATTTTACGCTGTTCTGGACATCGGCATGGGACAGGACATCAATGACTCGCTTGGCCAAGTGATAAAAGGTCACGGTTGCTGACACCGGATTGCCCGGTAACCCCATAAAGAGCGAGTTGGGCAGAGAGCCAAAGGCAAGCGGTTTGCCAGGTTTCATCGCTATTTTCCAGAAGCCAACTTGGCCAATGTCGTCCAGCACTTCTTTGGTGTAATCGGCATCACCAACGCTTACGCCGCCAGAACTTAAAACCAAGTCCGCCTCGGCATCGGCGCGCAAAAAGGCGTCTGTAATTGCCGATTTGTCGTCTGGAATAATGCCCAGATCAATCACCTCTGCGCCAAGTCTACGCAACATGGTGATGACAACGTATCGATTACTTTCGTAGATATCGCCGTCAGATAACGCTTGTCCGGGGGCTTTTAATTCATCGCCTGTTGAGAATATCGCGACCTTTGGCGGTGCATACACTTCAATTTCGGTTTTTCCTAAAGAAGCGAGAAGTCCTACATCCGCTGGAGATAATCGATGACCGGGCACAAATACGGTTTGGTTTAACTCTATATCTTCGCCTGCTCGGCGAATATTGGCGTTAAGGCGAGCGGGCTGTTGCAAGGTAATTTGCTGTTCACCGGCTCGTTCAACGTTTTCCTTCATCTCGACCGCGTTAGCGCCTTCGGGAAGTTTCGCGCCGGTCATAATTTTAATTGCTTGACCTTGACCTAACTCCCCCTGGAATGGTTGGCCTGCGAAGGCTGCGCCGATGACTTCAAACGATGTTTGCTCCAGGGCATCCGAGGATAAATTAAGCGCATAGCCGTCCATTGCTGAGTTATCATGGCCTGGAACGGCGATTGGGGAAATAACTTCGCTGGCAACAATATTGCTGTCGGCTTCCCAGATAGGTACCGAGCGGATTTTTCTTGGGACTTTTGATATGTATTGCTCGGCCGCATCTTGCAGTGCTTTTTGAGCTTGTTCGAATGGCATCAAGCCAGGTTTAAAACAGGGATCTGACACAATAAGTCCTTAAAAACAGCAGTGGTCTCTTAGTTAAACAACTCAGAGAAAGGCAGTGGATTGCGGTTATGCCACATTTTTGCGGCGGACTCCAGTGCTTGCTCGCTGTTTTGAGGCTGAAGTAAACACATCATGGTGGCGATGGTGCCAATCGTGGCTTGAGTGCCATATTCAAACTCTAGCTCGCCAGTCCAGACACGCTGCAGATCTTCGCAATCTAGAGCTCTAGGTTTTATTTGCCAAGACGGTAGCAAGGCTGGAAATTCAATCGAAAATCGCTCTGAGTTTTGCCAAAAATGCTGAGTTACAGGCCTCTCTGGGTTCAGTTCAACTTCGCCACCCTCGCCACGCAGGCAAGAAACATTGTCGTCATTGAGCAGTTGCGCAGTTTCGATATGACGCTCATCAAAGTCTCTGTGAAACACGCCATGAAAACTGGCTTTGGCTTGGCTTGGATTTAACATCCGAGCAAGTGTATTGGCAGGTGACCGCAGACCAAATAAAGCGCGCATTTGCAGTAGATTGTCCAGCTTGCGATTGAGCATCTTTAGATCGGCATAGGCGAAACCATATTTGCTCAGGTGCTGACGCGCACTTTCGCCGCTTTCAGCCATAGGTAAACCCAGAGCTCGAAACACTTCGGAAACGTAAAGGCGCTGTGAGTCAGGCTCTTGACTGCCATGCAAAAAAACTCTGTAGCCGTTTTGTGCCAATGTAAGTACAGCTAATACGAACCAAGGTAAATGGCGTCGTTTACCGGCATAACAACCAAGGTCTAAGTCTACTCCTAGCTCGCTGAATTCAGGTTTGTTGTATTCTCGGCATGCTTGAACAAATCCCGCAAGCTCTTCACTGCTCTCTTCTCTGACCCTTAGCAACATCAAAAATGCGCCGACTTGTTCGGGCGTAGCCTGATCGTCAAGTAACAGCTGAAACGCTCGGTGGGCTTGGGTCTGATCTAGGTACTTCCCGGCGCGTTTGCCTTTACCAATAATTTTTACGTATTGGCTGAATTCATTCATAAATATTGCTCTGCGACATCATAATGCGGGTGAAGCATATCAACTTTCACCTTTGCGCGCTGTGTTATTGCTTCACCTACCATGATCAGAGCAGGGCCAACTAACGCAAGTAACGCCAAATCATCGCCAATTGTTTGCAATGTTGAAATGTGAGTTTGATGCTGAGTCGTGGTGCCTTGGTCAATGATTGCCATTGGCGTTTCAGGGACTTTGCCATAACGCATTAAGTTTTCGGCAATATCTGTGATTTTGTTCATGCCCATGTAAAACACTAACGTGTCGTTTGACTGGGCAAAGTTTTCCCATTCCGCGGCAATGACATCATTTTTGAAATGGGCAGTGATAAACCGTACTGAGTGAGCGCAATCTCGATGAGTTAATGGTAAGCCAGACCACGCAGCGCATCCTGCTGCGGCCGTGACGCCAGGGATGAGGGCAAAGTTGATATCATGTTGGGTTAAATGTTCAATTTCTTCTGCGGCTCGGCCAAAAATCGATGGATCTCCACCTTTTAGACGCACGACATTGTTGCCGTTTAGGGCATGGCTCGACATTAACTCGCAGATCTCTTGTTGGCTCATGCTATGACGCCCGCACTTTTTGCCAACGAATATTTTGTTTACGTGATTTGGGATCATGGCAATGATTTCGGGGTTCACTAAGTAGTCATAGAGCACGACATCGGTTTGTTGCAGCAATCGGTGCGCTTTGAGTGTAAGCAATTCCGGATCACCGCAGCCTGCACCGACTAAATAGACTTCCCCGCGCGCTCGTTTGTCAGTTTTTACCGTCGAACTTTGAGTCGTCGGCGGGTTGGCTTTGCCCATCTTAAATGCGGGTGCTTGAAACCAATGATGAGGTAATAACTTAGATAGTAGGTTGATGGTGGTTTGAGTATTAAACATACGGATTCTCCGTGTAGAGAATGACAGAGTCATCCAAATATTTACTGTTAGTGGCCTGTTGTTGGTTAAGCAAGCCTTGTAATTCGCCCTTGCAAGAGCCGCAGTTTGTGCCGCACTTAAGTGCGTCACCTAAGCCTTCAACACTGTCGATGCCACTTTCGATGGCGTGTTGAATCTGACGTTCACCGATTTTGAAGCACGAGCAAATGATCTTTCCGTTGCGGAACTGTTCGGCGGTTTTTCGAGAAAGCAACTGACCAACGTCACCGGCAGAGAGTGATCCTGAGTTAAATAGGGCATCGATCCACTCACCATTGACCAACTGTTTGTCTGGTTGCAGGAAAGCAGCAAACTGCAATTCCCCATCCTTGAGGCAAACAATGCTTGTTTGAGCATCCGCAGTATTCGCCAGTGTTGCCCAATCGCCATCAAGCCCGGATAGGGTCTGACACCACTGAAGTGGCGATTCGATGGCTTGTTCAGAAGCCGCAATCCATTCATAACCAAAGTTGGTTTTGGCTTTTGCCCAGTAATCAGTTGCAATTGCTAAGTCGTTGCGGGCAAACAAATGGATGTGTTGTACCGCGTTAATCGCAGTCACCTCAACCGCTGCATATTTACTGTCGGGTTGTCCCGATATCGGATCGATTCGCTGGCTAAAGCAGTTAGAAATATTGGCGTTGGACGCGGTTTGTTGAGTCCAGTGGATTGGTGCAAACAAGGTGCCGCGGCGCAGACCTGAATCGAAAACACATGGGATCACAACGTTGCCATATTGGCTTTTAACGCTAACGAGCTGTTGTTCCTCAATACCTCGCACTTTGGCGTCAGCTGAGTGGATTGACAACATCGGCTCTCTGCTGTGTTTAGCCAGCGCTGAACTGCGTCCGGTGCGTGTCATGGTGTGCCATTGGTCTCGTAAACGGCCACTGTTTAACAGTAGCGGGAATTGTTCTGTTGGTTTTCCGTTATTTGCTTTTTGTTCAACTGCAATGAATTGAGCTTTTCCGCTTGGAGTAAAATAGACGCCGTCGTCAAACATACGGGCTCGACCGTTCGGATAAGTTTTGTTTACTGGCCACTGCATTGGCTTAAAATTGTCGTATTGCTCTTCGGTCAACGATTGCAAACCCGAAATATCGAAATCTCGTTTAGGTTGGCTGTTACTGCCATTGTTGTAGCCGGAAAGTGCGGCGTGTTCGCGGAAAATCTCGACTGGGTGCTGATAATCAAACGCTTCGATAAATCCCATCTTTTTAGCCACATCACAGATGATCTGCCAGTCATGACGGGCTTGACCTGGCGGCGAAATGAGTCCTTTCTGACGAGAAATGCGGCGCTCTGAATTCGTGACCATGCCATTTTTCTCCGCCCAGGTGGTGGCCGGAAACACAACGTCGGCATAAGCCAAAGTGTCGTTTTTATCGACGCAATCTGAGACAACAACAAGTTCACAATGCTCAAACGCTTCAATGATTTTACTGCGATTAGGGAGACTGACTAATGGGTTAGTGGCCATCACCCAAACCGCTTTAATCTTGCCTTGGCGAACGGCTTCAAACATGTCTACGGCTTTTAGGCCTTGTTGTTGGCAGATTGTCGGCGAGTCCCAAAACGTTTTCACGGTTTGTCTGTGTTGCTCGTCTTCAATGTTCATGTGAGCTGCAAGCATATTGGCGAGTCCACCAACTTCCCGACCGCCCATCGCATTTGGTTGGCCCGTGATTGAAAAAGGGCCACTGCCGATTTTACCAATCTTCCCGGTAGCCAAATGACAATTTATGATGGCGTTACATTTATCAACGCCTTGGATTGACTGGTTGACGCCTTGCGAGTAGAAACTGATCGCGCGCTCGGCACTCGCAAAGAATTGATAGAATGTCTCAATTTGTTGGGGGCTCACACCGCATGTTTGTGAGACAAAGTCCAAATCGTATTTTTCAACCGTTGTTGCTGTCAGATCAAAGCCTTGGCAAAAGTCCTTGATGTAGTCATTGTCCACCGCGTTGGTTTTGATCAGGTAATTCAATAGTCCGTTGAACAAGCTGACGTCACTGCCGGGTGTAATTGGCACAAAGAGATCGGCAAATTCGGCAGTCGCACTTTTTCTCGGGTCGACCACAACGATTTTTAGTTCAGGGTTTTTCGCTTTCGCCGCTTGCATACGCTGAAATAAAACCGGATGTGTCCAGGCTGCATTTGAACCAATTAACACTAGCAGGTCAGTGTGTTCGAGATCCTCATAGTTACACGGTACCGTGTCACTGCCCAGAGAACGTTTGTATGCGGCAACCGCTGAGGACATGCACAAACGGGAGTTGGTGTCGATATTGGCGCTGCCAATAAAACCTTTGATCAGCTTGTTGGCGACATAGTAGTCCTCGGTGAGGATCTGCCCCGATACATACAGGGCAACGGCGTCAGGTCCATGTTGCTCGATAATGTCAGCGAACTTATCTGCGACGTACTGAGTTGCCTCATCCCAAGTGGCTTGCCTGTCATTGACGCTCGGCGCTGTGAGTCGGCCTTCGGGAGCAATGGTTTCGAGCAAGTTCGAGCCCTTCACGCACAACTTGCCTAAATTGGCGGGATGGCTTTCGCTGCCTTTTAAGTAGGTGGCGACGCCATTTACGGTCGTAATATCGACGCCACAACCTACGCCGCAATATGGGCAGGTTGTCTGACAGACTTTTTGTTCAAATATGTGCTTTGCCATGAAAAACTCACAAAAAAAGGCGCGTCGGAAAGTTCCGAAGCACCTTTGCTATTAAATCCAGTAAACCCCAACGTTGGAGTGTTTTGTTGAATGTTTTGTGCGCCGGTCATGTCAACAAGGCGCTTTGTCATTCGATTCGTTAGTATTGTCCAAACAATCTTTGTGCCATGTCCTTTAAGAATTGAAAACTCTTATAAAACAGCTGTTTGGCAATTTTTGGCCCGATATTAAAAGGGCAGCTTGGGCAGTAAAAGCACAAAAATAGTGCGTGTTTCTTCAACTCACCCTTTTGCTTCACCGTATTGGGTCATTATGTCTTGCATTTGTTGGTAAAGATCGTCGCGATAAACTGAGTTCAATACTGCATTTAAATCACTGTCAGTGAACGCGTGAGGCAATTGACCGGCGTTTCGCATTTTGTTTAACAGCGTTTGCCCTTGGGATTTTTTCGGCATGTTCGCACTGTCACTGACAAAACGATTATACGCAGGTATTTCTCTCGGTGAATGGCCTTCAATTGTAAGGCAACTTCCAATCAAAGAGGGGGCGATTACATCAAGGGGTTCGTGCAGGTATTCCTGTAAAATCCGGGCTGTCTCAAAGCGGTTTGCGGTAGACAGTAGCCAATCGCACGCTTGCTGAACTGCAGCCATCAAGGCGAGAAACGTGTTCGGGTTGTTTTGTTGCCACTTCTTGGTAACCGCCAACACTTTTTCCGGCGCGTCATCCCAGATGTCGCAAGAGGTGATCACTGTGACTCCAAAGCCCGCTCGTACGGCCTTGGCATTCCATGGAGTGCCTACACAAAAGCCGTCAATTTCGTTGTTTCGCAGTGCCTCGGTCATATTTGTCGGCGGCACGATGACGACATCAATGTCGCGATCAACGTCAATATCAGCTTGCGCTAGCCAATCTCTCAGTTGATAAAAGTGGCAACTGAAGGGATAAACCGCCGCAAACTTTAACTTTTCAGCGCCTTTGCTCTGGCGTTGTTTTACGAGTTTTGCGATCCAATTCGAAGATAAAGGAAAGCTGGGCGGAGTGCCGTCATTTAGCGCCACAATTTGTTCAAAAATCGATTTCGATAAGGTGATACCGTTACCGTTCATGCTCAGGTTAAATGCCGTTATTAACTCGCATTTCGCGCCGTTTAGACCTAGGCTACTTGAGAGCGGCATAGGCGCAAGCACCTGTGCAGCATCTAATAGATTGGCGTGCAATCTATCGCGCATCGTTGCCCAAGATGGCTGGGTATGCAGCGACACGTCAAGTCCCCACTTTTCGAATAAACCTAAGTGTTTTGCCATAACTAAAGGGGCGCAGTCGGTCAGCGCCACAATACCAATATCCAGTTTGGTTTGTTCCAGTTTCAATGTACTGGCGACCCCATTGAAGTTATTCATGATTGGCCTCCATTGATGAGTTGCATCATTGAAATAAGGTTTTTGGCAACGTCTTCCATCTTCTGCCCATTGTCCATCGCCATTTTTCGAATGGCACTGTACGCCTGTTGTTCGGTCATATTCTGCTTTTCTATGAGTAATGCCTTGGCTTGATCAACCCACTTTCTAGACTCGAGTTGACGTTTGGCGTTATTGAGTTCGGATTTGAGTTTTTGGTAGTCATTAAAACGCGCAACAGCGACATCCAGAATGAACTTTGCCCTCTCTGGATTGGCGTCACCAGATACGTAAGCGCTCACACCCGCTTTAATTGATTGTTGCATTAACTCTGGGTCGTCTTGCTCAGAAAACATAACCACGGGCTTAGGATTGTAAGCGGAAATTGTCGACAAACTCTCTATCGTGTCGCGACTGGGAGACTCGATATCAATGAGAATAATATCGGGCTCTGTCTTCTCCACCTCTTTTAATAGGGACGCACTGGTATGCGCTAAGTGTTTGACTTCATAAGGCGTGTCCAGCAGGGCGTCCTCGAAGGTCGCCGCTCTATCCATGTCGTCGTCGATAATAAGCACCGTCAGTAGCGGTGTCGGTTTTTTGGTAACAGCCATAATGCAATAAAATCTGCAGAAAACATCAAATTCGTTGGTGTGTTTTTCAAGTTTTACACCAAGGGTTTAACTTAATTCATCTATGCCAATAAAAGCCTTATAAAATAAAGGGTTTACTGAATCCTAGCGGAAGGAATAGTATGTTTGTGCGTTGAACAAAGTGGCTCTGTGCACCAAATTAAACGTGTCTAAAACAAAGGGTGCACCATATTGGAAACCACTATTTCTGTTACATAATTTTTCTACGTACTTTGTTTTCTGTAAATTATTCATTAATAACAATGAATTAGAAACGAACGGAAATCGGTTCAATAGTCTGGTACAAAAGTTGAATTTTTCGTTAGTATTAAACGAGTAAATTTCAGTGTCTTTAATCTGTTTAGGTAAAACCTATGTTAATTGATGGCCATCAGCGCCGCTTTCACTATTTGAGAATGTCGATCACCGACGTTTGTAACTTCAAGTGCAATTATTGTTTGCCTGATGGTTATCAATGTGAGAGTTCTCGCCAGTTTCTCGATTTGCAAGAAATTGAAAATCTAGTGACAGCGTTTGCCGAGCTCGGCGTCAGTAAAATTCGAATTACTGGCGGAGAGCCTGCGCTTCGCAAAGATTTGCCGCAAATCATTAAACAGGTCAAACAAACCGCAGGGGTCGAAAAAGTTGCATTGACCACCAATGGTTTTAGTTTGGAGAAAAAGATAGATGAATGGGTTGAGGCCGGGCTTGATCAATTGAATGTCAGCATAGACAGTTTAGACCCAAATAACTTCCGCTTAATCACCGGCAGCGACAAACACGAAAGCATAATGCGCGGGGTCAAACGCGCCATTGAGCTTGGAGTCACCACCAAAATTAATACGGTGTTACTGAAGCAGTTTAATGCGGCTGAATTTGGCACGTTCATCGATTGGATCAAACACACACCGGTCAGTTTACGCTTTATTGAGCTTATGCAGACCGGCGATAATCAAGAGTTCTTTGAAGCGCAGCATGTTCGTGCAGACGAAATGCAGCAACAGATTGAACGTCAAAATTGGTTACCAATCATTAAGTCTAAAGATGCTGGACCGGCTATCGAATATTGTCACCCAGAATATGCGGGTAGAATTGGTTTTATCATGCCTTACAGCAAAGACTTTTGTGCCAGCTGTAATCGATTACGGGTGTCTGCGACCGGTAAGCTGCATCAATGTTTGTTTGCAGAGCACGGCAATGATTTACGAATGTTGCTTGCCTCAGCCGAGCAACGAGAGGACTTAAAAGTCTTTCTGCGGGAGGCATTGGGAGAGAAAAAAGTCAGTCACTTTTTACACGACAAGGCAACTGGGGCGACAAAACACCTCGCCATGTTAGGCGGTTAGTCTGTTATGTTGACTGGCGTTGTATTGGCTGGTGGCATGAGCCGAAGAATGGGGCGAGACAAAGCGCATTTGATGCGATTTCAACAATCCATGTTGGCGTTTACCGCAGAGCAACTGCTCCTAAGTGGTGTAGACGAGGTTGTGATCAGTGGTCCAGATTCTTTGCCAGAGACGCCCTATCAAGTGATTCCAGACGGTGAACCTCAACTCGGTCCACTCGGGGGAATCAGCACAATCCTTGAACACTCACATCCAAAAAGCGATCACTTGCTGTTTGTGCCGGTTGATCTGCCCTTGTTAGACCATCAACAACTGATTACACTCAAATCAGAGGGAATCGCTAGAGATAAAGTTGTCATGTACCGCGGACAACCGTTGCCCTTGTTTGTGCCGACAAGAACAGAAGTTCGCTCGGCGCTACGGCAACAAATAGAGGACGGCTCAAATCTATCGATAAGAAGGTTTGCCGATGTTTGCGGCGGTGATATTGTTGTTTCCAGTGCAACAGATTGTTGGTTTAACTCAAACACGCCAGAGGATTGGCGCAAGGCGCTCGACTTGCTAAATAACCGTTAGTCGCAGCGAGATGCATACCCGCAAAAACGTGGTGAGGGGGGCAATTGCGAATTTGGCTTTTAGCGACACTATTATTTGTCGCGTCAACGCCTTCAATGGCGTTGGATAAACACACCTTATTGAGTGACTTAAAACGTCTTTCGAGTGACGAAATGGCGGGGCGTAAACCCGGTACAGAAGGTCACAAACGCGCTCAATCGTTTATCATAGAGCGATATCAGAAGCTGGGTTTAAAGGCATTTGATCAAGATTATCGTCACCACTTTTCTTATCGAAAAAACTTCAAAGATAACCCTGGTGTTAACCTGATTGCCTATCTACCAGGTCATATTTTTTCTGACCAATACATTGTGATCACGGCCCACTACGATCACTTGGGTACGCGGGGAGAACGCATATACAACGGTGCTGATGACAATGCCTCAGGCGTTGCGGCAATGTTATCTTTGGCCCAACGAATGGTAAAAAACAGACCAAATCATTCGGTTATCTTCTTTGCTACTGATGCGGAAGAGGATGGTTTAAAAGGCGCAGAGCATTTTGTTAAGAATCCTCCCGTGCCGCTTGAGTCTATTAAATTGAACGTCAATTTGGATATGATTGCCAATGGCGGAAAGAAACGTCAATTGTACCTTGCGGGGCGTAAATCGTTGCCACAAGCAATTCCATATTTTAAGTCCTTCAGAGAGCAAGTTAACCAAACAGACATTAAGCTAACTTTTGGCCACGATAGGTATCGCCATGCACATCTTCATCGTGGGGAAGATCGAGTCAATTGGCTTAATGCCAGTGACCACGGCCCTTTTAACAAAAATGGCATACCTTACCTCTACTTCGGTGTCGACACCCATGCGCACTACCACAAAACCAGTGATACATACGAAAATGTCGACTTAACATTTTACGTGAGTGCGGTAAAAACTATTGCGCAAGCGCTAAACGAAGTAGATCAAATTGGCTTTGTTGCTGTGAATGGTAAACACTAGAGATTCGTCCCTGTTATTAAGTTTCAAATACGATTTTTTTATGCGCGCACTTTTTCCAGAAATTAATATCAACCATGCCCACCGTTTGGATGTTGGCGATGGACATGTTTTATACGTTGAGGAATCTGGCAACCCAGGTGGGATACCAGTGGTTTATTGTCATGGCGGCCCAGGCGGCGGTAGCGCCCCTTTTTTTCGTCGATTTTACGACCCGCAAAAATATCGAATCATACTGTTTGACCAGCGCGGCTGCGGCCAATCGACTCCGCATTGTGCCGAAGATATCAATGCCATCTGGAACAATACTACCGACAAACTGGTGCAAGACCTTGAGTCGATTCGCCAGTTCTTAGACATCGACAAGTGGGTTGTCGCCGGTGGCTCGTGGGGCACAACATTGGCACTTATGTACGCAATTGGCTACCCCCACCGCGTGTCTGGCTTGATCTTACGAGGAATATTCTTAGCCCGACAACAAGATATAGATTGGTTGTTTGGTGACAAAGGCGCGGCGCAGTTGTTTCCAGAGTATTATCGCAAGTTCATCACAGGTCACGAATTTACCGACGTGGAAGAATTACTAGAGAGCTACATGAGTGCTCTATCCGGTGATAATGACTTGGAACAACTAGCGGCAGCAAAACAGTTTGCTCACTGGGAAGGTAAGATATGCAAACTGAAGCCGGATTCAAAGATCAATATCTCCAACAAAGAAGCGATCGCCATGGCGTTACTCAATTGTCATTATTTTACCCAGCACAGTTTTATTTATGAGGGTGAAATAGTCAGTAACCTTCAAAATATAGCCAATATTCCGGGTTACATTATCCACGGTCGATATGACGTTGTTTGCAAAGCGGAAGGCGCGGCAACATTGGCGGAATACTGGCCCAGTGGCGCGCTTGAAATTGTCCCCGATGCGGGGCATTCGTGCACAGAGCCTGGAGTAATCGATGGGCTTGTTCGAGCAAGTATTAAAATGGCGGAGTTTATTGAAAAACAATGATAGCGTTGATTCAAAGGGTGACATCGGCACAAGTAGCAGTCGATGAGGAAATCACAGGTCGTATTGATAAAGGTATTCTAGTTTTGCTAGGGGTTGAACGGGAAGACGACGAAGCAAAAGCAAAACGACTGGTGGAGCGAATCTGCAGCTATCGTATTTTTCCGGATGATGATGGTAAGATGAATTTGAATCTGAAGCAGGTTGGTGGCGAGCTGTTAGTGGTTTCGCAGTTCACTCTAGTGGCTGATACCAAAAAGGGCACCCGCCCAGGTTTCTCTCGTGGCGCTTCACCGGAGCAGGGCAGTAGGCTGTATGAAACGTTTGTGGGGTTATGCCGAGAACAGGGGGTTACTACGCAAACGGGTCGTTTTGGCGCCGACATGCAAGTATCTTTGGTCAATGATGGTCCAGTGACGTTTAGTCTGGAAGTATAGCGTCAGGCGGCCGTTGGCTATCAAAAATGGAATTATCGAATGATTATATTTAAATTGTTTACCTACGTGGCCGGTATCATAACGGTCGGGCTTTTCGGCTATTTGTATACCGTGTTGGAAAAAACCGATTATTTGGATCAAGTGATGTCGATGCCAAAAGACGACATCATGATGTATCACATAATCGCGGGTGGAGTCATCGCCTATCTTTTGTTTTCTCTCGTCTTTAAGCTCGTGGCCAAAGGTTTGATAGTGGCGCTATTGGTGTTAGCGTTTGGAGCCGAAGGGATATTCTTAGGATTGAATCTTAACGGCAATATCGTCGAACAAAATCAATTACTTGAAGATCTGAAAGACTCGGCCAACGATTTGCTCGACAGTGTCAAAGACAAAGCCGATGAGTTGATTGATAACTAACGATTCAAATTTGTGTTGTCCACCGCCGCTGGAAACGAAAACTCGTTTTGATAGAGGCCACGACTCACTCGCAACATAAAAATGTGGTTTTGCATGCCAGGTACAGCGAATACATAGGGACGCTCAGAAAACATTTCTGTTAGTTCGTCGCTAAACGTATCTAAATCGTGCTTAACTGCGCTCAAGTGGTTGAATATTAGCCAGCCACCCTCGCTTAAAATGATCTGGCAATCCTTGAGCAGTTGTTGCCGATGCTCAATTGCGCACTCTCCGCCGTCATACAAGTCAATCATCACCCAATCAAACTTTTTTTGTTGCGAGGCGAATCGAGACGTCAGTGCATGGGCATCTTCAGTAACGACAGTCAAGGATTCACTGCCTGGAAAGCAAGCGCGCACTGTATCGGTAAGACCTTGATTCAGTTCGCAACTGATAAACTCAATTTGTGGAAAGCTTGTCCTTACATACCTTTGAGTAGACAGGCCGCCGCCACCAAGCTCAAGAATAGATTGCGGCTTAACATCGTGAATTAGGGGCAATAGCATAACCAAAGAATGTGGTAATACAGGGCGAAACGGCGGTTGGTTATTGATCGCAGATTGCACGATGCCGTCTATCATTAGCCAGGTATGTTCCTGATTTTGATAAATTTCTACACGGCTGTTGTCATTATTAAAGTACAACTGACGAGTATCTTTGCCAGGGGTGATGATTTGCTCAATATCCATGAAGTGGTATAAATATTCACTTTGTTACTTAGCGCGTTATCACAGTACAATAAAAAAATAACGATAAACAAGAAAAACCGGTAATTAAGGTTTTGGGGAGAAAAATATGTATCAAGTAGTTGCGCCACATACTGAAAAAGAATGGGAACAATACTATGAGATACGCTGGCAGATCTTGCGGGCGCCATTGCAACAACCTAGGGGCTCAGAAAAAGACGAGTATGAACAACACGCGTGGCATCGGATGGTCAAAGATGAAAATGATAACGTCGTTGGGGTTGCTCGCCTGCACTTAGTAAATAACGAAGAAAGCCAAATTCGCTACATGGCAGTGATTGAACAACATCGTCGCAAAGGCCTCGCCACTATGATGTTGGAGTCGCTGGAGGCAATCGCGTCGCAAGAAGGCGTCGAGCGAGTTATTCTTAATGCTCGAACCAGTGCCACCAATTTTTATGAAAACTTAGGTTACGTTGTCACTGGCGATGCACCTGAAATCTTTGGTGCCATTCCTCACGTTCAAATGTGCAAAACGTTGGAAAAGTCAGAAGTGATTATTCGAAACCCGCAGTGGTGTGTTGATTTGCAAAATATTTGGCATCAACAAATACCCATCACTCAATTAATGGGGATTCGCGTTTACCAATACACCGGCGAGACGTTTGAGACCCGCGCGGCGCTGAACCCTAATATGAACCTTCACGGGACTATGTTTGCCGGCAGTATCTACTCTTTGGCGACGCTAACTGGCTGGGGCTTAGTGCACCTGATGATGAAAGAGAAAGAGGTGGATGGCGCAATTGTGCTCGCTGACGCTGACATTCATTACCATAAACCAGTGACTGAATTGCCAAGATCTGTCGCTCATTTTAATAATATCAAAGGCGATTTTGAGCCGTTGGAGCAAGGCAAGAAAGCCCGAATATCGGTTGAAGTTGAAGTGTTGGATGATAAAACCAAAGTGGCTAAGTTCATCGGCCAGTATGTTGTCATTCCAGAAAAAAAGGATAAGAAATAGCTCTATGACTAAGTTGCCGAGGGTCTCCATTATCGCAGGAGGCTATTTGGGTTCACGTTTAGCAGACAAGCTCATCGAACAAAAATACTCAGTTAAGGTGTCTTTTCGATCGAATGCGCCAAAACCGTCACTTAACTCCATAGAATATCTGCATTGTGAGGTATCGAACGGTGTCGTGACGGCACAGGATAGCTTATTTGATTGCGATTGTTTGGTTATTTGCATTCCGCCGGGCTTTAAAAAAGGAATGGGTGATTTTTATGCACTCGGAATAGAGGCGCTGCTAAAAAGAGCGCAAAGCCAGGGGGTAAATCATGTCATTTACACCAGTTCGATAGGCATTTATCCTCAAGCAGGTGTTTTTGATGAATTGTCCGACTTACCTTTCGGTAACAGCAAGAGCAAAGTCTTACGGGACGCTGAATGCAGAGTTTTGGACAGTAGGGTGAAAAATAAACACGTCTTAAGATTGGCCGGTTTGATAGGGGAGGGTCGTCATCCTGGAGACTTTCGTGTGAGTTTAGACAAACTCAACCACGATAGTCGGGCAAATTTGGTTATGATAGATGATGTCGTTGACGCTATTGCTCACCTTATTTCAAAGCCAGAAACAGACTCTTTGGTATACAACCTGTGCGCCCCACATACTCCCAGTAAACAAAGTGTTTACCGTTACGCCAAACAATTGAGGGGGATAGAAACGCCTTCGCCCATGAGGGAAGTCGAATCTGCGCCCAAACGCAGGATAGATGGTGAACGAATCTGTCGCGAAACCGAGTTTCGCTACCAACATCGAAACCTCTTTAAGGCACTACAATCGCTCTAAGCCATTTAAATTGGCATTGTCGGCAATATTATTGTTGAGAATTTCGGTACAACTTAAGTCAAATTCGTTTATTTCTGAACAGCAACTACAATATTGATATTACTATGTTAATTATGTTGCAGATAGGTTTAGATTGGTCACAAAAGTTCCGCGTTTTATCGCCAGTTTTCTAGCGTGTATTTTGCTGTGCTTGCCGTTATTGGCGAGCTCGGCTTCGCTCGAATACAACTGGCTGCTAAGGAACTATTCAAAAGAACAAGGGCTGAGCCAAAATACTGTTACCAGCATCATCGAAGATCGCCAAGGAGTGATCTGGGTTGGTACTCAATTTGGCGTACATAAATTCGATGGCTACGAGTTTGATGTATACAACCGAAGCGCCGAAGAATCCGAAATTGGTCTTCAAAGCGACCAGATACGTAATTTAGAAGTGGATGGTTATGGCCGGCTATGGATTGGAACTGACCGTGGCTTGCACTATTACAACGAAAGCCTCGACCAATTTGTCCCTTTCGGTCTAGAGCAATACAACTTCGCAATTGAAGCCTTGTTAACTGACGACATGGGCCAAGTTTGGGTCGGTGCAAATAATGGCCTTTATCGTGTTGACTTTGAAAACGCGCAACTTTTGAGGGTCGCCTTTAAAGAGCGAAGTGTGGCTGCGCTAGCGTATCGAAACGGTGCCCTATTCGTAGGGGTTGACGGTCAAACGGTTGAACGATTTGATCCAACCACAGGTTCATCAAAAGCGTTTTATGTGGCGTTAAAAAATCAAATTGTTCAATCCATCGCTGTGCTTGCCAGCAATAATTTGGTGCTAGCGACAACGTCGGGTATTTTTAATGTGGTTGAAGGACAAACCGTTCGTTTGTTTCGAGAACAATTAAACAGTGTGTCTGCAATGTTTCTAGACGCACAAAAAAATGTGTGGGTTGCGACCAGTGACACTGTCTATCAAATCAGAGGGGTTGCGAAGTTTGCGCCGAGCTTGGTTCGAGTGAACTCCAATTTGCCACTGCAACAAGTGATCTCCGTTTTTGTCGATTCTAAGCGGCTAATATGGCTTGGAACATTAAACGACGGACTGTTTTTGCATAATCTGACGACGGACTGGATCGCCAGTATCACTAACAGCTCCACTTCAGAGTTTGCGCCGTTTGGCAAAAGTGTGACAGCAGTAGAAATTGAAAACAGTGGCGTGTATTGGCAAGGCAGTAATCAAGGGGTTGCGCTTCTGGATTGGAATAAAGCGCGGGTAGAAAAATATCCTTTGGGCGACAAACATCAAGGAGTTCGAAGCCCTGTATCGGTCATTCACAAAGACCAATCTGGAGCTGTATGGGTAGGGTACCGCAACGGGCCACTAAATCGACTCGATGTCGCGGGCGATCAGTTTATTAGCTTTACCCCGAACCTCAGAGTGCTGATAACTGACATCATAGACCAAACTGCGACAAAACTGCTGTTTACGACCAGAGACCATGGCGTCTTTACATTTGACAAAAGCTCCGGCCAATTGACTCAGTTTTCAGTTGAGTCAGTGCAAGATCCCGGTTTTGTCACCAATCGTTACCAATCCAGTTTACGGCACACAGACACACAAGTGTGGCTCGGTAGCTTTGACTCGGGCTTGTTTTTGTTCGACTTGGAGCAGCAGCGAGTGCTAAAACGCTTTTACCAAAGTGGCGAAGAAAACCAACTCAGTGGCAACCTGATTGTGACCCTATTAGCGACTGATAATGGCGTTGCGGTCGGCTCTACCAATGGTTTGTCATTTATCAATCTAGAAAATGATGATGTGACTAATTACGAAGACGTCGATCCTCTGATAGCCAAGACAATTTACGGATTGGAAAAAGGCCCCAATCAACTTTATTGGCTGACCACCAATGAAGGTGTGGTTCAGTTTAATCCACATTTAAAAACCGTTCGTCAGTTTAATATGGAAGATGGCGTGCCCAATAACGAATTTAATTCAAATTCGTTGGTGCTCGATGGCACCGATTTGGTCGCAGGTGGCGTGCGTGGATTGGCGAAACTCGATTTATTGTCGCTGCCGATGATGGGGCAAGCACCGGTCACTCTTTTGACCGACTTTTATCTGGCAGGGAAAAAGTTGGAAATTGGTCAACATCCACGACTTCTGAGTAAAACCTTAGATAAAACTGAGGCGTTCAAACTAAAGCATTTTGAAAATGGTTTTAGCCTTGGGTTTAAGGCGGTTCATTATCAAGCGCCATTGAAAGTCCAGTATCGATACCGTTTGTCGCCATTAGATCAGGACTGGATTGAATCTGATTACAAACGGCGAATTGCGACTTACACCAACTTAGATCCCGGCGATTATATTTTTGAAGTGAGTTCATCAATTGATGGTGAAAACTGGGGAAATGCCAGACAAGTCAACTTTGTTATCACGCCTGCGCCATGGGCGTCGCCTCTGGCGTACTTTATCTATTTCGTAGTGTTTTTTCTAATTGTTGCACTCTCCAGTTACACTCTCTATCGCCGACGAGAATTTGAACGCAAAACATTTGAACAAATCCGCAAGAAAGAACAAGAGTTGTCGCTGGCACTTTGGGGCAGTGGCGATGAGTATTGGAATTACCATGTCGCGACGAATACGATTGTAAGACAGAACCCTCTGAAAGACGCCGATTATGGTGCCACTCAGCACGGTGATGAATTTGAGACCTTTGTCCATCCCGACGACATTGAAGCGGTAAAAGCGTCTTTGGTGTCATGTATTAATGAAGGTAAAGATGCATTTGAAATAGCTTATCGCATCAAACACCGAAATGGCGGGTGGTTTTGGGTGATGGCGAAAGGCCAAGTGAGCGAGCGAAAACACGGTCTACCGATTCTAATTTCTGGTGCAAATAAGAATATCGACAGTCTGAAAAAGGCCCAAGAAGGTCTGAAAAAGGCCAATGACGAGCTGGAAGATAAGGTTGAACAAAGAACTAAGAAGTTACAGCAAACCAATGAAGAACTTACCGATACCTTGAACACCTTAAAGAGCACGCAAAATCAGTTGGTCGAATCGGAAAAAATGGCCAGTTTGGGCAACATGGTGGCAGGCATTGCTCATGAAATAAATACGCCGTTGGGCGTTGCAATTACCTCACTGTCGCACATTGAAAAGACAACCAAAGATGTGCTCACCGCCAAAGAGGAAAAGTCTTTAACCGCACAGAAGTTTGACAGTTTTTGCCAAGAATTGAGTCTCGGTATGCAAATGGCGCAGCGCAATCTTCAGAGAGCGGGTGAGTTGGTAAATAGTTTTAAACAAGTATCGGTGGACCAATCTAGCGAACACAGTCGCGATTTCCTACTGGACGAGCTGATTAAGGATACGGTAAATACCACCAGACCGAAGTTTAAAAACTCGAACATTGAAATTGAAGTTAATGTACCTCCCGAGATTCACATTAACAGTTATCCTGGGGCACTGTCGCAAGTGCTACTGAATTTCATAACCAATTCCGTTACTCACGGGTTTAAAGGACTCGACAGCGGTAAAATTACGATATCAGCGGAACCGGATGAGGAGAAGTCAGTCTTAATCATATATCGTGATTCCGGACTGGGCATAGATGAAGCCAATTGGGACAAGGTGTTTGAACCGTTTTATACCACTAACCGGAATAAAGGAAATACGGGACTTGGAATGCACATCAGTTACAATTTGATCACACAGAAACTGCAAGGGGAAATTCTCTTGAACAGTTCTAGTGGGGCAGGGGTTGAATTTTACATTCGAATTCCCAAACTTGTAGTAGAGAACAATGAGGTGGATGGAGACAAGGCGTAGAAACCGTGTCTGGGGATTATTATGCAGTTACAAGAATCGGATTCAGCGCTACTTGGGTCGTTAATGCGCTGGGATGCGCCTCGAGAGCCATGGTTTGAGCAATTCACGACAGCGATTTTAGAGCCGTTTTGGCAACAAACCGCGAAGCCTGAGACCTTTTCTAACCGCGAGGGGCTGACAATACATTGCGTATCCTTGCTCAATGACAAAACCAAGCAAGGGGTTGTTATTTCTCCAGGCCGAGTTGAAGGTTATCTTAAATACAAAGAAATTGCGTTTGACCTTTATCAACAGGGGTACAGTGTTTTTATCATTGATCACCAAGGGCAAGGCCTTTCTTCTCGACGTTTGTCCAACCCTCACAAAGGTTATGTAGCGTCATTTGAAGACTATGTTGACGACCTGAATCAGTTTATTGAACAAATTGTTTTACCTACCCACAGCGGAGAACTGATGTTATTGGCTCATTCTATGGGCTGTGCAATTGGCCTTAGGCATCTGCAAAGGTTTCCTGGCTGTTTTTCGGGAGCTGTATTTTCCTCGCCGATGTGGGGGTTCCTATCCGGTGGAGTGCCTAGGTCAGTTGCAAAAAGCGTGGTCAGCGGCAGCTTGTGGTTAAGTGAAACAATAGCGGGCGAATCCGGCTATTTCTTTGGCAACACCGATTATCGAAACAAACCATTTGATGGTAACGAGTTAACCAGCAGCTCGGCACGCTATCGCTATTTTCGCCAAGTATATGAACAGGAGCCAAAATTGCAGTTGGGCGGCATTACTTTTGCGTGGATTGTGCGTGCGGTCGAAGCCTTAGAATTGGCCTTTAACGAACTCGATAAAGTAAACGTGCCAGTGTTAGTACTGCAAGCGGGTCAGGAAATGATCATCGATAATCGCGCGCAAAATATGTTTTGTCAGGAATTGACCCGGATAACGGGTACACTGCACGCACCGCTGGTTTTTAGTAAAGGAAAACATGAGTTGTTTATCGAAAGCGATGACATCCGCAAACAAGTGCTCTCTGAGATTTTTCAGTTTGCTGAGCAACTGCAGAATGATGCAGAATCAACCGTGCCTGCGATCCAAAAGTAAGATAAAATAGTGGCTCTGTTTTTACATTGAAATACAAAAGCTATGTTAAATATCGTTTTATACCAACCTGAGATCCCGCCGAATACTGGCAATATTATTCGTTTATGTGCGAATACTGGCTTTAAACTCCATTTGATTGAACCTTTGGGGTTTGACTGGGAGGATAAAAAAGTACGCCGCGCCGGGTTGGATTACCACGAATTTACCAACGTAAAACGTTATCCGAATTTTCAAGCTTATATTGATGCTCATCCTGACTCACGTTTGTTTGCCTGTACTACTAAAGGCAAAAACTTCCATGCCGAGGTCAGTTATCAAGAGGGCGATAGCCTAGTGTTTGGGCCTGAGACTCGAGGCTTACCAGACGATGTTCTCGCGCAGTTGCAGGCGGAAAACTGGCTAAGAATTCCGATGCAACCAGACAGCCGCAGTATGAATTTATCTAACGCAGTGTCAGTATTCGTTTATGAAGCATGGCGACAGCTTGATTTTAAAGGCGCTTGTTAACCGCCAATAATGTACTTTATGAGCCGAGAATAGCGCAGAACTGACTTTTTTTTGCGCGATAAAGCGCTTACAACTATGCTTGGTAGTACCGATAAGCTTAGTTATGCGCAAGAATGAAGATTGGATATCCTCGTATAGTATCTCGGCTCGGAATGCTCCTGCTAGCACTTACTCTAAGTGTTACGGCTTTCGCACAACACCACACTGACTTTATTCCACTGTCGATACCTGCTCCTTATATGCTGGAATCCAACGTTCGGTTTGGTCAAGATCAGCAGGGGCAAGTATGGGTCGTGTCCGAAAACGGTTTGAGTGTCTTCAGAGACGCTCAATTTGTATCATTCAGAACATTCGATTTTACCGCTGCCGCTCGTACCGCCAAGTTTATTGGTCATCACGTGTTAATTGGAACCGAGCAGCGAGTGCTCAAGGTCTCCTTGGCTGATCCAAATATCCCAGCTATTGAAGTAACTAAGTTTTCGCAACCCAATGAGCAGATCCGCTCACTTCATTCAGCCATATCCGACCCATCCACGGTTTTTGTTGAAACCAATTTGGCGCTATACCGAGTGCCGCTTGGCCCTGCCGGTGTTGTGCAAAAGGCGCCGGTGGAAGCGGAGATCATCAAAACTTGGCAACGTAATCCGCCTTTAGCGGTCGACAGCGGTAAAGAGGGAATATATCTACTCTACGCAGACACTCTAGAGTTCTACGACAGTACTGAGCAAAGTTGGCAAACTCAACGGCTGTCTGAGTCGATCTTGAGTTTTAAAGTTTTAGATCAAGATGTAATTGGGGTGTCGACCGACAATCGATTGATGTCGTTAAATGTATTCAATCAATCGACAACGACGGTTGATATGAAAGCAACAGAGATTATTGGCAACGCTGAAAACGTTTATGTCAGGGATGGGGTGTTTCTGACGAACGTCGAGCGACCTAATATTCGAATCAAAGAAGCAAATTTTGCCAGCAATATCTTTATCGATTCGTACCACAACATTTGGCTCAGTACGCCGTTTGACATTCAGGTTGCGTGGTGGCAACCGTTGGCCTCTAAACGCTCAGAAATGCCCAGTTGGGGCGCGTTTTTTGCGTCGAGTCAAATGTCGCCTGATGGTACTTATGCGTTCAAATCTGGTGTACTTTACCGTCTTTCGCCGGAGGCCAGATGGAACCCTGTTTGGCAAAGTCAAGGCGGTCAAGATCTGCTTTATATTGACCATTCTGAAAAATACATTTGGTTGTGGGGAGAAACACGCTTACTGGCGCTAGATAAACAGTCTTTGACCATTTCGATGCAACTGACTAAAGGCCCAGAAGATATTGTATTTAACCCAACATCCAATCGCATCAGCGTAGCGTCAAAGCAACAAATCGTGACTGTTTCTGGGCTTGGACAAGTCAGCCAAGTTAAAAATTTAGAGGCGTGTGGTGGACAAACATGCTTGCCAAATTTTGCTTCAAATCAAAGTGTGATGGTGGCTGGAGAAGCCTATTTCGCCACTAATAAAGGACTCTACGGGTACACGGTCGCGAATCAATCGTTTGCGACTGAAAGACTGGATTACCTGAATCAGCTAGCACCTTTATTGTCGGTGTATAAGTACGATGCCAAACATTTGTGGTTGGTCTATCCAGATAAGCTGGCGCTTTTCGATACAGAAAACAAAACCTCAAAGATTTACTACAGTGATCTAAATCGCATATTTGATGCTCATTTAACGTCTTCGAACGATATGGTGTTGAACACCCAACGGGGGTGGATTGAGGTGTCTGGCAAAAATGGGCTGTCGACGGACAAGGATTTGGGCTTTGTTATTCAACAAATTGTTGAAACCGATGGTGCGCAGCAGCTCAAAGCTGTCAATGAGCAAATAGAGATAGCAGACGATCAGAGTGAGCTTCGATTGGCATTTAATGCTGGTAAACAACATCCGTCGCAGACACTCTCTATTCGATTCAAATATCAAGGCGACAGCCAGTGGTCCGAAGTTTCAAAGTTTAACCGCTCGCTTACCCTCAAGAACCTGCGGCAAGGCAGCAACATCATCTTATTGCAAGCCCGGCTTGAGGGGCAAAATTGGCAGCACGCCAAGTCAATTCGTTATATGTTGCCGTATCGATTTTTCCAAACTCGATGGGTGTTGGCATTTGTCGCCGGTTTTCTGCTCGTGCTGGTGGCTATCATCGCGTATGAACGTTTTGGGCGTTTGAAGGTCGTGTTTAAAGCAATTAAACAGCAAGCGTTCATAACATCGCTATTGGAATCGACTCGAGAGGGTGTTTGGATAGCCAACAAGGACAGAGAGATACAATCGGTCAATCAGGCCTTTGTCGACATCACAGGTTATCAACTCGATCAAGTGGAAGGCGCTAGCTTCCAGTTACATACAGACTTCGGGAGAAACCATGAGGTAGAAAGTTTGATTTGGCAGGAAGTCATCAAGTCCGGTTTTTGGTCCGGCGAGATCTGGACCAAACGAGAAAATGGCGAGAAGCTTTCTATCGACTTGTCGGTAACGCGGGTGGAAACCGAAAACAAGGTGTTAGGTAAAACCGATGTGCGCTTTGTTGGTGTGTTCTCAGATGTTACTGAACGGAAAAAGAGTGAAAGAGATCTTCGTCAATTGGCCACACGAGATCCGTTGACGAATTTGGCCAACCGAACCCTATTTATCGAGAAGATACATCACAGCATAGACACCATCAGCCAAATCAATCCGCACTTCGCTGTTATGTTTTTGGATTTAGACAACTTTAAAAAGGTCAATGAAAGTTTGGGGCCAGTGCAAGGCGATGAGCTTCTGCGATTAGTGGGTGAGCGAATCGCTGGCTGCCTAGCGAAGGGGATCAGTTTAGCTAGAATGGGCGGGGATGAGTTTGCGTTGCTCATTTCGGCACACCTGTTCTCAGGGGTGCCCGCATTTTACATCAAACGCGTAGCTACGGATATCCAACGTGAACTGCAGCCCGCATTCCTTATTCAGAACATAGAAATCAGCATTACTGCGAGTATGGGCGTGTCTATTTTCCCCAATCATGGCGATAAGCCAGAGTTGTTAATGCGTTGCGCCGATACCGCGTTAAATCGGGTAAAAATAACCGGTCGAAACAATTGCTTGATTTACGACCATGTTATGGACGATATGGCCAATGATAGATTGAGTTTGGAAAGTGAGCTCATCCGCGCGATTAACAACGATGAGTTTCTGGTTTACTACCAACCTAAATACAAAATCAAAGAGAATGAAGTCTGTGGTTTCGAAGCGTTAATACGTTGGCAAAACCCTAACCGTGGTCTAGTTCCTCCTGATCAGTTTATTTCCATCGCAGAAGATAATGGATTAATACGACAGTTGGATTTTTGGGTTTTACGCACTGTCTGTCGTCAAATAAAAACCTGGTTAGACATGGGGACTATGCGGGGTAAGGTCGCGGTTAACATTTCGGCTCTCAATTTCCAGCAAGCGGATTTTTGTGACAGTGTCTTCAGTCTGATCAATGAAGAAGGTGATCTCATCGACTATATTGAGTTAGAGGTCACTGAAACGGCAATGATGAGAGATCCGGAACGAGCGCTGCAAAGCATCAACTTGTTAAAAAGTAAGGGCTTCTCCATCGCACTGGACGACTTTGGTACTGGCCACAGTTCGTTGGGGTATTTAAAAAAATTCCCAATTGATAGGTTGAAGATAGATAGAGCTTTTATCAAGGAAATCGAATTTTCGACTCAAGATCGCAATATCACGTCGGTGATTGTGCAATTGGCCAAACACCTTGGCATCGCAGTGATTGCTGAAGGCATTGAGACGGAAGAGCAAGCCTACTTGTTGCACGTTATGGGGTGTAATGAAATTCAAGGGTACTTTGTTTCCAGGCCGATTATTGCCGATCAGGTTGAGTCGTTTGTCAAAGTAGATGCGAGAAAGTTGCAAGGCATTAATGAGCGCGACAAAGCAATTAGATAGCCGCTATTTCTGTTTTCGTATATTGTGAGGTATTGATGTTAGAGCTAATTATGGCGTCTTTGTTTGGCGTTGCCATGATACTAGGTATTATCTTGGCGTCGTTGTGGTTTATTTCCAAACATCACCGTATTTTCTTTGCTTTATTGCCTTTGCTGTTTGTCTTGCCTTTTACTTTCCAAGCGTTTGATATTGGCAATAACCCACCGCCACAACCCTTTCCCCTGTTTGCCTCAATGGCCGCTGGTTTTCTCGGTTACTTAGGCTACTGGCCTAAGATGTTACAACAGCTAACAGACCACACCGGACAATGGGCAAGTCTTATCTCCGTATTGATTTTAGTCGTCATAAATCAACTGCTTTGGGGTTCTTTGGTGGTGTTTTGCCTACCGGCGTTCACGCTCGCGTTGTTTGTTATTGGTGAGTCGCTGTTGCAAGATTTTCAAATTCGAAAAGAGAACCAAGCGCTGGGCAAACAGTTGGAGTCGAAAACTCTTGCAGTGGGCCTCGATATTGCCACAGGGCTACCGAACCGTTTGGCGTTTTCAGAGCGAATAGATAAGTGGCTCGTGATTAATCCTGAGCAGCCTTTGAATGTCATCGTTTTTAAACTGACCCAATTCCAATTGTTAAATTCCTTGATTGGTCACCACAATGCCGACTTAGTCAAAGTTCAATTGATTAGCCGCCTTAAGAAATGCCTACACGACCAACCTGAACTCGTATTACTTTCCGACAGTTTAGATACGGCGTTTTTGGCAACCTTAGGGGGCGTCGATTTTACCTTGGCGCTGCATGATGATGGCAAACACTTTGCGACAGAAAAATTATTATCAAAACTCACTGAAGCGGTAAAAGAGCCGCTGGTGGTGAATGCTACGGCCGTTGATGTTGGCGTTGATTTTGGGGTGTCGACCTATCCAGAGCAAGGTTTGACTGCGACGGATTTGATCGAACATGCCTTTATGGCACTGAATGAGAATAGAAAGACTGGCAAGTCCCATTATTACAACGATAAGTTGCACAAGCGCATGCAGTCAAATCGAGCGGTTATCAGCCAACTGCGTGATGATCTCTCCGCCAATAAGTTCGAGCTGTATGTCCAACCTCAAGTGAACTTAACAAACAATCAAGTCGAAGGCGGCGAGGTGCTAATTCGCTGGCGACGCGATGAAGCTGGGGTGCTTGATGCTAGCAAGTTCATTGAATTGGCCGAAGAGTCAGGGGTGATTTATCAACTGAGCCTCTGGAGCTTAGAGGTTACTATCTCGAAATTAGCTGAAATGCAGAAACAAGGTTTAAATCAATATTTAGCGGTTAACATTTCAAACAAAGAGCTGTTCCATTCTCAACTGGTTGAGAGCATGAGCCAGTTGATCAATCAGTACGGGATTAGACCGGATAGCCTAGTGGTTGAGATCAAAGAGTCAGCATTCGCAATTAATCAACAGAAAGCGTTAAAGACCTCGCGACTCATTGAGCAATTGGGGGTGAAAGTTGCATTAGACGAGTTTGGTAAAGACCAAAGCGCCATTTCCAGTTTCAATCGGTTTACTCCGTTTTATGTCAAAGTGGACTGTCGCAACTTAAATGTAACGAGTAAAGCGGAGCGCACAAATACTTTCCTTAATGCCATCATTGGCTTAGCGCATACTCTAAAGATTAGAACCATAGCTCACGGCATTGAACTGGATTCAACTTTGTCTCAATTACGAGATATCGAGTGCGATGTTGGACAAGGGTACTTATTCAGTAAACCGTTTGAACTTAGCGGTTTTGACATATGGCTTGAACAGTGGCGGCGGCAGCATGGCTCAGCACCGGTGTCACAGAGTAACACCGCGGAGGAAGACGCAGATTCTACTAACTTGAGCGACTGATCAAATAGCTGTATGCGAGCTGAGTGAGCAGTTGCCCTGCTTCCTTTTCTGAACCATCGACGGGGGCCGATTCGCAAAGGTGCAAATAACGGTTGTTATCTAATTGACCGAGTACATACACAAATCGGCACGCTTGTTCCAAACTAAAACCGGCGACGCTAAATGCGCTTGCGGCAGCATTTTTTATTCCGTCGACGTCAAGCTCTACGCCAGTTACCAAAGCGTCGGCGACATAGTTTCTACTCGAAGTTAACGCTTGTTCAAAACTAACGTCTGCGCGCATAAACAATGATTGATAGGAAGTGTAATTAAAGCCATTGTTCTCAAGTCCGGCAATGGTGTCACGATTATTCTTTTGCTCGTGCAATCCCATGACCCAGTAGTGGCTTAGGGCATTGTCATTATGAGCATAGCGAAATGGATTGCCGGAGTGACGGCCTTCCATCGCCCGGAAATCCGCATGAGGATCGAGATTGACACAGCCAACAGTTTTGTCGCTGGCTTTGTTCAAACTCTTGATTATAGGGTAGGCATTGTTGTGACCGCCACCGATGACAATGACATACAACCCTTGCGCAAAAATAGGAGTTAAACAAGCTTCAACGCGTTGGTCTAATTCCGCGCACAATGGCCTTAACTCTTCAGGAGAAAGACCTTGGCTTTGAGCTTGGATATCGTCCGTTTTCACCTTACCAAGCATCAATACTTGGCGCCAATCGAAACATTCATTGTGCTGTTGGTTGAGGCATATTGATTGGAAGCTTCGCCAGCCATTGGTTGCTCCGCCGTTACCGCAGTTCGCTCTCGGGCCTATGTCTTCCGGAACTCCAATGAGGACAAACTTTACGCCATTGGCTTTGGCCAGTTGCAGGTTGTCAGCTAACGATAGCTCAGGATCCGGCAGTTGTATGCTATCGGCAACGTGTAATTCGCCTGCACGGACGTTTTGATACGCCGACACTTCGTCGGCGCGGGAATATTCAATAAATTGTGACATGGAGCTTTTCAATAAGTTGGTGGATTACTCGATATCGAGTGGGTCGGCACTAAGAATTGTGCCTGTACTATCGGCATAAATATGGTCGTCTGGTAAAAACGTCACGCCGGCAAAGTTTACTGCCAAGTCGTCTTCGCCAATACTTTGGTCGTCGGCGGCTACCGGAATCGAGTTTATTGCCAAAATACCGATGTTGATATCTTCAAGCGCGTCCACTTCTCGAACGCTGCCATATACGACGAGGCCTTCCCAATTGTTCTCTGCCGCAAGTTCTGCCAATTCCGCATCGACCAGACCACGACGTGTAGAGCCGCCACCATCGATGACAAGAACACGACCTCGGCCATCTTGGCTGACAAGGCTTGCGATAAGGCCATTGTCTTCAAAACATTTAATTGTGGACACTTGGCCGCCAAACGAGGTGACACCACCATAATGTTCGAAAATTGGGTCTAATACGTCTACTTGCTCTGCAAACATATCGCATAACTCTGATGTATTGTATTCCATAAGGACCTCTGACAATTGCTCTAGCGCTGATTAAAGTATATCGACGGCATTTCACTTTACAAATTAAATTTATTTAACGAACGCTCAGAAGTAATTGTAATGTCGTCAAAAATTTACAGTCGCGGGCCGTATGAGGCAAATCTCAGGCATAAAAAAACGGAGTCCATGGACTCCGTCTTATAAGCACTTCAACCGAATTAGTGACGGAAGTGACGCATACCAGTAAATACCATGGCAATGCCGTGTTCGTCGGCCGCTGCGATAACTTCGTCATCGCGCATAGAGCCGCCCGGCTGGATGATGGCTTTGATGCCAGCAGCAGCTGCTGCGTCAATGCCGTCACGGAATGGGAAGAATGCATCCGACGCCATAACTGAGCCTTCAACCACAAGGTTTTCATCCGCAGCTTTGATACCTGCAATTCTCGCAGAGTAAACGCGGCTCATTTGACCTGCGCCAACACCAACTGTCATCTCGTCGTTGGCATAAACAATGGCGTTTGACTTAACAAACTTTGCTACTTTCCAGCAGAACATTAAGTCTTTAAGCTGTGCTTCGGTAGGTTGTACTTTAGAAACCACTTTAAGGTCATCCATGCCAACCATGCCTTGGTCACGATCTTGAACCAACAGGCCACCGTTAACACGTTTGAATTCAGGTTGAGTTGTCTTAGTCGACCATTCACCCGTTTCTAATAAACGAACGTTTTTCTTAGCTGAAACGATTTGTGCCGCTTCTGCAGAAATCGCAGGTGCGATGATAACTTCAACAAACTGACGCGAAACAATTGCTTCTGCCGTGTCTGCATCTAGTTCGCGGTTAAATGCAATGATGCCGCCAAATGCAGATGTAGGGTCAGTTTTAAATGCGCGATCGTAAGCTTCTAAAATAGTGTCGTTTACCGCAACACCACAAGGGTTTGCGTGTTTAACGATTACACAAGCTGGCTTGTCGAATTCTTTCACACACTCAAGCGCTGCGTCTGTATCAGCGATGTTGTTGTATGACAAGGCTTTACCTTGAAGCTGCTTAGCGGTGGCAACTGAGGCCTCTTTAATGTCGTTTTCAACATAGAAAGCAGCGTCTTGGTGGCTGTTTTCGCCGTAACGCATTTCCAGCTTTTTAGTGAATTGCATGTTGTATGTGCGCGGGAATTTTGAGTCTTCCACTTCGTCCGCATTGTCCGAGTAGTCTGGAACCATTTTGCCGAAGTAGTTTGCAATCATACCGTCGTATTGAGACGTGTGCTCAAATGCAGCAATCGCTAAATCAAAGCGAGTTTCAAACGTTGTTTGGCCTTCGTTCGCATCCAATTCAGCAGATACGCGATCGTAGTCTTTTGCATTTACAACAATGGTAACGTCTTTGTGGTTTTTCGCCGCAGAGCGAACCATCGTTGGTCCACCGATGTCGATGTTCTCAACGGCGTCTTCCATTGTGCAGTCAGGGTTTGCAACTGTGTTTGCAAACGGGTACAGATTCACAACAACCATGTCGATAGGCGCGATTTCGTGGTCAGACATCACTTCATCGTCGGTGCCACGACGGCCTAAAATGCCACCGTGAATTTTAGGGTGAAGAGTTTTAACGCGGCCGTCCATCATTTCTGGGAAGCCCGTGTGATTAGAAACTTCAATTGCGTTTACGCCGTTTTCAGTAAGTAGCTTGAATGTTCCGCCAGTAGATAGAATCTCTACGCCATGTGAAGCGAGTTTACGAGCGAAATCTACAATACCAGTTTTGTCAGACACGCTGATTAAAGCGCGGCGAACAGGTCGTAATGTATCCATTGAATCTGTATACCTTAAATAAACAAAAATTAAATTATAGTGGGTTTTAACCAGAGTGAAGCTCATGATTAACCCGTGCTTCAATTGGCGCACGTTAGCCATAAAGGTTGCTGTACTGATTGAATCGAATCGCAACCTATCTACGTCCATGTATTTCGTCGCTTTGCCACGTCCCTGTTATCGCGACATTGATACATCCATGTATTTCGTCGCTTTGCCACGTCCCTGTTATCGCGACATTGATACATCCATGTATTTCGTCGCTTTGCCACGTCCCTGTTATCGCGACATACATACGTCCATGTATGTAAAAAGCACCCGAAGGTGCTTTTTAAAGTGTCCGTTAAGGACTGATTAGTTCATGCCGTATTTCTTTAGCTTTTTGCGTAAAGTGCCACGGTTAATGCCTAACATGTTGGCAGCGCGTGTTTGGTTGCCGCGTGTGTAAGTCATGATCTCTTCTAAAAGCGGCTTTTCTAACTCAGATAAAACCAACTCATAAACATCTGTAGAATCTTGACCGTTTAACGTTTGTAAGTAGTTACGAACAGCTTTTTTAACTTCGTTGCGCAATGGCTGTGGCTTATCAGCAGTTTGGATATGTGCGTTAGTGATAAATGGAGTAGATACGTTTTGGTCAAACATGTTTACTTCTTCTTCTCTAAAAATAAATTGATTAAGACTTGTTGTTTTAGCGTTGTTACTAAAACGGTATTAAAACTCTTCGAAAAACTTGTTCAATACATCGATTTGCTCCGCTCCGGAGTCGATAGCATTAAACACCTTTCTAAAAGACTTATCCGTGTCGCGATCTTCTAGGTACCACCCGACATGCTTTCGTGCAATTCGGGGCCCCATAACATCACCATATAGTTGGTGCAAATTCTCCACGTGCTCCAACAATATGCTACGAACCTCTTCCTTCTCTGGCGGCGGCAGAATGTGACCGGTTCGTAAGTAATGGTCTATCTCACGGAAAATCCATGGACGACCTTGCGCAGCTCGACCGATCATAAGACCGTCGGCTTGGGTATAGGCTAAAACTTCTTTGGCTTGCTCAGGTGTTCTAATATCACCATTGGCAACCACAGGAATCTTAACGTTCTCCTTGATTTCTTTGATGGTGTTGTACTCAGCTTCGCCTTTGTACATACATGCTCTCGTGCGGCCATGAATGGCCAAACTTTGAATGCCGTTGCGTTCGGCAATCTTCGCAATGTCTACACCATTTCGATTCTCGGTATCCCAACCGGTCCTCGTTTTTAAGGTGACAGGCACATCGACACTGGCTACAACGGCTTTGACGATTTTCTCGACCAATTCCGGGTATTGCATCAATGCTGAGCCGGCCATCTTCTTGTTCACCTTTTTCGCTGGACAACCCATGTTAATGTCGATGATTTGCGCGCCATTCTTTACATTGAATTGCGCCGCCTCAGCCATTAAGTCGGGATCTGCTCCTGCGATTTGCACAGAACGAATGCCAGTTTCCCCCATGTGGTTCATGCGGTGTAACGACTTGTCTGTTTTCCAAACCTTTGGGTTGGAAGACAGCATCTCAGATACTGCGAGCCCAGCTCCCATGCGTCGACAAAGCTGTCTAAAAGGTCTATCCGTGACTCCGGCCATTGGCGCGACAATTAAATTATTGTCCAGAGAATAGGGACCAATTTGCATGTTTCTTTAGTACCTCGTTGTGCAACATTTTATTGGATGGGAACAATCTTGAATTGTTCAAAATTAACCCTGACCAAAAAAAGGGCGGCAAGTTTACTGTTTTTTTTGCAAAAATCAAAGGTTGTTTTTTAAACAAATTTTGTGTTTTTTATCGTCTAGGCTATTGACATTTTTGATTGGACGAAATGTGTTCGAAAAATGTGAGGAAATTATAAGGGATTGCCTTAAATACGGCGTTTCTAGCCAGTTTTTTATTGACTTGTAAAGAGGGCTTTTGATGATTTTGGGCAAATTTTTTTAACTTTTTTTCGAAAAAAATTCGTGCATTCGCAGTGGAATGCACGAATTCTTGGTTATTTAATAACGCCGTCCACTCGTGTCCATTCTTCTTTTTGCGTCACAGGGTTTAAATCGGTTAATTCTGAGTAAGCCTCAACGACCGATTCCGCCTGTTCAGCTAATATGCCTGAAAGTGCGAGTAACGTGCCGCTGTGGCCATAACCACAAATAACGTCTTTCAAATCTTTAAGTGGCCCAGCCAGAATGTTGGCAACAATGATGTCAGTATCAAACTCGGGCGCTTCTTCAGGGAGATACAACTCGATTTGCTCTAGTACGCCATTTCTCTCTGCGTTTTCTTTACTGGCAGTAATGGCTTTAGGGTCAATGTCGATGCCAATCGCTCGGGACGCACCAAGCTTTAAGGCGGCAATAGCCAAGATGCCGCTGCCACAACCAAAGTCCATAACCGTTTTGCCGGATAAATCCATCGACTCTAACCACTGTAAACACAGTGCTGTGGTGGCGTGAGTGCCGGTGCCAAAGGCAAGTCCTGGATCTAAGATGACATTGCACGCATTTGGATCGGGGATATCACGCCAACTTGGGCAAACCCAAAGTCGCTCGCCGAATTGTATTGGGTGGAAGTTGTCCATCCACTCGCGTTCCCAGTCTTTGTCTTCGACTTGTTCTACTTTGACTGGTATGGCGTCGGATAAAAATGCCATGTCCGTTAGAACCGCGATGATGTGTTGCATGTCTGTAGCGGCATCGAACAAGCCGACGCAGGTTGAGACTTGCCACATCTTTTTATCCCCTGGGAAAAGCTCAAAAATAGCTTCATCGTCATTGGCGGTAAATGTGACGCTAACGGAACCAATTTCCATCAACAGGTCGCTGACTTCATCGGTCAGTTCTTTTTTCACAGGAAAGCGGATTTGCACCCAAGCCATAGTGTTCTCTTAAATAAATCAGACAGTGCCACTATTCTAACGCAGTTGCAGACAGTAAACTATGAACATCATTTATTCGGGAAACTTTCCATGCTCAGTTATCGCCACGGTTTTCACGCCGGCAATCACGCCGACGTCCTTAAACACCTCGTCTATCAGTTTATCCTCAAATATATGGGGCAAAAGAACAGGCCGTTTAACGTTGTCGACACGCATGCGGGAGCGGGAGCCTATAAACTTTCTGACGATTTTTCGCAAAAAACTATGGAGTTTGAAACGGGCATTGGTGCTTTGTGGTCGTTGGATAAACAACAGATGCCGGAGCCGGTCAGAGAATACGTTGAAGCGGTTGATAGATTCAACCGAGAACACGACAGCGCAGAATTGGCTTTTTATCCAGGCTCTCCTTGGTTTGCTTTGGATGCATTGCCGCTTGAAGGAAAGGCCTTTTTTCATGAATTGCACCCGAGTGACTTCGATTTAATGCGACAATTTGTACGAACAAATCGCTATCGCAAAGCTATTAACGACGACGGTTTTGTTGCGTCAATGGGGTTGTACCCGCCAGCTTCAAAACGCAGCGTCACTATCATAGATCCGCCATATGAATTGAAAGAAGACTACAAACGCGTTGTAGACTATGCCAAAGCCGTCAACAAGCGCTTTAAATCGGGCGTGATCGCGATCTGGTATCCGGTCGTAGATAGATATCGAATTGACCAAATGGAATCGGAGTTGGCCGCATCAGGTATTCGCAATGTTCAATTGTTTGAATTGTCTGTGACTCAAGACACTGATGAAAAAGGTATGACGGGCAGCGGCATGATCGTGATTAACCCGCCGTGGACGCTGAAAACATCGATGCAAGAAGTACTACCTTATTTGTTGAAAGAACTCGCGCCCTCGACCGGTCATTTTCGTAACGTCCAACTGGTGGGGGAATAAGCACAGATTCCTTTTGGGATAATTTGTCGAGGCGACATAGTGTTGTCATCTTCGACTATTAATGTCTAAACTAGCCTGAGCTAAATACCCGGTTTCATGAGGTAAAGGTACGTTTTCTGTACACACAAAACAGTTACACTGGAATGAATGAATAGGTAATGGAAATAACAATGATAAAAAATAAAGTATCACAAAAGTTATTGGTTATTGGCGCAACTGCGGCTTTGTTTACAGCGGCATGTTCATCAATCATGGCTGGAGAGGATAAAGGGGCATCAACCGATGCGATTCAAGCAGCGGTTAGTTCTGAGTTAAGAGCTGGCCAAGCAGAACGAGATCAATACCGTCGACCTGCGCAAACACTCGAGTTTTTAGGTTTACAGGATGATATGACAGTTGTAGAAGTGTCTCCTGGCGGTGGCTGGTATACCAGCGTATTGAACCCTATTGTAAAAGACAAAGGCCAATTGTATGCGGCGCACTTTCACATGTTTGAAGGCGCACCGGGTTACTTTCAGCGCAGTCTAGATGGTTTCAAGAAGAAAGTGGCAGAAAACCCATTATTTGAAAACATCGAAATTACAGAATTTCATCAAACCAAAGCACTTGATATTGCTCCAGCGGGTACGGCGGATATGGTACTGACGTTCCGCAATGTGCATAACTGGTATATGCAAGACGGTGACTTAGGCGTCGAAAATGCTTTTAAAGCATTCAACAAGGCACTGAAATCTGGTGGTGTTTTGGGTGTCGTTGAGCATCGTATGCCAGAGTCACTGGACCAAGTGGCGAATAAGCGCAGTGGTTACATGAAACAATCGTATGTTGTTGCGATAGCTGAGAAAGCCGGTTTCAAATTGGAAGCGAGCAGTGAAATTAATGCTAATCCAAAAGATTCAGCACAGCACCCTCGCGGCGTTTGGACGTTACCACCAAGACTTGCACTGGGTGATCAGGACAAGCAAAAATATCTAGATATCGGCGAAAGTGATCGCATGACCTTAAAGTTCGTCAAACTTTAAGCCATAAGGTATGACTAAAAAGGAGAACATTGTTCTCCTTTTTTTGTTTTATAACCGTGCAATTTCGAGGAATTGAGTCATATTTGAAAAGGTTCTAGTACATTTCTATAGGCTCGACGACATTGTCGTTAAAAAAATCTATCCATCATTAAACTTTCTTATTTAAGTGCTTTTATTTTTGCCGCGATGATTTTGTTTTTTGTAATTCGCGACCTTCATAAAACATATCAGCTCTTCGACTCTGCCAAACACGACATGCACTTGGTCTCGCTGTTGGATGGTTTGGAAAAGATCGCACACAACCATGCGGTCGAACGAGGCTTAACCGCTGGCTACTTGGGCGCACCGACGCCGCAAAAAAAGAACAAGGTGGAAGAACAACGCAATAAGGCTGACCAAGCGGTAGCTAACCTTAATCAATTGCTGGTGGAACCTTGGCCTGAAGAGTTTCGCGTTGGTGCAAAGACCTCCAGTTTGCTCAATCACTTACAAGGAAAAGCTAGAGTAAGACAACAAGTGAACTCACAAAGTGCACCAGGGGCGTTTGTTTACTATTCAACGCTAAATGCTCTGGCGCTGGAGTCGGCTGCGGTGGAACTTGATAAAGCAGCAGACCTGTCACTTCACCTGAGTCGACAGACTAAAGACGCTGCGGGGGCACTGAGCACTGACATGCACGAGGTTCAGGAGAAAGCCAAAACCATGGAACAGCCAAAACCATGGAACAGCAGGTAACGGAAATCAGTTGCATCCTAGAAACCATCAATAATTTGTCAGAGCAGACCAACCTACTGGCGTTGAATGCTGCAATAGAGGCGGCTAGCGCCGGTGAGCATGGACGCGGTTTTGCGGTTGTTGCCGATGAGTTGAGAACACTGGCGCAAGGCAGTAAAGACTCGTCAGGCCGCATATCCGAGTTATTACAAGAATTGCAGCAGATCAGCTACGACGTGGTCGAAGGGATTAACACCAATGCGGGTGCGGTTCAAAGCGTGCTTGATTTCAGCTTGAAAGCGGAAGAAACCACCCATGAAGTGAAAGAACACGTGAGTTTGGTTGAACAAATGTCGACCACGGTTTCAGCAGCGGCGGAGCAACAATCGGTAACGTCTATCCAGGTGTCAGAGGACGTTCAGAAGGTGCAAGCGGCTGCCACGCATGAATATGAACTCGCTCAGTCATTGAGAAAGATGTTCGACGAAGTCGAGTTGAACAATCAAGTCCTGCAATTGACAATGGACAACTTCAAATTGGAATAGTGTATGGCCGAGCCGCGTAGGCGGCTCAGTTTTCACTTTAGTGATTGAAGCGAACCTCGACTTTCAGTTCGTTGCTACCACCTTCTTCCGCACCGCACATCTCGTCGTAAGCGGATTGATGAATTAGAAAAGCTTGTTTGATCCGGCATTCCGTCAAGGTTTCTTTGACATGGGTTACGCTGCGAAATCGCACCAAGTTGTCTGAATCGTCATAGACAAATCCTTTGTGGTCGTTATAGTCCACTTCCAACAGATAGTGTCCCATTTCAAACGAGTGAATATTGACCTCTGGAATTTCAATGTCGTTAAAGTTTAAGTGCGAGAGTCTGTGCTTCATAGATAAATGCCCTGTTTGTTTTTTGTACACTTACGCTGTCGAAAACCAAATGGTTTAAAAATAATCGCACTTGTTCATAATTAATTGGCTTAGATTCCTTACGGAATTATCTTCGCGTCGTGCTATACTCCGGCCAATTTTTACTAACCCTCTCTCGAACTAGCGGAAAAAGCCATGAAAATATTAGTAATTGGTGGTGGCGGTCGTGAACACGCATTGGCGTGGAAAGCGGCGCAAAACTCAAACGTTGAAACAGTATTTGTAGCACCTGGTAACGCAGGTACAGCGCGTGAAGATAAACTTCAGAACGTCGCAATTGGCGCGGAAGATGTTCCTGCGTTAGTCGAGTTTGCAAAAGAAAATGCTATTGATTTAACAATTGTTGGCCCAGAGGCACCGCTTGTTATCGGTGTGGTGGATACGTTCCAAGCGCAAGGTCTAAAAATCTTTGGTCCGACAGAAGGTGCGGCGCAATTGGAAGGCTCTAAAGCTTTCACCAAGGACTTCTTAGCACGTCACGACATCCCGACGGCGGATTATCAGAACTTCACAGAAATTGATCCTGCAATTGCTTACGTACGTGAAAAAGGCGCACCGATTGTCGTTAAGGCTGACGGCTTAGCGGCGGGCAAGGGCGTTATCGTAGCAATGACTCTAGAAGAAGCGGAAGCTGCAATAAAAGACATGCTTGCGGGTAATGCATTTGGTGAAGCAGGTTCGCGAGTTGTTATCGAAGAATTTCTTACCGGCGAAGAAGCCAGCTTCATTGTAATGGTCGACGGTAAACACGTTGTTCCAATGGCAACAAGTCAAGATCACAAACGTGCATACAATGGCGACGAAGGTCCAAATACAGGTGGTATGGGCGCATATTCCCCTGCACCGGTCGTTACAGATGAAGTATACAAACGCATCATGGACGAAGTGATTTATCCAACGGTAGAAGGTATGGCGAAAGAAGGCCATCCATACACAGGTTTCCTATACGCTGGTTTGATGATTGCGGAAGATGGCACTCCTAAAGTTATCGAATACAACTGTCGTTTTGGCGATCCAGAAACACAACCTATTATGATGCGTATGCAATCGGACATGGTTGAGTTGTGTTTAGCGGCAATTGAAGGTGAATTAGCAGGTAAAGAAGCGAAATTCGACCCTCGTCCAGCAGTTGGTGTTGTGTTGGCTGCGGGCGGCTACCCGGGCTCTTACAACAAAGGCGATGTGATTACTGGCATTCCAGCAGCAACGGCTGATTCGAAGACGTTCCACGCCGGAACCAAAGACTCAGACGATAATGTTGTGACAGCGGGCGGTCGAGTACTCTGTGCAACTGCAATGGGCAGTTCAGTGACTGAAGCGCAAAAACTTGCTTATGAAGCGGTAAATCAAATCAAGTGGGAAGGCGTAGAATTCCGTACCGACATCGCGTATCGAGCAATTCAACGCGAAGCGTAAAAATATTCGACACCGAAAAAGCGGGCTTGTCCCGCTTTTTTTTCTGCCCGTAAGTCACTGACAAAGCTTAGAATTTAAATCAAGCTTTGAATGTATTTTCAGTTTTTTGCGCTTACAAACGCGTCACTAATCTAACACCAAAATATGGTAGAAGGTACGCCCATGGTAGAGTCTCGGCGCTCCCAGCTTCACTTTCTGAAAGCGTTTTGAAGCTCTTAGTTCTGCAATGATTTGCCTGCAAACATCTAATTCCCAACGACTATTATTGTAGAGTTTCCAATCAGTCATACTTACCTCCAACTGATGAACGGTCATCGAACATTTGTAGTCAGAATAGGTAAAGCATAAACCGTGCTAAGTTTTGTCGAAATTGGACATTAGTCGCAATTTTTGACCTAAAACTCGTAACTAAAGCCGGCCTGGTAGCTCACATCGCTTGATTTGACGTCGAGCACAGGGCGACTGTCGTGCTCCAACAACAACCCAATACTCATAGACAATTTATCAGTCAATTTAGACCGCACTGAAAGCTTGTTAAAGCCTCGCCAGTCTGAGGTTTGCTCGATGTTAGGTTGATAGTACAAGGTATTTGAAATTGATGCGTTTTTACTCAGTTCAGTGGTGACAACCCAGTACAAATTGACCCGCGTTTGTTTGTAGTTCTCCGCGATTCCGTTCACCTTGTACTCTTCCCATTCATTGAATAGGCCGATGCCCACAGCTTGATCTTTGGACAACTCTTGACGATACGCCAAACCTATCAGTTCCCTCGATTCTAAGGAACGGAAATCATCAATATTGGTTTGGGCAAACACTTCCACTGAATAATTTGGGGAAAAATAATAGTTGTAGCGGAGGTGCAAAAACCCCGAATCGGCGCTTTTGACCCCATTACTCTCGGCGTATTCACGGGTTGCCATAACAAAACCAAAATGTTGATCAAAACGGCGGCTGTGATAAGCACCTAATGCATATTCTTCGGTGTCGGAGTTGCCTGAGCGACCAGAAATGTCCAGTGACAAACTGGTAAACATAGGTTGGAGTTGGGAGCGTTGACGTAGCGACTCGGTTTCGTCGATTGCCCAACTGGACGTGCTACACAAACTCCCGATTAACAAAGGGAAAAACGATTTTTTCATTAACTTATTTTTTGTTCCTTAATTCAAGCATTTGAACATCATTACAAAACAAGAAATGATGCCTACGGCCCAAACCGTACTGCGCAATTTGTCAAAGTTAACCCAGTAACAAATCAAGTAGAAAACGCGGCAAATAACGAACAGCAAAGAGAGTAACGCCATTTCGCGATTAACGTTACCAGTTGCTATCACTAGAAGTACGGAGGCAGTAAAGACCTGTAATGCTTCAAATGAGTTTTCGTGAGCAGCTAGGCAACGAGCGCCAAAACCACTGAGTTGTTGCTGTTGAAGGCGCGGTTCTTGGTTGTCATAGCCACCAACTTTACCACCACCATGTTGTTTCATTGCCCAAGCCAACGGCGCTTTTGCAATGTAAGGGAGCAAAGCGGCGATGATTAAACAGATAATTAGGGTATTAAGCGGGTCCATTTCGATTCCTATTGTTCGTCACAAACGACCGCAATTTTTGACTGGTCGTGGTTAATGTTCATGCGTGAAATAGTCGTTGAGCAAAGGTGTTTTGCATCCGCCCAAAGACGCCAGCCAGAGGCGTCATTGCCGTAGGGCCAGATCATAATCCGGTTACCTTGTGCTGACAATAAATGTCGATCATCCAGCCAAGTGTAATATTCGCTGCCGCTTGGCAACGCAATATGATTTTTCGCAGTTTGCGAATCGACATCAAAGGTTGAAAACTGCTGCTGTGTTATTCCCTGAGAAAAGCTGAATAGATCAAGACTCGAGTTGTATCGAATGGAGCGGCCGATGTCGCCAGCTACGACTTTTCCCTGAGCTTGGTTGGCTGTGTCGACGTATTGCAGCGTCATTGGTTCACCCAATACAAACAGAGCCAGATTGCCTTTGTTGCCCCAAGCATGATAACCAACCGGTTTAATTGATTGATTAAGAATGGTTTGTTGACCACTATCGACCGCCAATGACCACAACCTTTGGGTACCATCCTCTTCCACTTTTATGAAGGATAAGCGTTCACCATCTTGATACGGAGTGGGTGAATATTCGCTGGTGTTTTTACTGTTTGTAATGTTTTTCGTTTTGCCATCGGAAAATCGGTAGAAAAGGGTATCTGTTTGTGCACTATCAGCGCCAGTTTCAAACATTGCGGTATAGTAAACGCCTGAGTTGTCAGGAGCAAAATTGGGTTGGTTGTCATAACCAGTGCGGGCGCTAATATTCTTGTGATTGGCTAATACTAGATGACCATTTTTAATTTTAATGTCCGCAATAATCACGTCTGTATTTGCATGTGAGTAAGTACTAATTAGAGACGTAGTTACCGCAAACGCTAGACTTAGAGCCTTGTTCATTCCCTATTCCTTATTATTATTGTCATCACTTGTCCCGCGTTCGGAACTTGACGGTTTAGAACAATCACTTTATAACAAACCTTTCCTAATTCTAAGAAAAAAGATTATGTCAGTTAAACACCCAATTATAGCGGTTACTGGTTCTTCCGGCGCGGGTACGACCACAACAACCAACGCGATCACCCATATTTTTCGAAATTTAGAGGTGGATGCGGCGTTGATCGAAGGCGACAGTTTTCACAGATATGCTCGTGCTGAGATGGAGTTGGAAATCAGGAAGGCGCAAGAGCAAGGGCGACATATTTCTTATTTTGGCAGTGAAGCCAACGATTTTGGTGCACTGGAAAGTCTGTTTAAGAGCTATTCCGAAACAGGCTCTGGTAACGTGAGAAAATACTTACACTCGTTTGATGAGGCGGTTCCTTACAATCAAATGCCTGGTACCTTCACCCCTTGGGAAGAACTTCGTCCAAATACCGATTGTTTGTTCTACGAAGGGTTGCACGGTGGCGCTGTAACGGAACAAAACAATGTTGCGCAGTTTGTGGATTTACTTATTGGCATGGTGCCGATTGTAAACCTGGAGTGGATTCAGAAAATTATCCGTGACACCAATCAGCGTGGTCACAGTCGTGAAGCGGTTATGAGCTCCATCGTTCGCAGTATGGACGATTACATCACCCATATTACTCCGCAATTCTCAAGAACCCATATCAACTTCCAGCGTGTACCAACGGTCGATACCTCAAACCCTTTTAGTGCCAAAGATATTCCCAGTTTGGACGAAAGTTTTGTTGTGATTCGTTTTAGGGACGTTCCGAATGTCGACTTCCCATACCTTTTGCAAATGATCGACGGCAGCTTTATGAGCCGGATCAACACTATAGTAGTTCCGGGCGGTAAAATGGGACTTGCACTGGAGTTAATTCTGACGCCGTTGATTGAGAGTTTAATTATCAAACGTCGTAAGTTAATTGGCCAGTTGGACTGGATCGACAATAAAGACTAAGTGTCGTTCATTTGGCAATAACTAGGCAAAGAAAGCGGCGTTTCTTTCTTAAAATGCCGAAATAGGGCACCCCTTGAAGTTAGAACGCCTTTTTGAGCAATGCGTCATGGACCACTTTGTCTTTCGGAAGAAGCCATCTTTGATAGAAGTCCTTAATTTTTTTTGTTCTTTCAACAAGAACAACCTTATTGATCTTCTCTATTAACTTTTTGCCATACGCAGAATTCGAACATCCGATATATCCGACAAGATACTCGTCGCTTCCTTTGACGTAAAAACTTGTTAGTTCTCGTCTTAATTTTTGGTTAGGGTTTCGAAAAAAAACGTTTTCAACCGGCAAACCTAAAAAGCCGTCTAACCTTTGCTTTTTAGTTAGCATCGCGGACAAACCAGAATAATGGTCGATTGCTGAGCGATAAACCAAATTATCCCGGCTAGAGGTAAGTTGCAAAATACCATCGATTGCCTCGCCATATTTAGCACCACTACTGACTCCCAGAATAAATGACTCCTCAGCCAACAGTCGTTCCAAATCAACCTTTCTGTGTTTGTTCAAATAGTGGCTAATTTTTTCGACGTTTTTGCTGTCGACAAAAAGCTTATTGGCAGCGAGTAGATACACGGGGTCGCTAAAAATCACGTCCTTTTTTCTATCGGGAGTTTTCAATAGGGCGGTATGGCATCGATCGTGGTGGATGGACATTTCGTTGAGACTTCGCTTGTAATTTGCTTCTAGCTTCACGTGTTCGTATTCTGGAAGCGCCTCAATTAGCAGTTGTAAAGTCAAATCGGCGTAACCCTCCCCGCCGTACTCCCCTTTTACGATGTGCGCAGGCGGCATTTCAGAGTACAACCAATGAACTGTATGGTGACTTTCGGCTCGAGCAAAATTTGGCAAGAGTAACAAAACTAATAGCGAGTAACGAATCATTAAAGGCTCCTGTAACGTCGATCCTCGATAACGGTCATAACCATTATAAATGCATCAGAGTTAAGTCTATTAAAAGGTTCGGTATTGGATTCTGATAAAGAGTATTCACATGTCGTTTAAAAAGGTTAGGACAAAAATTAAGCTTTGTTTAAATATGCAGAAAAAGGGCAACAAAATTTTCAAATTGAATTAAACTCTAGTTGCACTACATTGAACTATATTGGTGCCTTTGTCGCACGATATTGGTGCAATGGCGTATTTTAATGTAACTGGTTTTTCATTAACTTGTTGTAAAATATACAAAAAACTTCGTGGCATGATTTTGGCTTTTGAGTTTGCACCAAATGAGCCACGCGGCTTGTCGGACAAAAAATATTAAATTTTGGAGAAAACAATGTCTCAAACGGTTTTAAACCTGATCAAAGAGAGCGAAGTTAAGTTTGTTGACTTACGTTTCACAGATACTAAAGGTAAAGAGCAACACGTAACGATTCCTGCGCACCAAGTTGACGAAGATTTCTTCGAAGACGGTAAAATGTTTGACGGTTCGTCAATCGCTGGCTGGAAAGGTATCAACGAATCAGACATGATCTTAATGCCTGATGCAGACTCTGTTGTTCTTGACCCGTTCACAGAAGAAACAACTCTAAACGTTCGTTGTGACATTGTTGAGCCTGCGACTGGCCAAGGTTACGAGCGTGACCCACGTTCTGTTGCTAAGCGTGCAGAAGCGTACATGCGTGCTGAAGGCATCGCTGATGAAGTATTAGTTGGTCCAGAGCCAGAATTCTTCGTATTCGACGACGTTAAATTCAAAGTTGATATGTCTGGTGCTTCTTACTCTATCGACTCTGTAGAGTCTGCATGGAACTCTGACAAGCACTATGAAGACGGTAACTTAGCTCACCGTCCAGGCGTGAAAGGCGGTTACTTCCCAGTACCACCAGTTGACTCTGCACACGACTGGCGCTCAGCTACTTGTTTAGTAATGGAAGAAATGGGCTTAGTTGTTGAAGCTCACCACCACGAAGTTGCTACTTCAGGTCAGAACGAAATCGCATGTCGTTTCAACACTATCGTTAATAAAGCTGACGAAGTTCAAATCTACAAGTATGTTGTTCACAACATGGCTCAAGCATACGGCAAAACTGCTACATTCATGCCTAAGCCAGTTGTTGGTGACAACGGTACTGGTATGCACGTTCACCAATCTCTTGCTAAAGGCGGCGAGAACTTATTCTCTGGTGACAAGTACGGCGGTCTTTCTGAAACTGCTCTTTTCTACATCGGTGGTATCATCAAGCACGCTAAAGCAATCAACGCTTTCACAAACGCATCTACTAACTCGTACAAGCGTTTAGTACCTGGTTTCGAAGCACCTGTAATGCTTGCATACTCTGCACGTAACCGTTCTGCTTCTATCCGTATCCCTGTAGTTCCTTCTCCGAAGGCACGTCGTATCGAAGTACGTTTCCCTGATCCATCAGGTAACCCTTACCTAGCATTCACTGCAATGCTTATGGCTGGTCTTGACGGCATCAAGAACAAGATCAACCCAGGCGACGCTATGGACAAAGACTTATACGACCTACCTGCAGAAGAAGCAGCAGCGATTCCTCAAGTTGCATCTTCACTAGAAGAAGCGTTAGCGGCTCTTGACGCTGACCGTGAATTCTTAACTGCTGGTGGTGTTATGACTGACGACATGATCGATGCTTACATCGCTCTTAAATCTGAAGAAGTTGAAACGTTGAACATGACGACTCACCCTGTTGAGTACCAAATGTACTACAGCGTTTAATCTTTAATTAGATTAATAAAGTTATTGAAAAGGCCCGCTTTTTAGCGGGCCTTTTTTCTGGCTAAAACCCATTTTATTCGCTAGATTGACAGTACCAGCACTACAAGAATCGAGAGAACATGGGGAAGTTCGTTTTTGTGCTGATTTTGTTATTGAGCAGTTTTCAGAGTCCAGCCACAGACAAAAAGAAGATTTACGTTTGGCGCAATGCCGACGGCGTTCTTGTATTTTCTGATTCGCCAAAACCTAACGTTAAAACGGACACTGTTGATGTTAACAAAACACCTAACATCATCGAATCTGTTGACGCATCCATCCTCAAGGGTGATCCTCAGCAAAATGAGCAGCAAGAAGCTGTCTCCGTTGAAATCAGCAAACCTTTAGATCAAGAGACCATACGCGATAATGCAGGCTCCGTTTACATTAATGGTGCAGTGAAACCCTCCTTCAAACGAGGCATGAGTGTGGTCTTAAAGTTTGATGGTAAAAAGGTCGCTGGACCACAGAAATCCGCGGTATTTATCCTTCGCAACGTAGACCGCGGCGAGCATAGAGTTCAATTGGAAGTTTGGAACGATTCGGGCAAGGTAATTGCAGTAAGTAAAGTAGTTACTTTTTATTTGCACAGATCGTCTGTGAACAGACCAAATTAGTGCATTTACGATTGTTTAATTGATGTTTAGAACCTAAACTCAATTATTTGTGCACTAAAGTGGTGCGAACTTTTAATGACCAAAATATCTCAAACTAACAACGTTGTTAGCCATCAAATATTGGAACAGTTGAATGTTGCAGTATTTTTGCTCGACGCTCACGGTTGTATCCGGTTTTGCAATCAATCGGCGGCGATGCTGTTTGCACAAAATAAGAAAAAGATCCAAGGCCAATCATTTTGGCAAACCTTGATCTATCACACTTTTCCACAAGCTCAACTTGATGACATATGGAGCTATGGACGTAGCTTCTCCGATAGCGACGTGGAGATGGTGTTTCCCGACGGTCGTCATATAGTTGCGGAAGTAACGGCTGATCAAGCTGACGTTGATGGTGAGACTCTGTGTTTATTGCAGATTCGTCAAAACGACAACTTACGTAAAATTAATCGAGAGAATACGCAAAAGCACCATATTAGTGCGTCAAGGCATTTGATCCGCGGCCTAGCTCACGAAATTAAAAATCCTTTGGGTGGAATTCGAGGTGCGGCGCAACTGTTAAGCCGAAGTTTGGAATCTGAAGAGTTAAAAGAGTTTACCCAGCTGATCATCGAACAGTCAGACCGCTTACGGGATCTTGTTGACCGATTGCTGGGACCAAATACGCCGCCTAAGCGGATGGCAACCAACATTCACGTTGTACTGGAGCGAGTGTATTCGCTGTTGAAGTTGGATAAGCCGCCATCACTGGTGATTGAGCGAGATTATGATCCGAGTTTGCCAGATACCGTGTTTGATCCGAACCAAGTAGAACAAGCCGTGTTGAATATTGCTAAGAACGCGGTGCAGGCACTCGCCGAGCATATAAAAACGCAGGGGCCAGAGTACAAACCCACCCTGATTTTAAAAACTCGTTTTGCTGGCAGTAAGGTCATGCACCAGACCCGATTCAAACAAGTGCTGATGATTTCGATCATGGATAACGGTCCGGGCATATCCGAGGAATTAAAGTCCACCATTTTTTATCCAATGGTGACGAACAAATCCGATGGTAATGGCCTAGGCCTTTCTATTTCGCAAACCTTAATAGATCAGCACCAAGGCTCCATTGAAGTCGAGAGCTGGCCTGGGCAAACAGAGTTCAGTATTTATTTACCTGTGATTAAAGATAGTGAAGGAAATGACAAATGAATAGAGTTTGGATTGTAGATGACGATAACTCAATTCGTTGGGTACTAGAGAAGGCACTAACCCAGGATGGGTTTGAAGTAGAGTCGTTCGCATCTGCGACTATGATGTTACAGCGCCTCGACTATGACGAGCCAGACACGATCATCTCTGACATCCGTATGCCAGAAATGGACGGTATGGAATTGCTCGACAAGATGCAGGTTTCGCACCCGAATCTGCCGGTTATTATTATGACTGCGCATTCCGATTTGGACAGCGCCGTAAACGCTTATCAGCAGGGCGCTTTTGAATATTTACCGAAGCCGTTTGATATTGATGAAGCGGTCAGCTTAGCAAAACGAGCGGTTGAGCACTCCAAAAAACGCAGCGGTAAAAATAAAGCCAAACAAGCACAAGCTGGTTCTGAGATCATTGGTGAAGCGCCGGCAATGCAAGAGGTTTTCCGAGCCATTGGGCGACTATCACGCTCGAGTGTAAGCGTTCTAATTAATGGCCAATCTGGTACAGGTAAGGAATTGGTTGCCCACGCTTTGCACAAGCACTCGCCGAGAAAAGAACAAACGTTTGTGGCCTTAAACATGGCGGCGATTCCAAAAGATCTGATTGAATCTGAATTGTTTGGTCACGAAAAAGGTGCGTTTACTGGCGCAGCGTCTGCGCGTAAGGGCCGATTTGAACAAGCGAATGGTGGAACCCTGTTTTTGGATGAAATCGGTGATATGCCATTGGACATTCAAACTCGCTTATTACGAGTCTTGGCCGATGGTCAATTTTATCGTGTGGGCGGGCATGAGCCGGTTTCTGTCGATGTTCGAATTGTCGCGGCGACCCACCAGAATTTAGAAAGTCTCGTTGAGCAAGGCAAGTTCCGTGAAGATTTGTTTCATCGTCTAAATGTCATTCGGATTCATATCCCGACCCTGAAAGACAGGAAAGAGGATATTCCTCAGTTATGTGAACATTTCTTGTTCCAAGCAGCCAAAGAGTTGGAAGTCGAAGCGAAGGCTTTGTCAAAGCCCGCAGCAGAGTTTTTATCTAACTACAGCTGGCCGGGCAATGTACGCCAACTTGAAAACACTTGTCGTTGGTTGACTGTTATGACCGGTGGTAAGGAAATTCTACTTGATGATTTGCCTCCTGAAATAGTGGACAAACAATCCGGGTTTCGCAGTTCGGAAATGCAGGTTGCGGTATCGGAAGATTGGGTTGCAAGTTTTGAAACTTGGCTGGATAAAGAATTGGCAGAAGGCAAAAGTGACATCATAAAAGATGCACAATCCGCATTTGAGCGCTCTTTAATTGAGGTGACGCTTAAACATACCCGCGGTCATAAACAAGAAGCAGCCAAGCGGATTGGCTGGGGACGCAATACCATCACTCGCAAAATGCAAGAACTTGATATGAGTTGATGCATTCTTACTCCATTTGGATATAAACTAGAAATAGGCAGTTCAATTGGAGTATGAATGTTTACGTATAAGGATGCCAATGGGGCATTGACTCTCGAGCGCGAAGGCAATCTGATTCTAGCGACGTTTTCTGGTGCGATAAATACGTCTATCATGAAGCATTTCATCGATGAAATTGATGACTTAATTGCACCAATTCAGGGCCAGAGTTGGGCTTACGTTTCGGATTCAAGAACGGTCCATGCGGCAACGCCAGACTCCGAAGAAAGTTTAAAAAAAGCGGTTCTTAAGTATTACCAATTGGGCTGTGTCTGTGGCGCATACGTGAGTACTTCGGCGGTAATGATTAACCAAATGGATCGCGTGTTAAAAGGCGTCGGCGTGCCGACTGGCATTGATGGTAAGTTGTTTGAATCAACGGAAGCCGCCAAAACGTTCTGCACACAAACTCTGCTAAAACTCTCTGACTCAAATTAAGCGGTTTGCTGATAAACTGTCGGTACAGAATTTGAGCTAAATTTGAAACTGATCTTGTTGGTTTCGGGTATCCCTCCTAACTTTTTATGGAAACAGGAGGAAATATGAAACGGACAATTCCATTGCTGGCCTTTGGCTTAAGCACTTTTACTAGCTGCACAGCGTTCGCCGGTATTATTGCGAGCACCTTGACCCCCACCCAAGATACAAATCTGACGTCTTATCAAAATACTTGGCAATCAGGGTTTTCTTCGAACTCAGATGTATTTGCTGTTGTAAGTGGAGATTCTTTAACGACTTTACCGGATGTCTTCATTGACCAGAGTGTATTCGATGCTGGCGATGACCTTGGGATTCTCGATCAGTCAATACTGGATACACAGGAGCGCTATTTTGCTATCTCAGATACGAAAAACAGCGACACAAATGATGTGGTAAATGCCATATGGCAATTTGATATCTCAAGCGGTTTTGACATGACGTTTTCTGTCGATTTGGCTGCGATGGGGGACTTCGAATCCAGCGACTTGTTGAGTTTGGAGTTACTCGTTGACTCGCAACCCTGGAGTCAACTTCTGAATTTTGAAGTAGATGAAGACGCCAGCCAAACCTATGAAATGTCGTCTGGTCAACAGGTCGTGTTAAACGACCCACTTGGATTAGAAGGACAGTTTTTATCGAATCGGTTTACGACGTTTTCATGGCAAATACCCGATGCTGAAACTTTGTCAGTAAGACTAGCTGCCAGAGCTGACGGCGGCAGTGAAGGGGTTATGCTGCAGAATATGGCGATCACTGGCAGTCGTTATCAAGTCCCTGAGCCGAGTTCTAGCTGGCTGATGATAGGTGCACTGATATTATTGCGGCGCCATATTGGATTTAGCGCCGCCTAAGAAGTTTATTTCAAAGTGAGCGCTTGGGTCAGTTGCATCAATTCGAAGTGAACTTTGGAAAACTTCTCGAGTAGCACAGGGTTGGTAAGGTTGCTTGCGGGCAACCTGCGACTGTCATTGCTAAGAACAAATTGGTTTTGCTCTTTGCCTTTAACACTCAGGTTTAGACGTACGTATTTTTCCTGTTCAATCTGACCGTTAATTGCGAGGCGCCAAAATGCTGAACTGGGTGCGGATACTACTTTGAAATTCTTGTCCTGAAGGTAGGCTCTCAAAATCTTAGCAAAAATCGATGTTCCTTCTACGTATACCGTATTTTGTTCCGTCGATACCGCGTTTAGGTAGGCGTTGAGGTCAAACTGGACGTAGGCAAGGCGTTTACTCTCTTTTTGAAACCTACTCAATACTTTGCTGAAGGTTTGCAACTTATTGGTATCAATCGGCAGTGCATACATAGTCAATCTATCCACGATTGCTTGTTCTGTTCTGTTTTCGTCAGTTTCAATATGGAAGTATTTTGGAGCCTCCATCATAAACAGTGACTGAAAATCGACTTGGTCTTCCACGATCAATTTCGCCACGCCAATAACGCAGGTGTCGTTACCGACAAACTCGTTTTCAAACTCAAATGATTTTGGCGTTAGTTTGCTTGTAAGCAATAAATGAATGTACTGGGTTTGAGCCTTTTTTAATTGATGTTTGCGCATGAGTTGTTGCGCGATTTGATGTTTTTGTTTTAAGGCGTATTTTCGAGTGTTGTCGACAGCCTGCTGTTGTAGGGCTGGTTCGACGCCGCGGCCGTAAATGCAACTTTTTGTTTTAACCACGATAGATGCACTTTCTTCGACATATTGTATTTGTGGCGGTTGTCCGACCGCTAAAAAGCTGATGAACGTAGCAAGGCCAAACAGTAATCGCATATTACAACCTATTCTCTATGTAATCTTGTGGTAAGCCAACAGACACCGCGAACACCTTCTGCGTGGGCTTAAACACCTTATTTTTCGCCGATTTACGAAAAGACTTTGCAAAATCGGTATCTTTCCATTTCACAATCTTACCAACCCCACTGTTGCTGGAAGGTTTGACTTCAGCCACAGCGATTGGGTCAACAAAACCGTCCTGATAGCCAAACACTATCATAGTCTCACGGTTCAAGATTCCTGCGTTTCTACCTCTATCTAAGCTGATTTGGTCGTTGCGAAATGCCAGTACTTGAGCTGACGAAGGCATCTCGGTTAATAACCTAGATATAAGGACGTCAAAGGCCTTAGAAGCCATACCAGAAAAAACGGCATTGATGTTGTCTTGGTCGGTGTAGTTAAAGCCCGTGTAATAACGGTTGTTGACTTGGGTATAGACAAAAAATTCCTTGTCTCTGACATCGGTACCCTTAACTCGTATCTTACCTAAGTTGGGATAAGACAGCTTTTCTCTGGTGAATGGGTCTATGACACTGGCAGTCATTTCGATGTTGTATCGAGCCAAACCGTTGTATTCTGCGTAGAACCGTTCTGCTGTTTTGATTGTATCGATTTTGACCGCATAATCTGGGCGCAGGGGTGTTTTATCCATGACAACCTCGGCCATGTTCATCACGTCCTGTCGCTCAAATTGAGTGGCCTGCTCGCGCTCAGCTACTTTGTCTTGGGTGACGATGCGAAAGCGATTTAAACCAGCCAGTTGATTTTCCAACATGTAACCCAATCGCTCGTTATTAAGGTGGGTTAAGGCTGCTCTCTCTTCATTATTTTTGGTGACAATATCGTTTTCACCAAAGTAAATTCGGACAACTTTTTTCTTCAGTGGACACGCTTCGGATTCTTGAGCACTGAAGTTACAGTTTGCTAGTCCTTGAGTGTCGAAGTTCGCAGGGACTTCGATATCTTTGTCCTCAAAGGCATATGCACTCTGAGCGATTGATAAATTTGAAGACTCACTGGCCGGAGCAATGTTGTTTGTCTGTTTGTCGGCATATTGTATTTGGGCCTTGCCACACCCTACCAATAGGAGTGTCAGGGTAAGGAGAGAAGCCAGTCTAATATAAACCATGTCGTTATAATTTCTCGTTTAAGATCTCTTGGATCTGCTTTGTTATGTCCAGTACTGCTTTTTCTTGATCAATAAAGTCATTTGCAAGTTTCGCAAGGTGAATACGCACCTCTGCCGCTTTATAGGCTTTTTGCACCTTACCCAGATTAGCCAGCATTAACATTGCTTCGGCTCTTAACATCTGTTCGGCATTGTCTTTGAAAATTAACGCCAATTTTCCTGAGTGCAGCAACAATTCGCCCGCTAACTTTAAGTTTTCCTTTTGAATATCGTCATTCGCTTGTTTGTATTGCTTTAATTTAGGCGCTATTTTTTCACTTTCGTTCAATGCTAATTGATCAAATCTCTCCGCCTCAAGCTTCAGCTCTTTAGAACTTTTACCTTTGTTCGCATGAATAAAAGACATGACGTCTTTGTGGTTGTCTACCACCACTTTATATTTTTGTATTAGTTTGTATTGATTTTTATAAATACTGACCACTGAGTCGGAAAAACCATCGACCAAGGGAGAGACTTTAACTGTTTGAAAACCAACGGCCTTCATGTCTTTTTCAATCCGGATTGAACGCTCATCTCGGGTTAAGGCTTCCGCTTCTTTCTCGGTGATGATTTTGAGGTTGTTGTAACTCACGTAATTGGCGCCAACCCCGCCCTGTGGCACCATAGTGCATCCACTTAGGACCAGTACAGTCAATGCGATCAAATACTTAATCGGCATTTTTAAAGCTGCTCTCGATTAATGCTTGAAAACTCACTTTTTCAGTCACTTGTTGCCAAACTTTGGTCTTATCAACTCCAAACTCAAATACGTTTATGTCGTTTGAATAGATCTGTTCGCCATTCAGCACATACACAATCTTGCCGCTTGCCTGGTAAGCAACATTACCATTGTTTTCGCCATAGCGAATTTCTGGACCAACGATAGTTACTTGCAGTTGGTCTTTGCCGCCTGCCTGCGAAAAGCCAAGTGATTGCATCTGTTGGTTTAAAACGGCCTTTAGTGGGAGCTCTGTCGCTGCGCTGTCAATAATTGAGTAACTGGTATTGCGCTTTTGAAAGTTAACCCAGTTTTCGAACCGAGTTAACATCTGCCTAAACGTATCGACTGAGTAATCATATGCTTGTAATACACGGTAATACTTAGAATATGTTGGCCAAATCGCATAGAACTGCAAAGCTTGGCTTAGTGTCACTTGTTCTGCTTTACCCTCAACTTGCAGCAGAGGAGCAATGGTTTGATTCAGCTTATCCGCAATCGAATCAAGCACTTCACTTTTGCTCGATGACATCAATACAAACATCTGCTGGTCAATCTGTTGCTCTCGAAGGACTTCGGATTTAAAGAATGTCAGTTGTTCAGTAGAAGCTATGGTGTTCGCTATGAGTCGCATTTGCACATCATCTTCGAGCTTCTCTACCTGTGACTCTTGTTCACTTTCGATATTGACGATTAGTCGAGCAGATAGGTTGACCAACGCATTTTGCTTAGCTTGCTCCAATGAGTCTCCAGAGCCGACGGAATAGAAGTCAGTGTTGCTGTCATTTGGCGGGGTGATAAACCATGAAGGAAGTGACTGCGATATGGTCGAGAACGACACAAAAAATAGCAGGCCAACGATCCTTTTAAAATTTCGCATTCCAGTTCGCTCATCAGATAAATTTGTTAGTCATATTAAGGTTATATAGCGTCTAAATGGAAGTCAATTTAACTGACTTTGAATATTTAGTTATCGGGCTAAAATGGCATTATCCAATCCGGCAAATTTGACGTAAACTTAAAGGCACTAAAAGGAGAGTCTGATGCATATGAAGGCAGCTGGTTTTTTGTTAGTGCTGTTGGCGACTTTAAGCGCGTTTACGATTGAAGCGCAAGAGTTCAAGAAGTGGCTAAAGCAGTACAAAAAAGAGTTTAATACGTTCGTCGATGAACACGACAAAGAGTTTGCTCAATTTTTGAAAACCAATTGGGTTGAAACAGATGTTAAACCGGAAGAAAGTCGAGACTCGGCACCTAAAATTGTCGATGTTCCAGTTGCAGAGCCAGAGCCAGAGCCAGAGCCAGAGCCAGAACTGACGCCTAAGCCAGTGGTAGCGCCGAAGCCAATCACTGTACCTTCGGAAACTAAGCCAAAAGACAAGAAGCCAGATCCAGTCCCGGTGGTCGTAGTACCGAAGCCGCCAACGCCGCCAACACCAAAACCAGCCGTTCCTAAACCGACTGTTCCTCAACCAAAGGTGCCTGCACCGGTATTGCCAAAGGACGATACAATCCGATATGTGGGTTATGGCAAAGCGTCAATTGCAGTTTCTATGTTAGGTCATCAACTGATCATGCCGAAAATGCAGATGAATCGACTCTCTCTGAGTACTATCAACAGCAATGCTTTGGCTGACAGTTGGCTAACCATGGCAAAAACCGATTTCAAACCAGTGGCAGAGGCAATTGCAAAAGCCAGCGACGACTTGCGTCTCGACGATTGGGGGCAGGCGTTGTTAACACACGAGTATTTGGCGAGCGGATCACGATTGAGTAAAAACGAGATGCAGCTTTATTCTTGGTTTCTGCTGGTCAAGCAGGGCTTCGACGCGAGAGTTGCATTTAACAACGGTCAGATATATCTGATGCTCAATGTTGAGCAAAAACTGTTTGGACAAAAGTATTTCAATTTGAAAGAAGGCAAATACTACTTCGTAGACCTTGGTCAGAAACGACCAATTAATGTCGGAAGTGTTTACACCTACAATCAACAGCACAGTTCAGCCAAACAGCGTTTGAACATTGATCTTTCTAGCGCACCCAACCACGGAAGACTTGATAAAACTCGCGTATTAAAGACTAAAGTGGGCAGTCGAGAATTGGCTATAACAACCCAATACAACTCCGAGTATATTGAGTATTTAGACCATTATCCGCAGCTGAACATGGAATATTATTTCCAGGCAGAATTACCAGAATCAACCAAGTTGGGGTTATTAACACAGCTATCGCCGTATTTGAAAGGAAAGTCGGAACAAGAATCTCTTAATTTCCTATTACACTTCGTTCAGAAAAGTTTGTCTTACCAAACAGATCAGCAACAATTCAACTACGAAAACTATTTGTTTGCGGGGGAAACCTTACATTACCCCTACGCAGACTGCGAAGACAGAGCCGTTCTATTTGCTTATCTGGTGAAAAACTTATTGGGCAATCAGGTCATCGGTTTGCAGTATGATGGCCATATTGCCACTGCGGTTGCGGTCACTGGTGATTATTCGGGGGATGTTTATCGGGTGAATGGCAAAAATTACATTGTCGCCGATCCAACCTTTATTAATGCCAATATCGGGCGGACGATGACTGGCTATGAACGACAAACACCGGAATTTATCGTGTTCTAACCGCGTCGGCTTTCATTCTTAACTATACTTAGCAATCAGGTTGGTTTGGTGGGGGCTGAGTTCGGTGAAAGTTTACTGCTGTTTATTCCTGTTGGCCTTCGCACTCGGTTCGATGGCCACCCCGCTGAAAATTGGTTTTTCAACGTCAATAGAAACCGTTGATACGCCGCCGCAAGATGCCGTCTCTCGGGTTTTGATTTTTGCATTGGATCAAATACCTGCAACCAAAATCAAATATGAATTTGTTGGCCTGAGTCGTGCTCGAGAGTGGCAGTTGGTCAAGGCAAAACAAGATCTGTGTTTGTACAACAAAGTTAAAAATGCAGAACGCGAACAACACCTCATATTCAGTCGATTTCCAATTTCAGTTTTCCCGCCCAATCGACTCATAGTTGCAGCCAATAATCGTCTTCCGCAACAAGTGAGTTTGCGGCAGGCAATCAATTCCTCGCAGTTAAAGATTGGCATTGCCAATGGGCGAAGCTATGGCAATTTGCTTGATCAAGAAATAGATTCAATGAGAACCGCAATGTTTGTGCTCAACGGTACAGATGCCGATCGGCGATTAATTGAAATGCTTGCTACCAAAAAGTTGGATGGGATTATTGATTTTTCAGCAGCTTTTTTCTCAAGACTCTCGTCACTCGGCGGTAATGCCACTCAGAAGTTCTCTGTGCATCGTCTCAACTCGGCGCAAGAGTCATTGTTTGGGTACGTTGGGTGCAGTAATACGCCTTCTGGTAGAGCGGCGATTGGCTTGTTGGATGCTGCGTTCAAGTTGCCAGAGGTCTATGCGTTCATGCTTGCGCTTTACAGTGAGCAGTTCCCATCAGAGGAAACACCACTGGTGATACAAGAATTGGAAAGTCGATTTAAAGAAGAATAAAAAAGGCGTCTAAACAGACGCCTTTTTTTCTTAGTAATAGTGATTAGTTTTTCGCTTTTTGTAACTCTGCTTCAAGTTCATCTTGCGCTTTTTGTGCTTTGAACTCTTGGTACAAAACTTTTTCCTGATCAATAGTAACGTTGCGTTCTGATTCTTTTAGAATCTTATCGAACAACTCTTTAGTTGAAGAAGAACCCAATGCCGTCAGCACACACAGTTGATTTTTGCCGTCAAAGTTCGCGTATGAAGTTTTGATCACTCGAGAACCTGTCAAAGATTGATTCGTTAACTGCTTTGATACCGAAGTAAAGGTAGAGCCAACTTGCGCCGCATTGTCTACATCGATGCGTTCTTGATACGTTTTATCAAGTGCTTTTACCCGGGTATTAATTTGCTGTGCAAGCTCAGTGCGAGCCAGCGCGGTCGCTTGCGCCTTGTCTGTCGACATGTGACCAGATGAAGGCACACAAACAGAGGCTGCAATACCATCTTCCAACACTGGATTTAAAACCCAATCTGGAATGTTTTTGTTAAGTTCTTCGGCGGTGTTTTTCGGAGTGCTACCACAGGCTGCAAGAACCGCAGAAAGCGTTACTACGGTCGCCAACTTTAATGTGTGTTTCATAATTTACCCTTTTTCTCTAATAGCCAGACGTATACTTCCGGCTGCAATTTTCCATTTAGTTCCATTTTAATATCCGCCATAAATGCCGATACTACTGATTCTGTGCTTTGTTGTGACTTTCTTACCAAGGAGTAAAAGCCACCAGAGTTAATCTCTAATTCAACGTCACTTTCTACTTTGATGCTCTTTGCCTTCGCAAGTTCAAATAACCCTCTTCGAGCCGCGACGTTGACAAGGTCGCTCAATCGCCCAGTCGCCACATTACCTTTTGCGTAGCCAACTGCACCGTCGAGGGACTGAAAATTTGGTGATTGCATCCAGGGATGATTCTGGCCGAAACTTGCGCTATCAAATTCTATTTGGCTCACCAGCGTCCCATTATAATGGCACATATTCTTAACTTTAACAGCACTGAGGGTATTGTCTAATTGCTTTATGTTAAATTTTTGTTGGACAGTGCTAGCCTGCACGTAACGGCTGTTAATGTCTAAACTGTAAACCTCTCCAGTGACCTTGGCATGATTCAAACTTGCAGCCAGTTGTTGCGCATTTTCAATCATGTGTTTTAGCACATCATTCGGGTGAGCGGTTGGCGCAGAAATCCCATAAAGAGTCACTTTTTCCTCGTTTTCACTGCACAAAAAAGAAGGGGAGCATTTATTAATGTCGCATTTGGGAATGCTGCAAGAGTGTCTGTAATTTCCATTTTGGCTGGTTGAAACGAGTACATAGACAGAACCCTGGTATTGATACTCGTCAACGAAAAACAGCGTTCGGTTGGCGATTTCAATCTTATCTTGTTCGCTTAAATCTGCGCTGAATTCTTGGGTTTGTAGGCCTTCGGATATCAACCAGTTGTTCACCGCGTTAACTTTAGCAAAGTGCATTGGCGAGCGTTTAGATGCGCTTACAGTGCGTGCGGCACCGTAGATATGTTTGTTATTTCCTGGACTTAGGTCACTCATCCAACAAGGCGTTTTGCCTTTTGGTGGAATCGAGTTTGCTTGGCATGCGAGGAGAAATGTTGTGGATATAAGAAGCAACAACCGGAAACTTCTAGTGTTCAGCATTTAGGGACGTCCATATCAGAAATCACTCAGATTTCGTAATTGTAGGCGAAACTAGACGATTAGCCCAGAATGATATGTGGTAAAAACCGACTCATGTCCTGAGTAATCGGCCCTTTGTCTTCTCTTAGCGATATACCTGCGGCTTGATCGTCGATAAGCCAACTGCCAATCAATGTATAGTTCTCGCCAAACTGCGGCAGCAGATGTGTTGCTTGATATATAAAACCCTCTTCGCCATAAGGGCCATCTGACGTCACCTGAGTTTTCTGATTATCAATGATAGAAATATTTGCACCTTCGCGGGAGAAAATAGGTTTTCTAACGAGCTGTTTTAAATCTTTAGCCAAATGTAATTCGTCTTCGAAAAAAGCAGGCAGCAGATTGGGATGATTCGGAAACATCTGCCATAACATGGGCAAAAGTGCTTTGTTTGACAAGATGGACTTCCAAGGCGGTTCAATCCAACGCAGGTTTTGAGCGCCTAGATACTCGCCGTAGCTTTCTTCGAACATGAACTCCCACGGATACAGCTTAAACATCCACTGAATGATATTGTCGTCGAGATCGGTATATTCGCCGTCGGCGTCGATCCCAATATCCTCAATGTAAACAAACTTAGTTTTTATGCCGGCGGCATTGGCACAGTCTTCTAAATATTGCACTGTCCCGCGGTCTTCTTCTGTGTCTTTACAACAGGCAAAATGCAGAGTTCTGTCTGGCGTTAATGCCATAAGATCTCTGAATCGATTGACTAACTTTTCTTGCAGGCTGTTAAACTGATCGGACAAACCACTGAGTTGTTTGTCGTCAACCTGATCCTGCAGCCAAAGCCACTGCCAGAACCCGGTTTCATAAACGCTGGTGGGCGTGTCGGCATTGTTTTCATAGAGCTTAGCTGGGCCTTTTCCGTCATAGGCTAGGTCAATTCTAGAGTACAGGCTTGGATCGCCATTAACCCAGGAATCTCGGACAAATTGCCACTTGTGTTCGGGGATCTTAAAGCGTTTCATCCAATAGTCGTCATTGACCACTCGATCAACCACCGCCAAGCACATTTGATGAATTTCTTCTGTGGGCTGCTCGAGATCTTGCTCTATCTGTTTTAAGGTAAATTGATAGTAGGCCGATTCATCCCAATACTGCTCGCCATACATTGTGTGGAATTTAAAGCCGAATTCTTCGGCCTTTTGTTGCCAATCTCGGCGATCGGCA
>CAXRBI010000016.1:0-26863 GCA_964229075.1 Alteromonadaceae bacterium | reverse complement strand
GATCATGAGCGAAGGTGAAATTTACGGCGTAGTTGAATCTTAATTTCAAATTATAAATCTGGGTAAAAAACCTAACATTTTTACAGGAAAGAAAAAAATGGCTGCTAAAGAAGTATTATTTGGTGATTCCGCTCGAAGCCGCATGGCTCGCGGTGTTAATGTATTGGCGGATGCCGTTAAGACCACTCTGGGTCCTAAGGGTCGTAACGTTGTATTAGAAAAGTCCTTTGGTGCACCGACTGTAACTAAAGATGGTGTCTCTGTTGCCAAAGAGATTGAACTAGCCGACAAATTTGAAAATATGGGCGCGCAAATGGTCAAGGAAGTTGCTTCCCAAGCCAACGACGCTGCAGGTGACGGTACCACTACAGCCACCGTACTAGCCCAATCAATTGTTAATGAAGGCCTAAAGTCTGTTGCTGCTGGTATGAATCCAATGGATCTAAAGCGTGGTATCGACAAAGCGGCCGCTGCAGTAGTAGAACAAGTTTCGGCCATGGCTATCCCTTGCGCTGACTCCAATGCCATTGCTCAGGTAGGTACTATCTCTGCTAACTCTGACGCTGAAATCGGCGACATCATTGCAAAAGCAATGGACAAGGTTGGTAAAGAAGGCGTTATCACTGTTGAAGAAGGTCAAGCGTTAGAAACAGAATTAGACGTTGTTGAAGGTATGCAGTTTGACCGCGGTTACCTATCTCCTTACTTCATGACAAACCAAGAAAACGGCAGCGTTGAATTCGACTCTCCGTTCATCTTGTTGGTCGACAAAAAGATTTCTAACATCCGCGAATTACTTCCAACTCTAGAAGGCGTTGCAAAAGCAGGTAAGCCGCTAGTTATCATCGCTGAAGATGTAGAAGGCGAAGCGTTGGCAACATTAGTTGTTAACAACATGCGCGGTATCGTTAAAGTTGCAGCAGTAAAAGCGCCTGGTTTTGGTGACCGTCGTAAGGCTATGTTGCAAGACATCGCTATCTTAACGGGTGCTACGGTAATCTCTGAAGAGATCGGCATGGAGCTAGAAAAAGCTCAGCTAGAAGACCTTGGTACTGCAAAACGTATCGTTATCACTAAAGACGACACAACGGTTGTTGATGGTGCTGGCGAACAAGAAGGCATCGACGGCCGTGTTGCTCAAATCAAAGCTCAAATCGAAGAATCAACTTCTGACTACGACAAAGAGAAGCTACAAGAGCGTTTAGCAAAACTTTCTGGTGGTGTTGCCGTGATCAAAGTTGGCGCAGCAACTGAAGTTGAAATGAAAGAGAAAAAAGACCGTGTTGACGACGCACTTCACGCAACTCGCGCAGCGGTTGAAGAAGGCATAGTAGCCGGTGGTGGTACTGCATTAGTTCGCGTTGCAGCAAAACTATCTGAATTAGTTGGTGACAACGAAGATCAAACTCACGGTGTTAAAATCGCACTACGTGCAATGGAAGCTCCACTTCGTCAAATCTCTTACAACTCTGGTGACGAGTCATCTGTTGTTGTTAACAAAGTAAAAGAAGGCCAAGGTAACTTTGGTTACAACGCGGCAAACGGCACTTACGCTGACTTAGTTGAGGAAGGTATCCTAGACCCAACAAAAGTAACTCGTAGCGCACTACAGTTCGCAGCTTCTGTTGCGGGTCTTATGATCACAACTGAAGCAATGGTTACTGACGCACCTCAAGATGCGTCTGCTGCACCTGCAATGCCTGACATGGGCGGCATGGGCGGCATGGGCGGCATGGGCGGCATGATGTAATCTGCCCGAGCACTTACGCTTAATCAGAAAAGCCAGAGCATTGCTCTGGCTTTTTTGTTTTTACTGGCTTCCGCCAAGCTTACGAATCGGTAGTTCTCTGCATATCTAGAATAAGGTCAACTTTAGCTATATAGTGCGTCATTATTCGAACATAATTTTAGTCCTTGAATGGTCGATATATTTCCAACATTTTTGTATTCCGCGATGATTGGCATGGTTGTGCTAGCACTCATCGATGTCGTTCAAAAAGTAGAAAGTAAACAAAACACATTTCTCAAAGCTCTATTGGCTTTGCTGCTCCTGCATTTATTTGGCGAGCTTTTCATTTATTCTGGTGCTTTTATTTATGCGCCTGGATTAGCGGGTATACAGTTTCCTTTTCGAGTACTGCTAGGTGCGGCGCTGTTTGGCTATGCGCATGCGACAATGTCCCCCGACAAAACAATAGATAATCGTCTCAAAGCGATTGCGCTTTCTGGCCCGGTTGTCGTTTTGATAGTCATGTTGCCATTCATTTTTCATATAAGTCCCAGCGAGAAACTCGCCTTAGCAACCCCAGACACTCGAGATCCTGAGTTATGGCAGATAGCCGTTTTAACTTGCCTTTCTACTACGGCAATTTTCATAATTTACACTTTGTTATTTTTAGGTTTAGCTCTAAGACTTCATAATCGTCATCGTCAACAGTTGATGGAACGTTTCTCTTCGATACAGCGAAGATCAGTAGACTGGTTTAAGCCCGTTCTGTTTTTGTGGGGCGCCGTTTGGTTAATGTATGCCGTTGAATTTTCGCTTAAAGCACTTGGTTTACCATTGGGCGGCTTTAGCGAAGCTCTGTTAGTCTTAGAAGTAGTAGCCTTGGCTTTGTTTATCAACAAAGCTCTTAGCCAAAAGCCACTGAGCAATGCAGACAAGGGGGTTCCGCTAACGAGCAAGGCGGCAAGGTCTCGATTGCTTGATGAAAGCCAAATGGCCGTTATTGCAACTAAATTGCAAAGTTGTATGTCAAAAGACAAATTATATTTGGAAGAAGATCTTTCTTTGAATAGGCTATCGAGCGCAATAACAGAAAGCGAAAATCACATATCTGAAACCTTATCTCAGTTTTTACATACCAACTTCTTTCAATTTGTTAACAGCTATCGGGTCGAAGCAGCCAAACAACTGCTAAAAGACAAAAGCAAGCTCGTTACCACCGTGGCATTTGACGTCGGTTTTAATTCTAAATCGACCTTTAATTCTGCTTTTAAAAAAGCCGTCGGACATAGCCCAACGGCTTATCGAAAACAGTTGGGCTAATGCGCTTTAGCGTATAGATCTGCTTTGGCCATGCCACTATGTTCATGGCTAAACGCCAGGGATCAAATTTCGATTGGGCCGCCAGAGAGCAACTGACTTAAAAATGGTGTCAGGCCGGTAATCCCAATTAACATCAGCAAAGTAAGCAGAATTAAGGCCAAGGCAGTGGCTATCTTTAACTTGTTATTTCGTTTTTCCGATGAATAGAAATAAAGTTCCGCGCAGGCCAAAGGCAGCAGATAGCAAGCAAAGGTCCAGATAGCGAAAAATGGATCGCCAAATTTGGGGTTTCCGCCGACAATGGTTCCGGTGATCATGTAACTAAATACACCAACCCTCAACATCCATTGAGCATTTGAAACTAAGAACAACCGTATCGCCCATTTTCTGTGTTCTGCTAGCTTTCTTTTCCTTGCTGTTTGAACCGTTAAAAATGCAAATACTAAAATAAGAATGCCATTAATGCTGGTGCCTATTGCGGACGTGGCGTCCGGACTGGCCCCCCGAATCAGTGATAAATAGAAACCGGACATCGCCAATAAGAACACGGTGCACAAATAGACATATCCATTAACTCTATGAAACTTTGGAGCTACCTGCCTAACTTTTGGTATCAACTGCAGAGCGCCGCCAAATGCAACAATGCCCGCGCCTATTGCGTGAATCGCAAACATCACGTTGCCAATTGTATCAGCTGCTTTGTATGGCGTGCTGCCGAGACTTTCCCAACGATTCCATATTTCCATGTTGTCGTTTATCACTGAAAAGCCATAAAACGCAATGATGAAGTAAAAAAATAACCATTGCCCGAGCAAAATGGATACAAACCAGAACGTGGCCGAGTAATTCAGTGCTTTGTTTGCGAATGACGACTTAGCTTGTTCGGTATCTTGAGCATCAGTTCCGTAAGATGACGCAATATTGGTTGCGGTGCGACTGCTAGATAATGTCTTCAAAACGAGTTTCTCCATATATCAATTTTTACCCCGAGAGTTTGAAAAAAATTGAGTTTGGATTCGTCCGAATGGGCATATGTGCACGAATTAATTTGCAGAAACATTAATGACCCATGGTCAACTAACGACGAAACATTATTCAGTTCAAGTGATGCGGCTGAGATACCGTTGCTTCTGGGCTAGTATACCGACCAACCTAAATGCTCTGACAACATTTCCATGGCCAGCAGTCCGGTGTGAGAATTGCCCGCCGCATTCAACCGTGGAGACCACACACACAACGACAATTTATTTGGTACCACAGCGACAATGCCACCGCCGACGCCACTTTTCCCCGGCATACCCACTTTAAATGCAAAGTGACCGGCTTCGTCGTATAAACCACTGGTCGCCATCAAAGAATTGAGCTGACGCGTTTGATTGCGCGAGAGTATTTGTTCGCCCGTCTTTAAGTGTTTGCCTTGATTCGCCAAATAGCTCATAGCCCAAGCTAAATCTTTGCAGGACATGGTCAAAGCACAATTTGAAAAATAGCTTTTTAAGACATGTTCAACGTCGTTATCGAAGTTGCCAAACGATTGCATTAAGTAAGCCATCGCCGCATTTCTGGCGCGGTGTTCATACTCGGAATCCGCTACTTCCATATCCACTTGAATCTCTTCGTTGTGCGCCACCTTTCTCAAAAAACTTTTCATGACCAGATTAGGCGCGGCAAAACCGGATTCAATTAAGTCAGAAACAACTAAGGCCCCCGCATTAATAAAAGGGTTTCTTGGCACTCCATTTTCATGCTCCAATTGCACCAGTGAATTGAACGGTAAACCAGATGGCTCCCGCCCTACCCTTGTCCACAGCTCTTCCCCCTGCAATTGCATCGCTAGGGTTAAACCAAACACCTTGGATATGCTCTGAATCGAAAACGGCACATCGGCATCGCCCACCGAATACATTTCACCTTCGTTGGTTAATACCGCCATACCAAATTGATCAGCGTTCACTCTTCCCAACGCGGGAATATAATCTGCGACTTTGCCGGTAGCAATATTCGGCAAAGCCTCTTGGTAAACTTTGTCTAATAGGGCCTGCATGGGTAATCTCGTGACTTAAAGAGGTACGCATGCTAACAAAACAGATTTCACAACCCCAGAAGATTTTGAAGGAAGGGAGCAAGAAGCTGGGATGCGACCGACCTCAGCAAAACATAGCACTTAGCGAAGTATTGGGGTGATAGTGATAACATTCGGTGCACTAGAAGTTCAAGCTGCGAACATACAAAACTGACGGAAAAGAGTTCTCAATTCCGCATCTAGTTTTAACTATAGTGGGACATTTAATTGTGATTGTGTATGGCTTATTTTAAAATCCGCGTACTCACAGAATGGAGCTATACACAGCATATGGGATCTTGTGCAATTTTTTAATTTTACATCCAAACGAACAGCTATTTCAAACAAGTCATTCACTCATTTAGAAACCGATGACCTGGCGCAGTTGAAACACCAAAATGTATATCCTCAATCTAGTGCCTCCAGCCCTAATTCAGTTGATTGTGGAATATTAGAACCTGGGCACAAAAAGTTTGTTTACCAATAGCGAGGTCATGGAAAAGATTGCAAGTTCATTTGCGTATCAAAAGTAAACTCTCAACATTTAAAACAAAAGGGCATTCGAAAGTTAAATGGTCATTTCTACTATGGCGGTCCGATATTTAATCACTTCGGTCACTTTCTAGCTGAGTCAATTCACCGATTGATGCAGTTCAAGGACTTAGCACCTCAGGTGAAAATAAAAAAGATTGTTTTTATTCCGCAGCGATATGTTGTGTTAAATGGACTGAGGAAACCTTCATTACCGCCTAAATTTTATGAGGTGTTAGATTACCTAGGAATTCCAAAAAGTAAGGTTCTGTTGCTGCAAACCCCCAAGAATTTTGAGAGCCTTTGGGTTGCAAAGCAACAAAGTTACTTCAGGGTCGATAGGCCTTTAACGCCAGAGTACCGAGAGTTTTTACATTCAAGAGCATTAAATTGTTTGGGTGATTCAAGAGAACCCACACCCGCAAAAGTCTACATTTCAAGATCGAACTATTTTTTGAGAGGGAGCTATGCTGGTGAGACTTACATAGAAAAAGTTCTGCAACAAAACGGATTTACCATTTTCTATCCTGAAAAACACTCCCTCAAGCATCAATTGAATGTCTACTTTAATGCTCAAGAGTTGTTATTTTCGGAAGGGACTGCAATACACGTTCTCGAATTATTAGGAAACATAAATGCGAAAGTTGGAGTAATAAGGCGAAGACAAGCGGGGCGAATTGCGATCGAACCGCTTTTAAAGAACAGAGTAAAGGACTACTCTATCTTTGAAGAAAACTTTCCAATGCCCTCATTATATGTTGCGCCAAAGCGAACGACAGCGGCTTCAGGAAGTGCCGTGTGTTTTGTCGATGTCGGAAAGATATCTGAATATCTAGCGTCCGAATTTGGTGTAAACAACGTAGATCACGATCAACTTAAACAACAAAGCCTGGAAGATTTAGACACCTACTACGAAACTTACAAAAAGAAAATTAGTGCAGATGCGAGGCTCATACCAATCTTAAAACACTATGAAGAGCGATATGAGGCTATCATACACAACCTCTAAGTTTTACTAATCGGTTGTATTGACAGATATTTTGCCTTGCCGTATTCCAGACTTGATAGTCTCAAAACTACATTTATGACCAAGACAAAAAAGCCAGAGTGTGATCGACTCTGGCTTTTCTTTATTTGCTAGGCTTGTTGGCCGCGCTTTAGATTTAACGCCTGCTGACAGGCTCCAATGAATATCAATAAGTAACCAAACAGCTCCATGCTCTCTTGAATAATCGTCTTGTACAGACGGTCGTAGTTATCCGCCATCAAGTCTTCCCACAAACTGCCAGTGCCAAATACTCGACTGAAAATAAGGACAATGACTAATCCGATGAAAATGAACAAATAAGCGTTGCCACGCTTAAACTCAATTGCGGTTTCAACCATGTGCTCGCCGTTTTTCAGAGCGTAATAAATCGTACCAATGGCGAGGGTGATGGTCGGATAAAACCAGAATCCATGAACAATAGCGTCCATGTAGTGATCTAATTCTCTTAGGAACATACAACCAAAAAAGCCTGCTACCAAAATCCAGAATGCGCGTCCTTGACTGTCGACTTTAGCGTTAATGTAAAACACGACCACAGCGACTAATAACAATAATTGCTGCATAAATTCTGTAATTGAGGTTTCGCCCATGCTGTTCTGCAAAACCAAAATATCGGTTTTCATAATCACGGGAATTAGCGCAGACAAGACGCCAACGATAATTAAAGGTAAAAGAAATAACTTCAACAACTGAAAAATGTGCATATGTCTCCCTGAATTTTTGAGAATTTATTAGTCCGGCCGTTATTGTGCTACGTTGCCAGAGATAAAGCCAGATAACTATGCTTTTGATGATCTTATTATGTAGGCCAACCGCGTCACCTCTCACAAATCGGCTGTTGTAATTTAGTATGAACTTGCGGGGAATCAGCGAAGAACTTAAGTTCATGGCAATTAACGCCACATTTTGGGGACAATACAAACAAGGCCAGATTCATCACCTGACCTTGTTAGCAATAAAGTGCTTAAAACACGCCGTTGTCGTTGCGAATCGTGCCGCCACTTAACAGCGAGTAGATACGCATAAATCCATCAAGAGCTTGAATTGAGTCCCAATGCTCAACAATTCTGCCATCTTCCAAGCGCCATGTATCAATGATGTTCATGCCTTTTGTATCATTGCCTCGGTCTTCTTTTTTCAACGTCGCGTGCGAGTGAAAAATAACGTAGTCACCGTCTACATAAATATGTTTTACGTCATAACTGTATTCCGGATAGTCTTCGACAAATTCAGTCAAAAAACCAACTAAGCCAGAGATCTTATCTGGAAGATTGCGATTGTGTTGAGTATAAGCACTGTCATTGTATCGGCTCAAAATGTAGTCAAAGTTGTGATTGTTCATTAAGTTTTGAACAAAATCTGTAATGATTTTGGCGTTTTCCAACTCATGCTGATCCCAACTGGACTTTTTTAGCCCCTCAAAATTTATCTCAACGCTCTCGGTCGATTTAGCGTTTGCAACGCTTGAAGTGGCAACAATTAACAAAGTAACAAGTATTTTCCACATAATTTGGTTCCTCAATTTCGGTTTACGTAGTAACATTTGAGAACATAGTAATCATTAGTAACCTACACTAAAAGAAGGTACTTATACGTCAGCTAGGCACTTTTTGGTAACCTATGTCGAAGAAAAATAAAGTGTAAGGACGAGAAATGGCTAAATCCAAATCCACAGAAAAACGCGTATTCAACAACAACGAAGATTGCCCGATACGCAATGTCGTCGCTCAAATTGGCGATAAGTGGTCGATGCTAATTTTGTTTGCGCTGGTCGAGGGAACTGACCGATTTAACTCACTAAAGTCGAGAATCGTCGGAATATCACAACGGATGTTGACCCAAACATTACGAGACCTAGAAAGAGAGGGGTATGTTAATCGTACCGTGTACCCGGAAGTGCCTGTGCGCGTTGAGTATGAGCTAACCGAAATGGGTAGAGACTTGGTCAAGCCGCTTTACCAACTTGTATCTTGGGCGGATGACCACAAACAAGCTATTAGAGAGGCTCGAGAAAGTTACGACCAACGCAGTTAATTCATCGGATATCCTAGCTTTTCTCAATCATCCCAAATGCCTAATACCGTTTTACGGATGTCCGTTATGGCTGCCATGCCTTTTTCGCGGGCGGCTTCGGTTGGGCCACGGCGTGGATAATGTGTTTGCTCTAAATGCTCGGCGAGGGCGTCGGTAATGAAACGACTCTTTCCGCCAAAAACATGTTTGTCTCCCCAGCTTTGCTGATTTGGCACCCAGTATTTGAGTGGCTGCATCAGGTGTAATTCGTCTTTTGCCCGAGTAATGGCAACATTGAGTAAACGGCGCTCTTCCTCTATGGCGCGCTTGTCACTCGTCGCGTACTCATTCGGAAAATTACCGTCAGCAACGTTGAGCACAAACACATTTGACCATTCTTGACCTTTAGCACTGTGTACAGTCGACAAAATCAGGTAGTCATCATCAATTAGGGGTTTTCCGGCCAAGTCTCCTGATGACACTGGAGGATCTAAAGTCAGCTCGGTCAAAAAGCGTTCACGAGCATTAAACTGCTGAGAAATTTGAATCAATTGCTCTATGTCCCCCCAACGCACAAAGTGATCGTCGTAACGCGCTTCCAACATCTCTTTGTACACGTTTGCCATTTGATTGACTTGGTCACTCCACGGTATGTCGTCTTGGCTAACCGCGGTTAAAGTCGAGACAACCTGCTGATACAGCAGCTCGCTGTGGGTGGCGACTTTTATTGTCTTAAGGCTGGAAAAATCACCGTTGTTAAAGTCCAAATGCGCAATCATCTTTTCCGCACTTTTGGGGCCAACACCAGGGATCATCTTTAGAATTCGAAATGCTGAGATTTTGTGTTTCGGGTTGTCTGCCCAACGTAAAAAACACAACAAGTCTTTCACATGTGCGGCTTCCAAAAATTTCAGCCCACCGTGTTTGACGTAAGGGATATTGCGCCGAGTCAGTTCAAGCTCCAAGCGGTCGCTGTGATGACTGGAGCGAAATAGCACCGCTTGTTGCTTCAAAGGCACGCCGTTTTCCCGGCTCGCTAAGATGGATTCAACTATGTACTCTGACTGCTTGGCATCATCTTCTACGGTCACTAATTGGGGCTTTATGCCGCTTTTGCGTTCACTGAAAAGTTCAACTTTGTAACCCTCATCGCCTTCGCTAAGCAAGGCGTTTGACAGATCCAAAATATGTTGATGCGAACGATAGTTTTTCTTCAACGAAATGACTTCCGCTCTTGGTGAGAATTGGTCTGGAAATGACAAAATGTTGTCGACATCGGCACTTCGAAAACTGTAAATCGATTGGGCGTCATCACCAACGACCGTCAGGCCTTCTCCGGTTGGGAAAAACGCTTTTAATATGCCCGCTTGCAGTAAATTGGTGTCTTGGTACTCGTCGACCAAAATGTGGTCAAATTGTTGCCTCACCAAGGACGCAATTTCCGGCACTTTCGCCATATGAAAACAATACAAAAGCAAATCGTCGTAATCCAACGTCAATTGCTCCGCTTTGGTATTTGCGTAGGCGGAAAACAGTTGTTTTAACTCTTTCTCCCAGTCCCGACAATGGGGGAAGTACTCGGTTAACACATCTTGCAGTCTATCTTGGCTGTTCACACAACGAGAGTATATGTCTAAGCAGGTCTTTTTCTTCGGAAATCGATTGGCCGTATTAGAAAACCCCAGTTCATGGCGCAATACGTCGAGCATATCCGCGGCGTCGTTGCGATCCATAATAGTGAAGTGCACCGTTAAACCAATCGCGGTGGCGTGCTCTCGCAGAAGGCGGGCAGCAATCGAGTGAAAGGTACCGATCCAAGAAATCTTCACCGGCTGAAAGTTCTGGTTATTACCTTTCATTGTTCGTTCAACGATTGCGTTTGCGCGAGACGCCAGCTCTGACGCGGCTCGCCGGGCAAACGTCAACAGTAATAACTTGTCGGGATCAGCACCGTTTAAAATCAACTGCGCAGTTTTGTGAGCCAAAGTGTTGGTTTTGCCGGTGCCTGCGCCAGCGATGATCAACAAAGGTGGTGACAGCTTGCCTTTGTCGCAGGACGTACCAAAGGTGACGGCTCGCTTTTGCTCTGGGTTTAACTGATCATCGACGCTTGGATTTGCAACTTTCATCGGCGTATTCTCAAGATTCTTCGGGAAAACCCGGACAAACAACTGTATATAAAAACAGTTTAACAGCAAATGAAAGAACAGCGAAACCCCAATTACCAATTAGTTTTTGCTTTAATGGTTTTCGGTGCGCAGAAACAAAAAAGCCAGAGTAAACTCTGGCTTTTTGTTTGGGATTTTAACGATTACTCAACGATTCGATAAGTAAGCGTCGCATCTGAGAAATGACGCATTCCACGAACCGAGATCAACCATTTACCGGCTCGAGGTGAATCAAAACGGCAAGATTCATCGTTGCCAGGATTGCGAGACAAACATTGCTCTTTCCAAGTCCACGGGCGCATGCGGTTGCCAACATACAAGTTAGCGTTCCCTTCTCCGCCTTCTAAGGTTACTTCAAAAGATTTTGTCCCTTCAGGGATCTCAACCCAGAAACGTTGGCCGCGGAAGAAGCGGCCACTCAAATCTGTGAACACTTTTTCAGTGACTTTTTCAAATTCGAATTCCAAAACAATCGGGTCGTGATCCGATGCACGGAACGGTCCCGCATCGTACAAATTCGACTGTTGGTATTCGCTCTTGTATTCAAGGTTGTAGTCCAAACCTGCAGGTTCGTCTGCGTTAATGTTCCAGTGTGTTGCATTGATCATTTTGTCTGCCATAGATGAAGAGACAAACGCATGGTCAAGGCTGCCCAAACGGCCAAAGTACATGTATGAGTACTTGCTCGGATCAGCAATGGTATTTTGGTAGCCTAGGGCCTCAAATTGCGCGATTGGATCTTCTTTGGTGTAAGCGTTCATATCACCCAAAATAATCACATCGCTGTCTTCCACGCCCGTTGGATTGGTTGCTAACCAAGCATTTAAGCTGTTTACCGCTTCGACACGAGTCGCATTCCAACAGCCTTGGCCATCGCCCTGATCTTGGTCAAGTCCAGTTGCAGAACGACAACTGCCTTTTGAACGGAAGTGGGTCACAACCATAGTGAAAACTTCACCAGTTTCTTTTTCAGCAAAGCTTGCAGCAATCGGTGCGCGGTTACCGTAATCAAATGGAACCGCCGCGGTAAACGCAGGAGTACCAGTCAAAGTAACGTTATCGGCGTTGTAAATAATGGCACTGGTGATTGCATCTGTACCGACATTATCCACACCTAAAGAGACAAACTGATAGTTAGAGCCTGTGGCTTCAGACACACCAGTCACCAGATCTTGAAGTGCAGAGAACTCGTCAAAACCATCGTTCTCAACTTCTAAAAGGCCTAACACGTCGGCATCTAAAGCAGCAATGGCAGCAATGGTTTTTGCTCTTTGGCGTTCGAACTCTTCCGCTGAGTCTGCACCACGTGGCGTTGGGAAACCAGCGCCTTGGCCGTCACCATTAAAGTAGTTAAGCACATTAAAGCTACCAACCGTTAGATGGCCTGTATCCAGAGTTGCTGGCGTATCGGTTCTTGGGTTAGTCGATACAATATTTACATTTTGGGTTGGGTGGATTCGGTATGCGCTGTAGCTGTAGGTCATGACACCTTCAACATAATCAACGCTGTCGCCTAAACGCAAGCTATTGTAAGCCGAAAGCTCTGGCCCAGGGTAAGGCACTGAATCGGCGTTTTGTTGGGTTGAACCATCGTCAACAACAATCGATTTTAAGCTGTTTGCTTGCTCTACCGCATTTGCGGCATCACCAGGTGCTGCAACTTGAGTTCCCTGATAAAGACGTTCGCTGGCAATGGTAAATTGGCCATAACGAACCAAGCCATAGTTGTCGGTGACCACCATTGGTTGGTCAACTTTCACCAACATATGTTCGTATGCTTCAAGCGCAGTGTCATCCGCGACAGGGAAGGAAATTGGCGTAGCAGCAACACTGCCGGTGCCACAAATCACTAAATCGGCAACATTGCCAAGTTGCGTACCACCGTAATACTCAGCGACTTCTGCTCTTAACTGAACAACATCACCTTGGTTTACAGCAAAGTTGCTGTCGTATACAAACACAGCTTCAGACGTCAGCGGGTTATTGTCTGCAGTGACGGATTGTAAATAGAAACCTTTGAGTTGGTCGCTCTCTTGAACGTCAAGCGTTACTACACCTTCAACAATCACTTCTTGACCAGCAAATGGACTGGTTTCACCGTCACCTTGTACGGCACTGATCGCTGTAAATGACTCGCCGCAGACAAGAATTGGTGCAGGCGGCTCACCACCATTGTCACCACCACCATCTTCGCCGCCATTATCACCGCCTGATTGGCCTAAATGACTGCCTAGACCATCAAATGTGTCTTGGGCGAACACTTCAAATTCGTTCGGTGTGTAAGCGTCTGTAGGGTCGGTATCACCTACCGTTACGGATGCCAATCGACGTAACGTTCGGTTTTGCGTTCGAATGTCGCCGTCCGCCCAATAGGAACCAGGATCGACACCCACTTGACCAATGGAGTCAACCACAGTCTCGCCTTGATACAACACAATCGCATCGTCACCGTTGTACCAAGAATTGTTATTAGTTAACTGCGCAACGTCCAAAATCGCCGTAACTGCGTCGTTTTCAGAAATCACGTAAGTTTGAGTCGGCGCAATCTCACCCTCAAGAGTTATGGTGGTCGAAGCCGTGGTTTTGCCGTTAAAGAAATACTTTAACTGATAACCACTTAAATCTACCGTCGTGTCGCCATTGTTGTACAACTCAATGGCTTTGTTGTTACTGGAACCTTCTATATATTCAGAAATGATAACAGCGGATTGGGCAGTCGAACTGACCAACGCCATTAACACTGCAGCGCTTATTTTTGTTTTCATTATTGTTTTCCAAGGAGATAAATTCGCGGCTAAATTTAAACCATCTGAACAAATCAACAATGCTCTAACAAGATTCTTAATTACGCTGTAATAATTTATAAAATACAACAACTTACAAGCTAAAAATAAAGTTATTTGTCAGTACAGGTAACAATACCTATTCACTCGTACCGAATAAGTAAACTTGTAATGGAAACAATTACCTAGTGATTCTTGTTTCGAGATTCGAAACAACCAATGGCCACCATTTAACATTACCGCCAATAAGTTAACTTCACGACGACTTATCCCTGAATTCACATCAACAAATAAAAAAGTGAAACAAACCATCAACTTTTTTGATGCTGTGCTCGGCTATACAAACACTTAAACAAAAAACAGAGATTTCAAATGAAAACAAAATTGATAACCGCAGCACTTCTTATTGTTTCAACCGTTACGTTAACCATGGCTTGTACAAGCGACGTTCACGCCGCTTCTGAGTCAACTAGAGTGTCTAAGATCAGCCTCAACAATAACCACATCACAGTGCGTTTCGACGAAGATAAAGGCATCAGACACTATACGGTTAATGGCAAAACGTTTACTTGGAACGATCTAACACCCAATCAGCAAGCACGCCTCAGTGCCATTGAGGAAAAGCTCGACGCGAATGAGGCTATCATCCAAAGTAACGAACAAGACATCCGCGAACTCACCGCACAAGTCGAAGCCAAAGTAGCGGATGTGGAACGAGCAGCGGCGGCGATAGAACAAGCACTAGAATCGCTCGATATCGACAACATGACCGTGAGAGAGCTGCAACAAAAGATGCCTGAGATTGAACATTTGATGGAAGAAAATGAACATCTGATGCAAGCCAAGGAAGTCGAGATGCTTGTTGAAGAGTCCCGCTTGTTCTCTATTGACGAGGAAGCGATTGCAGCACTAGAAGCACAAGCCAAAGTTTATGAACAAGCACTAGTGGAAATCGCCTCTGAGCTTGAGTGAATAAAAAAGAAACGCCAGTATTTATCACTGGCGTTTTTTCAACTTGGTTAAATGTTTTCTGTCGATGGACTCAATTTTAACCGACTAAAAGTAACACTGGTGTAATCGCCATTTGCTTTGTCAGTGGCCCAATCTCCAGTTCCGGCACAGCCCGCATACCACATGCCTTCAGCTTCCTTGGTGCTACACTGGTTATATGCCCCAGTTTTGAAGTAATGCCAATCCCCGGTATAACCTTTTGGATTGTCTTTACTGTCCACTTTACCGTAAGCATCGACATTGTTTGCGAGATTAATTTGATAACTAACAGGCGCCCGGCCAGGGCTCGTGAATAACAGTTGCATGACGTCGCCGTAAACATTTATTGTGTAGCTGAACTCATCGCCCAATTTCAAGCCTCTGTCTCCGGGGTCTTCCGGGTTCTCCCAAGTGTTGCCCCAAACTGGATAAGCAATGTCAGTTCGGTTTGGATCTTCTTTGGCTAAATTGCGCTCATAGGTCCAAAATACAGATCCGGTGTCATGCTGAGGCCACTTTTTGTAGTAGATTTTGATCGGCTCGTTGCCATAGCCAAAACCTTCACCGTCAGCAATTAGGTCTTTATCTTTGCCAGCGTGTATCTGTCCAACCACCACAGAATATGCAGGTTTCTTTTGGCCATTTTTGGCGCGTTTAGCAACGTGATTTACTTTTAGCGTAGCCTCTAACTTTCCGCCCACTTGCGCAAAATAAGCTGAATCAGGGTGGGAGCCTAGGGCGAAATTGTTGCCATAAGATTTGGTGCCAAAGTGAGTGTTTTCGCCACGGAGCATCTGTCGCAATTCACTTCGCGTATTCGAAGATGTTTGTGTCGTGACCGCCTTATTTGGCGTGGTAAACACTAAGTTCCCTTGCTCATCTAAGTAGAAAAAGTCTGGATGTTGGTAATCTTGTAATTCTTTGGTTTGAATATCGTCAGCTTTGCCATTGCCATCCAAGTCGAGGGGGATGGTAATTTTCCAGTTAGACAAATCAAACTTTTGTGCTGGCTTAACCGAATTCGGCGTGCTGGAACAGCCCAATAACAATGAGACGCAGGCCGTCACTGCTAACACTTTAAACATGAATACACCTTTCTTTAAATGATGAAACTGAGGCATAAACTGACAAAACACCAAACAAATGCCAACCAAATTGTAATACCAAGATGTGTAACCAAAAGTGGTGAGTTCACCTGCTATATTCTAAATCGCTGATTTCACATCGAAATTGCATCTCGAGCTGCAACTTCACTTGCAGACCTCAACCTTGTATAGGATTAGATTTTATCACTGGCTTCATTTACTAATTACCACCTAGATTCTATGGTAAATAGAGTAGATAACTTATTGAAAATGTTAGATGAGCCACTTGTGCATATACCATAAGAATTGTCCCGATGGGTTTGGCGCCGCCCTGAGCGTCAAGGTATTCTTAGACCGAGAGTTCCCTAACGAGCCGCAAGAATGGCTCGCGGCGCATCACGACGATTTGCCGCCTAATGTCGCTGGTAAAAACGTTTACATTGTTGATTTTGCTTATAAACGAGACGTATTACTCAAACTAAAACAGCAAGCTAAAACACTCCAAGTGATTGATCATCACGTGACCGCAAAAAACGATCTAGACGGCCTAGATTTCTGTGTGTTTGATATGAACAAAAGCGGCGCTTATCTCAGTTGGCAGTTTTTTAATCCGAACCTCCCCGTACCAAAACTCATAGACTACATCCAAGACCGAGATCTGTGGCGTTGGCAATTGCCCAACAGCAAAGCCTTTTCAGCTGGATTGGAACTGCATCAAATGGAATTTGACTTGTGGCTACCGCTATTAAAGGACGGCGCAGTGAACGCCATCATCGAACAAGGCAAAGTCGTGTTGGCGTATCAACAAATTGAAATCGAAAAAGCGTTAAAAAAAAGCTTCGAATTGGTCGACATTGCCGGCTATCAAGTGCCTTGCCTTAACACCACAGTGTTGATCAGCGACATTGGTGATCGCCTTTGCAAGGGTTACCCGTTTGCCGCCATGTATTTTGAGAGTAAAGACAAACGGGTCTATTCATTGCGCTCTGACGAGCAGGGCATCGACGTTTCAAAAGTTGCAGAACAATTTGGCGGTGGCGGCCACCCAAGAGCCGCCGGGTTTATCGTCAAAAAGTCTGCGAAAAAACTCTCAGTATAAATTAAAGCGGCTGCAGGAAACGGTCGCTTCTTGGTATGTAATAGTTATCAGGGTTTAATGAAGCGATGACTTTGGTTGCCTTGCCTTTTAACTCACTGATCGGCACAAAACCATAGTAACGAGAATCAACGCTGTTGTTGCGGTTATCACCCAAGACTAAGATGTGCCCCTCTGGCACTCGCACTGGTTCAAACGAATCTCGAGCGCTGTTAACAGGGAGCACCTGAATCTGACGCTGCAAATTGCCTAGGCGTTCACGATAAATGTTGTTTCCAGACATCTCATATTCGGCGACGTTGCCATTCACTATCAAGCGATTGTTTTCCATCGCAACAATATCACCTGGTACACCAATCACACGCTTGATCAGGCGTTCATTGGCAGCATCACTTTCAAACACGACAACCTCGCCACGCTGTGGCTGGCCGATTTTGGCAATCTCAATATCTGTGAAAGGCACGTCCAGACGGTACGCCATCTTATTTACAAAGACTCTGTCGCCCTCAACAATGTTTGGTTGCATCGACCCGGTAGGTACGTGATACCAGTCAGCAAAACTGCTACGCATAACCAACATTAAACTGAAAAACACAATAAAGCCGCGATTTTCACGCCAAAACGATTTTAAACTGAAACCTTTCATTCACTTATCCTTTACAAGTTTGTACAGCCTATGACAGCAATTTAGCGGCAAAGTTTCTAATTTTCTCGAAATCAGTTGTTAGTAAATATTTCAGCCTAAAGCGACAATGTGATCTAGGTCAATAGATCGCTGCTTTTCCCTTGTCGTTTCACTTCGAAACTCTAAAATGCGCGCCCCATTTAATGTTCTGAAGAAAGCGTCTAGTAGCGGTTTGTGAGGTCCCATGTCAGATAAAAATACAGCCGAATTGGCAAAACCCGAGTTATTGTCCCCTGCGGGCAGTTTGAGAAACATGCGCTATGCGTTCGCATACGGTGCGGATGCGGTTTATGCCGGCCAACCAAGGTATTCGTTGCGAGTACGCAACAACGAATTTTCATTGGCGAACCTAGAACTTGGCATCCAAGAAGCCCATGCCCTGGGTAAAAAGTTCTACGTTGTCAGTAATATTGCGCCGCACAACAGCAAAATCAAAACCTATCTGAAGGACATTAAGCCTGTCATTGATATGCAACCTGATGCTCTGATCATGTCAGACCCTGGGCTAATCATGTTAGTGCGTAAACACTTTCCTGATATGCCGATTCACTTGTCCGTGCAAGCTAACGCAGTGAACTACGCCACTGTCGAGTTCTGGCAACAGCAAGGCATTGAACGTGTGATTTTATCTCGTGAATTATCTATCGAAGAGATTGAAGAGATCCGTCAACAGGTTCCTGATATGGAGCTAGAGATATTTGTTCATGGTGCGTTGTGCATGGCGTATTCGGGTCGTTGTCTGCTCTCGGGTTACATGAACAAGCGAGACCCAAATCAGGGAACTTGCACCAATGCATGTCGATGGAGCTACACCGCTAGTGAAGGTGAGGAAAACGAAGTGGGCGATATTGTGCACAAGATCGACCCCAAACAGGTGATCCCAACCTTAGGTGAAGGCGCCCCTACGGATCAGGTATTTATGGTAGAGGAAGCTGAAAAACCGGGGGAATACATGCCAGCGTTTGAAGATGAACACGGCACCTACATCATGAATTCGAAAGATCTGCGCGCGGTGCAACACGTCGAACGGCTAACCCAAATGGGCGTACACAGTCTCAAAATCGAAGGCCGCACTAAGTCACATTATTACTGCGCGAGAACGGCACAAGTTTATCGTCGTGCGATTGACGATGCCGCAGCCGGAAAACCGTTCGACGCCAGTTTGATGTCCACACTGGAGAGTTTAGCGCACCGTGGTTATACCGAGGGGTTCCTACGCCGACACGCACATCAGGAATATCAGAACTATGAATATGGTCACTCAGTAAGTGAGCAACAACAGTTTGTCGGTGAAGTTTTAAGCCGATGCGAACAAACCGGCTGGGCCATCATAGATGTGAAGAACAAATTCTGCGTTGGCCATCAGCTTGAGTTGATGACCCCATCTGGCAATGTGACTTTTGTGCTTGAAGCCATGAATGACAAACATGGTAACGCCATCATTGATGCAAAAGGCAGTGGTCACCAAGTGAGAGTCCCGGTACCCGATGATTTAGAACTTGAGTATGCACTGTTACTGCGCAACTTAGATTTCGGAACCGATACTCGAAATCCATTCGAGCAGAAATCGGCCTAATGTTATGGCGTTAAAAATTTTAGACGCATGCATCAATTGCGATATGTGTGAGCCGGAGTGTCCAAACGCGGCCATTTCGATGGGCGAAGAGATATACGAAATTAACCCATCATTGTGCACTGAATGCATTGGCCACTACGACAAGCCAACTTGCGAAAGCGTATGTCCGATCGATTGCATTAAAGTGGATGAGGCGCATAGAGAGACTCTCGAGCAGTTAGCCGACAAGTTTGTCGCCATTACTAGCCACCAAATGAAATCGAACTGATCTCTAAAGAATCGCGACCAATCCCTTGAAAAGGCCATTTTTAAACCCATATTAGTTGCATGGACATTTCACGGCAACCAAGCCGCTGATATTCGGGACGACTTAATAATGGCCACATTTTCTTTTGCCCAGCTTTCCTCAGCACCACTGTGCTCGTCCCTTCGCGCCCCCTATTCATTTATTAAAAATCAGGAACCATTATGGAAAACATCATTGTTATTGGTGGGGGGGCCGGCGGCTTAGAACTTGTTACAAAGCTCAGTCGGACACTAGGAAAACGACGCAGAGCCAACATTACACTTGTCGATCGCAGCCGAACACACGTTTGGAAGCCACTATTGCACGAAGTAGCAGCGGGCGTAATCGACAAACAATCTGACGGTGTTGAATATGGCATTCATGCTTCTCGGCACGGTTACGAGTTTCAGTTGGGAAACGTCAATAAGATTGATACCTCCAGCCAAGAGATTTGCTTAGAGCCGCTACTTGACGACGACGGTGAGGTCATCTTGCCCGCCAGAACCTTACGTTACGATACTCTCGTCGTCGCGGTTGGCAGTGTCAGTAACGACTTCGGTACACCGGGTGTCAAAGACCACGCGTATTTTCTCGACTCTTTGAAACAAGCCGAGCGTTTTCATCGCGCCTTGCTCAACCAGTTGCTCAAACGTAACCACCAAGGCGACAACGAAAGTACCCTCAAAGTGGGAATTGTCGGCGGCGGTGCAACCGGAACTGAGTTGGCAGCGCAACTTCATTACATTGGCGACCTAGCGAAATCTTACGGTATGCCGAATATGTCCGCTGACAAACTCGAGATCACCATTATTGAAGCCGGCGAGCGCATTTTGCCCGCTCTTCCTCAGCGAATTTCCTTTTCTGCACGCAAAGCGCTGAACAAGATTGGCATAGTTGTTAAAGAAAATACTAGAGTTGCAGAAGCCACCGAACGTGGATTTGTTACTGCCGAAGGTCAGTTAATCGAGGCGGACTTGATGGTTTGGGCGGCAGGCGTTAAAGCTCCCGCATTTTTACAACAGATCCCAGAGTTCGAAAAAAACCGCGCCGGGCAAGTCTTAGCCAACTTATTCATGCAAGCCCAGGGGCATCAAAACGTTTACGTATTGGGTGATTGTTGCGGTATCCAGCAAGAAAATGGCCAGTGGGTTCCGCCACGGGCTCAATCTGCCCATCAAATGGCAGATACGGTGGCAAAAAACATCATCAACCAAGCCAATGACAAACCCCTCAGCCATTTCAAATACACGGATTACGGCTCACTGGTGCATTTCAGCAAATACTCAACCGTCGGCAGTCTGATGGGCAAGCTTTCCAACAATAATATGTTCATCGAGGGACGCTTAGCCAAGCTGGTCTATGTATCTCTTTACGCCATGCACCAATTAGCGGTTCATGGCAAAATCAAAGGACTGTTTACATTGCTCAGCCGCAAGGTTGGCAACTTACTTGGACCAAAGTTCAAACTTCACTAATTGCAAACTGTTCCGGCAGGGATTTACCTCTGCCGGTATCCTAATTACACTAAGCGCAAATGATTAAGGAGAGATCCAATGAAATTACTTGCTGGCATTTTACTGCTGTTTGTCACTTCAACCCACGCGGAACTTGTTCGTATGTCGGAACCTGTCGCTGCCGATGCCAACTCAGAAACCTTCGGTGCGGAGCTAAACCAGAGCCTGACCAAGGTCAGCTTAAAACAACTGCTTAATAGCCCAGAACGTTTCCTTGAAGAGCCATTTTTGTTGACCACTGAAATCAGCAAAGTGTGCCAAAAGAAAGGTTGCTTTTTTATCGCCAAAGAAGACCATCTTGCAATTCGAGTTGCCTTTAAAGATTACGGATTCTTTATCCCAAACGACAGTGGCAATAAGGTTGTTGAGCTCAATGGTTCATTGTTACAAAAACAGCTTTCGAAGCAACAGGCTGACCACTTTAATCAGGACATCAAAGCAAAAGATCCGGCCATTAAAGCGGGTAAACAGTATGAAATAGTCGCCACCAGCGTCAAAATCCCAAAAGCTCAAAGCTAAACCTTCAGCACTTCGCTAATCAAGTGGAGCAGCGCCTGTGCTTTGCGCAGGCTCAGGCTAAACGGATCAGGGCAACTGCCCCCTGGCCACCTTTGCGATTTCTAAGGGTAAGTCGACCGCCTTGCTGCTCCACCATGTTTCGACTCAGAGCCAGACCTATGCCCTTGCCGCCGTCTTTAGTGGTGTAAAATGGCACAAATAAATTGTCCGGATTCGCAATCCCAGAACCACTGTCTTCCACCCGAATCTCAGTTTCTTTTCCAGTTCGAGCAGCGCTTACGACAATCTGCGCATCTGACTCACTGGCTTCAACCGCATTCTTAACCAGATTGATAAGCACTTGTTCCAACAATATGGCGTCGGCCGCAAGCGTTATGTCGCAACCGACGGCAACAATAGGGTGTTCAAACAAGGTTTGTACTTTGTCGACAACGTCCTGCAATTGAATCGATGCTATAGTGACATCAAAGCGCTGATTTAAACTGGCGTATCGATTAACAAATTGCATCAAGTTGTCGCTTCGGGTCGCTATGACTTCGAGTGCTTCTATCGCTTGAGTCTGTTCCTGTTGCTGTGAAAAAACATCCACCAGGGATTGGGCAAGAGACTTAATTGGAGAGAGCGAATTGTTGATTTCATGGCTCAATACTCGAGTCATTTTGTGCCAAGCCATGCGCTCCGTTTCGTTAACGACTTTTTCGATGTTTGTCAAAACAACCAACTGGAACGATTCGCCTTGCATTGAAAAGCCACTGTGCCTGAGCTGCCACAGCTGGGCATTATCTTGATCTTGAATGTGCCAGCGCCCTTGCTCATCCAATAACAAACCGAGCGACTTTGACGACAAGGATTTGGCTTGACGCCATGGACGACCACACCATAAAGAAAATGCGTCATTGGCATGATTCAAACGGCCATTCTGATCAAATACCGCAATTGGGGTCGCCAGTTGCTCGATGAGATTGAGCACTAACACGGCTTGTTGGTCGTAGTGCAACTTGCGAACTCTTAAATCCTCCGCCATTAAATTCACTTCATCGGCTAACAGCTTTATTGCCCCGGAATTAAATTTCGGCAAGGCACGTAACGAATAGTCCTCGTGACGAATCGCCTCCAAAGAGGCGGATAATCCCATAAGCGGCGTTCGAATCGCCGTTCTTACTCGGTACGCATAAAAACCGTAAGGCAATACCAGAACCAACAACGCGGTAAATATGATCAGCAAAGACGCCTCAATTAAAACGCCGACAATAACTAGCAAGGCCAAAAACAGCGCCATGGAAACCAAGGCAAAGTGATAAAATGCGCGTTCGAATGAGTGTGGCTTAGGTGCGGCCAAGGCGTGTCCTATTTGGTTTTAATGTTAAACTTATCGAGCCTACGGTAAATGGCACTTTTACTGATCCCCAGTAACATGGCCGCCTCTTCAACGTTGTTGTCGGACTGGTGCATCGCCATATTCAATAACTTGCGCTCGGCGTCTTCCAGTGTCATCAGAGATAATTGCCCGTCACTTGATTTGGCTTCATTCTTGAACCCAAAATCTTTGCCATCCAAGGTGTCATCTTCACACATCAAAACAGCTCTAGCCATAAAATGGCTTAACTCACGAACATTACCCGGCCAGTGATATTGAGAAAGTGCTTGTTTGGCGCTGTCGCTAAGACGCGGCATCGGGAGTTGATATTTCTTACAGTGCAGCCCAATGAAATAAGAGGCTAACGGTAACACATCATCGTTTCTGTCTCGCAATGGCGGGATCTCAAATTCGATTGGGTTAATTCTAAAGTACAAGTCGGTGCGAAAGCGGCCTTGCTCAATCAGCGCCTCAAAATCGGCGTTGGATGCACAAACGATTCGGCACTTGGCCAATTTCGTTTGATTGTCCCCTACCCGCTCAAATTCATTGGACTCTAAAACTCTGAGCAACTTGGCTTGTTGCTCCAGCCCCAAACTGCCAATTTCGTCGAGAAATAAGGTGCCATTTTCTGCGGATTCAAAACGACCGACTCGATTTTCCTTGGCGTCTGTAAACGCCCCTTTTTTGTGGCCAAACAATTCACTTTCAAACAAGCTCTCTGGAATCGCAGCCACGTTAACACTGACAAATGGGCCGCTGACTCCTGAAACTTGATGAATGTATTGAGCAATACTGGTTTTACCCGTACCGTTTTCGCCGCGAAGCAAAACGGGCGCATCGGTTTTGGCAATTCGTGCGATTTGCCTTTGAAGGGTTTGCATCGCATCACCGTGCCATTGCACATCACTTTGAACAGCGATATGTGCACTATCTGGTTGATTGATATCTGCTAGGGCTAGGTGTTTTTGCACCATGTCAATCACAGCGCGGTTATCCCAAGGTTTGGCAAAAAAGTCGCAAGCCCCTTGTTGCATTGCTTTTACCGCCAAATCCACACTTGACCATGCTGTCATTGCAATCACAGGCGGATGCCCATTTTTCAGTGATTTGAGAAATGACAGACCTTCTTCGCCGGACGTCGTATCCAATTGATAATTCATGTCCAGTAGAATCAAATCTACATGAGTGTCGTTTAAGATCTCTTGAGCCTTAAGTAAGCTGCTTGCTTCAACCGCGTTAAACTTATGGTTAGACAATAAAAATCTTAAACTGAGTCGAACGTCGGCTTTGTCGTCAATGACAAGAATTGTTTTTGCGGTCATCTGGCGCGGTTACCTAATGGCGTTCACCATTGTTTTTGCTATTAAAACAATGATAAACCTCGATTGTTAATTTACAAAGGGTTAAATCAAGCGCTCCCGAGAGAGCGCCAACTTTCATTTTACTCGTTACGTAACGCTTTGATCGGGTCTTTAGATATCACTTTTTTAACCGGCCAATAACAAGCGACCAAGGCAATCACGGCCATCAGCGGCAGTGCTAATACAAACGACATCATATCTGCTCGCAATTGATACACCCACACTTGGGAGCCAATCAAATGGCCAACAAAGGCGAAAACAAGACCCGCTGCAATACCCATAACCACAGGTACCATGCTCTGTTTAACCACCATCGCAGTCAGCTTGTGGGTGTGCGCCCCAAGCGACAGATGAATTCCAAGCTCATGCCTACGCATTTGCACTGAGTAGCTCAGAACACCATAAATGCCTGCGGCCGCTAAACACAGTGCTAAGGTCACCAGTGACAAGGTTAAAACGCCAATCAGCTTAGCTTGACGCAGACGAGCTTCAACTCGAGACTGCAAACTGTAGAAACGCGAAACACTAAAACTTGGATTGATCTCTTGTAGTGTCGACATCAATTTGCCGCGGTCTAATGGCGCCTTAAGTTTCATTGTAAATTGCAGTGAACCGCCCGGAAATGGGATGTAATAACGCTCTTGGGCGTAGTCGAAACCACGATCTGGCACAAAGATATCACTGACCACGCCAACCACTGTTCGAGGTTCGTTCTGGGCCGCTTGAAGGGTTTTGCCCAATGCCGATTCGCCGGCAAACAAACGTTTGGCCAACGACTCACTGATGATCATCTCCTGTGGCAAAGCGTCTTGCTGCTGTAGAGGCGAGAAAGTGCGACCTTCCAATAGCTCATGCCCCATGGCGGAGAATACGTCTTCGTCGAACATACCTGTACTAACAATACCAAGCATCTTATTGTCGGCGTCAAACAAGTAATTTTCCCAGCCCATCGCCAATGGCGTGGCCAAAGTGCGACCAGCGGTCTCTACTTCTGCTAACTCAATGAGCGCTTGTTTAATTTGCTGTGAATATTGGAACAACCCTTCGCCAACGTTGCCGGAGTCGACTCGTAAATGGTGTACGCCATCAATATCGAAGCCAACGGATTTGGTTAATTTGTCGTACACTGGGCTCAGAATCGCTGTCGCCCCCAACAGTAAGATCGTCGCTAGGCTGACTTGGGTTGCAATCAACACATTCCGCGTCCGACTAGAGATTTGTGCACCAGTGCCTTTGCCGCTGACGTGCAGATCATCCACCAACTGCGCATAATTCACTTGCCTTATAGAGAGCTTCGCCATAATCAATGCAATTAAAACACTGACCACAAAGCTCGCCATCACGGTAATCGCATCCAAAGACAAGTTGTGCATCCGTGGGAAAATGTATTGTAAATCGTTCTGCAACCAAACCAGAATCCAGCCGGCAAGCACAAGGCCGAACATACATGCCGCCAAAACAAGGATCAGTGCTTCAGCAAACATGCCCGCAAACAAGTGTTTAGGTTGCGCGCCAACAGCTGCCTGAATGGCCATCATTCGTTGCTTCTGAGTCGCGCGGGAAAAAAATAAGTTACTGATGTTTGCCACAGCAATGAACAGCAAAGTGATCACGCCCGCGAGCAACACGAACGCCATTTCATCGCTATCGCGAATGATCTTGGATTTAAGCGGTTGAAAATTACCACCAATACTGGTGTCTGGTGCGACCCCTTCCTGACCTAAATACAACTCATTGATTTGCGCGCCCAAGGCCGTACTTGCCTGCTCCATGGTTATGCCGGGATTTAAACGGGCAATGGCATTAATACCGCTGGTGATCGAGTCCCAATGGCTTGTGGTTGAAATTTCTTGATGGAAACTGACCCATGCCTGCATTTCAAAATTGCCAAAGATTTCTGGCGCTTCAAATTCTGGGGCGGCAATACCAACGACCTTGTATTGAGAATTACCAATCCGTGTTTGCTGACCGACAATGTCGGTATCGCCACCAAAGTGTTCTTGCCAAGTTTTGTAGCTGAATACAACGACGCGCTGTTGCTCGTTAATGCCCTCTTGCTCGCTAAAGTGACGACCAAGTAACATCGGCATATCCAACAAGGTAAAATACTCAGGCGTCACTTGCACAGCGTCAACAAACGGCTCGTTTGCCACATCTTTTAACTTACCGCCAAAATTCTGCATCAGGGCCATTTGCTCAATGTAGGTCTTATCCTGATAGATATGAAATTGCGCCGACAAAATCTGAAAACCATACTGGGTTTCACCGTTTATGGTCTCACTTTGATCAGTCACTATCAGTTTGTCTGCCTCTGGGTAAGGCAAGGGTTTAGTTAAAACAATGTAATTAATGTTCAACACCACAGCCAAAGCCGACAGCGTTAATGCCAATGTGAGAATCACAGTGACGCTGAAACTGGACAGTCGCAGTAAGTTTGCCAAAGCCAGCTTAAATTCTTGCGCTAAAAAGCGTTTCGCCGCCATCATACCGCCATCTCCATGTTTAATTCAGGCGCCATTACACCATCCAGTAAGTGCAGCTTTGTGGTAGCCATATCCGCGTATCTTGGATCGTGCGTCACCATACAAATCGTTGTGCCTGACGCATTTAAATCCGCCAACATTTGCATGACGGCGTCACCGTTTTTCGAATCTAAGTTTCCGGTTGGTTCATCTACCAACAAAACCGCAGGATCATTCACTAGCGCACGAGCAATTGCGATGCGCTGTTGTTGACC
>CAXRBI010000015.1:0-21858 GCA_964229075.1 Alteromonadaceae bacterium | reverse complement strand
TCATTCGGTGTGATTTTTAATTCAGGCAGTATGAAGTCTTTTGCGGCTTTTTTAACCGTACTCGATTCTATCTGTCCAAAATACTGCATCGCCAAGTTTTGATATTTTTCGGCATTCTTTTCCATCTTTGAGGTTCTAACTAATTGAATTAGCTTGAGTAACATATCCCTGTCGGTATCTTCATTTTTCTGAGAAAGTCGCGTTACCCTATGTTCAATTCGGACAAATTTCTCGTTATCACTTAACAAAAAAGAGAGTAAAAGATTCAAAAGAGAATTAAATTCCCCTGAGTAATTTTGCCGTTCTTGGTGCATAGAAATGGATTCGGAAAAGAATGTCTCGGCAGTTAAATAGTCTTTTTTATACAGAGCATAAATACCCATTGTACTTTTTATTGGCCCGAGCCAACTTTGATTCCCCTGCTTTATCGCAACTCGCAATAGCTCTTTCATTATCCGTTCCGCGTTTACAATGTCGCCGTCGCTAAGATAGGCATTTGCAACTCTGTAAGCAGCTCTGACTTTATCGTTTGGGGTTTCAGATAGTGCGTAAAGACAGTTGTAGGCGGGCTTCGCTTCATCTACCAAGTTGGCCATTAGGCTAAAGTGACCAAGGAGAGTAAGAAAAGAAGTTTGATTCGCTTTGAGGTTGTCAGTGGTCGTTAATTTTGAAAGCTCTTTTAATGACTGTTCGAAAAGATCTAAGTCATTCAACTTTAAACCAATCGTTGCCCCTGCAGTATGCCATTGTATTTTGTTGTAATTGTGGAGTTGTTCTACAGATTCTCGATGGCTTGTCATTACAGCACGAGAGCGCTCTGGCGCGACATGGAGGAATTTTTCAATTGTATCTAAGTGCTGTTTTGCTTGGATTTCCGGATCTTCAGCAATACTTGAACCCATAAAAAAGATCAAAACAAGCAACAAATACACACGAGACATCAAGACAACTCAGAGCTAACTTTTGTGTGTGTTTAGTATAGTAGAAATTAAAATACGAGGCACTAAGTGGTTTGAGCCTCAGCTCTATTAAAAGAGCAACGTGGAATTTAACGGGCAGTTTGTAATCCTCGTACTGAGACATGCTGAAAGCTCTGTCTGTAATTCCTAACCCCGGCGCTTTTCTCAATATCCAGCGGTTCCTACCCCTGTCGTCATTACCAACACCCGCCGTCATTCCCAACTTGATTTGGAATCCATCGAATTTAACGCAGTGCCCTCTGAATCGCACGAATACTGGGTTTGACTTGGTTAGACGAGGTATTCTGAAGCCTTTGCCGAGTGTTTGTCAGTTACAATAAAAAAACAAGGCATTTTGGCAAATCAAAAAAATATGCTAGTTTGCTTTCCCAAACCCGTAAGTGGTTGTTAGCTAAATGGAAAAGGAACCCCATGAAACCATTCAAAAATATCGAAACCCAGAACCTTAAAATTCTACTTTTTATTGCCCGAGCGTTTGCTTATCTCGGAGGATTGCTGGTACTGGTCACCAGCTTCATGGCGCTTATGGTACTTGCAAGTTCTGGCAAGGCAATCAGCATCGTCTTTATGCTACTGCCGACTGCATTTCTTTTGCTCTTTGCGTCAGGTGTATCGGCGGCAATTGTTTCAATAGAAGAGAATTACCGCAAGCGCACCGAACATTTGTTACGCTCAGAAACTCCGTAAAACGTTGAAGCTATATTGGGTCAGGTACACTCGTGAATAAAATGTATCTGCCCTACTTATTCTATAGTTTAAATAATCGATGATATTAGCCCAGGCAGGAGTTGGCATTGAAAAAAATTTGGTTAGTTATTTTCTTCTGTTTTTCGTTCCTAACTTACGCTGATAAACGGCAAATTATTGAACTCCCTACAGATAAGAAGTCTCTTCATGAGGTTGGGGTGCATTTGTACGCGCGCGAGACAGGCTTTTTAACCAGACCTTGGATAGTTTTTCCTCCGACATTAGACGCCGGATTTAAATTCTCAGGATTAACACTCACCATTTTAGATGGAGACGAGTACCTTTATTTCGGGAATTTAAACGTCTGTACATTAAAGTCTCCAAACATCATTTACCATCATGCGAATTTCATGTTTTCAACCAGCTCTTCAAGAACTTATGGCCTATATCTTACTTATGAAAATCGGCAAACTCTTGAAATCAAAGAACTGAGTTGGGAAGATTTGAAAGATGTAAGTTATGATTTAGATGAGCCAGATCCACTTGATAAAATCTTTGCCGGTGAAGAGCCATCTTACACCGAAGAGTCCTATTGCAACTGATTAGGACTCGAGTATTTACTGTTGATAGACCAAATAACCCTAAAGATAAGATTGCAATGTATCTTCTCTCAACTAATCAGTCGGCTTACAGCATAAATACCACGAGCAACATACCCAAGATTGTGCCGATTTTCGGTGCCGCGATCGCTAAATGGGTTTCCAATTCAAGTTGTTGCTCTGGCGTTTTCGACGCCCACCATGCGCTCGCTTTGGACTGAATGCTTTCCATACTAAGTGATATTGACTGATTCATCTTACTCTCCTTGAGTGATTCACTGACCGTTCAAATTCGACTTCTTAGTTTTGTTATTGGGACGTTAATTTAAACATTCAATGGTTTAGTTGCGGAACCAGATTCAAGAGCGTCGCCATTGCGGATCAGATGTATGACAAAGAAAATTTTTAATAAGTCCCAACTTTTTTGTCATTGCCCGCGACTATTAAGGTGTTACCCAAAAACGAAAAGCCTTTAGGATAAAAAATGAAAAGTATTTCCAGTTTGAAAAAGAACGCTCTGTATTTCAGCTTACTTATTGCCGCCAGCGGTTCGGCTCTCGCCTTGCATCAAAACGACCACAGCGATATGTCACAAGCAGAACGTGTTGTCGCCACAATTGAAGACGGCCACCTACCTGCGATACAGCAACTTTTAAACAATGGTCTGGACGTAAACCAAGATTTAGATAACGACGGCACGCCGCTTATTATTGCAGTACAAAACGGTCACAAACGCGTGGTTGAATTTCTTCTGAGCCACGGCGCGGATGTCAATTTGGAAAGTGAAACCGATGGTAATCCACTGGTTGCCGCGGCACTGTCAAACGAACTTGAGTTGCTTACGTATCTCCATAAAAGCGGAGCTGAAATTGATGCCATAACCGAATACGACGAAACGGCACTTATCAGTGCATCTCGTGCCGGCCATTTTGAGATTGTGAAGTATTTGGTAGAGCAAGGGGCAGATGTTAATTTAGGTGTCGTCGCGAAAGTTAGAAAAGGCACAGAGCTGAGAACGCCATTAAATGGGGCCAAAACCGCACAAATCAGAGACTTTTTGGTGTCTCACGGCGCAAGGTATTAATTTCAGTACTGCCACATCCGCGCTTTGCATTTTGTGCAAAGCGCCAACCCTCAGAAAGTTTGTTATCTTTATAAACATTGGAACCAATCTTTAAGGCTAAACATGTCAGAGCAATCATCTGTTGGGTTGTTAGTCGTTGATATCCAAGGAAAGTTAGCAGAGCTGGTGGACCAAAGCGAGGCCTTGCTATCCAGCACAAAAAAGCTGATCAAGTGCTGTAGCGTGTTATCCATTCCAATAGTAGTACTGGAACAAAACCCTGAAGGCCTTGGCCCAACACACAAAACGCTGACAACTGACCTCGGTGATTTCGACCCGCTAGCTAAGTTTTGTTTCAATGGGCTAGACGAAGCCCATACTGTCGAGCAAATAAAACAATCTAACATCCAGCAGTGGTTAGTGGGTAGTGGTTAGTGGTTGGCATAGAAGCCCATATTTGCGTGTACCAAACGGCATTGGGGCTTATGGACCATGGCTTCGAGGTGCAGGTTCTTGCGGAGTGTATTTCGTCAAGGAAACGGGAAAACGTGGACCTTGCGATTGATAATTTAAGAGCGCAAGGCGCGACCATTTCAAGCGTGGAAATGTTTGTTTACCAACATTTGGGCTCTAGCCGTTCCCCGCATTTTAAAAAGGTGCTTGAGATCATTAAATAGTGGATAGCCTCCTACTTTGGCTTCACTTCTGTTTGTGGCTCCTTACCTTCTGTCTTTCCCGATAGACCCTCCGACTTTCCCAAAAGCGCTCTGTCATTCCCAATACACCTTTCGTCATTCTCAACTTGATTGGGAATCCATCGCAAGTTCGCCACCGATTTCGTTTTCTGTCTTGTCACTGGTGCGCTTCGAGCATTTAACTTTTCCTTTGTTTAGCAACGAGTTAACAGCCAAGATAAAGTTTGTAATGCAAAACACTGAGCCATCAGAGAGAATGGTCACCTAAACGCTCAGTATTAAACGGTTATCAACCACGAGACATTTGTGAAAGACTCAAAAATTAATGTTAACTTTCGATTTCTGAAACTGAATAAGTTGCAGGCCTACACCCTTAAACATGAGGTGATGAACGCTTCATTTGTAGAGAACTGCGAACTCGACGGATTTCTAGGCGTTGTCGAACTCAGCGAATTCAACATCGATGAAATCAACGACTTTTACGTGCGACAACAGGTTGCAATCGAGGATTGTGATATCTTCGCGGCAATCACATCTCCGGGTAATCAGATGACCGTTGATGTACCAAACGTAGTCAATCGCATGTTGAAATACATTGATTGCAAGTTGACGTACTCTTTCACTGTGGCGTGATGTTAATTACAACATTCCAATCAAGTGTGTTACTAATAGGTTATGGTGTGTTTCACTTCGTCCAGAAGTTTGTCAAAGCCTTGTTTTGGGTTTAGCTGAACAAATTCCTGGCGGTTTTGTTTGGACAATAAAATCTGAGTTATAAATGGAGTTAAAATTGAGATTATCAGCCTTAATCATTACTTTGTATCTTCTTTCTGGGTGTTCTTCTACCGAAAATAGTGGTTCCGAGTATGCCTACACACAGAGTATGAATTACTCGGAAATGGTCGAACTACACTATCGGCAAGCAAAAACAAAAAAGGGATTTCAATATGAGGCATATCAACTAATTCCAGAGCACAATAAATTCTGGTCACCCATTGCTAAAAAGTGTCGACCACTTACCCAAGAAGAAGGGGTGAGTTCGTTTGAATTTGTTTTTGTGGTTGACCGCAGCGGTATGGTTATTGATGCAAAATCAAAACTCAACACTGCTGGCGTCAATTGTTTTTTGTCTGGAATTCGACAAATTAAATATCCGGTTCCGCCATATGAAAATTGGTATGAAGTTGTCAACGTAAGATAAGGATGAATATGAAAACTTGCACTTTAATGGCTCTATTGGCGGCTTTATCTGTATTCAATGCGTCCGCAAAGAGCATGGATTTGCAATCTTGGCAAGTGATTGACGATTATATTGAAACCGTGAACACAAAGAGTGTTTGGGAGACTGATGGCTATTGGTTACCCGAAAACAACAGCGCAACATCCGCGCTTCGCGCATCCACTGCCGTGGCCTTCTTAAAGGGCTTCACTCCAAATGCCTCAACCATTACCGAACACTGCCAGAACAATTCCTGCGCGTTAACGGTTTTTGGTAACAAAAATGGGGATATGAATGAAGTTGTGTTTGCAATGCGCAAATACAACAGCAAGTTCTACATCTCAAATATTAAGGTAAAAAAGCTTGAGCAAGATTCGGCTAACTTGAGAGCCCCTAAGATGGATTTTTAGATGCAAAATTTCGTTATTGTTGGCGCTGGACCTGTCGGTCTTTGGACGGCCATTCAAATTCGTAAACGCTGCCCAAATAGCACAATTACTTTATATGAAAGGTACGAAGCCTATCGTCGCCAGCACGTCCTTAAAATTCAACATTCCTCTGTGTTCTTTGGGGCAAGTCGAAGCCATGATGAATTAGATGACGCCTTTTTCGAAGAGGTGTTTTTGACCACTCGAAAGAATGTCAAACGGTCGCCTTTTCAAAAAAGTTTTATTTCCACCAATACAATAGAGTCAAATCTTAAGAAGTGGGCGATAGCGCTAGGTTGCGAGATTGTTTATAAGCACATAGATAGTCTAGAGCAGCTTCTAGAGCGGCATAACTCGGATGCAGTATTTATTCTCGCTAATGGTGCGCACAGTGAACTGAGACGCGAGCTTCTGGGAGTAAATGACGTAGAAAAGACCGACTTGCAACATATCCTTGAGCTCAAAACTCGAGTTAGTAAAGGCTTTAGAGAGTTAAAAAGTACGCAAGCCAACGGCGCTATTAAAGGTAAACTCACTAATCTTGGCTTTGAATACATTGGGCGAACTCAAGGTGGAGAGACTCCACTGAGTTTCAGATTATTTGTCAACGAAGCCTTGTACAACGAGACGCCAGATGCGTCATTTAAAGCACCCATTAAAGATCCAACATTACTTCCTGAGAGTGTTAAGTCGGACATTGATAAGTATGCATCGTTGCACGGCTTGTCGTTGGAAGAGGTCTTTGCGCAAGGGCAGGTCAGTAAGCTTCAGCTTTCGGTCTATCATGCGAAAAAGTTTGCCGCAAAGTATGAGAATCGAAACTTTTTCTTAGTTGGTGACGCCGCGATGGGTGTGCCCTACTTTAGGGCCTTAAACAGTGGTTTGGTTTTAGGATCTCGGTTGGCTTTGATGTTGAGTAAAAAGAGTGACGGCGGAAAAGCTGTCAACTTATACAATTCTTATCAGCATGTTCATCAAAATGCTGAAGAGTTACTGGCACGGACGAAGAATACAACGCTGAATACATACAACGAGCTCAGAAAGTTGTATCGAATGGTGAAAACTCAAAAGGATCTAACCTAAACCATTGGGGGCGCAAGTGTTCCAATTTGGCCATACTTAAAACGAGCCTTTTCACCACCTTAGTTTTGGATGGTTGTTTGCACTTGTGAGGAATTATGTCGTTATCTAACAAAATCGCCTTAGTCACTGGCGCCAGTCGTGGCATTGGCAAGGGCATTGCACAGGTGCTGAGCGAAGCAGGCGCGGTGGTTTATATTACTGGCAGAACCGTCGACGACCAATCGTCTGCATCTAAGCTCTCAGGTTCGATTACCCAAACCGCAGAAGAGATTGCAGCAAGCGGCGGCGTGTGTATTCCAATTCAGTGTGATCACAATGACGACGACCAAGTTGCCAAGGTGTTTGAGCAGATAAAAAACCAGCATGGCCGCTTGGACATACTGGTGAACAACATTTGGGGGGGATACCAGCACTTCACCGACGGTACCCCATTTTGGCAAGAGCAAGGTTTCTGGCAAACGCCCATATCCCGGTGGGACGCCATGTTCCAAGCAGGCGTTAGGGCGCACTATGTGTCGAGCGTTTATGCCACGCAGTTGATGTTACCGAATCAATCGGGACTCATCATAAACTTGTCGTTTTTTGCCGCTGAGCGCGACGACCAAGGCGTGGCTTATGGCACTTCAAAAGCAGCAACCAATCATATGACGAAATGCATGGCCAGTGAGCTGGCGCCTCATAATATTTCGGTTGTATGTTTGTATCCAGGACTGGTCAGAACCGAGTCGGTGTTGGCCGGAGCTGAACACCTTGATTTATCAAATTCTGAATCGCCGCAATTTATTGGCCGTGCGGTGGTTGCTCTCGCCCAAGATGAAAACATTATGAACCGAACCGGAACGATATCCATTGCCGCCGAACTCGCCTTGGAATATGGCTTTACTGACGTTGATGGCTCGCAACCAAGGCCGCTGACTGCCAAAGACATCTAAGTTTTTACGAGGCTAGCGATAACCCGCGCCGAACAAACTGTGGCCGCCATGACGCAGTCAAATTCTCAAGCTCTAAGTCAATTGATGAGCTAGCCTCATGATTTCATGAAATTAAATCAATTTTTTTCATCAAACCGCCTCGGTATAACTGTTCCCAGAATAAAGACGTGATGCTCAGCCAAGTTTGTGACTTGGCAAATACGGACATCACAGACGGCACATTTTTTCAGCGAGGCATCGAGCAGGATGAACAAGGATTTTACTTTTACCATACACACCACGCGGTTTGATGAGCATTATCAGCCGCAAGATAATACGCGGGTCACCACCAACTTTGCCAACTTGGCCAGAGGTCAACGTCGCCAAGACAACTTGCGTAATGCGCTTAAGATGATCAACAACAGCTTTAATGCCTTGGCTCATTGGGACAACCCAAACGGTGATCGTTATTCGGTAGAGCTCGACATCGTGACGGTTGAAATGGACGTGGAAGGCAAGGGTGAGCGTTTCCCGTCCATTGAGATCCTCAAAACCGTCATCTTTGATCGCAAAACCAATGAACGTACCGAAGGCATTGTCGGCAATAACTTCTCGTCCTATGTTCGAGACTACGATTTTAGTGTGGTGCTGCTTGAGCACAACAAAGGCAAGAAGGGCTTTAGTGTTCCAGACAATTTTGGTGAGCTCCACGGCAAGCTGTTTCAGTATTTTGTTCGATCCAGTACCTATCAAACGCACTTTGAAAAGCCGCCGGTAGTTTGCCTTAGTGTATCGGACAACAAAACGTATCAGCGCAGCGAAAATCAACATCCGGTACTTGGTGTGGAGTACTTGGCAAATGAGTCGTCTTTAACCGAACAATACTTTAAAAAGATGGGCCTTGAGGGTCGATTTTTTATGCCGCCCAACAGTGTTGCTCCTGTAGCATTTTATTTCTTTGGCGACTTGCTCAACGACTACACCAATCTTGAACTCATCAGCACAGTCAGCACGATGGAGACGTTTCAGAAGATCTACCGTCCTGAAATATACAACGCCAATGCGGTGGCCGGAAAACACTACAAGCCAGATTTGAACAATGCCGACCACTCGTTGACTCAAATAGTGTACGACCGGGAAGAACGCAGTCAGTTAGCCAAATCACAAGGCCAGTTTGCCAAGGAGCACTTTATCCAGCCATATCAAACGGTGCTGAATGAGTGGTCAGGCAATTACGCTCAGCAAGTTTAAGGATAGAAAAAATGAACACACTTTTACCGACATCCACCGCGGGCAGCTTGCCAAAACCGGCTTGGTTAGCTGAGCCGGAAACTTTGTGGTCACCTTGGAAGCTGCAAGGCGAAGTGCTGACAAACGGCAAGCAAGACGCCCTGCGATTGGCCTTGGACGACCAGTGTTATGCTGGCATCGACATTGTTAGCGATGGCGAGCAAACTCGTCAGCACTTTGTGACGACCTTTATTGAACACCTAGAAGGCGTCGACTTTAACCAACGACAAACGGTCACTATTCGCAATCGTTACGAAGCCAGTGTGCCAACGGTCGTTGGGCCGATTCGCCGCACCCGAGCTGTGTTTGTCGACGATGCTCGATATTTACGCCAGCGCACAGACAAAGCAATAAAGTGGGCGTTGCCCGGACCAATGACGGCGATAGACACCTTGTTTGATGCCCACTATGGGAGTCGCGAGCAATTGGCTTGGGAGTTTGCCAAAGTGCTAAATGAAGAGGCAAAAGCGCTGGAGGCGGCGGGCGTCGACATCATCCAGTTTGACGAGCCTGCATTTAACGTGTTTTTTGAAGACGTAAACAACTGGGGCATCGCCTGTTTAGAGCGTGCCATTGAAGGACTCAGTTGCGAAACGGCAGTGCACATTTGTTACGGCTATGGCATCAAAGCCAACACCGACTGGAAAAAAACACTCGGCTCGGAGTGGCGGCAATACGAAGAAGTGTTCCCAAGACTGCAAGCGTCAAACATCGATATGGTTTCACTGGAGTGTCACAACTCTCATGTGCCAATCGAGTTGCTCGGTTTGATCCGGGGCAAGAAAGTCATGGTCGGTGCCATTGACGTTGCCAGTCACAGGATTGAGACGGCGGAAGAAGTAGCACAAACTCTCAGAGAAGCACTTAAATACGTCGACGCCGATAAACTTTATCCTTGCACCAACTGCGGCATGGCGCCATTGCCGCGCGCGGTTGCTAATGCCAAATTAAAGGCGTTGCAAGCAGGTGCCGAGCTGGTCCGTAACGAGCTCAACAAAGCGAAAGAGACTGTGGCTGCGCAGTAAAACGTTTGGCGTGGCGCGACTGAGCCGACCACGCAAGTTTGCTATTTCATGAGCAGTAATCATGGTATTTTTACTTTCAATGAGATTTATTCATCAATAGAAGGCGCGGATGTTAGAGCGAGTTCACCTAGAAATACTCAATGCAATCAAGGAGCACGGCACGTTAACCAAAGCGGCAGACGCGCTGTATTTGTCGCAATCGGCGCTCAGTCACAGCATTAAGAAGTTAGAGCAGCAAATTGGAACACCGATTTGGCAAAAAGACGGCCGCAATTTGCGGCTTACGAGCGCCGGAGAACGCATTCAGAATTTGGCCAGCCGTTTGCTTCCGCAGTTTCGCCATACCGAATTGTTACTGCAGCAAATCGTCAAAGGTGAGATGGGCTCGCTGCGCATTGGGATGGAATGCCACCCTTGTTATCAGTGGCTATTGCGGGTGATTCAACCGTTTTTAGAGAACTGGCCGGCAATTGACGTGGACGTTCGACAAGAGTTTCAATTTGGCGCGCTGGGGGCACTGCTAAGCTACGAAATCGATGTGTTGATCACGCCGGACCCGCTGTTTAAGCCGCGAATCGAATACATCCCTGTGTTTGATTATGAACATAGGTTGGTCGTGGCCGATGCGCATCCATTGGCGCAACAGTCCTGCGTGTATCCAGAACAATTGAGTCAAGAGGTGCTGCTGAACTACCCAGTTGAACCGATGCGACTCGACATATTTAGCCAGTTTTTGAACCCTGCGAAGTGTTCGGTAAAACAACACAAAATCATTGAGACCACAGAAATCATGTTGCAAATGGTGGCGGCGGGGCGTGGCATATGCGCATTGCCCGGTTGGCTCGTGGATGAGTTCGCTAAAACCATGCCAATAAAAAGCCTCAAATTTGGCGACGAGGGCATTCACAAACAGATATTTATTGGTGTACGCAAAGACGAGCAACAAATCGGCTTTTTAGAAGACTTTATCTGTCAGGCAAAACAAACGAGATAGCGAGAGCCAAAGGCCAACAAACCAGGTTTAAGTCTCGTGTAAGGTTAAAGCTGGAACCAATAACGTTCTTGGGTTAAGTCGATTTTGCGGTCCAAGAACGGATTGTCGAGACGAAAAATAGTCTTATTTTGCCACTGCTCGATTGGAAACAGATGACGGGTCATTGGATGTCGTTTCATCAGCGCTTCGTGCTCGCCGCTGTCGATCATCGCTTCAAGGCCGGACTCAATCTTTGCGGCTAACTCTGCTCTGGATTTATCGACAAAAAAGTAAATCGGGAACGGGTAATGAAGGATGACGTTGTCGTAAATGGTCAGCTCAGGCAGGCGGGCTTGGGCTTTTTCGAGTTCACCGTAACCTTCAAAAATAGCCCGAGGAAAATAGTCACACCGGCCACGGTCTACCATGTCAAACATCAGTTCAAAACGGGCGATGGGCATGACTTCGTATTGGTTGTGCAGCAATATTTGGGTATCTGGCCAATGCTCTCCCTGACAAGCAATCAGCTTTCTAAATTGGGACTCGTTGAGGGAGTCGAAGCGCGACACTTGTTGCCGATGGATAATGGACACCCGATAGCCTAACAAGCCCTTGAACAAAGGGATTTTAATGGCTTTGAATTTTTTCTCTCTGTCTACCGAGGTCCCCATCCAAAAGACATCGATGAGACCGCTCGAGAGCAATTGTACCGTGCGTCCCTGAGTTGGGCCGAGTTCGTTGGTGACGTTAAATTTGTATGGGTTTGGACCTTGCTGTGATAACGCTTTGTCTAATAATGCAATGAAATAGCTTTGGCTGACGTCTTCCGCGGATTGAGGTCCAAGGAGTGTCAGGTATTGAGCATGGCTCGGGGCAACAAAACAGGCACCCAAAATCAGCGATAGCGCAATAATTATTATTTTGAAAAACAAATGAGGTCTCCGACGTTTGCTCTTAAGTGTAGAACAATATTGGGTTTATGAAACTCAGTGCGAAGGGACACAGGTTATCGGTAATAAAATGAGTAAACCGGGTAAGCTAACAAGACAATATGAAGACCGGGTAAACACAGCAATATTTTGTTTTTTGCGCTCAACTCTGGCATGTTTAAACCAAGACGTTTTTATTGCTTGCGCGCCTTCAGTGCCGCTTGAGCAAAACATCTCTCGATTGACCAAGTGGAGCCTATAGTGCGGATGATTCGGTGGCATTTTAATACGCAATACCTGCGCCAGCGGGCGGTGGATGCGGTGCCGTTTATTGCCCAGAATTTGGTGCCGTTTTTGTTGCCGATGTTGTGCGCGTTACTGGTGACGTATTTGCACTTTTTGTATACCGCGGCCAAAGCTACTTTGGTACTGGGCTGGTTTTTATCCCTCGTGGGTTTGCCGATTTTAGTCTGTTTTGGCTTTTCTGTTGGCATGGCGCTGCTGCTCAATCAACAACTCTCTGAGAGTAAACGTTTGGCGGTGATCTTTGTGCCGCCGATTTTGACCTTCTTTTGCTTAATTGCCGTGTTTTTGGAGATGCACATTCGCGGTGGTTATTAACGCTTGAGATTTTAGCTCGCTAGAGTTTTCGCTTCTTAAATCCTGTCTTCTCTGAACATAGTTTCTCAGAGCTTAACTGGTCGCACCGCTTTTAAACTGTGTTTGCCAAGCCTTTGGCGATGTGCCGTAGCGCGTTTGAAAATGCTTGCGATAAATTTGCTCCGAGCTAAACCCGCAGCGCTCTGCAACTTCCGTGATTGACACACTGCTTGACTCCAACCACCACAAACTGTGGTTGAGCCGTTCGTTGATCAGCCACGAGGTGAAGCTGATGCCGTTGGCCGCCTTAAAGTTGCGGCTGAAACTGCGCACGCTCATCATGCAAATCTCCGCCGCCCGCTCCAGTGGAAACGCATCGGTGAGGTTGTCTAACACTAGGTCTATCAACTTGGCCATGCGCTCATCGCTGGGACGTTTTAGGGTGGGGTTTTCTATGTATTGCTTTTGTCCGCCACTGCGCTGTGGCGATGACACCATTAAACGGGCAATGGAGTTGGCCACTTTTGTTCCATGCACTTGTTTGACTAAATGCAAACAACAGTCGATGGCGGCGGCGGTGCCGGCGTAGGTGATGAGGTTGTCTTGGGCAATATACAAGGGGTTAATGTCGAGACAGACATTGGGGAATTTGGCGGCAAAGTCGTCGCCGTATTGCCAATGGGTGGTGGCGCGTTTGCCGTCGAGCAAGCCGCAGTAGGCGAGGGCATAGGCCCCAAGGCACAAGCCCACAATGCGTTTTTGTTGCTGATGGGCGTGTATCAGGGCGTTGCTTAATGGCGTTGAAGGCGGCGTGTCGGGGTTCCAACTGGGGATTATGATGATGTCGGCCTCTGCAATCGCCGCAGTATTGCGTTCAATTTGCAAACCTAGGCCGTTGGCGGAGCGAATCGCGCCCTCGGATTCGGCGCACACTGTCACCTCAAACAGCGGCGTGTTGTTGGCGGTGTTCTGCGCGGGGGCGTCGGCAAAAATTGCAATGGGCACGGATAAGTGGAATAAGCTCATGCCTTCAAAGGCAATAATGGCAACGCGGATCATAATAATGGCCAGATAGTAATGTTAATTGCCATTATAGCCATATTGGCCAAGTCTGACAGCCGTACAATGGCGTCATCAAATAAATGATGAGGACAGACCCATGCAAGTGATACGTGAATTTCCCCTAGTGGATGAGATACTCGGCGGTTACCGAGACGTTATAAAAGACGACTACGCGGGGTACCGCAACCACGTCACCCGAATGTTAAATTTTTGCCACGCGCTGAACCCAAATTTAACCGAGCAAGAGAGCAAAAAACTGCAAATTGCCGCGGCGTTTCACGACATTGCCCTGTGGACGCACAACCGCGTGGATTATTTGGTTCCGTCGTATCAAGAGTGCCAACAGTGGCTAGAGGACAACGACCTCGGTGATTGGCAATACGAGCTGCAAATCATCATCGACATGCACCACTTAGTGACCCGATACAAAGGCCCACACGCGGAGTTGGCGGAGCTGTTTCGCAAAGCGGATTTGGTGGACTTTTCAATGGGGCTGGTGCGTCACGGCATCCGCGGCGATGTAATCAAAGCGGTAAAACACGCTTTGCCCAACGCCGGATTCCACCGCACGTTAATGCGCTTTACCTGGCAACAGCTGAAACGCAATCCGTTTAAGCCGCTGCCGATGATGCGGGTAAGGGATATATATAAATAATAAATGCCAAAAAGACACTAGGTATTGGTTTTCAAGGCAGGCATGTCAATTTACTCAGCGAACTAACTGACCTAAGAGTAAACCTATTGTGAAGCCGCAACAAACACCGGTAAACAAGCTTCGTTTGTGAAATAGTCCTCGGACTATTTCTCCTACTATTAATCGTTCCATGATTCTTCCTAAGTATCTACTGAATAATTTTCAGTTGATCTATTTGTCTTCTTTTGAATCACTAGGTGCATCGAACTTCGTACTCAATTTAACGATGAGCATTGAGCCACCAAAGAACAAAACAAACCCGGCTCCAAAGAATAAAAGCCAATATACAAATTTGTAAAAATAGAATTCGCCCTCGAGCCAATCACCCAGATTTACAATAATGAAAGCCGCTGCTAAAGATAGTAAAATATTCTTATTCATAGTCTTATATTTGATGTTGGGAGCTCGCGCTCCCAAGCTATTAGTCGTTTTCAAAGAAAGAAACAATTGCCGTTACGCCCCCGAGAAGTGTGCCTACGGCTGCGCCAATAGCGCCGCCAACCACTGCGCCTGCTGGGCCACCAAAGGCAGTTCCGAGACTCCCTCCTAATTGAGCGCCTGCCACACCGGTTGCAAAGCCGGCGCCGACGATTCCCATTAGCAGTTTGTCGGAGTCGTTCCCACCTGAAACCTGCTGAATTTCATCAGTTGTAAGCTCTCTCATGATCAATCTTCCTTGCTGACATAATGATTGACTATGCCAAACAGGAACCCAATACCGATGCCTACAGCTGCACCAATAACAGTACCTGCCGGTCCACCGATACTTCCTATATTTGCACCAACTTTTCCGCCCAAGCCTGCTCCAGTTGCTGCTCCTACAACAGCACCTGTAATACCAGCCTCAGTTGGACCACCACCTGATACATTGATGAGTTCGTCCGAAGTTAACTCTCTCATTTTCCTATCCTTTTCATTTAGAAATAGTCTGTTATCATCCTTGAAATACAGTGCTTAACCCATTTAAGTCTGTATTGCGGCCGACAGCAGTTCTTCTCACAGTTTGCTGCCGGCTGCTTCCTTTCGTACATTAAAGATTAGTAGACAACATCCATATGTCTGCTGATCCAACGTACAGATTTTCTACTGGTGATAGGCACTTAAGTCGAACTTTTGCATTAATTCGATTTTGTTTTTTACCGCTAGTTTTTGGTAAATATTGCCACAGTGAAACTTCACAGTTCTTACGCAAATATATAATTTGTCAGCGATATCACGTTGGCTTTCGCCTTTAGCGATATGGCTTAGGACTTGGTTTTCACGTTTTGAAAGTAGATTTTTATTTAACATTTCCATTATGTTTCTCCTTGTTGGGATTGATACGACGAGATGTCGTTGTTTTTTGCTTCGGTTGCCTGTATTTAGGCGTAACCTCGACAAGTTTTTGATTCTTTAATAAGTAAACTCGGTCCGCCGCAGCAATGGTTTCAGGCCTATGTGCGACGATCAGTTTTGTAATATTCAAAGTTTTAAGTGACTGGTTTATTTTCTTTTCACTCACTACATCCAAGTGAGAGGTAGCTTCATCAAGCAAAAGTATCTGAGGCTCACTGTATAGCGCCCGAGCGAGCAAGATTCTCTGCTTCTGACCGCCAGATAGGGTTGTCCCCATATCACCAATTAGTGACGCATATCCCATTGGCATTGATTCGATTTCTGTTGAGATGTTGGCAAGTGCGCAACAATCTTTAACTCGGTCTAGATCGATGACTGAGGCAAATTGCGCAACGTTTTCTGCGATAGATCCTGACAACAGTTGGTCACTCTGCATGACTGAGCCGAGTTGTTTCCGGATATCAAACAAACGAGCTTTCTTGAGACTGATATGATTGAAACTAACTTCGCCGTCCTCTGGCTCAAACAAACCAAGGCAAAGCTTTAATAGAGTGCTTTTGCCACAGCCTGATTTGCCAATAATCGCCACACTTTCACCCGGATTAACCTGCATTGATGCGTTCTTTAAAACCCAAGGCTCACTTGGGGAGTAGCGGTAGCTAATGTTTTGAATGTCGACTCGCCCCGAGAGCGAGTCATCAACAATATGTGTTCCGACCCTATCGGGCGGAGTGAGCGCGATATCAGCGACTCGATTCAAATGCAGCTTGAGCATTTTGAACTCAATTACTTTTTCGATGAGCGAGGTAAATCGAGTGGTAAGTTGCGATTTATAAGCAATGAATGCGGTGAGAATGCCAACCGTAAACGGGGTGAAGCTATTGTTCTCAATTATGTAGCTGGCACCTAAATAGATGACGATGATATTTTCTATGCCAAAGAGTAGGCCATTAAATATTCCAAACTGAAGTTGAAGCTTCGAAAGCTTTATTTGCTGGTTTACTCCATAGGCATAGAGGTTCTGCCAAAGCGATTGCCTTTGACTTTCTAATGAGAAAAGTTTGATGCTTTGAATGCCTCTTACATTCTCCATGAAGTTAGAAGACTCTTTGGCTTGGGCATCGAGAACGTTCTCGGACGCATTTTTGAAGTGAGAAAAAGAGATCAATCGGCCAGCTAAGTAAATCATCATGGCTATCAGCACCACAGATGCCAACTCTGTGCTGTAAATGAAGAGAATAGCTAGAGTGACAACTGCTAGCACTCCATCGAGCAACGCTTCCACCATTGAGTGGGTGATGGTTTTTTGAATTTCTTGAAGTGAGCCAAATCGTGAAACGATGTCGCCCATGTGCCTCTTTTCAAAGAAGTCGAGCGGCAGTTTGATGAGCCGGTTAAACAAATTGAAAGCGACCTGGCGGTTTAGGCTACTGCTGAGGTGAATTAATGTGTAGCCTCTCAAGGCCGTAATAATTTGATTGAAACAGACGGTAAAACCGAAGCCTAGCGCCAGCACTAAAAGCAATTGTTGATCAAATGTTGTTACGACGTCGTCGATAACCAACTGCATATAAAAAGGCATGCTCAGCGCAAAAACTTGCAACATGATTGACAGCAGTAGCACTTGGATGAAACTTGAACGAAGGCCCTGTATGTTGGCAAGAAAGTCGAACAGGCTCAGGCGAGCTCTTGAGTCCTTCCGCTCAAAATCAGTAGTCGGCGATAGCTCTAGCGCGATACCTGTGAAATGTGCCCCAAATTCTTCAATGTCTAAAGTCCTAGAGCCATGAGCAGGATCGACTATTTGAACTTTGTTTGAGGTGACTTTTTCAAGAACAACAAAATGGTTCATGTCCCAATGAATTACGCAGGGCAAAGATAATTGCGACAACTCTTCCATTTCTAAGCGGAGTGCTCTAGAAGACATGCGTAAGGCGTTGGCGACATCAATCAGTTGTTGCAAATTAGCCCCCTTCAGCGTTTGAGGGAACTGTTGTCGCAAGGAAACAAGGTCTGATTTATAGCCGTGGTGGCTGGCAACCATGGCGATTGATGTTAATCCGCACTCAGCGGCTTCAGATTGTATGATCACATCCATGTGAATCATCCTTTCAAACTAAGCAATGGCGCGAACAGCCACTGCGTTAGTGTTCGTTGTTCCAGCAAAATGTCAGCGCTGAGCAGCATGCCCGCTTGCAGCTTGTGGTTACGCTCAAACTCGCTGATTTGCTGGTGGTTTAACTTGGCGGTGACCACAAACACCGGCTCTTTAAATTCGAAGGGCCCTTGCAAACTGTTGCTGGGGACGGCGGTGGTGGCCGTTTTTAAAATCGTGGCGTCGATGGCACCAAACTTCTGATACGGAAAGGCATCGATTTTGAGGCGGGCTTTTTGCCCCGGCTTAACAAAACCCATAGCGCGCGACGGGATCACCAACTCTGCATATAACTCGCCGCTGACCGGCGCTAGGGTGTAGAGGTATTGTTGGTGATCGACAATTTCGTCAGACTTAATATTAATATTGGAAATAAAACCGCGCTTGCTGGCAGTAAGCACTAACTCGTTTTTGCTTTTGAGTTTGATGATTTCGCGCTCAATGGCGTGAATATTGGCTTGGATTTGGCGTTGCTCTGTGCGCTGTTCGAGTGGCAATTCTAAAGTTTGGCTTTCCATTAACTGCAGCTTGTGGCCCAGTTGCGCAAGCTCTATTTGCAAGCTGGCGCGCTGTTGCTCAAGGCTCAGAAGTTGGTTTTGTTGACGGCTCAACTGCTCGGTGGCGACGTGGCCAGAGCGGTGCAATTGTTCGGTTTCTTGCACTTGTTGGTTGGCGAGAGTAATGCGCTGGCCTAAGGTGCGCAGTTGCTGTTTTTTCAGTTGTTGTTGGGTTTGGTTTTGTTGTTGTGCCAAGGTCAGTTTGTTTTGTTGCAGGCGCAGCAGTTGGTCGCTGTCGGTGACTTGCGCCAATAGCTGTTCGCGTTGGTTTAACAAACTGTTTAAGGCTTGGGCATACGTGGGGCTTTGGTTGCTCAGGGCGTCGACCGAACTGAGTGCCAAAATGGGCTCGCCGGCATTAACCATTTGGCCGGTTTCGACAAATACGTCGGCGACAATAAATTGCCCAGGGGCACGCGCTGTGACCACGCTTTGACTCGGTTTTAGTTGGCCAAAGACAACTTGTTTGCGGTGATAATTGGCAGTAACAAGGAAAATTAACGCGACAAAGAAAATCGCAGAAAAAATAAGGGTAAGATTTTTATAGGTGGGCGCGACAGATAAACTGACTTCCCCGAAGAGTCTGGAATTGTGTTGCTCAGCCGTTTGTTTACGAAACAGTCCCATTTTCTATTCACCTAGAAAATTCGTTAATCCTCTAGACTTTTCTGCAGACGGCAGAAAGCCCACGATTCATAACGTGACTGTTTTATTCAAACTTCAATTCCCACGTATTACTTTAATGGCAAAAATAAATAATGCAAATACAGTTTTTCAGTTTCACAAAACTTTCATGTGATTAGGAAGGGGAGCGCCTGTAAAACAAGGCTTTGATTAGCGGAGGTTTTTCCGTCTTTAGGGTCACTTGCAAGTCACTTTGCACCAAGAGGCAAACAAATGCTTTACTGTTTGCCGACCTCTTTTGGTTTTTTAAACGCCCAATACATGCAGTACAGCCAACTGGCCGGGATGAACAGTACGCTCAACAAAAACGTGTATAACGCAACAAGTGGCAAGTAGCCTGATTTTCGTTTGGCAAACATCAAGGTTAGAAACAACATTATGAAGAGGTTAATCACGACATTCTGACCCATAAGCGTTGCGTTTATGTTCATATTTGACTCCATGTACTTAGAAATCCGAGCGTTCGTCTGTTGCTTTGTTTGAGTTTGAATCGAGTTTATTTAATGTATAAGCCGACTTCAATGGTGCTCGAACCGTCTTTATTTTGATAACAGGCTTCGAGAATTAATGTGTACCTGACCCCATTTAAGAGTTGTTTGTTACAAGCCATTTGCTCCAATTAACTCAATTTCTTCTTCCCCGGTTAACGTTGGAAAATAAGGGCCAATATCATTTTGTCTGATTATTTCGCCGTCTTTAATGTAGAGGAGGTAGGGATAGCTCGGCATTAAATGAATATTATCAATATAGATTGATGGATCGCAGCCAATGGTTATTTCCATATTTTCTTTCCAAAAAAGCGGCTGTCCTTCGAAAAAAGTCCCCTTGAGGACATCGACGTTATCGAGTTCGACATCAAAATAAGTGGCAGACACACTCTGGTCATATGCTCTTTCTGTAACGTTTATAACCCTTGCTTTTAAAATGGTGTCCGCCTCTCTAGCGGACTTTTGGGCATGCGCAATTGCAAGAGCTTTGGCTTCTTTGCTGTGCTTCATTTCCTCTTCGAAAGACAAAACTTGGCAAGCGTTTGTACTAACGCTAAAAAGAAGAAAACTGGAGACGATAGGCTTAAATTTAATCATGGCTCATAACATGTTTAGGGATGCGTGTTTTCAGACGTGTAGCATCGCTTATTTTTCTCAATAGCTTACTTGTACCAAAGCCACTAATTAATTGCTAGCACTAAGAAATTTGAGTCTGGATGGCGTTTGGATCAGACAAAAATGCTTGGCAAGAAATCTCGCCGGTTATGCGAGTAAAGGACTAGCTCGATTTAGAGAAAGACGGGAGTAGGGGATCAGAAGTCTAATTTGGGCGCTGGAGGTAGTCAGGTTTAAGGATTCATGCTGTTAAGTGGCATGGCTGTTAAGTGCCATGATTGTTAAGTGCCATGTTTGTTAAGTTTAATGATTGCTAAGTGCTATTGCTGTTGACTGCTAAGGCTGACGTGGGGGCTAACTCACCATAGCCCCACATCCCGCTAATAAACTGAAACATCAGAGAAACAAGCTCAAAACTAAGCTCCTTGTCGATGTCTCTCATTTCTGCAAGTTATTTTTGAATTATGCCTCGGCAGACTCTCGGCGCTCGGTCAAGTACCCTAGCTTGTTTAATACCGCGGCCTTGATAAGGCCAGGCTCAATGAGTCCGGTCACTATCGTATGAGCAATAATACATACGGCCAAATTTCGCTCACTGAGGATGTAAACAATAGCCAAACCCGCCCCCAAGAAAAAGGTATAAAAAGTTGCGTTAATCGCCGCAGAGATTGCTTTTCCACCCCATACCAAATGGGCAATACCAAACACTGCACCAGAGGCTAGCACTTGCCAGAACTCACTGATCTGTTGTTGATGCATATAATCCATCAATAGTTTTCTGAACACGATTTCTTCGAAAACGCCAGATATCAAAGCCCCTAGCATGGCGGTATATTTTAACTTGTCCAACTTGAACATGTGCTCTCGCACAGTTGAGATACTTGCTGCGCCCCAGACATAAACAACGATAAGAGCAGCCGCCGCTAGCCACGCGGAAGGCGCAATTGACGCTAAAGAGCTAAACCCTGTGTAGTCTGCAAAGTTCTGCGAGGTAACTATCCAAAACAGAAGGATAAAGCCTTGAACAAATATGATTGAATGAATGATTTTAAGTGTTTGTTTATTTGCTTCTTTCACGTCATTTCCCTATCGGTATCGAGTGTGTACATTAAACTCTCTGCTACCAAACAAAAGAAGTGACAAATGTCACAACATTCTAAAAATTCTTGTGAAGTAACTGATTTCCGCGTTGAGCTTTGGGGGCACTCAATAAAGTCACCACAATCATTGAAAAGGTTCAAACACTGGCGACGAAGCATGTGCGCAAGGTGTATCCGTAAATCAATTGTGGGTAAAAAGCTGCTGGTTCAGGATAATCAGTTCTTGGTTCTCAACAGCTTGAGAAGTCTGATGGTTTAGATGGTTATGGGGGATAAGTGCCAGAAGCGGAACATTGGCTCTAAGGTTACCTCAGCAAGTTCAGAACCCAAAAACGTCATTCCCGCGAAGGCGGGAATCTGGAACCGATAACTTAGGGCGGGTTTGTGCCATTTTGAGACGTTAGCCAATGAATAAAAAACCAACGGAAACTAGAATAAATATGAACCCTGTCAACGACACATAGTTTTCAAACATGTAACCCGTAATAAGCCCCTCCTCATGAGGGTATTCTTTAGGGTACGAACCCAACGTTAATATTCTACAAATCGGCCAACCGACATAATAGCAAACAGTATTAATCAAAAACTCAATGAATACCTTAGTTAATATTTGCAAAATCCATTCTGTCATTTTTTGTTCCTACTGGTGCTTTGTGCCAATATCGGTCGTCGATAATGCCGCAAGG
>CAXRBI010000014.1:0-47021 GCA_964229075.1 Alteromonadaceae bacterium | reverse complement strand
CATCCAGTTCTTGGTATGGTTTTCATAGATGGTGGGTCGTGCTGGATTCGAACCAGCGACCAATTGATTAAAAGTCAACTGCTCTACCAGCTGAGCTAATGACCCACTTTCTACCTACAGCTTGGGCTTCGTTGCCGTTCCCCTGCTGCGGGCGCATATAATACTTATTTCAGAATTCTGTGCAAGCAATTTTATTAAAAAATTTATTTTTAGGCGTTTTCGAACAAATATCGTTCAAAAGCGCCAAAAAACATACTTTTCTAGTTCAAAGATGCCAGTCTCGACTTAGCTAAATTCGCTGAGTTTGAATCTGGGTATTCGGAAATAACCTGTTCAAACATCTTTTTCGCATTCGCCGCATCACCCAATTTTTGAAAAACCGTGCCTTGTTTTAATAAAGCATCACTTCGTTTATTCGAATCTGGGTAAAAACTGATCACTTGTTCAAAGTGATTTTTTGCTTGCTCGAATTCAGACTTGTTAAATAATAGCTGACCTAACCAATAATGCGCGTTCGCGCTGTAAATTGATTGTGGAAAGTTTTTTATAAACGCTTGGAACTGAGGGATCGCGTCGTCGTAACGGCGCTCCTTTAAGATGAGGTTCACCGCTTGGTCATAAGCGTCATTCTCGCTTAATGAACCACCGTACGTTTCTTCCACCACAGGCTCTTCAACAACCTCTGGTAAAACTTCAACGGTTTGCAGTGCGCTAAGACGCCTTTCTATCTCTAAGTACAGCTCGCGCTGTCTATCAACAATCTGCTCCAATTGGTGGCCATGAGACTCAGACACACCACGCAACTCACTGACTTCTTCTTGGAGCTCAGAAATTTGCTGCTGTAGGTTCACCTGAGCGGCACCACGAGCTTGGATAAGTCGTTGAAGTTGTTGGATTTGTTGGTTAACGGAACTGTTAGAGGAGGAAAGATCTTTAACGGGTGCAGCTCCGAAAGCTGCACCACTCATCACTACAAGGGTTAGTAATGATTTTTTCATATATTTGAGTTCGCTTATTAGTAAACTAATTCCGCGCGACGGTTCTTAGCGAAACCAGCAGTTGTACGAGAAAGGTCAACTGGCTTTTCTTCACCGTAAGAAACCGTAGTGATCTGGCTCGCAGAAACACCTAGGCTTTGTAAGTACTGAGCAACAGCTTTTGCACGACGCTCGCCCAACGCAATGTTGTACTCTGGCGTACCACGCTCGTCACAGTGACCTTCAACTTTGATAGATTGACCTGGGTTCTTGATTAGGAAATCCGCGTGCGCTTGTAAAACTTCTAAGTACTTAGCGTCAACTTTCGACTTGTCGTAGTCGAAGTAAACTGTTTGAGCTTCCATACGCAATGTTTCCCTTGCTTCTGCAGCTAGCTCTTCAGGCGTTTTTTCCATTTCAACATTGCCAAGTTCTACGCCGCTGTTGTTTACGTTTGCACTGTCAGACTGAGCAGTTTGCGCTGAACCATTCGTTTGTGATGCTGCGCCTTGTTGTTGATCTTCAGAAGTTGAACCACATGCAGTAAGAACTAATGCTGGAATTGCAATTAGTAAACTTTTTTTAATGTTGCTCAGTTGCATTGTAAGTTTCCTTTTTGTGTTAATTCGTATATTTCAAATTATTGTAAAAATGGCGACCACGCCGGGGACTTAACTTGTCCGCTGGCAGCCGGTAATCTAGCTTTAAAGCGACCGTCAATCGAGACTAATGCTAACACTTGGCCACGCCCATGCATGGTGCTGTAGATAATCATTGAGCCGTTCGGTGCAATACTCGGGCTTTCGTCCAGTCGAGTTTTCGTCAAAACTTGGAAATTGCCTGTTTCTAATTCTTGTTTGGCAATATGGTACTTGCCTTGGGTGCGATTTACTAATACTAACTGGGTACCATCCGGTGTAATGGAGCCCCCTAAGTTCATTTCGCCGTCAAAAGTCAACCTTTTCACCCGCTTAGTGTCCAAATCTACTCTATATAGTTGTGCATTTCCACCCCGTTCTGAGCTGAACACAATATAATTTCCGTCCGGTGACCAACTTGGCTCTGTGTCGATGGCTCTATGTCTGGTCATTCGAGTAAGAGTCTTGGTTGCCAGATCCAATACATAGAGTTCCGGGTTGCCGTCTTTGGACAAAACCAACGCGAGTTTTTTACCATCCGGACTCCACTTCGGTGCACCGTTAATGCCATCAAATGAGGTAACGAGCTGTCGCTCACCAGTGTAAATGTTAGAGATGTAGATTTGTGACTTGTCATTTTCAAATGTTACGTAAGCTAACCTGCGCGCATCTGGAGACCATGCAGGAGACATCAACGGCTCACTTGATTTAATAAGAGCGACTTCATTTTCACCGTCATAGTCGGCAACAATCAGTTGATATGGCATTGCTTCATCACGTTTTACCGTCACATAGGCCAGCTTCGTTCTGAATGCACCACGCTCCCCTGTCAACTCTTCATATACCGTATCGCTTATGCGATGAGCGTGACTTCGGAAGCTGCGCTCTTGTATCGCCATTCTGGAAACGTGCATGACGTGGTCTTTTCGTTGAACCAATTCGCCGTTTTCCAAAACCCCAACACTGCCGTTGGTAATTTGACCACGCAATACGTCGATTAATTCAAACGAGACAATAAAGCGGCCGTCTTCGTGATCAGAAACTGAACCAACGATGATGGCTTCCACACCTTCTGCCGTCCAACTGGAAAAATCTACTTCGTCGTCAGTTGAAGGCAATTGCGGCAGCAAGTCTGTAGCCAGCGCTTTGAACTTGCCACTGCGCATCAAATCTGCCGCCACCACCTGAGATATTTCCAGTGGTAACTCGCGGATACCGTCATACTTAAACGGAACAACCGCAATTTGACGAGCGGTATCAATCCCCTCGGTAATAACAATTTCCAACGTTGCATTTGCTGTTGCTGAGAACAACCAAACACTTAGTGCAATAAACAATGAACGAATCTTGGACATTTTAAAATTCCGGTTTTACTGTCAAGTTAATATCTTTGAGCTGCTGATTTACATCAGGCTCTTTTGAAACTGGCAAGGTTGTGGCTTTTAACACCGCGCGCTCTGCCGCGCTACAGGTGTATGCGTCGCCTGAAAGTACTTTTACTTTCAACACAAGACCGCTGGTCGCCAATTTAATATTCAATAAGCAGGATTTGCCTTTCATTTTTTCATCCAAGATCAAGTTTTGCTGGATCTTAGAAGTGATTAGCGCTTTGTATTTTTGTACTTCAGTCAGAACAACTTTCTGACGCGCTTGACGGCGTTTCGCCTGTTCTTGCGCTAACTGCTCCTGCAGCAGTTTCTCTTGCATTGCTTTTTCTTTTGCTTCGCGCTCTTTACGTTCCTTTTCAAGGCGTTCGCGCTCTTGACGCGCTTCTTCTTCCTTGCGTTTGCGTTCAGCGTCTGCAAGCGCCTTTTGCTCTGCTTCTTTTTTACGTTTTGCCTCATCCGCTTGTTTTTTCGCATCGGCAGCGCGTTTCTTGGCAGCAGCGGCTTCTTTCTCACGTTTTAGGCGGTCGGCTTTGGCTTTATCGGCCTTGCGCTTTTCTTCGCGAGCTTTGCGTTTGGCCGCTTCCGCAGCTTTTGCGCTGTCAGTCTTTTGCTTGTCTAATTTGGCGATGTCTTTCTTCGCCTGCTGTGCTCTGCGTTCGAGTTCACGAACGCGGTCTTCTTCCGCCTTCTTGGCTTGAGCTTTCTCCGTTTGAATTTTCTTCACCTGCTGTTCAAGTGAAGCAGAATCGATGACCACAGCGTCAATAGCCGACACTTCCGGTTGAATCTCTTCTTTTTCCGGGGTCAAGCCCGGGAAACTGAAACTGGCGACAACCACTACACCAAAGAAGATGTGGAGACCGAATGATTTGATAATATGAATCGTGTATGCCGGATTGAACATTATTCTTTCGGCTCCGTCATCAGACCTACTGAAGGCGCACCTGCTCGCTGAAGTAACACCATTAACTCCACGACGTAACTGTATTCAATTTTCCGGTCGGCTTTTACGATCACCGGAATTTCGGGATCAATTTGTAACTGAGCAGCTACAACAACCGCTAAATCCGTTGGAGTCATCGGTTCTTTGCCGTCCTCGCCATTGCCGGTTGATAAGAAGTACTCGCCATTGGCATTGATTGAAGCAATCATTGGCGATTTAGATTCATCATCCAGTGGCTCAGCTTGTGCCTGCGGTAAATCCACCTTGACCCCTTGAGTAACCAGTGGAGCTGTCACCATAAAGATGATCAATAGCACCAGCATAACGTCGATGTACGGTACGACGTTAATTTCGGCTACGGGTTTTCTGCGTCTCTTTTGGTAATGCATTATGAATTACACCGACTGTGGAGTATTGGCAGTCACCTGACGATGAAGAATATTGGCAAACTCTTCAGAGAAATTAATGTAACTTGCTTCCAGCTTTTCTACTTTGCGAGCAAAACTGTTATACGCCAAGACAGAAGGAATCGCAGCGAATAATCCCATAGCCGTTGCAATAAGTGCCTCAGCAATGCCAGGTGCAACCATGTTCAATGTTGCTTGCTGTACCTCACCTAACGCTAAAAACGCGTTCATGATACCCCAGACCGTACCGAACAGTCCGATATATGGGCTGATAGAACCTACGGTTGCAAGGAAACTCAAGTGACTTTCAAGTGACTCAACTTCACGAGATAAGCGCACTCGCATGGCTCGATGTGTACCGTCCATAAATACTTGCGCAGAATTAACGCTGTTTTTCTTTAAGCGAGCGAACTCTTTAAAACCGTCTTTAAACAGCGCTTCTAAACCGTCCACTGTCTGTCGGGCTGATATCTCACTGTAAAGTCGGCTCAGGTCAACACCGGACCAAAACTTATCTTCGAATTTCTTTGTATTCACTTCGGCTTCAGTCAACACTTTACGACGTTGAAAAATAAGTGCCCAAGACGCAATAGACAAACCCAACAAAGTCAACATTACTAACTGAACAATAACGCTGGCTTCTAAAAATAATCCCCAAAAACTAATCTCAGCTTGCACTTTTTAAAACCTCTAAAATTTCCGATGGTATCGCAATAGGTCGCATCTTCACCGGGTCAATACATGCGACTTGTACATCCGCTAAAAAAACAGGTTGCCCGGACTCGTTTATTATTGTTTGTTTGAACTCCACACTAGCGCGCTTTATTTGCTGGAGTTCTGAATTTACAGTGACTTGATCATTAAACTTGGCAGCCACTTTGAAGTCGATTTGCATGGACTTCACCACGAACGCTATATTTTGCTTAAGATATCCGTCTTGTTCAATACCCAGTTGTCGCAAAAATTCGGTTCTTCCTCGCTCACAGAACTTTAAATAATTGGCGTGATAGACAATGCCTCCGGCATCGGTGTCCTCGTAATAAACTCGAATCGATAAAGAATGCACAGTTTTCCCTAAAATGGTTTATGCAGATAGAGTGAATAAAATGACGTAATTATTCACATTAGAGCATTTACTCATTCATAAATTGAATTTTAATTCACATTTGAACTACATTAATAAAACTAACTTAGTTCAAAATACAATCAAACCCACCAAAACCCTTAGTGAAAAAGGATCACAGTAAGGTTGCAATTTCATTACAAACTATACAATTTGTTTATTGCACCATCTCGGATAAATAAAACTAATAACAAATTGCAATTTTTTTAGTTTGAAGTAATTACTCTAGCTCATTAATATACACACATCTTCTGAACACGCAGTGTTGTTCAGATGTGAAGTAAAAGATTTGTTTACTTCTCCTATTCATGTTCCCTGGAATTTATTCCTTCCTTTATATTTTGGCCCGTTCATTTGAACGGGCTTTTTTTTTGCCTACAGGATGTAGGTACACCCGGTGACCATGGATGGTCATAGAGGGTGTGCCGCTCTCTCGTGCAAACCCCGACAGCCACAAGTGGCTTTGGGAGGGTGCCGCTCTCTCGTGCAAAAACCGACCGCGACAAATGGCTTTGGCGGGTGTGCCGCTCTCTCGTGCATCAACCGACAGCTACAGTAGGCCTGAGTGTTGTACCCCTCTCTACAGCACTTTCACAATCATTTTGATCAAAGAGAGCTTGAAAAACTACTTCTCTGGTAAATCAAAACCCAAATGCGTGTATGCTCGCGCACTGACCACTCGTCCTCTTGGTGTTCGCTGTAAAAAGCCCTGCTGTATCAAGAAAGGTTCGATCACATCTTCTATCGTGTCACGTTCTTCACCAATAGCGGCGGCGATGTTATCCAAACCTACTGGCCCACCATCAAATTTTTCAATCATGGTCGACAACAGTTTTTTGTCCATGTAGTCAAAACCTTCGCTGTCTACGTTAACCATATTGAGTGCCGCCTGTGCGACTTCAGCGGTCACCACACCTGCCGATTTAACGTCGGCATAATCTCTTACTCGTCTTAATAGACGGTTTGCAATACGAGGAGTTCCCCGGCTACGCTTAGCTATTTCTTCCGCTGCTTGCGCATTCATGTCCATATTCAAACAATGGGCTGAACGTTCGATGATGTTTGCTAGGTCCGCAACCTTATAAAACTCAAGTCGCTGAACAATACCGAACCTGTCACGAAGCGGTGAAGTCAAAGCACCTGCACGGGTTGTTGCACCTATCAGGGTAAATGGCGGTAAATCCAGTTTTATTGAACGAGCCGCAGGCCCTTCGCCAATCATGATATCGAGTTGGTAATCTTCCATGGCGGGATATAACACTTCCTCGACGACCGGAGACAAACGATGTATTTCGTCGATAAACAGAACGTCGTTTTCTTCAAGGTTGGTTAACAGCGCCGCTAAATCCCCTGCTTTCTCTAACACGGGTCCAGAGGTTGTTTTTATGCTCACTTCCATTTCGTTAGCAACGATATTTGCTAACGTGGTTTTACCTAAACCAGGCGGTCCAAATATCAACAAATGGTCTAATGCTTCACCACGGCCTTTTGCCGCTTGAATAAAGATTTCCATTTGCTCTTTGACGTGAGGTTGACCTTGATAGTCTTCCAACAACTTTGGACGAATGGCTCTGTCTATTACTTCATCTTCTCGAGTTTCAATCGCACCGACGAGACGATCTGCTTCAATCATTTTCTAATAGCCTTACAACATGTTTTTTAGCGCGTGACGAATCAGAGTTTCACTGTCGTGGTTTTCATCAAACACCGCTTTTACTGCTTTGCTTGCTTGTTGGTTACTGTAACCAAGTGATACCAATGCCGCAATGGCGTCGTCAGATTCGCTGGCTTTGTTTTGAATAACGCTAGTTTCGAGGGCAGTCTTCGGCATGAACTCTGGCGCTAAGTTCAACTCTTTTATCCGATCACGCATTTCTATTAACAATCGTTCAGCCGTCTTTTTACCCACTCCAGGGAGCTTTACTAATGTGGTCACGTCGCCATGTTCGACGCAGGTAACAAACTGTTCAGCGGTCATGCCCGATAATATGGTCAAGCCAAGTTTCGGACCAACCCCGTTTGCTTTGATCAACAAACGAAACAAACTGCGCTCTTGTTTGCTGGCAAAGCCATACAACAATTGGGCATCTTCTCTAACCACAAAATGTGTGTAAATCGTGGTTTCTTTCCCTTCTTCCGGGAGTTCGTAAAAGCTAGTGAGTGGCAACTGCACTTCATAGCCTACACCGTTAACATCTAATAATACGTCTGGCGCCTGTTTATCGGCGACCTTTCCTGTCAATCTTCCAATCACGCTGTCATTCTTTATCTGTCATAAACAACTGGAAATATACACAGTTAATTTTATCGTTAAAAGTAAAAATCCAAATTTAAGTAAAGAGCCTTGTTAAGACTGAACAAAATTTCAACTATGCGAGTAATTTATATACTGCTAATCTGACTAAAAGGAAGGCGAAATCCAAGTCATGATTAAACATTTTTCGATACTTAATGTGAGTGAGAGTTCACTCAAAGAACAGCTCGCTAAACCAGAGTTTACGCAAGCTGTTAATGCTGCCAAATCGCTACTGATTCAGTTTTACAGTGCCAATACTGACGAACGCGTCAACACGGATGCTCTCGATTTATTGGCAAAGTATTTTCCAAACGCGATTATTGTCGGCGCAACAACTGTTGGCGAAATTTTCGAAGGCGCTTGCAAGACCGGTCAGCTCATCGCCGGCTTTACATGCTTTGAGTCCACTAGAATCAATGTTATCAGCAGCCAGATAGACAACAACGAATATTACGTAGGTCACCAACTCGGGCGCCAACTGCGAGATCTTTTTCCTGACACCAAGGGGCTCTTGTTACTGTCGACGCCACTGAGTATTGATGCCGCAATGCTTTTATCAGGGATTGAGGACACCCATCCCACTTTTGAAATTTTCGGTGGCGGAGCTGGCGATTATGCGTCGATGAATAACTCGTTGGTTTATTACGGTAAAGAGCTATACAGTAAAGGACTTATAGCAGTTGCATTTGAAGGCGAAGAGCTTTCAATAGATTCTAGAACTTATTTAGGTTGGCGCAGTTTGAGCCGGCCGATGAGAATCACTCAAACAAATGGGATGGTGGTCGAATCTATCGATAATAAACCCGCTTTTGAAGTTTATCGAAAATACCTCGGCGTAAAGGATGACGACAAATTTTTTCTCAATGCCCTGGAATTTCCATTGCTTATAGAGCGTCATGATCGGTTGTTAGCGCGTGTCCCTGTTGCTGTCACAGAAGCCGGCGGGCTCGTCTTTGTTGCCGATATCGAAAATGGAGAGGTTTGTCGATTGGGCTACGGAGATCCCGGTTTGATAATAGAAGGTGCAGAACATACGCTTTCCAAAATCGAACATTTCAGTCCGCAAGTCGTTTATCTTTATTCGTGCGGATGCCGTCGATTTTTAATGCAAGACGACGTTGATCTGGAAACCTTGCCGATTGAAAAAATCGCACCAACATTTGGCTTCTACACTTATGGCGAATTTTATTCAGATGAAGGTAAATTGCCGCTATTAAATTCAACACTAGTATCTGTTGCCATGAAAGAAGGTGTAGATAGCGAACGTCCATCCGCTGCCAATTTTTCCAACTATCAAACAATCGATACGAGCGATCCCTACGCAAATAAACACGCGAGGATCGTAGGTCGCTTGGTGAAGTTCATTACTGCAATGACCGAAGAGTTAGAGCAAGCCAATCAAGCCAAGAGCCAATTTCTTGCAAATACCAGCCACGAATTGCGTACGCCACTGACTGCAATTACTGGCTATGCTGAAGCCATTCTAAACGGCGATATCGAAAGCTCCGAACAGTTAAATGCCATTGAAATTATTCACAAACAATCTAAAAACCTTGTGTCATTAATTAATGACATTTTAGATATTTCTAAAATTGAAGCACGGGAACTCGACATCTCAATCACCAGATGCGAAATAAGAACTCTACTTAAAGAGCTAGAATCGATTTTCTCATATCAAGCCTCGGAAAAAGGGCTACAGTTCGTGCTTCAATTAAGCGATGAAATTCCGAGTTGTGTGAGAACTGATGAGAGCCGCTTGAGACAGATATTGATTAACCTTTGTGGCAATGCCATTAAATTTACAGAACAAGGCAGCATTAAATTAAAAGTAAACTACCAGTCTCACTCGGAAACCCTTGAGTTTGATGTGATAGACACGGGTATTGGGTTAACTCCAGAGCAGATCGAAGTGATATTCTCTCCTTTCGCTCAGGTAAACAGTGGCCTTACAGCTAAACCCCATGGTACGGGGCTCGGACTCTCGATATCGAGGGAGCTTGCTATCTTGCTTGGTGGCGACATTTCGACAACAAGTTCAAAAGGCAACGGCTCAGACTTCAAGCTGACTATAAAAGCAGAACGTTGTGACAATGAACCTCAACGATTAAAAGCAGCGCCAGACCATCTTGAACCGGGTTTAGTTCGTCAGATAAACGTTCTACTCGCTGAGGACTCCGTCGAGAACGGGTGTTTATTTAAACTGTTCTTAGAGAAAGCTGGGTTCTCGGTAGATTTAGTCGAAAATGGCGCGCAAGCACTCGATAAAGTCATGTCGAAGAGCTATCACCTTATCTTACTGGATATTCAAATGCCGGTTATGGGGGGGTTAGAAGCATTAGAATTTATACAGCACTGTGGTATAGACACACCAGTGGTCGCCCTTACAGCAAATGCGATGACCAGTGATGTTGAAAACTATCTGAGTAAGGGGTTTGTTGACTGTGTTGCAAAACCGGTCACACGGGGTCGACTGATCGAAGCGGTGACATCTTATACTCATGCAAACGAACCAGAGGATAAATTCGACTTTGACCCCTTGCTTTATACAGATCTTGCGGAAGCATCAAGAAAAAGACTCAAAGGTGAAGTGAAAACCCTAAACCGTTTTATAGCGAGCGATGATTTGAACAACCTGAAAAAGCTAGCCCACAAAATAAAAGGTGTTGCCGCTCAATTCGGCTTTGATGATGTTTCGCAATGCAGCGCAGAACTGGAGGTGTCCGAGTCAAGGCCAGAGATGTTTTCGTTGACCGTTCAACTTATCGAAAAAATAGAGAAACTTTAGCGTCGAAGTCTGCCCCGTACGGTCTTTTTGGCTACGCCTGCCATGTTTATGAGACTTTGGTTGGTATTGCCATGGCAAATGGCCACCGCTAAAGCATCCGCAGCATCCGCTTGTGGTTTTCCAGTGAGTTTTAAAACGTGTTGCACCATGTGCTGAACTTGGGTTTTGTCAGCGCCACCTGCTCCAACAACCGCTTGTTTTATTTGCCGTGCTGAATACTCAAATACTGGCAATTCGGCTTGAGTTGCCGCGACAATTGCGCTACCTCTGGCTTGACCAAGCTTTAGAGCCGAATCTGGATTATGAGCCAAAAACACTTGCTCAATGGCAAAATTGTCGGGCTTGTACTGCTGAATGATTTCAGCCACCCCATTGAAGATGGTATTGAGTTTTTGCGCCAAATCCGAGTTCGGTGTTCGGATACAACCGCTCCCCATATACTCGAACTTTGCGCCAACCTGACGCACAACGCCAAACCCGGTAATTCTTGACCCTGGATCAATACCCAAAATTATCGACATAACTTACTTCTAAATGACTCTTTGTCTTTATCAAACCATAAAAAAACCCGAATACCAAAGTATTCGGGTTCTCACAAAGGATGTATAGCGTTAGTCCGCTTTCTTTACTTCAATCGCCAACTCAGCCAACGCCTCTGGATTCGCAAACCCAGGAGCATCCGTTAATGGACATGCCGCCGTTGTCGTTTTAGGGAAGGCCATAACGTCACGGATTGAGTCTGCGCCCACCATCAACATCACCATGCGGTCCAAACCGAATGCTAGGCCTGCGTGTGGTGGCGCACCGAATTTCAGAGCGTCTAACAAGAAGCCAAATTTCTCTTCCGCTTCTTGGTCGTCAATGCCAAGAATTTCGAACACTTTTGCTTGCATATCTTGGTTGTGGATACGAACCGAACCACCACCTAATTCAACACCATTAAGTACCATGTCATAAGCGTCAGATAAGGCTTCTGCAGGGTTTGCCGCTAGCTCTTCAGGGGTCAAATTGCTTGGCGCTGTAAACGGGTGGTGAAGTGGAGTTAATGCGCCACCTTCAAGTTCTTCGAACATTGGGAAGTCAACGACCCAAAGTGGTGCCCATTTGTCTTCAACCATATCCAAGTCTTCACCTAACTTAAGGCGAAGTGCGCCTAAGGCATCTGTAACCACTTTGTAGCTGTCAGAGCCAAACAGTAAAATGTCGCCGGTTGCTGCTTCTGTGCGTTCCAAGATGTTATTAACCACTTCTTCGTTCAAGAACTTAAGAATCGGTGATTGTAATCCTTCCATGCCCGCGTCTTTGTCATTCACTTTGATCCACGCAAGACCTTTGGCACCGTATTTACCAACAAACTCAGTGTAACCATCAATGTTTTTACGAGTCAGACTTGCGCCACCAGGCACACGAATGACTGCAACGCGACCTTTTGCATCGTTGGCAGGGCCAGCGAAGACTTTGAAGTCAACGTCTTTCATAAGATCCGCAACATCAACAATCTCTAATGGGTTACGTAAGTCCGGTTTGTCTGAACCGAAGCGACGCATTGCTTCTGCGTACGTCATTGATGGGAAGTCACCCAAGTCAACGTCAAGCATTTCTTGGAATACTTGGCGCACTAGGCCTTCAGTCATGTTCATTACATCTTGACCTGACATGAAGGTGGTTTCGATATCGATTTGAGTGAATTCAGGTTGACGATCTGCACGTAAGTCTTCGTCACGGAAACACTTAACAATTTGGTAGTAACGATCAAAACCCGCAACCATTAACAACTGCTTAAACAACTGTGGAGATTGTGGCAGTGCGAAAAACTGACCTTTGTGTGTACGACTTGGTACTAGGTAGTCACGCGCACCTTCAGGCGTTGCTTTGGTTAGGATTGGCGTTTCCATATCGAGGAAACCGTGCTCATCCATATAACGACGAACAGCCGAAGTTACCTTTGAACGAAACTGTAGACGCTCATTCATGACTGGGCGTCGCAAGTCTAGATAACGGTACTTAAGACGTTGCTCTTCTGAGTTCTCTTGATTGAAGTCCAAAGGTAACGGTGCCGCGGCGTTAAGAATTTCTAAGTCTTTTACGTAAAGCTCAACTTCACCTGTCGCCATGTCTTTGTTTACTTGGCTGTCTGGACGCGCAAGCACTAAACCGGTCAGTTTGATGCAGAACTCATTACGTAATTTATTTGCAGTTTCAAAGATTTGCGTTTCATCTGGGTCAATGACCGCTTGAACGATACCTTCACGGTCACGCATATCGATGAAAATAAGGCCACCCAAATCACGACGTTTGTTCACCCAACCACAAAGTGTGACTTCCTGATCAACTAGGCTTTTATTTAACTGCCCACAATAATGAGAACGCATCTGCAATCCTATTTATACAATTTAGTTCGAAATTCGCACCGAATGGTGCGTGAAAATGGCGGTCATTATAAGGATAAATGCGGCAAAGTCACCGCTTTTAACAATATCAGTGCCGCTTTATTTTTTATCGCTTGGAAAAAAGAACGGAGGCAGAAATCAATCGGCAAACACGTAGCTGTTTTTGCCCATTTCTTTAACTTTATACATCGCGTTATCTGCGGCTTTTATTAAACCCAACGGCTCATCCGCATTATCTGGGAATGCGGCAATACCGATGGAGGCACCGACATTGACACGTGCAACACTGAGATCGAATGCTTCTGAAAAATCAGCAATGATCTTTTCTGCAATTTTTGCCGACTGATTCAAATCGGCTAAGTCTGTCAACATCACCACAAACTCGTCTCCGCCAAAGCGAGCGACCGTATCAGTCACCCGGCCAACACTGCTTAACCTTGCGGCTACTTGTTTTAGCAACTCATCACCGACATCATGGCCAAAGCTATCATTTACTTGTTTGAAGCCGTCTAAGTCGATGAACATAAGTACCAAACACTTGTTATTTCGTTTGTGCGAGGCAACGGCCAAATTCATCCTGTCCATCAACAGCGCACGATTGGGCAACGCTGTCAGTGGATCGTGGGACGCCAGATGTTTTAGCTTAGTTTCGGCGGCAATACGTTTTCGAATTTCTTGTTTTAACTTGTTATTCCATACCAGCACCAGCACCACAATAATGGTTGCGATGATGATCGCCGTCACGATATTGCGGACATAGATTTTGGAGCTTACGCCTTGTACCACATCCACCTTAAATCGCTCGTTTAGGATTTTTTTGCGGTCCTCTTCGGTAATGGCATTAACCACCCTTTCCATGATTTCAGTCTGTAACTTCATCCCCGCACGAATGCCCATATGTGAGGTGTCGTATGGCAAATCTTCAATGATATGAATTTTAAACTGATACAAATCATTGGCTTGAATGTACTGTGCAGACACCAACATATTATCCAAAATGCCATCAATCACACCGGCTTTGAGCAATGAAATCGCTTCATCGTAATCTTGTACGACTTGAATGATGACCTCTGGGTAGTGCTCATGAATGTCTTGGATCATCTGATACTCTTCAATGAGCGCCAAACGTTTACCGAAAAAGTTAAGGATTGAGTCAACATTCGCCACCGATTTATGGGTGGTAATCGACCAAGGCGTATGCCAGTAACTGGAGGTAAATTCGGCAAATGCCCGACGTTTGTCGGTGGCGGAAATATTCGCCACCATGTCTATTTCACCGACTTTGAATTCTTCAATTAAAGAGTCCCAAGTGTCGTAGGCAACGAAGTTAAACTTCTGCCCAGTCATTTCCTCAGCTATATTAAATACGTCGATTGAGATGCCTCGGGGGACACCCTCTTCGTCTAGATATTCGTATGGGTGCCAATCTTTAACAATGCCAACACTCACTTCCGGCACAAGGTCTAACCACTCACGTTGTTTATCGGATAGTTGGAAGGTATGACGGCGGTTCTGGAAGTACTTTGCCGCTTCGTCATTGATCCAACGATTTTCGATTTCAACCAGTTCTTCGTGACGAATCAACTCGAAACCCTCTTCAATCTTTTCGATTAAAATCTCGTTGTCGCTGCTGACGATGGAGTAAATCTTGGCTTCGTATTTAATCTCAGGAACGGACCGAAACAGGCTGCTCACATTATTTTGTAACATCCGTACCATAGACAGTTGGTTTGCGGCAACGAATCCTGAAATTTCATCTTTTACCGCCGCATTTAACATGGCGTCCAAACCTTCAAACCAAACCACTTCGACATTTGGGTAGTCTCTAACAAAATCGTTTTTGTAAGGTGCGGTTTCGAACAAGCCAACCTTTTCATCATTCAACTGGCTCAAGTCTTGGTCAAGATCAAACTCATTTTTAACGAAGAGATTGGAGTAGACTGAATACAGATGTTTGGCTCTTGGTAAGCCAGTATTAACCAACCGGCTCTCGGGGTAGCCAATGTGGATGTTGCTTTTACCCTCTTGCAGTGCTTTTAAACTCAAATCCATCGAATTCGGCATAAACTCGATTGTAGTTTGAGTTTTCTCTGCCCACTTCTTCCAGATATCGACGAATAAGCCGGTGGCTTCACCGCTCGGCGTCAAACTCATGTAAGGCTCATTGCCAGTAGACAAACTTAGCAATAATGCATCTTTTTTATTGTGCAGACCAAACCAGCGCTGTTCTAGGTCGCCTCGATCTTTTTCGGTGATTTTTTCAAGCCCGCTATCGAGAATGCGGCGGTACCTATCGTCGCCTTTTCGCACGCCATAAACCGCAGACAAACCGCCAACGCTAATGCGTTTGTATGGGGGGAATAAATTACTGAGTTCTTCAAACCCTTGATAACGAAACGTTAAATAGTCAAAGTTGACGAAGGTCTTTACGTCACCAGCTCGAAGACCATCAAAAAACGATTCGCGGTCTTTGTATACTCGAAATTGAATGTCTGGGTTTTGCTGCAAAAGTAGCGGCCTGTAGGCGGTTCCGCTAACCATACCAACCAAATGAGGTTTCAAATCAGCAATAGTGGTGACTCCGACTAGATCTTTGTGCACATAAATACTGAAGGCAGCAGAATAAATTTCTCCACCAAAGTCGAGGAATTTGGCTCGTTCCGAGTTGAAAGCTAATGCGCCATGAACGTCGGCGTGTCCGTCTCTAACATTTGATATTGAATCCGCCCAATTGGAACTGACAAACTCTATCTCAACGCCAGTTTTTTGTGACCAAAGCTCCCAAAACTCAATGACATAGCCAGTCAGTTTGCCTTGGTTGTCGATAAATTGGTATGGCACGACATTATTTGCGACCGCGATTTTTAGCGGTTCGTGAGAAACACCTGTCATCCGTTCAGCTGCTGAAAGCCAGGAACAATGAAACAAAGTGAGGAAAACTAAGCACTTTGTAAGCTGCAGCAGCACTGTTTTTGTCATATCTAGTTTATTCTTTTGATTTCTAAGCAAATTGCGTTTTTGGCGTCGACACCTAATTGTATGTCGTTTCTTCCCGTAACCCCAAACTTATAAACAACTCAAAATTTTTACTGCCAAGGGTTAAATTAAGTTAAAATAGTCGTTTAGTACATTTGTTTTTATTATTTGGTTCAATGCGCGATACGATTTATTCACAAGATCAAGGGCCCGTTAAGGACTTCACTTTCGATCAATCTGTTGTGGAAGTTTTCCCCGACATGATTCAGCGAAGCGTGCCCGGTTATTCCACAATAATCAGCACAATAGGAAAGCTTGCAAGTCAGTACCATAGGGAAAACTCTTATATTTACGACCTCGGCTGTTCACTTGGCGCAGCGACCCTATCTATAAGAAAGAACATCACCGAAAAAAATTGCAAAATAATTGGTGTTGATAATTCTGAGGCAATGGTTGAGAAGTGTAAATTGCATCTGCACGCATACAAATCTGATGTCCCGGTTGACGTCGTATTAGGTGACATTCAAGACATTGATATCCAAAACGCGTCTATGGTTGTGATGAATTTCACCTTACAATTTATCGAACCAGAACAAAGACTGGCGTTGCTGGAAAAAATCTACCAAGGCTTGAATCCTGGTGGCGTTCTTATTCTGTCAGAAAAGATAAAGTGGCCAAACGAACACATTAACGGCGCGATTAACGAGCTGCATTTAGATTTTAAACGCGCCAACGGTTATAGCGAGTTAGAAATCAGCCAAAAACGTTCAGCAATTGAAAACGTGATGAAAATCGATTTCGAGCAAACGCACTTTGAACGTCTACAAAACGCTGGCTTTTCATCCGTCGGTAAATGGTATCAATGTTTTAACTTCTGCTCCTTCTTAGCAGTAAAGTCTTAACGGAAAATTTTCTCAATGGTCGACTTTTTCAATCAATTTTACGCGCAGATTGCGCAAAACCGACTAGCACCGTGGCTTGAGCAACTGCCTGGGCAGCTCAACACTTGGTACAAACATTCTCTTCACGGCGAATTTAAAGACTGGGTCAAAAATATCAACTTATTGCCTGAAATTGAGCCGTCTCAAGTTGATTTGCTAAATCAAGTTCGAGTTGGTGACGACACAACAATGTCAGAGGGTTTGAGAAAGAAAACTCAGCACCATTTAATGCAATTGAAGCCGTGGCGCAAAGGCCCGTTTCATTTGCACGGTTTGCACGTTGATACGGAGTGGCGCAGTGACTTCAAATGGGATCGTTTATTGCCTCATATCAGCGATTTAAAAGACAGATTCGTATTGGACATAGGGTGCGGCAGTGGCTATCACCTTTGGCGAATGCGCGGCCAAGGCGCCAAATTTGTGGTTGGTGTTGACCCAACTCAGTTGTTTCTCGCGCAATTTTGGGCGGTGCAACGATTCATTCAAGATCCTGCGGTGAACTTGCTCCCATTGGGCGTCGAACATTTACCTGAGCTGAAATCGTTCGACACGGTATTTTCAATGGGCGTCCTTTACCATCGAAAATCGCCAATGGACTTTCTTCAACAGCTAAAACAGCAATTGGCCCCGGGCGGTGAACTGGTATTAGAAACCCTGATTATCGAAGGCGATGAAAACACAGTGTTGGTGCCAAAAGACCGCTATGCACAAATGCGCAACGTCTGGTATATCCCAAGTGCTAAAGCGCTCGAAGGATGGATGGAAAAAGTCGGCTTCAAAAATGTTCGTCTGGTTAACATTGACCAAACCACTCTTGACGAACAAAGAAAAACCGATTGGATAGATACCCAATCATTGGCGGACTTTTTAGATCCCAACGATCCAAATAAAACCATTGAAGGTTATCCAGCGCCGCTGCGCGGAATATTCATTGCCAACGTTTAAGCGCAATATTGGCTTCCCCATCTCCTGAATGGGGGAGCATCTTATCCCTCCCTTATGTTTTTTAAATTATTTAGTCCCTCGCCACAAGAAAGCTAAGTTTTCGCTTATATCTTCCCCTATTTTGGTATAAAATCCGCGCCCAATAGTCTATATACGATACAGACTGGCCAGAATATTGGTCGTTATATCGAACCCACTCCATTTTCGAGGAAATAACATTGAGCGATAATCAATCTCTAAGCTACAAAGACGCTGGCGTAGACATCGATGCGGGCAACCTTTTAGTAGAGCGAATCAAAGGCGCGGTAAAACGCACAACACGTCCAGAAGTTATGGGCGGTCTTGGTGGCTTTGGCGGTCTATGTCAAATCCCTAAAGGGTACGATGAGCCTCTTCTCGTTGCGGGTAACGACGGTGTTGGCACCAAGTTACGTTTAGCGATTGATTTGAAAAAGCACGACACTGTTGGCATCGACTTGGTTGCTATGTGTGTTAACGACCTAATCGTTCAAGGTGCAGAGCCGCTTTTCTTCCTTGATTATTACGCAACAGGCAAACTCAACGTTGACGTTGCAGCAGATGTCGTTAGTGGCATCGCTGATGGTTGTGTTATGTCAAACTGTGCACTTATCGGCGGCGAAACTGCTGAAATGCCAGGCATGTACGAAGGCGACGACTATGACTTAGCTGGCTTCTGCGTTGGTGTTGTTGAAAAAACCAAAGTCATCGACGGTACTAAAGTTAAGCCGGGTGACCAACTGATCGCGTTAGGCTCTTCTGGCCCTCACTCAAACGGTTATTCACTAATTCGCAAAGTTATCGAAGTATCGGGTGCAGATTTATCTGCTCAATACGAGGGTAAAGTGTTGGCTGACCAACTTATGGAACCAACAAAAATCTACGTTAAGCCTGTTCTTAAATTGTTAGAGAGTGTTGACGTACACGCCTTGTCACATATCACTGGCGGTGGTTTCTGGGAGAATATTCCTCGTGTTCTTCCTGCGGAAACGAAAGCTGTGTGTGATGGTAGCTCTTGGCAATGGCCTGCAGTTTTCAACTGGCTGCAGGAAAACGGCAACATCGACACCCATGAAATGTATCGCACGTTCAACTGTGGTGTTGGTATGATCATCGCGGTTGGTGAAGAAGATTTAGAGAAGTCATTAGAAATCTTAAAAGCTGAAGGCGAAAACGCATGGCACATTGGCAACATTGCCAAAGCGGCCGAAGGCGAAGAGCAAGTAGAAATCTCTGGAGTTTAATCCGTGTCTGCAGCTTCTGATAACCAAGGTGCGGCGTCAGCTGCACCTAGCATCGTTGTTCTGATTTCAGGCAGCGGCACTAATCTGCAAGCCATCATTGATCAATGCTCTGAAGGCAAAATCCCAGGCAAAATCAACGCAGTTTTATCGAACAAAGCCGAAGCGTATGGCCTTGAGCGAGCAAAACAAGCCGACATTGCCACCCACGTTTTAAGTCACAAAGATTTCGAAAGCCGTGAACTTTATGACCAAGCGTTAATCGAAGTGATTGATGAATATAAACCTGACGTGGTTGTTTTAGCTGGGTTCATGCGAATTTTAACCGCTCAATTTGTCGAGCATTACAAAGGCAAATTAATCAACATCCACCCTTCTTTGCTACCTAAATATCAAGGCCTTGATACCCACCAACGGGCTATCGATGCGGGCGATGAAGAACATGGCTGCTCCGTTCATTTTGTGACCGAAGAGTTAGATGGTGGTCCGGTTATCCTTCAGGCGAAAGTGCCTATTTTTGAAGAAGATAACGCAGATGATTTGGCGCAAAGGGTTCACGTTCAGGAACATTTGATTTACCCTTTGGTGGTGAAGTGGATGAGCCAAGGTCGATTAACAATGACATCTGACGGCGCTTTCATGGATAACCAATTGTTGCCAGTTCAAGGATACGCTAACGATGAATAACGTTGCTCGTGGTTTTGCTTTTTTGACTTTGATTTTAACTGCATTCATTTGTGCAGAAACCAAAGCCAATGATTTGCCTATCAGGCCTTTTGAAGCCGTCTATGACATGTACCGTCAAGGCGACAAGCTTGGCTCAGGCTCACGCAGCTTAACCACTATGGGTGACAATACTTATTCCATCGAATTGAACAGTAAGATGAAGTGGCTGATCTTCTCGGACAAACGCAAAGAGAGCAGCCTTTTTCGCTTTTTAAACAATGAAATTCAACCCGTCGCGTACAACTACGAACGTACTGGAACTGGCAAAGACAAAAGCCTAATCGCCGAATTCAAGTCGGATAAATCACTTGTGGTATCGCCAAAAGCTAAGAAAAATGCATCGCCTGAGCAATGGTTCCCGGGGCTGTTGGATGAAATGACCTTACATATCCAAGTGCAATTAGATTTGATAGCCGGTAAAAAACGCTTTGAATATGAAGTTCTTTCCAACAGTGGCAAATTAAAAAAATACGAACTCGAAGTTATTGGCAATGAAATCATCAGCACCGGCCAAGGCCGGTTTAATGCGATTAAAGTGGCTCGAGTCTACGACAAGAAAAAGTTCTACGCTCAACACGCCTGGTTTATTCCCGAATTGAATTACACCTTAGCCCGTATGTGGCGAATGAAAAAAGGTGTTGAGCAATACGACTTGGTGTTGAACAACTACACTCCGACTGAAAACCCTAACTGAGTTTCTCGCCCAAGCGGAATAACACTGACTCCATTGGCGCAAGTTTGTTCCACTGTTCATTGTCGGTCAATGGTCGGGTTGCAATAACACTGACCACATCATTTTCAGTCGTAACCTCACTGAAGTTCACATTGAAATCGGCGTCAATAAGATTGGCCTCACCAAACGGAGCTCTGCGAGTTATCCAGCAGAGGTTGTTGCTGCAATACGCCAAAAGATACTCGCCATCGGTCACCAAAGCGTTAAACACACCGTATTCATCGAGTGTTTTGCATAACTTTTCAATATAACGAAAGACCGCCTGCCAATTACGTGGCCGTTTGCTGTAACGCTCTCTGAGTCTGTCCATAATCCAACAAAACGCATATTCACTGTCGGTGTCCCCAACGGGCATAAAGTATTTTAATTTAAGCGATTTGTATTTCGACAATTGGCCATTGTGGGCGAAGGTTATATTTCGTCCCCAAAACTCTCGAATAAATGGGTGGGTATTTTCCAGTTTGATGCCACCGCGATTTGCCTGACGAATGTGAGACACCACTGAACAACTCTTGATTGGATATTCCATCACTAACTGAGCAATTCGAGATTCCACACTGGGATCTGGATCTTTAAAGGTTCGGCAGCCTTTGCCTTCATAGAAGGTAATACCCCAACCGTCTTTGTGCGGCCCAGTGTTTCCGCCGCGCTGAACAAGCCCCGTAAAACTAAAAACGATGTCGGTTGGGACATTTGCCGACATACCTAATAACTCACACATTTAAACCTTTCTCAGCGTTAAACTTATGTAATCTCTTGTACTTATAGGTATGTTTATATACCTTATTTCGTCTCTTCAATATAGCGTTTATTTGCCATGAATCCTTTAAACCAACAAAGAAAACAGCTAAGACAAACTCTGCGCGCTAAACGTCAATCTTTAAGCTCACAGCAACAAGATATCGCTTCCCAAGCGCTGAAAAATAAATGCATCGAATTGGCGACTGGACACCAAAATTTCGCTTTATATTTACAAAATGATGGCGAAATCGACCCCAAATTGGCAATTGAATCGCTCTGGCAATTAGACAAAACCGTATTATTGCCTGTGATGCACAGCTTTCGAAAAGGCTATTTGAACTTCCAGAAGTACACAGCATCAACTGACTTGCCACATAATCGCTACGGCATTCCCGAACCGAGACTATCGTCTTTAGAAACGGTTGCCATCGCGGATATTGATGTGGTGTTTATGCCTTTGGTGGGCTTTGATACGTACGGCAACCGTTTGGGGATGGGGGGCGGCTATTACGATCGTACCTTTGCTGCAATAGATAAACTTGAGAAAAAGCCAATGCTCATTGGACTCGCCCACGACTGCCAGCAGTTAGAGACCATTCCGGTGGAATCTTGGGACGTTCCATTAGATCAAATAATTACACCTACGCAAAAAATTATCATAAAAGACCATGATAATTCTGCCAAAACACCGTTATAATTCTGGCAAATTACGCCCTCTTAATTGGATACTTTGATGACTCAAGATGAAATGAAAAAAGCAGCTGCTTATGCAGCGTTAGATTTTGTAGAAGCCGATACCATTGTTGGTGTAGGCACTGGCTCAACCGTGAATCATTTCATTGATGCTCTTGCGACCATTAAACATACCATCGTTGGCGCAGTGTCCAGCTCTGAAGCCTCTACGGCTAAGCTGAAAGAATACGGCATTGAAGTATTTGACTTAAATAGCGTACCTCAGTTGGATGTCTACGTTGACGGAGCCGATGAAATCAACGGTTATAAGGAAATGATCAAAGGCGGTGGCGCCGCGCTAACTCGTGAAAAAATCGTCGCGGCGGTAGCAAAAGAGTTTATTTGTATCATTGATGACAGCAAGCAGGTTGATTGCTTGGGCGAATTTCCCCTGCCTGTTGAAGTGATCCCTATGGCGCGTAGCTATGTGGCGCGTGAAATTGTGAAACTGGGTGGTGAGCCGGTCTATCGTGACGGTGTGGTTACAGACAATGGTAATGTCATCTTAGACGTATTTGGCATGCAGATTCGCAACCCGAGAAAACTCGAAGAGCAACTCAATGCAATTGTTGGTGTCGTCACTAATGGATTGTTCGCCAATCGTGGCGCAGACAAAGTCGTGATTGGCAGTAAAGACGGCGTTTCTATCATCAAATAAATACTTATCTGTAAGGGAGTCTCTGGCTCCCTTCCCTCCTTGCTTTTCCTATCCTAATTCAGACATCTAACCTTCTATTTAACTTTTATAGATTAGTTTTTTTAATCTTAGAAAATAAAATACTTTATATCGCCATCGAAATAGAGTATTAATTCTAAATTGAAGCTATACCTACATTTTCGGAGACCAAACAGACAATGGGCAACGTGTCATTAGCCAAAGACAAAATCAAAATTCTTCTATTGGAAGGCGTTCATCAAAGTGCCGTTCAAACCCTGAAAGACCAAGGGTATTCAAACATTGAATATCTGAAAACGTCACTACCTGAAGAAGAGCTCATTGAGAAGGTCAAAGACGTTCACTTTATTGGTATCCGTTCACGAACGCACTTAAACGCCAATGTGTTTGCGCACGCCAAAAAGCTTGTCGCCGTCGGTTGTTTCTGCATTGGAACAAACCAAGTCGATTTAGCCGCAGCAAAAGAAAAGGGTATCGTTGTATTTAACGCGCCGTTCTCTAATACCCGCTCGGTTGCAGAGCTTGTGTTAGGTGAAATTCTCTTACTTATCCGTGGTATTCCGCAGAAAAGTGCGAAGGCGCATCGCGGAGAGTGGGAAAAGTCTGCATCGGGCTCTTACGAAGCGCGTGGCAAGACCCTGGGCATTGTTGGCTACGGCCACATTGGCACCCAGCTCAGCATAATGGCTGAAAACATCGGTATGAAGGTCAAGTTTTACGACATCGAAACTAAGTTAACACTAGGTAATTCGACTCAAGTATCGACACTTGAGGAACTGTTGGCCTGCTCTGATGTGATTTCGTTGCACGTTCCTGAAACCGCACAAACGCAAGACATGATTAGCGCAGCTCAGTTTGAGCAAATGAAGCAAGGCGCCATTTTCATCAACGCCTCTCGTGGTACTGTCGTTGATATTGATGCCCTAGCGTCGGCAATTGAAACGAAAAAGCTGTCTGGTGCTGCTATTGACGTTTTCCCAGTCGAGCCTAAATCCAATGACGAAGAGTTCGTTTCTCCGCTTCGTGGACTAGACAACGTCATCTTGTCTCCGCACGTTGGTGGTTCAACGCAAGAAGCACAGGAAAACATTGGTATTGAAGTCGCAGGCAAGTTAGCCAAATACTCAGACAATGGCTCAACCTTGTCTGCTGTTAACTTCCCAGAAGTTTCTCTGCCAGAGCACACAGGTCGTTCTCGTCTACTTCATATTCACGTCAACCAACCTGGTGTATTAACCAAGATCAATGAAGCGTTTGCTAAACACAACATTAACATCGCCGCTCAGTACCTTCAGACTGACGACAAGCTAGGTTACGTTGTTATCGACGTAGACACCGACGACAGCGAACTGGCGCTTGATGAACTCAAGCAGATTGATGGCACAGTCAAAGCTCGTCTGCTGCACTAATTCACTCGAATTCTCCCTTTGCCCACTGTGTTAGGAACATGCTGCACAGTGGGCACTCCCTTTTTACTTCAGTCAAAACCTCAGATCGCGTTTTTAACCCGTAACTGATTTGGCCAACGATAGATCAAAATTGATCTAGTCAGACATCAATTTAGCTTGATTAAGCATTTAGATTATCTAGCCACTTACTCCCAAAGCGTAAATTCAAAACTTAGACCACCAAATTAGTCATCTGTAGAGCCGATTTGTAACCGCTCACATTAAAACTGTACCTAAGCCTTTAAAAAACTGTACTTCATAAAATGTAACCAACTGAAATTATTAATTTAATTTTTATAAAACCGTGTTATCTGGTAGCAACTCTTTGGTCTTTGTGAATTCAATGGCACCCCGCATTTTTACTGCTTTACGCACAAACTCATGCCTCACCCCGCAAAAGACAGCGCTGTCTTTTGTAATTTGCTATCCAAAAAATTTGCGGTAATTATTTCAATGGTCAAAAAACAACCTGGATAACATAGGGGACATTACAATGAGGCAAAAAAACAAAAACAGTATGCCCATACAGACATTGCGAAGTGCACTGAGTTTGATATTTCTGGTCGCTTCCACTCAGGCATCAGCGACAGCTGTAGATTGCACAAACCTGCCCGTGTGGTCAGACGGTCATACCTTTAGCGGCGGTGATCAAGTTCAACTAGACAACGTGGCTTATCAAGCAAAGTGGTGGACTCAGTCCAATCCGGCACTAAATTCTGGACAGTGGGACGCGTGGAAAGTCAACGGCAATTGCACCAATGCCAACCCAAACATTCTACCAACTGTGAGTATCACCTCACCCAGTGACGGCTTTTTATTGAACCAAAATGACAACGCTGTCATAAAGGTTGTAGCAACTGATGCTGACGGCGAGGTAGCTGAGGTTAAGTTTTTTATTAACGACCAAATGATTGATAACGACACGCAAGCGCCGTATCAAAGTTCGTGGTTAGCGAGTGAAACAGGCAGTTTTAAGCTGACCGCCAGTGCCACAGATGATCGCGGCGCCGAAGTTTTCTCAGCAGCGGTCAACCTTACCGTATCCAACCAACAATTACCCAACCAGGTACCAACCGCTAGCCTAACAGCAAACTTGCCGGCCAACGTCTATGTCGGCGATATGGTGCCTTTGCAATTGGCTGGCTCTGACCAAGACGGTCAGGTCATTGAACTGACGCTTAAACAAAACAACACCGCAATTCATACCGTTTCGACTGCGTCCAGTCAGTTTGACTGGACTGCGCCAAGTGCCGGGGTTTACCAACTGCAACTCACCGCAACCGACGATCAACAGGCGCAAGGTAACAGTGAAGTATTAACTGTCACGGTGGTTAACAAAGACGTTGTCATAGATGAGAGAGACAAGTGCCGCCCAGCAGGCCTATACCAAACGGATAACGTCAACACCCCATATTGCACTGTATACGACGAGCAAGGCCGTGAAATTATCAGTCCAGATCATCCAAGACGAATCATTGGTTATTTCACCAGTTGGCGTAACGGCGCAAATAATCAGCCAACCTATTTGGTCAACGATATTCCTTGGCAAAAGCTTACGCATATCAACTATGCCTTTGCTCACGTAAACAGCCAAAACCAGATTTCCGTTGGCGACCCAAACAGCCCAACGAACCCAGCCACTGGCATGACTTGGCCTAACGTTACGGGCGCAGAAATGGATCCGGCCTACCCTTTTAATGGTCATTTCAACTTGCTTAACAAATATAAAAAAACCTACCCGCATGTAAAAACTCTAATTTCCGTCGGCGGTTGGGCAGAAACTGGCGGCTATTTTGCCGAAAACGGCAGAGTGAACAGCGGTGGGTTTTATACTATGACCACAAACGCTGACGGTAGCATCAACTATGAAGGCATCAACGCATTTGCCACCAGCGTCATTGGCTTTTTGAGGGATTACGGATTTGATGGCGTCGATATCGATTATGAATATCCGTCGTCAATGGCCGATTCGGGTCACCCAGACGACTTTGACATATCAAATCCGCGCCGGGCTGCGCTTAATGCCTCTTATCAAGTGCTGATGAAAACTCTCAGACAAACCCTCGATAAGGCCGGTCAAGCCGACAACAAACACTATATGCTCACCATTGCAGCACCATCATCTGGCTACTTACTCAGAGGCATGGAAACGTTCCAAACCACTCAATACCTAGACTACGTCAACATCATGTCTTATGACCTTCACGGTGCTTGGAATTCACATGTCGGGCCAAATGCACCTTTGTATGACACTGGCGAAGATTCAGAGCTGGCCACTTGGGACGTATACAATACCGCTGAATACGAAGGTATTGGCTATCTAAACACAGATTGGTCGGTTAAGTACTTCCGTGGCGCCATGCCGGCGGGAAGAATCAACATTGGTATTCCTTATTACACCCGCGGCTTCAAGGACGTTGTCGGTGGCACCAATGGGCTATGGGGACAAGCCAAATTGCCAGAGCAGGCTAATTGCCCCAAAGGTACTGGTGTTGGCGATAAAAACTTCTGTGGCAACGGTGCTGTTGGTATCGACAATTTATGGCACGACGTTGAAAATGACCGTGAAGTCCCCGCTGGCAGTAATCCGCTTTGGCACGTCAAAAACCTGCAAGACGGTAAGTTAGGCTCTTATGCAACGGCATATGGGCTAGATCCCGTCAACGATCCACAAGACGCTCTGGTCGGCGATTATCAAAGATTTTACGACCAAACCGCTGTCGCACCTTGGCTTTGGAACGCCGATAAAAACGTCTTTTTGTCGATAGAAGACGAAGAGTCAATGGCTACAAAAGTAGACTACGTCATTGAGCAAGGCCTCGGTGGGGTTATGTTCTGGGAGCTCGCCGGCGACTTTAGTTACGATGCGGTTAAAAAGGAGTACTTCATGGGCTCCACAATGACAGGCATTGCTTACAGCCGTTTCCAACAAAGTGGCCAACCATACGACATTCACCTTGGTAAGGCGAATCACCCCCTGCCTACCGAAGCGGTCGATGTTACTTTTGTTGCAAAAGACTTCCCTAATGGCGATGACAATTACCCAATTGCACCAACGTTCTCATTTACTAACCAATCTGATGTCGACTTAACAGGCGCCAAAATCAGCTTTGATGTGCCGGTTTCTACTTCTGCAATTTTCAAATCCAATTGGAATGCACAAAAGAAACTAAAAATGACCGTCGAGCATAACGCCAGTAATGCGGCTGGGAACAACATCGGTGGTTTTGAAAACGAATTCCACCGCTTTTCGATTGAGCTGATCAATGAATGGGGTGGCCAACAGGAGTCATTTAAACCAGGCGAAACCGTCGATGTACAAGTGATGTATTACATGCCGATTACGGGGCCGGCCAACTTCACCGCCACCAAAAACGGTAAGTCCTATGCGTTTAAGTTTGAATACCCGCAGTTGCCAGACGCGGTAGCCGACAGCGGCGGTAATAACGGGAATGGTGGCAACAACGTTTGTGGCGACATCGACCTGACACTCATACCAAGCTACCCAAACTTTCCACAAACAGATTGGCAAGGAAACCCAAGTCACGCCAATGCTGGCGACAAAATGCAACACAACCAAGCTGTTTGGGAAGCCAATTGGTGGACCAACAAGGCACCTGCCAGTGGTGACTGGACTCTGCTCTGCCAACTGTAATTGATACTGAGCGGCGTCTCTTACGCCGCTCAATTTCACTTGGAGAAAAACAAATGAAACGCAACACAAGATACACTAAGAAACAGCGTCAGCAGCTCTGCCAGCTGGCCTTTATTTCTGGTTTGACGTTTTACACGCATTCCAGTTTTTCGCACGGCTTTACTGAGATTCCGAAAGCCCGTCAGTCGATTTGTCAAAGCCAAGGGGGCTATTGGTGGCCGGAGGATGGTTCGGGCATTCAAAATTTGGCCTGTCGCCAGGCATTTTTGCAAACCGGCTATGTACAGTTCGTGCAAGAACATGAAATTTCAGTCAATGTACCAAATTACCAGAGTATTGCCGCGGTTCAGGCCGCTGTCGCTGATGGTAAGTTATGCTCCGCTGGAAGCGAAGAAAAAGCGGGACTGAACATTGCCTCACCCCACTGGCAAAAAACCACGGTCACACCCGACGACAACGGCAAAATATTAGTCCGGTTTAACGCCCAAACCCCTCACAACCCAAGCTTTTGGCAGTTTTACCTGTCTGACCCATCTTTTAATTCAGATACTGATGTGCTGACTTGGCAGGACTTAAGCCTGATTGACTCGGCTGACAATACCGCATTTTACGTTGCTGAAGACGGTAATCGGTACTACGACTTTCAAGTGCAAATACCCGAAGGACGTGTCGGTCAAGCATTGCTTTATGTGCGCTGGCAACGAAACGATATTGTAGGGGAAGGCTTTTACAATTGCTCCGACATCATTATCGAGCGACAAACGACCGAACCAGATAATTGGCACTCCATTGCGTACTACCTAACCAATGGACAATCAGCGAACGTGGGTGACTCGGTGCACTTGCGTTTATTTGACCCTAACGGCAATGAAATCATCAACGAAACCTTGCTGGTTACGGAAACAAACGCAACAAATTGGGCCGCAGATTTGGCGCAACAGGTCACACCGCTGTATTCAACCCAAATTGCAATCGGAGTAACCAATGGCCAAGGCGACGTAGTCTTTAACGCTACAGACCTGCTGATAAATCAGGTCTATGCCACTAACCCAAACAATACCTATCAACTGGGCATCATTCCAAAACCTGCGAATCGCGCGCCGGTCATAGTCCAACCGGGCCAAATCTCATTGCAGGAGGGCAAAACCACAACAGTGCATGTCCACGCCTACGATGAAGACCAAGATCCCCTTACCTTCCAGTGGTCTTTTGACGGACCTCTGACACTGCAATCGCAAAATAGTGATGTGCAACTGACCGCGCTTCAAGTAGAGAGCGACACCCTAGCAACTGTCAGCGTCAGCGTTAGCGACGGCGAACTCAGCAGTAGCCGCCAGTTTCAAGTATTGGTGACAAACCAACCGAACGACCCAGATGCGCAGGAGTGGGATGCGAGTAAAACCTATGTCAAAGACGACAAAGTGACCTATCAGAACGCACTCTATACCGCCAAATGGTGGAACAAGAATGAGCGCCCCGACCAAAGTAACGCTTGGCAGCAACAGCTTCAAAACTCGGACCAATGGCTCCCCTCCAAAGCTTACAACGCAGGCGAAGAGGTAAGTTTCGAAGGCAACAGATACAAAGCTAAATGGTGGACTCGAGGGGATGCCCCAAACCAGAGCTCTGCTTGGCAAATCTTATAACAATAAACACTTCAATTTAGGAAGGAAATCATGAAAACGTTAATAGCAACAGCAGTGAGTAGTCTCTTACTCATGAGTTACAACACCGCGGCGGCACCGTCCACACCGAGCTTGGATTGGTCCCCACAAGAATACTCTTTTGTCGATGTCGACTTAGAAAGTAACGGCTCCTACAAGGACTTAGTTACGGCCAAAGACATTGTCGATATTGCAATCAAGTGGAATGCTTGGAGCGGCGACGGTGGAGACAATTTCAAAGTTTTCTTTGACAATCAACTGGTACATCAAGGTACGCTTGCCGCGGGAACTAAAAGCGGCACCATCACTTTCCCTTACACCAAAGCTGGCCGCCATACATTGACCGTCGCGCTTTGTGAAGGAGATGTTTGCGCAACCAGTGCTGGAAAGCCCATCGTTATTGCCGATACCGACGGTGGTCATTTAGCCCCACTAACGATGGATGTCGACGCCAACAATAAAAGCTTTGCTACACCGGTAGACACCGTTGTGGGTGCCTATTTTGTAGAATGGGGAATTTACGGAAGAGATTTTGACGTCACCAACATTCCAGCTCATAACCTAACGCACTTACTGTATGGATTTATTCCGATTTGTGGGCCGAATGAATCGCTAAAAGAGATTGAAAATGGCAACAGCTGGCGTGCACTGCAAACGGCCTGTGCCGGCAGTCAAGACTACGAGGTCGTGATTCACGACCCTTGGGCAGCGGTGCAAAAAACGCTGCCTGGTATCGACCAAAACGACCCAATTCGAGGTACCTATGCCCAGCTCATGGCGTTAAAACAACGCTACCCTGATCTGAAAATCCTCCCGTCCGTGGGTGGTTGGACGCTGTCTGACCCATTTTATGCCTTTACCGATAAGGCCAATCGCGACACCTTTGTCGCTTCCATGAAACAATTTTTGAAAACTTGGAAATTCTATGACGGTGTAGACATCGATTGGGAATTCCCAGGCGGTGGCGGTGCCAACTCCTCACTAGGCTCTACCAGCCTTGACGGTCAAGCCTACATAGACCTAATGCGAGAACTGCGCGAAATGCTCGATGGGCTTGAAGCAGAAACCGGTCGAACGTATGAACTGACCTCCGCTATTGGCATGGGCTATGACAAAATTGAAGACGTCGACTACGGTCAAGCCACGCAGTACATGGACTACATCTTTGCAATGACCTACGATTTTTACGGCGGTTGGAACAATGTCACTGGCCACCAAACGGCGCTTTACTGTGGTGAGCACATGAGTGTGGGCGAGTGCGATGGCACTGGTCTCGACGATGAAGGCAACCCGCGTAAAGGTCCGGCATATACTGCAGACAATGGCATTCAACAACTGCTTGCACAGGGTGCACCAGCAAACAAACTGGTCTTGGGGGTCGCTATGTATGGCCGCGGCTGGGAAGGGGTTACCGCGGATAAAGTAACTGGCGACAATCCAATGACGGCGCAAGGCACGGGCAAACTCACAGGCACCACAGCCGAAGGAGTTTGGGAAGCAGGGATACAAGATTACAAAGGAATGAAAGCAACCAAATTGGGCGCCGATGGTTTAGGTATCAACGGCTTTGAAGCTCGATATGACGAGCAAGCCCAAGCAGCTTATGTTTGGAACCCAAGCAAAGGAACATTAGTGACATATGACAGTCCGAAGAGCGTAAACGCCAAGGGGCATTACGTACGTTCACTTGGATTAGCTGGTCTTTTTGCTTGGGAAATCGATGCCGACAATGGTGACATTCTCAATGCCATGCATGAAGGCCTTAACTCAACCGACCCTGTCAATCGCGCACCAATTGTTTCATTGCCAAGCAACTTTCAAGTCAACAGCGGTGAAAGCCTCAACATCGAGGCAACAGCCAGCGACCCGGACCAAGATCCAATCACTATCAGTTGGCAGATACCGGCGGAGTTTAATGCTGTGACAAATGGCGCAAGTGCAACGCTTGTTGCACCCAGTGTTCAGACAGACACACAGCTTGAAGTGAGTATTACGGTATCAGACGGCATTGCGCAATCCAGCCGTGTCGCCACAGTGACAGTTATAGCACCAACTTCAGGGAATCAAGCACCTCAACTTCAACCTATCGCCAACGTTTCTGTGGCCGAATTAAGCTCAGTGGTCATTTCGGCTTCGGCTAGCGATGCCGACAACGATCCGCTGAGTTTCACTTGGTCTATGCCTACAGGCCTATCAGTTTCTGGTAGCGGCTCTCAAGTAACCATTGAAACAAGCGAAGTTACTCAAGACACCGACTATGTTGTTACCCTAACAGTCAGTGACGGCCAAGAACAGGTATCTCAGAGCTTTACGGTGACCGTAACTGACCTTGCAACTGGCGATACCACTTGGAGTGCAAGCACCGTCTATACAGGCGGAGACACCGTTGTATACCAAGGTGGTAAGTACCGAGCAAAATGGTGGACCAAAGGCGATCAACCGGACCAAGGAGGCCCTTGGGAGGCATTAGTTGACAATGGCCAACCACAATCTTGGGCGGCAAATAAGGCATACAATGGTGGCGACCAAGTTGTTCACAATGGCGAGCTGTATAGCGCGAAATGGTGGACGAAAGGTGATGAACCCGGAGCCAGTAACGTTTGGAACAAACTGTAAATAACAGAGGCGCATAGCGCCTCTTTTTTTGGGCGTTTCGCCCTGATGTTCTCGCATGAAATCATAGATAAACCAGTTATTTCAGCAACCTCTTGAACCTATCTCAACAGCCAAAGTGATTTTCTACTTTAGATTTTTTGCACAATTTTCACATACAGTACTTTACACAGTGTTTATATACTGTATATTTAAACAGCTTATTATTTTTGAGGAGCAAATTATGGCGGTGGAAACACGATACGTTGTGATAAGAAACAACAGAAACAATGAGGAGCAGGAAGTCATGACATTTACCGACAAACGCGCTGCGGATGAACATGACAAAATGCTAGACATGGCTGATGCGATGTTTGAGTTATTGCATGCCGCACCGGTAGAACTCAACGAAGACCAATGTGAAGAGCTCAGCGTATTTTTGGCGAAGCAACGAGAAGACATTCTAATTGCTCTACAGGCTAAGAAAAAAGCGGGCAATACAAAAAAATCTGCGTCAGGAAAAAAAGACAAAAGCTCTGAAGTCCAAAGTGACTTATTAGATGAAGAGCAAATCAGTGTTAAAAGCCTGTCAGAGACGCTCATTACCGAGGGGCAACAAGACAGTGAAACGCAAGAAGTGGAAAGTAATGCTGGCAAATCTGACAAATTAGTGGATTTTGTCATAGAAAAAGACGAAGCCGCTTGAACTCTAAAAAATAAACGTTATAAAAGGCCTAATTTGAAAAACTCGGCCAGATAGCCGTATCACGTTTGTTTTGGAGTTGTGTGTGAATAAAAGTATGTTAACCAACCTAGTTGCGGCCATAGCTTGTGGATTGGGTTGGTTTCTAAAACTTGATTGGCTTTTTGTGATGGCGTTGTTCGCTTTGTCAGGTGCTCTGACTAACTGGTTAGCAGTTCATATGCTATTTGAGAAAGTCCCCGGACTTTACGGTTCTGGTATCGTACAGATTAAGTTTGAGCAATTTAAGCACGGCATCCACTCCCTGATCATGGAACAGTTTTTCACAAAAGAAAACATTGATAACTTTCTTAGTGAAAAAGACGGTCAGGCGCATCACTTTGATCTCGAACCTATTATCAAAGACACCGATTTAACACCCGCTTTTGACTCCTTAGTCGACACAATAAAACAAAGCTCATTTGGCGGCATGTTAGGTATGTTTGGCGGTGACGCCGCACTTGAACCACTCAAAGGCCCTTTTGTCGACAACTTAAAAGCCTCTGTTATAGACATAAGCAAATCAGACGAATTCGCTGAAAAACTCCGCACCAATATGGCGTCTAATCAAAACGTAGATGGTTTACTTGATAAAGTTGATGCCATTGTAAAACAACGTTTAGATGAATTAACGCCAAAAATGGTAAAAGACATCATACAAGACATGATTCAATCTCACTTAGGTTGGCTAGTGGTTTGGGGCGGATTATTTGGCGGTACGATTGGACTCATCGCCCATTTAATTGGACTGTAATCTCAATTGAAGAGCTCCTTTTTCAAGGAGCTCTAACCCCGCAAGACTCTTGCCCTGCCCTTGCCAGCTTTCTCGACATAAAAGACTCTTTTCATATACAAAACACAGCAAAGAGCAACGTTCTGCAATCAAGATGACAGATAAACGGCGCTTAACGCAAAACAATTAAATTTCGACGTGCGGATAGTCGGTAACTTCACCAGGTACGATATTAAAACACACGCCAAATAGCGAATAAGTCGGCAACTGGTAGGAAGGATCGAACTTGGTCGATACATACACCACTTTTCGAAACCGAATATTACGAGAAATGAGATCCGACATTGCACGCACGTCGTTGTGGGAAAAGGCCAAATTACGGCTGTCTATGACTAACGAAAAACCGTCGGTAAGCCGGCTGGAATCGGTGACAAAAGCGCAATAACCAAAATAATCCGAAAGATTTGACCCCACTTTAATCAGCTCTTTCACCAATTCTACATCGCCAAACAACCTATAAATAAATTGCTCGAAATGCGGGCTATTCAAGGAGACATACTGACTGATTAAATCCGCTTTTGCATGAGTGTTGATCAAGTCCGTTAAGAACTGATTGTTGGCTTCGATTAATGCCTGCTCGGTAACGCCTTTCAAGTTGTGTTTGGCCGCCAGAAAATCGTACTTGCCCTCAAATACATCAAAGTAAGTCAACAAGAAATCTGTCAGCTTCATTGAGACCATTACTCCTCTCACACCGTTTATTTAAACGTAGTGAGCATTTTCTAATTAATCAAACCATTGTTGACAAGCCTATTGTTAAACGATCGTTTTCGGATTTAAGTAATATATGAGTGAGGATCACGAAACTTTTGATGTGAAGAGGGTTATTTGATACCTGCCACTACCCACCGTATGGACTGAAAACCAAGGTTTACTTTTGACGCTAGCTGAAACACCTAAAAAACGACAAGCTAACGTCAGCCACGCTGCAAGTATCTGCGATTAACGAAAAAGGCGCTGAGCTAGTTTGGTTTCATTCAGCATCGTATAAATTCCGACGCTTGTGAGGATGCCGACAGCCATCGGGATAATATATGAAACAAACATAGCCAAGTACTCTAATCTGAGCGGCTCTCCGACTCTAAGAGGCTCGAGCATAAAACGGGCGCAACAAATTGCTAAAGTTACCCCCAGCGGCACCATTAGGCGAATCCTAAATAATAGCGCTGCGAATATGGAGAAAGCCGAAGTCAGCATACCCAATTGAAAATTGTGATGGTAATAGACATAAGAACTCAACCAAGCTGGGTAGCCAAAATCCCAGTGATGCACAAGCCCGGTAGCTGGTCCAAATGTATCACCGATATAGAGTCCGACTAATGCAAATAATACTAAGAATAAAAGTCTCATGTGCTTAATCACTGGCCTTAATCTCTTCTGCCTTTACGATGCTAGTTTGAGTAGGCATTTGGCTTTCGCTCCAGCGATTAAAGATGCACGCACCTAAAAAAACAGATGGAATGAACAACCAAAGTGGCAAAGCGGGTGATATGCCCTCATTGAAGTTAAACATAGTAATTAACCCTTGCGGCAATAATCCAATACCAGCAACTATTTTAACGTTCATCGCCTTTGTATCTTCGTATGTTCTTACGCTCAAATAACCTGCTAACACTGCGAAAACAATACCAATCGGCCCATGAAGGACACTGATGTTTGGATCTTTTAAGCTCATACCAATAGCGCTAAGCAAAAAAGTTGAGATATACCAGAGCAAATAGAAACCAACCAGTTGCCCAAGCACAACAATACCCAAAGCTCTGCCGATTGCAGCTGGTGCGGAAGGTATTTTTCCAGCGACCGATTCTTTTGCGGCTTTATATAAAAAAAAGCCTCCCAAAAAGGCTGTCACATGAGGTAAGACACCTAAGACAAATATAAAAAGTACTGATAAAGATTCCATAACTACCTATATACATCACACTGTATTTGGTGAACTTCTACTTACTTGGTTAGATTTGTTTAGGGAAATCACAAGCCAAGTGTTCTGCATCTTCCCTTAGTTCAAATCGCGAATGACGATATCGTTAAATAACGGTGGTGAGTCAATAAACCTTCTTTCAAACATTAAGTCATTACTATTCTAAGAGCCTTTAGTCATTACTATTCTAAGAGCCTTTAGTCATTGCTATCCGAATGACACACCACGACTAGTTTATGACCATCGGGGTCGCGAACATACGCCGCATAAAAGTTTGGGTGAACATCTCTCAGGCCTGGAGCCCCCTCATCACTCGCTCCAGAGGCTAACGCCGCAGTATAAAACTCATCCACTTGGTTTCGAGTTGTAGCTAGCAGTGCCACATTTACGCCGTTACCAGCGGTCGCTGGTTCATTGTTAAGCGGTTTGCCAATCCAAAGGCAATTAACTCCGGTTCCGATGTCACTCTCTTGCCCATACCCCGCATAGGTTTCTCCGGTTTCCTGTCTGGAATACCCCAAGGTCGGCATTACATTGTCGTAAAACTCAATGGCTGTAGAAAGATTATTAGTTCCCAACATGACATGGCTAAACATATGGTTCCTCATTCACAAATATACAAGGCTAACAAACCACACTGGACATAAATTAAAGATTTTGTGCCCAGAATATTTTGGTCTATTTTCGAACAATCTACTTATCAGTTTCGCTATACGCCTCCCACATTAGAGACGTGTCCGGCAACTGAACTCTAACAGCCTCAGACAAACCGAGTACCGTTTCGTGGCTCACATGCTCTTCCGCTTTTACATTCAACGCGCCAAATGGTTGTTCATGAAAATCGACCACCAAATGTTGTACCAATCGATTCAAATCCCATTCTCTGCCAGCATGTTTAAACACGCCATTTCTGTTTATTGTCACCGTTGGACTCTCACCGCAGACTATCCAACCGGTTTGCGGTTCACTGGCAATAGATACACTTCGATAACTTCCTGTTCTTCTTTAACCACAAAAAAGACCCCTGTTAAAACCAGTAAAACCGCGATGAAAGACAGCTGGATAGGGTTTTGAATGTCCATAATACTCAGTTAGTCCATTAATTGAATTCTCTGCAAACTTGGGCGTTTACCTCTCACCGGTTTTAACAAAGTTCTCAATCATTTGCTAGTTTGGCCAATATCAAATTGCTCAAAACCCAAACGACTTCACCAAAATTGCTCGTTAACAGCTCCTGTCGAAACCTCAAATAGGCAATTTTTAAACTTGTGACATTTGTCATCTTAAATCCCTGATCTTCATCACTAAACTAATCGCTGTGCTAGGCCTATTCTGGAGTCATTGAAATTGACCAGTTAAACAACTCAAAAAACTAAGGAAAGAACATGAACATTCAAAACAACGTACTGACTTCAATAATTCTCTCACTGATTCTAATATGCACACTTATTAGCACCACCGTTTACGCAAACGAAGCCGTAAACAAAGAATACGAGGCCTTCAACGTCACCATTGTCGGTAACGGCCAACCGGTTCTTTTATTACCCGGCGTTTCTTCTTCTGGTTCTGTTTGGGACCAGACGGTTCAATCACTAAAACAAGATTATCAATTACATGTTTTCAATTTGGCTGGATTTGCGGGAGTGCCAGCCGCGCCAATGAACAAAATCGGTCGCAGTTATCTTGCTTACCAAAAACAAGCAATTACTGAGTATATTGCGCAAAATAATTTGAAAGGTGTGGTGGTCATTGGCCATTCATTGGGCGGATTCTTATCGCTGTGGATTGCAACGGATGCGCCGCAAAATGTCCGTGGTGTCATCAATGTCGATGGCCTGCCGGCCCTAGGCGCTTTAATTGCTTCAATGCAAACAAACGATCAGAACCAGCAAGCACCAAAAGGTTTTGACCCTGTTGCTATGGTAAAAAGGATGGCGAACAATGCGGATTGGCATCAACGCATTTTACAAGACATGAGCACGTCAGATCAGATGACCTCGGGTCGTGCGATGGGTGAGTTGATGAGTATGGATATTCGTCCACAACTTTCGAATATCAAAGTGCCTACCTTAACTCTTGGAGCCCCTGCGCAAGGCTTGCCATACAGCAGCTATGAGCAAAGCAAAAGCAACTACGAACAACAGTTTGCAAACGCTCAAGATGCGTATCATCAGTTTGCGTTTGCGAAAACATCGAAACATTTCATCATGGCAGATGAACCAGTATGGATGAACCAGCAAATTCGCAATTTTTTACAGCAACTTTAATTCACACCAAATACCACGCAAAACACTTGAGACAATTCGACAGGACTTACACAAAATTCCAACGACTTGTCCTAAATGCTCTATACTTAACATCAATCAAATGCTGTCACTTGGTGCACACCGGGACGAATAATTTTGTAAGGGAACAACTCGCCTAAACACGTTAATGTGTGGAGCTTTTATGAAATCGACTGCCCCTATTGTACTTGCACTTTCAGTGTTACTCCTAAACACGCTCCCGACAAATGCAACGGAAGTGCACGTTGTAGTTCACAACTCAAATAGTGATGAGATTGATATTAAAGAGATTTCGAAAATATTCTTAGGTAAGGCGAAATCTTTCCCCAATGGCAGCTCCGCGATTCCAATCAATCAACCGGAAAACTCTAAAATTACCAGTGCGTTTAACCGAGAAGTTTTGAACAAGTCGAGTAGCCAATTAAAGGCATATTGGTCTAAACTGGTATTTACAGGCAAAGGAACACCGCCGCGCTCGGTGGACAGTGATACTGAAGTTTTGGAGCTTGTAACGAACAATCCCAACTTAATTGGTTTTGTCTCTTCCGCCAGTCTGAACGACAACGTAAAGGTGATTGCATCTTTTAAAATGTAGCGATTAGAGCAAACCAAGTGTCAAAAAGCCCTGATTTACCAGGGCTTTTTTATTAGTCATAGGGATGAACTTTAAGCAGGTTTGCTTGTTCAACTGCGTATCGGGTCAAATCTTGATAGAAACTGAGAAACCCGGACTCTAAGTCAATTTTCTGCTCATCGCACCACAACAAAGACTGTTGCAAATCCACTGGTTTTCTCAATCGCTGACCAATGCCTTGCAGTGCGCGATGAATATTTTCTTTCGACTGATAGCCCGTAAGCCAATCCCCTGATTTCATGCCGTTAACTACACGATGAAAACGCTCTGGATATTGCTGGTCTAACTCGAGACGAAGATACGTTTGTTTTGAAAAATTGGCCAATGATATTGAGTGGATGCGCTCAAAGTTGAGCGCAAGTTGATGGTCAAACAGCACATCAAGAATTATCCCGGCGTATCGTCGCCAAGGACCTAGTTCTTTTTTTAAACTGACGACATAGGCGTGTTTGTCGGTAAAGACATCGACCTTACGATGCAGTTGTACTCCAACTTTTATTGCATAATCGTAGGGCAACTCAGCAACGGGCCCTTTTACAAAGTCCCCCAGCAAGTTGCCAATGGCCGATGTCGACGTAACGTCACTTAATTGCAGGTGCGCGAGATAATTCACTGCAGTCTATGCTGTAATCAACTTTTCCATGCGCTTGATCATTTTGAAATCCAGATCTGAAATACCATCTACGTCGTGAGTCACCAGGGCAACATCGACTTTATTCCAAACGTTAGACCATTCTGGGTGATGAATGAGCTTTTCCGCATGCATGGCGACTTGAGTCATCCAACCAAACGCTTGAATAAAGTTTTTAAACACAAATTGTTTAACCAATTTGCCTTCGACAATCTGCCACTGCGCGTCTTCGCTCAAATTTTCGTTTACCTCAGCCAAATGCTGATCAATTTCCGCTTGAGATAATTTAATTGCTGCCATGATTTTCTCCTAAATTTTTACTCATTGTGCGGCCTACCTCCGAAGATTTAAACTCTAGAGGACGATAAAAAAAATACATACCTGGCAACAATAAATGACATAACCGTGCACAAACTTTGTTTTGGCATTATCTTAATCCGTCAGTCCCGCTAATAAATGCCCCAAATGCTTCCCTTTAACGTATGATAACAGCCGCTCAGGCAAATTTACTCGTTCCATTAAGGCACCGCACTTCGATGCAAACAAACATCCAAACATCTTCTTATCACTTTGTGACTTTAGCGACGATTACTGGCCTGATAAGTGCTTTTGTTAGCCCTATCATGACCTTCTTTCTGGTCGAGGGGTTACAACTGCCGCCGTTCTACATTGCCATATATTCCGTGGTAGTAACCCTCGCAACGGTAGTCATGAGTCAAGTACTGGGCGCTTTTGCTGACCGGGGGGTTAGCAGTAAACAGGTGTTCTTAATAGCCGTAACGTGTTGGGGCGGCATTGGCCTTCTCTACTCGTCCGCTTCGAGCTTTATGGCAATTATGTTGACAGCCATTCTATTAATGCCGTTTGCCGGCGCCGCAGTCCCTCAAGCTCTGACGCTCGCGCGCTTTTGGGCAGATCACAACAGCAAAGACGTCCCAACCTTTAACGCTAGAGTCCGGGCGGGCTTCTCTGTCGCTTGGATTATAGGCCCACCAAGCGCTTATTTCCTGGTCAGCAAGTTTGGTTTTTCAGCCAGCTTTTCAGCCGCAACCCTCATCGCCCTATTGGCCATTTTTTACATGTTGGTGTTTATCCCCAGTGTCACTAACCCGGATAAGGGCAAAACAACTGAGTCAGCCACCACAGACCTTAGCTTTTGGCTATTAGCCGTTGCCATTTGCTTGGGGATGATGTCGAATTTGATTTACGCCTCGGCGCTACCTTTGTATTTGACCCGCGAACTCAACTTAAGTCCAACGATTCCAGGTTTACTGATGGGTTTGGTCGCTGCATGTGAAATTCCAATAATGTTAGTATCCGCCAAACTGGGCGCTCGATTTGGACTATTCCGGGTATTTTGCTCCGCATTTGTGTTTGCCATTGTCTTTTTTATTGCCATGTATTTTGCTAATGACATTTGGCACTTCTTCGCGCTGCAATTGGTTAATGCACTATTTTTTGGATTCTACGCAGGATTAGGCCTCACCTTGCTGCAACGGGCGTGTCCAAACAAGACAGGGTTCACCTCAGCATTGTATTCAAATCTAATGAAGATTGGTGTTATGATGGGTACCAGTATTACTGGTTTTGTAGGACAGTTTGGCCAATTCAAACAAGCAAACTTGGTCGCCGCGTTTAGCGCAGTGTTGGCATTGGCATGTTTGTTCGCCCACGCCTATTTAAAACGCCAACAACCGGCTGCTTAAATGACTTTTTGAGAACTCACTTCCGCGTGCTGGGGCCACCAATGATTGAGCTGTTGATCAAAATACTCAACGCCACCAGAGGTGTAAAACGCGTCAGTCGTTTTCGCTCCTTTGCTTTCTCCAGCCACTCGGCAAGCCTGTTTGGCCACCGCATCCGCGGTGTCTATCAACTGCAGGTTTAATTGAGAGAAGTGCTGTAAAATTTCCGTTTTAACTAATCCGTAATGAGTACAGCCCAGTACGATTGTGTCGCATTGGGCCCGTTTACTTTGTTCTACAAACGGCTGCAATTTAGCGGAATCAAAACCGCGCTGCGCTGACACTAACTCAATCTCATCGGCCAATCCTTTACAGGCGACATCAGTGATGCTTCTGCCGCTGCCATAGGTTTGTTTTAAAAACTGATATTGGCCACTTTTCAACGTGTTCTCTGTCGCCCATATGGCGATGCTTTCACCTGCACTTGTCGCGGCCGGTTTCACTCCGGGTTCAACACCGACAAACTTGACTGCAAATTTTTGACGCAAATTGGCAATGGTGTGAACCGTCGCAGTATTACAGGCAACAACAATGACGCTGCAGCCTTGTTCAATAAGAAACTCAGAGATGCGTTCACACCGAGCCAGTAGTTCGACCTCATTCATACTGCCGTATGGGTGACGAGCAGCATCCGAAAAATAATGCAGTTGATAGCTAGGGTTTTGTTTTTTTATCGCTTTGGCAATCGACAAACCGCCGATTCCAGAGTCAAACACACCGACTTTTATGACAGACACCAGTGATTACAACTCCTCACCAGTGGCAATTAAGTGATCGTTAAAACGTTCACGCAGCTCGCCTTCAATTAGCACTGCTTTGCCCGTTTTCTGATCCAATACAACAAAGGTGATATCGGCTTCAGCGATAACTTTATCGGTACCATCAACCTTGATAATTTGATGGAAGACCGAACTCTTATTGCCAACTTTCGACAAATGAGTTTCAATTTGTAAGGTTTGTCCCATCGTAGCGCTGGCGCGATAACTAATATTGATGTTAACAATTACCCAAGCTAACCCCAACGCTTGAAAGTGCTCTATGTCACCGCTCTCTTCCAAATACTCCCAACGAGCGTCTTCCAAAAACTCCAAATATCTGGCGTTGTTTACGTGCTGGTACACATCAAGGTGGTACCCGCGAACTTTGATGTACGTGGTATGACTCATTAACGTTCCTTTTGCGGTGGCGGTGCAATAACAAAAAAGGCTTAGCACTCGCTAAGCCTTTTTTTAAACGAGTGTTTAATTGTAATTGTTTAAAGGCTAGGTGCAACCTTTGTATTCACAAGGGCCTCTTCTTCTTGCATTTCTTTACTGTGATCTTTGGCCAGCGCTGCGTAAAGCATCGGCAACACGATCAGGGTGAAGAAAGTACCTATGACCATACCGGCGACCAAGATGATGCCGATACTGTTTCGAGACTCAGCTCCCGCCCCAGTAACTAGCACCAATGGGAAGTGGCCTAGTACCGTTGCCGCAGTGGTCATTAAGATTGGACGCAATCGAGTAGCGGCCGCCTCTTTCGCTGCCATTAATCTGTTGTATCCTTGCAGTTGCAGATGGTTAGCAAATTCAACAATCAGGATGCCATTTTTGGCGATCAAACCAATCAGCGTGATCAGGCCAATCTGCGAATAAATGTTGATTGACGTCAGTGCCACAAATGGCAACATTAATGCCCCTGCTAGCGCCAACGGTGCCGTGCCTAAAATCACCACCAGAGGATCTCTGAAACTATTGAACTGGACGGTCAACAAGAAGTAGACCACCACCAAAGACACCAACAACACACCCACCAGGGTATTGCCGTCTTTGCGAAGCTGTCTTGATTCACCAGCATAATCGGTTGAATAGCCAACCGGTAGAACTTCCGCAGCAATTTGTTCAATCGTTGATAGACCTTGCTCTTTTGTTATGTGAGGCAAGATACCGGCAAATATTCTAAATGACGTCTGCTGATTGAACGAGCCCAATACGCGTGGGCTAGTCACTGACTCAATGCTGGCAAAACTCGACACTTTAATCAGCTCACCGCTCGGCGTCGTTACTTGCAGCTCCAACACATCTTCCGGGTTATAACGATTGTTGTCGCCAACAATTGGAATGACTCGGTAAGCTTTGCCCTCAAGATTGAAGTGATTGACGAAGTTATTAGACATAAAGGTGCTGAGTTGCTGGTTCACCTGCGCTAAATCCAATCCCAAATCCGCAATCAGTTCTTTGTCTAAAATCAGCTGCGATTGTGGCAAGTCGATTTTCAAATCGGTATCGACAAACATGAAATTCTGCGATTCATAGGCTTTGGCAATGATTTTAGTCGCCAACTCCCGCATGTTTTCGTAACTGTCGTTGCCTCGGATCACGAATTCAACGTCAAACTGTCCTGCGGTAGGCAGTGCCGGCGGTAAAATTGGCAACAAGGTCAATTCACTGATTCCGCCTAATTGCCCATAAAGTTCAGGAAGCACTTCGTGGACACTGCGTTCACGTTGGTCGTGTGGCAGTAGTTCTACCCCACCAAAACCCGCACTGGCGTGCAGAATCTGCCAAACGAACTTACTGCCCTCTACCGTTTTTAATGTATCAACCGTCTTATTCATCGACTCCGACGTGTAGGCCTGTGACGACTCTGGTGGCGCTTCTACGACGACCTGAATCGAGCTTTGATCTTCCACCGGCGCCAACTCTTTTTGCGACAACAAATAAAAAGGCACTGACAACAAAGTAAACACCACTGCAATCACAGTGACTTGCGCTTTGTAATCAAACATTTTGTCTAGAAAACGCTGGTATCTTTGCTGTAAGCGGTCAAACACGCCATTTACTTTACGCGTTAACTTGCCCTCTTTACCACCTTCTGGCGACACATAGGCACTCATGATTGGCGACAGTGTGATTGCTACGAGGCCTGAGATAAGTACAGCAACGGCCAAGGTAAAGGCGAACTCTCTGAACAAATAGCCGCTCAAGCCAGATAAGAAACCAATTGGCGCATAAACCGCTGCTAACGTTAGGGTCATCGCAATAATCGGGATCAGAAGTTGACGAGAGCTGATCAGCGCAGCCTGCAAGCGGCCTTTGCCTTCACGCATATGACGGGCAACGTTCTCAACTACAACAATTGCGTCATCCACAACCAATCCAACAGAAAGTACAATAGCCAATATCGTCAACAGGTTCAGTGAAAAGCCCATCAGCGACATCACGCCAATCGCTCCAAGAATCGAAATTGGGATGGTCACCAGTGGCACCATCGCGGTGCGGAAAGAACCCATCATTACGACTACAACGAGGCCAACAAGTAACACAGTCTCTGCTAACGTGGTAAAAATTTCTTTGATGGCGTCGCGCATATACAAGGTGCCATCGTAGCCGATATCAATCTGCATTCCCTTTGGTAAGGTGGGGTTAATCTCATCTAACTTGACGTAAAGTTGATCGCCGATGGTGATTTCGTTGGCGCCAGGCAGTGCCCAAACCGCCAAGAATATGGTTTGGTTTTTATCTAAACGCGCAGTGACTTGGCCTTGCTCTTCGCCAATTTCGATGTCGGCAATCTGACCGAGACGAATCACTTCGTTATCATGCTGCCTGACAATTAATTGCTCAAAGTCCGCCACGGAACTCAGAGTTGTATTCGCCATCAAATCGATGCGCTGACGACTATTTTCACTGTAACCCAAAGTCGCAATGATATTGTTCGATTGCAGCGCAGCAATTACTTCGTTGGCACCCAAGTTAAACACCGCCAATCTGTCTGGGTCGATCCAGACTCGCATCGATGGATTGCGGCCGCCTTCCAACGTGACTTTTTGAACGCCGTCAATGTCGCTCAGAAGTGGATTGATATTGCGAGTCAGGAAATCGGAGACCTGACTTCTGGAAAACCCAGGTGCATTTACGTCCAAATAAAACACCGCGTACTGTGTGTCCGCGCGCTTAATTGCAATGGCAGGATCTTCGGCGCCTTGAGGTAATTCGAAACGAATCTGACCAAGCTTGGTCGTCATCTCCGCCAGTGCGGAGGTGGTGTCGTGATTCAGTTCTAACCAAGCTCGAACCATGCTGTGACCTGAGGTTGTAATGGAATCGACATAGTCGACGCCAGGAACAGTTGAAACAACGCGTTCAATCGGCTCAGTAACATACCCTTTCACCATGTCTGCGGACGCGCCGGTATAAACAGTGGTAATTTCGAGCGAAGCGCTCTCGATTTTAGGAAACTGCTGAATGGAAATCTTCAGCGCAGAGTTAACCCCGGCAATGATAATGATCAAAGACAGAACAATGGCCAGTGCCGGACGGTTAACAAACACGTCCATAAAGGAACGTTTGTTTTCGTGCAGCGAAGTCATTACTTGCCTCCCGCCGCAGCTTGTGAACTGCCGGAACCGCTCATTTGTGGGTGCACCAATAAGCCTTCACGCAACTTAAAGCTGCCTTCGGTGGCAATAAACTCTCCGCCAGTTAACCCAGACAGTACAACCTGCTGGTCCTTTTCTCTGTGACCTAATTTAACCTGTCTTGGCACAGCTCGATATTGGCCTGCATCATCCTTTTCTAGCAAAAACACATAGTCGCCAAAGTGGTCACGCTTAACCGCACTGTTTGGCACCATTACGACATTAAAGGCTTGATCTTTCGGAACAAACAAATTGACCAGCGTGTTGTGACCCAATTGGGCAGAATTAACAAACGCCGCTCGATATTGAATGTGTCGAGAACTCGCAGTTAACACCTGAGTTTTAGCAATTAATTTTGCCGAACCTTGCACAGGATGACCGCCGATCGTTACGTAATCGATACTGTCGCCCATATTCAATGGCATCGCGGTTTGCGGTAACTTAAAGTCTATCCACATCTGCGACTGACGCCCCACCAATGTCGTGATCTCTGAATAGGCCGCTAAGAACTGGCCTTGGTGGAATTGATTTAAACCGACCGTGCCATCAAATGGCGCGCGGATGGTTTTCTTGGCGATTATTACTTCAAGTGAAGAAACTTCCGATTGGGCGATGGCTAATTCGGCTTCAGCTTGATCTAAAGATTCAGCACTGACGCGGTTTTGCTTGCGTAAATCTCTAAGTCTAGCGACGGTTTTATCTGCCAAAGCAACTCTTGCGTTGGCTGCGACTAATCTTGATTTTTCTTCACTGCTGTCGAGCACCAACAATAACTGGTCTTCTTCCACTAATTGGCCCGGAGCAAAACCAACTTTTACAATTTTGCCCTGATACTCATTGGTTAAAGTCACCATTTGCGGTGCCACTACCTGGCCTGTAACTTTGCTTTTGACCCGATATGTTTCCGTTGATGTGGTGTGTGTTTGGACTGCTGCAGAAGGCTCTGGAAAAGACTCCGCCATTGCAATCATTGCCTGTATTTGGGAGAACTTAACAAAACCCAATGATGCGACAACGGTGGCAATTAAGCCGATTGTCGTTACCCATCTCATAATCTTCATAACTTAAATCCCTAAATTTAACGTAAACCTAATTCTTTTAACTTAACCGCAACTTTGGTCACCGCCGCCTCATCAATGGGTGTTTTCCATTGATAGGAATTGATGAATCGCGTCAGCCCCGTGATCAGTGGTTCGTTCACTGCCACCGGAGCCTCCAATGAGTCGGTGCCCTCAACGATTTCTCGCAACTGCATAACACGTTGAACGCCTTGATATCCCTCGATCATCGACCAACAAACCACATTGAAATGTTCAACATTGTTTTCAGTGTCACCGTTTAAAACCAATTCTTGAGTGAACGCTGCATTGTGCATACATTTGCGAAACTGACTTTCGCATTTCTCGCTTTCTCGCATCATACGTTCAGTCCACAGCGCCGATGCTCTTCGAATAACCGCTTCGTTATTAGCAAACGCCTGCAACTGACTGTCGAATGGATACACTTGAATTTGCCTTGGTCCCAATAGCGCAATCGCGACGACTTTTTCCGGCGTGGTGAATTCATCCATACCCAGAATGTCTGCGAAGATTGCACTGTGGTGATTGAACACTCGGCGAGCGAGCGCAAAGATGATGTCTTCTTTGCACTGAACATGTTTATAAATTGAGCCCATAGACAAGCCGGCCTTTTTGCCAACCGACGACATCGTAAAATCTAAAATCGAAGATTCAGAAATACATTCAGCCGCGGCATTGAGGATCAACTCCTCTTGTTCTTGTGGGCTGTACTTTGGTGCTGGCGCCATCATTTACCTCATATAGTTCTTAACAA
>CAXRBI010000013.1:0-11836 GCA_964229075.1 Alteromonadaceae bacterium | reverse complement strand
CGAAGCATGGGCAAGTGCGTTTGCCATGCCACCAAATTATGGATCTGCAACAGATCAATGTTTGGTTGTTGCCAGAGTTTCAGAGAGTCTGTGAATTGAGTTTTGCCCTCTGCGGCCGAGCTTGTCCATGTCTTGGTGGCTGTAAATAGCCCTGTGGGTGGGCTTGTGAGTTTGAATGTCTCTCCCAATACTTGCTCTGCCGAACCGTACATAGGCGATGAGTCAATGACTTGGCCGCCGGCATCAAAAAATGTTTGCAGCACCTGACTTCTCTGTTGAATTAAGCGTTTGCTCCTGCCGACATTAAAGGTTATCCAGGTGCCCATGCCAATTGGATTGAGTCGCTCCCTTGTCTTGCCCAATTGATGGGTTATATGTCCGGTGTTTGGGGAGGCGGCAAAATTCGAAGGACTTAACATGCAAGTTAAGCCCAGGCAAGATAGCTGTTGTAAGTGGCGTCGGCGCATTAGATTCACAAGCGTTCCTCGCAGCGATTGGGTCATAACTAGATTAGTGCAACAGCAGGTTCGCAGAGGAGGTTTGCGGCAACTGGCAGCTGCCGTGAGGTGAATGAGGCTGAGGTCAGATTTTTACCTGCATTTCGAGTAAGTTGGCGGAAAATCCGAGCTTTTCGTAAGCATTGATGGCAGCTTGATTGTCGTTGTAAACATCGAGATAGCAGTATTCGATACCCTTCTGCTTTAGCCATTGCGTCAGTTGCTCGGTGAGCTTCTGATTGATGCCCTGACCACGATAATGCGGTGCGACGTACATAAACCCCAGATAACCGTGTTGTGAATGCTTGAATTGCGGTTTCGATGAGCGAATTTGGGCGTACCCACTGGCAATCAACTTACCGTTAATTTCCGCAACCAACAACAAACTGCTGTCTTCCTCAATCAGCTTGATCAGGTCGTAGTAACGCACATTTTCGTCACGTATGGCTTGATTAAACGGGCGTTCAGCTTCTATCACGCATTGTTCAAAGTGTTTTAGTTGTTCTATATCGTCGATGCGAGCGGAGCGTATGTTCAATCTAAAAATCTCGAAAAATAAAATCAGTTTACCGACCAATATATCAGACCTCAATTTACTGCCGACTGAATAGAGCGGATTATTTTATTGAGTGATTGAATGACCAAATATCACCAAATGCGTATGTGACCATTTGATGAAATTTTCAACATAATTAAAATTATCACTGGTCTGACCCTTGTTTAGCTGTTATGATTTGAGCGTACATGTGTTCGCTGAAATGAGATGGTTATGATCGCTTCCTATTCAATCCAAGAAGAAATTGCCAATGCAGTCAGCCACGGATTGGGACTGTTACTAAGTGTTGCCGGATTAACGGGGTTGCTGATTGTGGCAATTTCAGAGGGCGATCCAAGTAAAATCGTCGGCTATTCTGTGTACGGCGTTAGCCTCATCGCCATGTTTTTGGCAAGCACCTTGTATCACGCAATTACTCACCCCAAAGCGAAACAAGTGTTCAAACTATTAGACCACTGTGCAATATATTTGTTGATAGCGGGCACTTACACACCGCTTTTGGTGATCACTCTAAAAGGCTGGATGGGTTACAGCTTATTGGCGGTTGTTTGGGGGCTGGCTGCCATTGGCATTGGCTTCAAACTCAAATTTGGCTCTAAGTACAAAGTGGTCTCACTCAGCAGTTATTTGGGTATGGGGTTTGTCTGTTTGACCTTTATCTCAACCCTCTACCAGTCGCTATCAAGCGTCGGTTTCAATTTACTCGTGGCAGGCGGCGCATTGTACGCCTCAGGTGTGTTTTTCTACGTGCAAAAAAAGATAGTGTTTAATCACGCCATTTGGCACTTGTTTGTACTTGGTGGTGCCGCTTGTCACTACTTCATGATTTTATTGGGATAAAAATTTATCATGTGAATCTTTTGGTGAGTTATGGCTTCACGCACGATGTATGAGTACACTCTAACTCGGTATTAAAACGAATAGAGAAGTTATGAAACGCTGCGCGATACTGTCAATGGACTCGCTAGAGGATTTTGAAGCATACGACCATCTAGTTGAACCTTTCTTGCGCCAGCTGGGCTGGAAAACTGACACCATTTCTTGGCGTCAATCTGATGTTAATTGGTCAAACTTTGATTTAGTTGTCATACGCACGCCTTGGGATTATCAAGATGAGCCTGAACGTTTCATGGCTGTACTTGAAAAAATTGAAGCATCCACCGCCGTCCTTGAAAACTCAATCGATATTGTACGTTGGAACATCGACAAAATTTACCTGAAAGAACTTGAGCAAAAAGGCGTGTTACTCGTACCTACCATTTGGCACGAGCGATTGGGCGAGGAGGCGTTAAGTGAGGCTCAATTAAACGCGATGTTTGCTCAGGTTGACTCGGAGCAAATTGTTCTGAAGCCAAGGATCAGCGCTAACGCAGATAATACGTTTTGGTTAAAGCAAGACTCCGCCGGTGCTGAGTTAGCGCAACTAAATACCGCGTTTTCATCTCGCGACTTTATGGCTCAACCATTTATGCCGGCAATTATTGAAGAAGGTGAGTACTCACTATTTTACTTTAACGGTGGTTATTCCCATGCCATTTTGAAGACGCCGAAAAATCAAGATTTTCGGGTACAAGAAGAGCACGGTGGTCGCCTCAAAACCATTGAGCCAGAGCAAGAGTTAGTGCGTTGCGCCAAAGTTTGCATTGAGGCAATCGACCAGGTGCACGAAACGCCATTGTACGCGCGGCTGGATTTTGTTCGCCACGGCGATACATTTGCGCTAATGGAAGCAGAACTGATTGAGCCGTCCTTGTACTTTAATATGGACGACAGTTCGCCTGAGCGTTTTGCTAAGGCCATTGAAGCTCGATATACCTCATACTAAATGTTCGGTGCCGATTCGGGCACTGGCTACCTTGCATCTACTTAACAGTGGGTCGCTTTTGCTCTGCAACCCGCTTTGCCTTTGGTTGATACCTGTTGGTTGAATTCGTCTCGCAAAACCCGCTTTTTCGAGCGACATTGAAGTTACGTCGTCGTTAATCACTAAGGCATAATTACCTGATATGTCATGCTATTCTTCTAATTCTTTTTACGAATTGAAGATAGATGAAGTGGAATGGCAAAGGTGGCAGAAGTTGGTCAATACCATTGCCAGCTTGTTTGACACGCCCGTTGCATTCATTAATCAAGCGTCGCGCAAAGGCATTGAGGTGCTGGTCGCGTCTGAGCTGCCGACCACGCACTACGCTCCAGGCGGGAGTGCCAGTCGGGAAGAGAACGTCTATTGCCACGCAGTGGTCAAAAATAAAGCCGTGCTTTACGTGCAGGACGCTACTTTAGACAGGCGTTGGGACGACAATCCCGAAGTGACGGCCGACAACTATATTTCCTATTTAGGCTTTCCAATTTTGTGGCCTGATGGTCAGTGTTTTGGCACTTTGTGTGTAATGGACACGCGCCCGACCGACTACGAACAAAAACTGTTTGATTTAATGGACGTGCTATCAGATACGATAAGTGCGGATTTAGGTCATATTTACAAAGAGAACCAACTCAAAATAGAAAGTTGTATTGACCCATTGACCAGTTCGTTTAATCGACGTGGGTCTGAAGAGATATTCGCTAAGAGTCGCAAGATCAGCGCAACCTTGTATCGTGCCTCGCAACTTTTGTTTATCGATTTGGACGGGTTTAAACAGATCAATGATAACCTGGGCCACGAAGTGGGCGATCAGGTACTGATTCATTTCGCTAAAACACTGCGAACAATGGTGCATGACATCGATGTCGTCGCTCGCTGGGGCGGCGACGAATTTGTGATTTTACTCAACAATGAGGTCGCGGTTGAACCGAGCGAGTTTTGCGCACGTTTGAATGCGGAGCTAAAAGAGGGCTGGACGCTCGATTTCGAAATCGGATACTCCCTTGGCCAAGTAGCGATTTCTCCCGACGATGACAAAGACTTACATGACTACATTGAGGACGCCGATCAAGCCATGTACCAGCGAAAACTCAGTCATAAAGGCGACTGATCTATTAAGTGTGGTTATCATTCGGGGCGTCGGTCACTGGCGTTTTATGACCACATTTTTCACATACAACATGGGACTTTAGTTGCGGCTGATAACTCGTGATCAGCTCTTCTAGCTCCTCGTTGGAAATCCCCATGGAAGCGGAAAGCTTGTCAATGGCGGCTCGCTCGTCGTGAGTGATGATACCGTCCTCGAGCGCGGTTGCAATTTCACGCTCCAAGACTTTCTTTTTCATTCTCAGTTCATCGCCAAATTTAGCTGCTAACATCGCCGCTGGCAGAGCCACAACGCCGACTCCGAGCAACATGATGAAGATGGCAAAAAACTTTCCTAGGGCGGTAACTGGCGTTACATCGCCATAACCGACGGTGGTCATTGTCACCACCGACCACCAAATCGCACTGGGGATGCTGTCAAAAACGTCGGGCTGAGCCTCGTGTTCGACGGTGTAAATAATACTCGCCGATAGAACCACCATTACAATCATGATAATGAACGCCGCGCCAATGCTCGGTAACTCTTGTTTTAGAACATTGACCAGGAGTTTTAGACCTTTGAAATAATGGGTTAGTTTTAACAGGCGCAACATTCGCAACATTCGCAAATAGCGCAGGTCAATGGGCACAATAAAGGCCAGATAGAAAGGTGCAATGGCCACTAGATCAATTAAGGCAACGGGGCTGAAAATGTATTTAATTCTGGCTCTAACGGGCGACATCCCTCGAAATTGCTCAGATTCGGTACTCACCCATATGCGGGCAAAATACTCAATGGTGAATACGGCAACGGAAAATAGATTGAACAAGAAAAATTCGGTTTGGTATGCCTGACCGATCGGTGCATAAGACTCGAGGATAACTGCGCAGACATTGGCAATGATCAGCAATACGATAAAGCCGCTCATGGCTTTGCTTTTGAAGCTGCCTTCAAAACCTCGCTCTAAAAGTTCATACGCCGATTGTTTTAGTGCCATTGCCTACCTCTGTCTGTTTTGCTCGGCTCAGTGTGCCAATATTTCTGTGTATTGATCATGATGTTGGTCAATCTACCTGTGCGTTGGCGGACTCTTCATCCAGTAATGTTTTGTAGGCACGACTTAGTGGATAAGCTATTTGTGAAATTAAAGCACTTCCCCACAGCAAGTTACCCACCAAAGCCGGTACGTACGGCAAGACAGCTAAGGTGATCATTGCGAGTAAAACACCGACCCCTCGGACTTTTGCTGTGGCAAACCTGTGCGCCACTCTACGTTCAATGCTGTGCTGAATCCACAGCAAGCTGAGCAAGTAAGACGCCAGTCCAACACAGCCAATAACGCCATATTTGAGAGGGTAAGGGTCCCAAAATCCAACTTTAACTTCGCCGGCCAATGCTACGCCAATCATGACCGCCGACAACATCAGTACTAAATGAGCGAGCCACCAAGATACTAAAGTCCATTTTTCCTGATTTTTCGGTTTACCGTTGCCAACAAAATCAAAATAGATCCAGCACAAAACGAATACGGAGACTCCGCCAAATACGAAATTGACCAAGACGCTTGGGTCCGCTTTGTAGATACCTTTTTCCGATAGAGTCACAACCAGTTTAAAGAAACCTTCGCCAACCACAATGAGCAACAACAATGCGAATCTTTCAGACATATGCCCCAATCTAGGTAAGAACCGTTTATTTTCCAGCACACCAATTTTCGGCAACATGTAAAGCAATTGTATAGCGATGATACCGGCGGCAAATAGCCAATAGCCGTAAGGTTTTGGTAAAAACGCGCTGACCGCAAAAACGCCGGCAAGAACAAAGAAGTTGCGACTGACAGTACTCGCTAGAGACGAGGCTTCAACGCCAAGTTGGACGGTACGATAGTACAGATAGGCGGTAATGGCCCGATTGGCCGCAAACGCCATAGCAAAGAAGGTCCAGCCTTTGTCATGAACGTGCGGAATAGACGCCGCCATCACCATAGCGGTCACTATCTGCGCCGACATTATGAATCGATGTTTCATGTCTGTACTGACGTACAAAGAATTAAATACGCTGGAATCGGCCCAAGCAAACCAGACTGAAATGAACAGACCTGCAAATGCAAAAAAACCTGGAACGGATAGGTGGTCGCTTAGGTAATTTCCCAATAAAAAAATAATAACAACATGAATTAAATCGTAAAACAATTCGACCCAGTGCACGTGATCGTGGGCGTCTTCGTGATCGAGGTGATGTTTGGGTAGTCGCCACATTGGGTGTTTTTCTAAAGCCATCGTATTGCCTTATTGCTACAGAACTCTGTATTTGCGCCCTCGCATAAGCGCTAGCGCATCGTTATAGTTGTATAAGTTTAACCGGACATCCCACAAGTATTTATAAAACTTGGAGTTTTTGGAGTCGTAAGCCGACTCCCTATGCTGCATCAGTGTGGTTATTTGTGCATACCACGAATTGGGTAGTGATTGTTCGGATCTCTAATCCAGCCTAAACCATTCACCAACGCATTTAATTCCGGACGTACAAACGGGTTATTGGAGATATCCACGACTTGAACCTTACCTTCGCTGTTCACCACAAACAGCCCCGGCTCAGCAAATGGGTGGTCTGTCTCTTGCTCAGAGCGAGGGTCTGAAATGTACAACCCAAGCTCGGTCATTTCCGCTAAGCTCAGGCCAAACGCTATTGGGAAATTAATATCTAATCGAGTCAGGTGCTGAGCCAGTTGCTCTTTGCTGTCACCAGAGACGGCAATCAAATCGACACCGATACCAGCAAGAGCATCCTTAAACGCTGTCAGCTGATTTAAGTACTTAGTGCAAAGTGGGCAGTGTTGGCCGCGATAAACCACCACTAATTGCCAATCCATACCATTTTGTGGTTCACCGAGTCGGCGTGTCTCGCCATCAAATAAGGTGACGTCAATCGACGGGAATGCGCTGCCGGCGTGGAGTTTTGGGGTGTATTCAAGTGACATTATCGACTCCTTAAAAATGGGCATTGATGTGACTTTCAAAGCGGATAAGATCTTTCTCCACCTCGGCGTTTTTCATCACGTCGTAACAAGCAAATGTTGGCATGGCTTGCATACCAAAAAACTTAAAATTCATGTGCATTGGAAACATTAAGTCATCGACGGATTTACCATCAAAAAATTCGCTAGCGTCGTTAAATGCTTCTTCAGGGGCATTAAAAGTAAGGGAAATCATGTATTTAGTGTTAGTTAGTGTGCCGCCTTTACCATAGTCTTTTTTCGGTGTGTCTTGATGACGACCATCACCGTGACACAAGGCTCCACCCATGCCAGCGGTATACACTTCATCCATGTACTTTTTGAACGACCAAGTAACCCCCATCCAATTGACTGGCGTTTGTAAAATGACATAGTCGGCCCATTGATGATTTTCTAGCTCGGCTTCAACATCGAATTGCTCTTTCATAGTGACTACTCGGGTCTGATGACCTTTTGCTTGGAGCAAGTTGACCGCTTTATCGACCAAAGTGCCGTTCAATTTGCCTTCAGAAAAGGGATAGTATTGGTGACCGTTAATTATCAGTACATTGCTCATTTGCGAGTCTCCTAAAATTGAAATACATTAACCTGTGACTGTGTGGTATATTTTAGGAACCTTTGGTCTATTATCAATTAGTATACTTTTGGTAACCTAGCAAAAATCGAGGCTAAAAAATGAAAAGTTCAATAAAAACAGACGCTAAAGGTCGCAAAAAAGTTTTAGATGCGTGTCTCGAACCATGTGCTATTGAAAAAGGCATGCGATTGATAGGTGGCAAGTGGAAAGGTTCTATCATTTATCATTTGAAAGATGGTCCAGTACGCTTCAACGATTTATCTCGCATGCTTGGCGGCGCGACGAAGAAGATGGTTGACCAGCGACTCAAAGAGTTGGAAGAGGAGGGGATGGTGCTGAGAAAGGTACTCAGTGACCGCCCCATAGCTGTCACCTATGAATTGACCGATTTTGGCCAATCGGCCTTGTCCATTTTAGATGCTCTGCGCCAATGGTCTGAGTCAAACGGCATAGAGCTAAACAACACACGTCAATAGTGTGGGTTTAGTCTCGAGGTTTGTTCTGGATTCGGCCTACGGCTTCTTGCCATTGTTGATAAAGCGCATCTCGTTTGTGTTTGTCGAATCCTGCGGTGAAACGGCGCTGCAATTGCCATTTGTGTTCAAGATCTTCGGTAGACGCGTACCAGCCAAGCTTGAGCCCGGCCAAATAGGCGGCTCCGAGCGCGGTGGTTTCGGTAATCGTTGGGCGGTCGACTTCTGCGCCTAACATGTCCGCTAGAAACTGCATTAACCAATTGTTCTGAACCATGCCACCATCCACATGAAGCTGGGTCGCTCGTACGCCGTCGTCCTCCATCGCTTTTTGCAGATCTTTGGTTTGATAAACAACGGACTGTAACGCAGCGGAAACTAACTCCTTAATGCCAGAATCACGGGTTAAACCCATTATTGCCCCACGTGCTTCCGGATCCCAATAGGGGGCACCAAGGCCGGTAAATGCAGGTACTAGGTATACGCCGTGGTCGACAGGTAAACCGTCAATGATCGACTCCGTTTCAGATGCGGACTGAATCAACTGCAAACCGTCACGAAGCCACTGAATAGTGGCGCCTGCCATGAATATGCTGCCTTCCAATGCGTAAGTGACTTCGCCATTTAAGCGGTATGCGATGGTGGTTAATAATCGATTTTTCGATCTAAGCGCTTTCTTACCAGTATTTAGCATAAAGAAACAGCCAGTACCGTAGGTGCTTTTGGCCATGCCTGGGTGAAAGCAGGTTTGGCCAATGAGTGACGCTTGCTGATCGCCAGCCATGCCAAGGATAGGAACTTCCGCCCCGAGCAGTGACGCCTCAGTGACACCAAAGTGGTCTGCTGAATCGCACACCTCCGGCAATATACTTGCAGGTATGTCAAACAACGCCAGTAAATCGGTATCCCAGGCTTGCTGATGAATGTTATAGAGCATGGTTCGAGAGGCGTTGGTGGCGTCGGTTTTGTGACTTTTTCCCGCGGTGAGTTGCCACAGTAAATAGGTATCAACGGTACCAAAGGCTAACAAACCTTGCTCTGCCACTGTTCGAGCGCCATCGACGTTGTCCAATACCCATTTTATTTTGCTGGCGGAAAAATATGGGTCAAGCAGTAGTCCGGTTTTTGCGCTGATGTCGGCTTCGTGCCCGGCGTCTTTGAGTTGTTGGCACGACGCCGCGGTTCTGCGGTCTTGCCAGACGATGGCATTGTAAATCGGTTCTCCGGTTTCCTTGTGCCATAAAATGGTGGTTTCTCGTTGGTTAGTGATCCCTATGGCTGCAATATGTTCGGCCTTCAGTTTCTGGCGCGTGAGCAGGTCCTGGCATGTTTGTTTGACGCTATGCCAAATAGCCTTGGGGTCGTGTTCGACCCAGCCGTCATTGGGAAAGTGTTGCGGAAACTCCTGTTGGCTCGTAGCTACGATACTACCAGCTTGGTCAAATAAAATGGCGCGAGAGCTGGTGGTGCCTTGGTCAATTGAAACTATGTAGCTTGCCATGGTGTATTCCTTTTTCTACGTATTTCATCAGCTTAGCTAATTAATGGAACGAAGACCAAAAGCAATTGGTAACAAAATGAAAAAGGGCGGCAGATGCCACCCTTTAAGATTAGATTTCACACTGAAAATCTAATGGGTTGGGAACTTACTCGTAGCGCAACGCTTTGATAGGGTTGGCGTTTGCAACTGCAATAGCACGTGCCGCTACGGTTAGCCAAGCGACGGCGAGGGCGATGACGCTGGCTGCGACCATAATAATCAGAATCACTTCGTTGCCAATTCGATACTGGAAGCTTTCTAACCATTGCTGGGCAAAGAAATAAGCGGCTGGCCATGCAAGCAGATTCGCCACCAATACCGGTTTTGAGAACTGCCAAACAAGCAAACGAACGATGTCTTTGACCGATGCGCCCATCACTTTGCGGATGCCTATTTCCTTGGTTCTGCGCTCTGCAGTGTAGGCTGCTAAACCATACAACCCTAAACAAGCGACGAAGATAGCAAGCGCGGAGAACACCAAAAATAAACGCGCTTGAGCCACGTCGTCGGCGTATTGTGCAGCCATCATTTCCGATAAGAATTCCTGACTTATCGGCTGCATTGGCACGTGTTTTTTCCAAATGGCTTCGATATCTCGCTGCATTTTGCCAAAGTCGTTGCTGTTGAAATTAATGGTCGCAACACGGAAACGCTGTGGATTCAAAAGATAGACCGATGGCCGAATCTCAAACTTAATTGAACGGAAATGAATGTCTGGGATAACGCCAATGATGGTCAACATTCTCGGACCGTCATGATTGGTTCTAAGGGTTTTGCCAATCGCTTGTTCTGGCGACGTCAGGCCTAATTTTGCCAGTGCCGACTTATTGATAATTGCGGCGGCAGTTGGTACAGCCTCAGAATGATCTTCACTTGTCACAATGCTGTCGCTACCAAACTCGCGGCTAAACAAACGACCTGCTAAAGGTTCAACGTCATAGGCTTCAAAAAAGCCATAGTCCATATTGTGATAATTCAACAGTTGCGACGAATTGGCGCTGCCATCACCTAAGTTTTCAACCAACGTAAACTGATTGTTGTTTTCGTTGTCTTGGGTTGGTGCCTCAGAAGAGTAAACGACAGAACTTATGTCTGGGTGATTGATCAATTCCTGACGTAAGCTTTCCAAGTTACCGCCCGCGGTGCCGATGTTGAGCACCATCTTATTATTGCTCTCGAATCCCACATCGATTTGGTTTGAGTAATAGGTTTGGGCGTACACCACTAGAGTTGAAATTACTAGGATTATGGACGTTGCAAACTGGAACACCACCAAGGCATTGCGCAGTGTAGTTGAACCTCCAGCTTCGCTGCTCTTGTTGGCTTTGAGCACATGGGCTGGTTGGAAATTAGATAAGAACAGTGCGGGGTAGAGACCTGCGCCAACGCCGACAACAAGGGCAATTGCGATAAGTGCACCGAGCAATGGTAAGTCGTTAAACAGTTCCATTTTCAATTGTGTGCCTAAAATGCCGTTGTACAGAGGCAGAATCAATTCAACCGCAACCACCGCAAAAAGTAGGGCCACAAACACTAGTGCTATGGCTTCAAGCAGGAACTGCCCGGCCACTTGTAGGCGACTGGCACCCAATACTTTTCGCAACGACACCTCTTTTGCTCGTTTGGTCGCCTTGGCAGTGGCCAAGTTCATAAAGTTGATGCAAGCAATGAGTAACACCAGAGCCGCAACAATAACGAACGTTTTGATCATGTTGGCGTCACCCATAGGAGTGAAGTCGCCCATGTTGCCGGCGTCTTTTCGGGCGTGCAGGTGCAAGTCGGTCAGAGGCATGATTTTGTGTTTCATGACGTCGTCGACTTTGGTGACACTGGAGTCGTTGGACACCAAGTTTTTATACATATCCACAAACGGACTTTCATTGTTGACCCAATAACTTAAGCGCTGTTGAAACTGCTCAGGTGTGACCCCTTGGTTTAATTTGAAATACGTGTAAACGTTAACGCTGGTCCAAGTATCAAGTACGCCGTTGTTTGGTCCAAACATGTCATTGTGCATGTATACCAGCATCGACAAATCCATGTGGCTGTTTTCCGGGATGTCTTTGATTACACCAGTAACCGCCAGTGTGACTGCTTGGCCACGGACACAGCACATTTCCATTGGCTGACCAATGACGTCAGTCGAACCGAAATATCGCATGGCGGTCTCTTCGGTCAACAATAAGTCAAAGGGTTTGTTAAATGAACTTGAGACAGAGCCGTTTA
>CAXRBI010000012.1:0-7040 GCA_964229075.1 Alteromonadaceae bacterium | reverse complement strand
CGACCAATTCTTTTGCGCCTGTCGCATGATATCGGCTTCTAGACAGCCGCCACTGACCAAGCCAAAACACTGGCCTAAGTCATTAAAAAACATCATCGCGCCTTTTTTCCGATAACTCGAGCCAGCGGTTTCAACAACCGTAGCTAACATCCACTGCATCGAGTCTTTACGATCGTACCAGGTGTCTAGGAGTTGCTCTACGCGATTACTCATCCTGTCCCAATTGTTAAATTATTAATTCCATAACTACTTAACATACTCGCTTTGACAAAATTTGTGCAACAGAGATGACAAAAAATTGGCCAATAAATATGTTACAAAGTTTTATTCTGCTCTCACTGAGGTCTTTTGCAAAGCGACGACCTGTGTTCGATTTGGTGTGGATTTAGTCAGGATCATTAAGTCGGGGCCCGTGTCGGCAACCCGATAACCTTGGGGCGCTTTGCTTCGTTGGTTTACATTGTGGCCGTTGAATATGAAAAACTTGTTTCTAGAGTCTCGAAAATGGATTTCGTTACCTTTGACGAGAAGTTCAAACACTTCCCCGTTGGTGTCGACGACAAGTTCCGGTTTACCATCAACCAATTTCCATATTCCAGGACGCTTATCAAACGCGAAAATGATGTCATCGTTAAACCTGCTTCCTAGTGCTGCGCCTTCTTTCACGAGAAAGGACTTTTTGGCCAAAAGGTCGTAGCGAAATAGGTTAACGGTTGAATTATCTACTTTCGCATAAAAAAGCTCAGTGTCCGTCAAATTCGGCAATATTCCAGCAAATTCAATTTTGTCAGAAAATGTATTACTTTCGTTACCTAAAGAGTAGAGCTCAATTCCGCGCATGGTTTCTAAGGCCAAATGTTTATTCGACGGATTTACGGTCAAAGAGTTAATGACTTTATCTTTCGGAAAGTTTGACAATTGGACAAAGTTCCCTGTGTTTAGAGTCAGGCGCCTTATTTGATTAATGCCAGTGTCGTTAGTCGAGAAAAAGACCTCACCTGAGTTGTAATAGGCGTTTGATGCGTCACTGCCCACCAAATTGGTAATTTGTTGGACGACTTGATTTCCATGTTTTTTGACAAAAAGCTGGTCTGAATAGATGTCTCCAAGCTCAAATGCAACACCGTTTGGTATGTTAACTACGTCTTTGAAGATTCCAAACACTGGGTAGGAGTGTGTATTTTCTAATTCATCGCCGTTTAGCTCATAAAACTCCAAGCTACCACTTTCGCCTTTGGCAACGAGCGTTTTACCATCCCAGCCAACCGAAAAATTGAGCACGTTGGTGGTGAGGGAAGCTACGTTTAAATCATCTGCTTTTAGGTTAATTAACCTTATCTCGGTGGACTTGTAGTCGTTGTTAATGAGCAAGGCAATCAAGTCGCTATCTTGCGCTACTACAATTTTGTATATGCCAGCCGCAAGGAGACCTTTGAATGGGATATGTGTCGATTTAAACGTCGTTAGATTTAGTGTGAACAATTGCGCCGGCCCAAAGGGGGTAGTTGAGTCGGTATATAAAACGTAATTGTTGGACAACATAGCGATATCGCCCCAGTAACTCTTCGGGTTACACTCAACTGCATCCATTGTGTTTATGATTCGTTGTTCTGCGTCCAGCTCCGCAATTCTTATCCTGCAATAATCTTTGCTCTTAGAGCGAAAAATCATCCGTTTTTCGTCTATCCATTCGGGCGAATGTAAATTGTATTCTTCTTGATAATTATATGTACTGCCATCGACGAGATTGATAATTGAGATCTGATGCAATTTTGACTTCTTATTAAAAGAACTGTAGCTCAAGTGAGAGTAGCTCGGGTTAAAAGCCAAACCATCTTTACTGTGTGGGCTTGATATCAGAGGTTTATAATCGAGCTGAATTGTGAATTCGGCGCTTTTGTCAGACGACATATAAAAAACCGAAAAAACTACCGCCAACAGTGGAAAACAAATAGCGAGTCCAATTTTCAACAAAGGGGATGTGTTTTTTATGATTGGGTCTCTGCGCAGTACATTTGCAACCAACATATAACCTTGTTTCGGCCTGTTTTTAATGCTGATCTCTACGTCTTCAAACAGCTTAAACTTGCTGCGTAAACTCGATATGACGCGTGCTAAAACGCCATCACTTACATAGCGTGAACTCCAATGGCGAAAAAGTTCGTCATAAGGTACAAGTTGACCCTGGTTCATTACCAAATCTTTGAGTACAGCTTGCTCTAAAGGGTCCAGTTTTACGACCTTTTCTCCTGATTCACTTGCGAGCTGAGCATTTGTGACATCAAAAACAACTTTTTCTGCTAATAAAAAGGTCGTATCGTTTACCCCGGACATCGACTAATAAGTCCTCAAATATCATGGTTTTGTCATAGTGATATTAGGAATATATCGAGAAAATCAGGGATGTAAAAGACTAAACTGCAACTGAACTTCGAAAACAAAAGACTAAAAAAGGCAGTACTATTATGAAAAAAAGTGTTTTTCAAGTAATCATCGGTGTAATTTTTATCAGCGCTTTATCATCTGTAATCCAAGCCACTGACAAAGATGAAGGTGATGAGATTGTCGCGACCACGACCGAAATCGGCGTCTTTAAACCTTGTCCTAACTTTCCATTTTGTAAAGACAAATAGTTACAATTTTACGCGGTGGTTATTCGCCACCCTCTACTTTATACATTTCCGGGGTTGGCAATAAAAATAACAACTCCCGGAATGTATCCTTTAATAACTTTTCGATTAACTCATCACCCACAACAGCTCCACGGCTATCTTTTGTTTGTATCTTGGCGTGAATAGCATTGACGGCTTGTTTGATCATCCAAATCGATTTGTCACCAATTAAACCGACCTGATGCATTGTATGGGTCGCTTCAATTTGTTCCCGTATCGAGTTGAGGTAAGGTGATAGATACACCCAACCACGATTTCTTATTAAGGACTGACATACATAGAGTTGGTGGTGCAAACTGTGGAGGTATTTTTCAACGTACTTTTCATCTCTTTCGTTCCGACACTTTATTGACAGTTCTGAGTTCTGTTCCAATTCTTTTTGCCAGTTGTCCAACAAATTAAACAACCGGGTTTCGTGGGGCAACTTGTTGTCGAAATTTATGATGTCGACATAAAGGTTTACTTTCGTGTTTAGAAACGCTTCGGTCTGTTCCACTAAATTGATAAGTCCACGAGCGTTTGCTTCCAACTCAAAACTGCGCTGGGTATGCGACACCATCTCAGATTGGCTCTGAGCGGCACGCGCTTGTGCTGCAGCGGAATTTTTTAATTCTTCTCGGGTGAGCACCATTTGCTTGATTTGAATTTTTGTCGAAACAATCAATAGCAACATAACAAAACCCAGCATGAGAGGTGTTAACCAACCACCAAAAAATTCGCCTATCTGACCTATCTGAGCTTTTGTGACTGCGCCGTACTCAAAGAACACAAACACGAGAAGGCCAATGACCAGCGGCAGTATGATTGCGAAGTACCACAGGAGGTTACTAAACAGTTTTTCTTCAAGCTTGAGGCTTACGGAGTTGTTTTCTGCCATATTTGTGTCTTGCCCAAATCGTTGGTTTTAGTATCTGCTACTTAATTAATGTACATCAAAATGTCATCTCTACAACTAAGTTAATGTTAAGATGAGAAAAAAGTCGTAATTGAAAATTACAGAAAACGACTAGGTTAACCCTACAATCAAGAGATAAATATGACTCAATCTGCGCTGTCCACTTGGGACGATATATTGTTGTTACAACAACAGCTTACAGAAGATGAAGTGCTGATTCGAAATTCAGCTCACGAATTTTGCCAACAAGAACTTATGCCGACCATTATCGAGGCCAATCGCAATGAACGATTCGATCCTAAGATAATGAACAAGTTTGGCGAAATGGGGTTTCTTGGCGCAACCATCAATGGCTATGGCTGCAGTGGAATCAATTATGTAAGTTATGGCTTATTGGCGCGAGAAGTTGAACGTGTCGATAGCGGCTACCGCAGTACGTTCAGTGTTCAGTCTTCTTTGGTAATGCATCCAATCAACGCATTTGGCAGTGAAGAACAAAAGCAAAAATATTTGCCAAAGCTAGCCACTGGTGAGTGGATTGGATGTTTTGGTCTTACTGAACCTGATTCCGGATCTGACCCCGCTTCTATGTCAACCAGAGCGAAATCGGTTGATGGTGGCTATTTGTTAACAGGCAGCAAAATGTGGATCACCAACTCACCCATTGCTGATGTTTTCATTGTTTGGGCCAAAGACGATGACGGCGATATTCGGGGCTTCATCCTGGAAAAAGGCATGGCAGGGTTGTCTGCGCCGAAAATTGAGAACAAATCATCGCTCAAAGCGTCTATCACTGGAGAGATCGTGATGGACCAAGTGTTCGTTCCTAGTGAAAATCGCTTTCCGGAAGTAAAGGGGTTAAAGGGGCCTTTTAGCTGTTTAAATATGGCCCGTTATGGCATTTCTTGGGGGGCGTTAGGGGCGGCGGAGTTCTGTTGGCATGCGGCAAGACAATACGGCTTAGACAGACGTCAGTTTGGCAAGCCATTGGCGCAAACTCAGCTATTTCAAACCAAGCTTGCCGATATGCAAACGGAAATAGCGTTGGGTTTGCAAGCTTCCTTGCGAGTTGGACGATTAATCGATTCCGGCAAATGGGAGCCGACAATGATTTCCTTGGTTAAACGAAACAATTGCGGAAAGTCACTTAATATTGCGCGTCAGGCCCGCGACATGCACGGTGGCAACGGCATTTCAGATGAGTTTCATGTGATAAGACATATGATAAACCTTGAAACCGTTAATACCTACGAGGGTACTTACGACATTCACGGCTTAATTCTGGGGCGAGCACAAACGGGTCTACAGGCGTTCTTTTAGCGCGCCAACAGGGGGCATTTTGCCCCCAATTTTTTATTGCTCTGAGAGAGCTTCCGCTTGCTGCTTTAACTCGTCCACCCAAAGCGCGGTTGCGCCACAAATAGCAACTGGCATAACGAGTAGGTTGGCAAATGGCACCATAGTAATAATTGACGTGGTTGCACCAAAACCAAAACACGCCGACTTGTTTTGTCTTAATACGTGGCGCATGTAAGGAAAATTATAGTGGTTATTGTCAAAGGCGTAATCTAGGTATTGGACCGCAAGGACCCAAGCCATAAACAAAAACCAAATGATCTGGCCGAATACTGGCAGTATCCAGGCTAATAAAAGAAAACCGATAAATCGCGGTATAAAATAAACCAGTTTTTTCCATTCTCGAACCAAAGTTCGTGGTATTGCTTTGATAATTGCGCTTAGGCTGCCGCTTGGCGGAGCGACGCCGGTTAAATGTTGTTCCACTCGCTCTGCCAATACACCATTGAAAGGAGCCGCAATCCAATTCGCGAGAGTGCTAAAAATAAGCGTAAATAGAAACAACACAAGCACTATAGCCAAAGGCACAATCAGAAATTCAATCCAACTGAGCCATTGAGGCACGGTATCTCGAGTCCAATTGACCAACCTATCCATTTGTTGAAACAGATAGATAAAGGCGGCGGAAAACAGCGCTAAGTTAACCGCGAGTGGGACGAGAACAAATCGCTTAAGCCCCTTAGTTGAGATTAAATCGAATCCGCGAAAAAAGTAACGAACACCATGTCCTGTGGAGAGTTTCATTTTTATTCCAAAAAGTTTTGCTACTGATGCGCAGTATAAAAAAGTGAGCTTATTGAGCAAGTGCGCAAGTGTTACAAAGTTAAACAAATTCTGCTAAAGTGCAGTCCTTCAAGATTTACTGAACACGCCGCAACAACAATAACAATTGGCACCAAATGCGCTTAAAACACATCAAACTAGCGGGATTTAAATCGTTTGTCGATGCGACAACGGTGCCTTTTCCCGATCAAATGACAGCGATTGTCGGACCAAACGGTTGCGGCAAATCTAATGTTATCGATGCCGTGCGTTGGGTATTGGGTGAAAGTTCGGCGAAAAACCTGCGTGGCGATGCCATGACAGACGTTATTTTTAACGGTTCGTCTAACCGCAAACCGGTTTCTCAAGCCAGTGTTGAACTTGTGTTTGATAATACAGAAGGGCGACTAGAGGGGAACCTTGCCGACCGAACTGAAATATCAGTGAAACGCCAGGTCAATAAAGACGCCCAGTCCACGTATTTTCTGAATGGCAGCAAGTGCCGCCGCAGAGACATCACAGATATTTTTCTGGGAACGGGGCTCGGTCCAAGAAGTTACGCCATCATTGAACAAGGCATGATTTCTCGCCTAATTGAGTCAAAGCCACAGGAGCTGAGAATCTTCATCGAAGAAGCGGCGGGCATTTCAAAGTACAAAGAGCGCAGAAAAGAAACCGAAACACGAATAAAGCACACTCGTGACAACCTAGAACGGTTGGAAGACGTTAGAGAAGAGCTTGGCAGTCAACTCGACAAGTTAAAGCGACAGGCGGCAACTGCTCGTCGATTCAAAGAGCTAAAGAAGCAAGAGCGCACTTACAAGGCGGAGTTATACGCATTAAAGTGGCACAAATACAACGAGCAATTGAATTTGTTCGAACGCGATCGGGCTGAAAGAGAAGCACAATTAGAAGCTTTCGTGGCAGAGCAGCGTGGCGGTGAACTGGGCATGCTTAAGTACAAAGAGCAACATACAGATTTGGCAGATAAGGTCCAAGCGGCTCAGCAGACAAACTTCAAAATTTCCAATGATATCACCCGACTAGAGCAACAGATCGTTCATGCTCAGGACAGCCATCAAAAAAATCACCAAGCGTTAGAGCAAGTAACCGCATCGATAAATGATGCATCTGAACACCTAGCGTTAGAGCAAGATCGTCTCGAACTGATGTTTGAAGAGCTCGATATGTTGCTTCCAGAGAAGGAAATGGTAGACGAGCAGCTGGAGTTGCAGCAAGAGCAAATGCTCAACGCCGAGCAGGAATATGAAGATTGGCAAGCAGCGTGGGAAAGAAAGCAGCGTAATATTGCTCAGTCGAGCCAGTCCGTGCAGGTACTGCAAACCAAGATTCAA
>CAXRBI010000011.1:0-43638 GCA_964229075.1 Alteromonadaceae bacterium | reverse complement strand
TTGGCGATGTTTCAAAGCATATGGTGTTGGCCTGCTGCCTTTGTTAGCACACTGATATACACCTTGCTGTTTTGGCAAGGGAAATTGGTGATGGAAAGTGTTTTAAACTTCTATTATTTAATAATGGCGGTTTACGGCTTTTATCAATGGCGCAATGGCAAACGCACAAAGTCCGAGCAGTTGAAAATTCAATCCTGGAGTGTGTCGACACATATCAAAATCATTGCCATCACGTTTGTGGTGGCGATGGTGTTAGGTTATATCAGCGGTACTTACTTTGATGCTAAATTAGCTTACCTTGATGCGTTCACCACTGCGTTTGCTGTGATGACCACATACATGGTGACACAGAAAGTACTGGAAAACTGGTTGTACTGGATCGTTATCGATATTGCGTCAATATACATGTATATACAACTTAGCTACTTTCCGACGGTGGTGTTATTTGTGCTCTATACGCTAATTGCTTATATGGGTTATCGCAACTGGCGTACGGATTTTCGTTTGCAGCCAACTCAATACAGTCCCGCATAATGAGCAATGATGTTGCGTCCAATGAGTTATCTCCAGATATTGGGCAGCAGATTAAGCGTTTAACAAAAGTGGCGCACGGCCATCAACAAACGATGGCCTGTGAACTAAAGGATGGTCGCAACGCCTTTGTGAAATCGAACCGCGAATGTTGTTACGAAGCAAAGGTATTGTCATCGCTGGCTGCGATGCCAGACGTCTATGTGCCAGAAGTCGTTGCTTATTGTGGTGAACCTCCAACTCTTTTGTTAGAAGCCATCGATGGCGTCCACCTAGAATCGACAGAGCTAACGGAACACCTGCAAAACATTGCAGAGGCTATGTTTGCTTTTCACAGACGTTCAATACCAGATTATGTTCATCGAGTATCGATTGCAGATTATTTGCAACAACAACCTTTTGAGCAGTTGCCGCTTGAACAGCGTACTAAAGTACTTGATAAACTTGATGAGTTGAAACTCTATAGGTTCTCAACTGAATCGCAGGTTTGGCTTCATGGCGACTTGAATAAGTTTAATGTGCTATGGGACGGCAACAGATTCTGCTTTATCGATTGGGAATACAGTTTCGCAGGTGATGTTCGATGGGATTTGGCTTCGATTGCCATTGAGTATGAGTTGACTGCGGAGTGCACCAAGGATTTATTAGAGGCGTATACAAACGTTAGCAACAACTCAAAAGTTGACGCAGATTTTGATAAATGGCGGTTAGCGTATGTGTTGATTTGTTTAGGTTGGTCACTTGCTAATGACCAACCCTATGATACCTATTGGCGTCAGTTTGAAATGTTAGATACCGCCTAAGCGCTCTGCAATTTCTTTATACTTTTCAACATCGCCTTTATCGAAAAGCGGATTGCCGTCGGCGTCTTTATCCGCAGCGTTGAGCAAGTGCTCACGTTCTAAACGAATTACTCGCACATCCTTAACGCCTAAATATTCAGCGACCTGATCGACAGTCATTAAAGACATAAAAGCTCTCCCATTTGTTTTCTTGTTTTTATAATTAAAGCTCAAAACACTGAAATATCTAGTGTTAGTTGGCGACCATAGTAACAGGGACAAAAATAAAGAAAAGTATTGATTTGGTTGTTAATTCGTCAGTTCATCAATGTTGGGTGGACGCACACAGCTTGAACGCGTATTATCTCGCTGATTCATATCACCCGCCCATAGCTCAGCTGGATAGAGCGTACCCCTCCGGAGGGTAAGGCCGCAGGTTCGACTCCTGCTGGGCGGGCCATTTCTAAGTTTTCATAGTTACCCATTTCAATTCCTGACTTCATCGTAAACAATTTCACACGATCAGCTGTCCGAGCACACTTTAGTTTTCGCACGTTTATCAGACAAAATTTTTTACAATCCAGTTGTGTTCTTTGAATTTGTCCCCGATATGATAGAACAAGTGAACAATCAAAGGATGTTGTTATGTTTAAGAAGTTTTTAGCAAGCGTAGGTATAGGAAAAGCTGAGGTCGATGCTATTTTGTTGACCGAACACTTCCGTCCAGGTGATGACTTTCAAGTGGAAGTTCAGATTAAAGGCGGCGATGTTGAACAAGAGCTAAACGGTTTAGAGTTAGCCATTATGACCTCGGCCAAGGCCGAAGCGGAAGTTGGAGATGACGAAGTCACTTACAACAAAAGTGTCGTATTGCAACATTGGCATCAAGAGCTTAACTTGGTGATTGCCCCAGGAGAGGAAATCAGCAAGACGTTCACTTTGACGTTACACCCTGAAACACCAATCACTGCGGTGGGTTATAACAATCAAGCTAAGGTTTGGTTACAAACTGGGCTTGATATCAAAAATGGCATTGATGGCTCGGACAAAGACGGTTTGGCGGTGTTGCCAACGGACACGCAAATGGCGATATTGCAGGCGGTAGAAGATCTTGGCTATTCGCTGTTTAAAGCCGATGTTGAATCAGGCCATCTGCAGGGTCATGGGTTTGGGTCGATACTGCCCTGTTACCAAGAGTTCGAATTCAAACCACAATCGTCCTCGTTTTTTGGCACTAAAGAGATTGAAGTGTCTATGATCAACGACGGTCATCAGACTGGGGTGTTGATTGAACTCGATCGCGCCTTTATGGGCGACAGTTACAAAAGTGTTGTGGTCCCAAATACGGTCATTTCTCCAGAGCAAGCAGCTCAATATCTTCGTCGAATTCTCGATTAAAATTCTCGGTCGGTTGCGCGTCAACCGGCCCAAATAATATTGTCCTATTCAGTTCCTTGGCTTACCCTAAATAGTATTCAATCCAATTGATATAACGAGTTATTTTGGGAATGACGAGGCCATGAAATTACCCAGTTTTGGGGTGTTTTGCGCACAGATTGTAAAAGATCTTATTTACTTTCGTCGAAATGCAGCCATCAGTTTTGATGTACTAATCAAACAAATTTATTTTACCGGCGTAGAGGCGCTGGGCTTGTGCACATTGCTGTCGTTGTTACTTGGTGCGGTCATTATCGTTGAAGGGCATCAGATCTTGGCAGCTATCGGTCAGACCGATTGGATTTACAAAATCCTGATATTTGCTTTAGTTCGTGACTTAGGCCCATTCATCATTTGTTTAGTGGTTGTCGCGCGAAGCGGTACTGCAATCAGTACCGAGTTGGGCAATATGAAAGTGAATAAAGAAATTGATGCTTTGGTCACAATGGGAATATCGCCGATTTCTTACTTAGTTTCGCCCCGTGTTGTGGGGATGATCGTGTCATTGCTGATCTTGATGAGCTATTTCTTAATGAGCGGTATTTTTGGCGGCTTCCTAATCAGTAACCTGTTTCAAAACATCCCATTTTTGGACTTTTTCGCCCGATTGCTGAATGAACTGAGCCTTGCAGATATTGTCATCATGTTCTTTAAATTGGTGCTATCCGGCTTCTATATTGCGGCTATTTGCAGCTATCAAGGTCTTTCTGCACAAACCGCCTACACTGAGGTTCCGCAAAGAAACATCAAAGCCGTGGGAGGCACCGTTATTTCTGTTTGTCTGGTTAACTTAATAGGTTCTTTGTTGTATTTCTTTGTCACTGGGCTAAGTGAGGTTGGCATATGAAGGTAGAACTTAGTCAAGTCGGTCAGGAAGTCGCCAATTTGATTGTTTTGAAAAACGTCAATCTACTCGTTCCTTCTGGCTCGTTTGTCTGTATTTCCGGTGGTTCTGGCGAAGGTAAGTCGTTGCTGTTTTCGCTGATTTGCGGGGTGATGTTGCCTCAGCAAGGCAATATCCTGTACGACGACATTACAGTGAGCGATATGAATGAGTCACAGGAAATGGCATTTCGGGGCCAATTAGGGGCGGTATTTCAGCGTGCGGCCTTGATTTCAAATTTGACCGTTAAAGAAAACCTACTTTTACCGCTTAATTTACACTCTGCGGAACTGCCAGAAGATGAAAAAATTGATCGCGTTGAATCAATAGCCGCTAAACTTGGGTTAACACGATTTCTTAAACTGCGTCCCGATAAGTTGTCGACTGGACAGGCGGTGTTAGCAGGTTTGGCCCGTGCGGTAATAAACCAACCCAAGCTGTTTATTTGGGATGCCCCTTTAGTCGATACCGACAAACAGTGGAGTGCCAAGGTACTTGAGACTTTAAGTGAACTTAAAATGGCAGGTACAACGGTCATTATATTCACCAATCGAGAGGACATTATTTTGCAACTGGCCGATAGCCATTACAGATTGACAGAGGGTGAGATAGGTTTAGCTAATGATTAACAGTGGTAAGAGCTTAAATCGAATTGTGTATCTGTTTATTACGGCGGGCGTCGCCTTTTTGATAGCATTTACCACCATCATCTTAATCAACAACAAAACCTTTGTAGATAAGGTGTACTACCGATCCTCGGTGAACAACGCAAAAGGTCTTGGTGCAAAACCATCGATATTCTTTAAAGGCATCGAAATTGGCCGAATTACAGACTTTCGCCTGAATGAAGTAACTAACGAAATCGACATTGATTTTTATGTCTTCAGTCAGTATCAAAACAAAGTTGTCCAATACGCGGTACTCAGTGGTAATCAGAATGTGTTTTTACAAAATGCGACGGAGTTTGAACTGATCATGCCTAACGCATCGCTTGGCTATGTAGCACAGCAACTGCAACCAGGTGCTGTTGTTCCCTTTATTACCAGTAGAGACGCTCAAGAGTACATTAAGCGTGGTTTTGTCACGATACCTGCCGACAGCATCGAGTCGATTATTACGTCGGTGAATAACCTCTTAATTAACCTGCAGCGCAGCGATAACGCAGACGCGGGTTCGTTGTTTATGATTTTAGATCGAGTTGCAAAAATGAGTGATCACTTAATGGGCATCACTCAGCAAATTGAGCAGAGTGCAATCATCGCTGAAACTCAGGGATTATTGGCAAACACTAAGAATGTCATGGCCGGCGTCCCCGAAACGCAAGTGAGGATTGACGATTTGCTGACCAATACTAATAAGCTGGTGGCAGAGCTCGAATCGGTCATAAACCGTTACCAAGACCCAGCTGAAATCATTAATCAGGTGTCCAATGGTCAAGTGCCGGTTATTCTAGATAACGTCAATGACTCATTGGTCGTGATTAAAGGTATGATTGATGAAGTTCATGCTGAAAGAATGCAATTGATGGTCACGATAAATACCATTTTGAAAGTACTGAATAAAATGGATAAAACACTGCAAGGAGTAAATAACAATCCTCTGTTGAAAGGAGGTATTGAGGAAACCCCGCCACCAAAAGGAATCGAAATGAATGATTAGGTTCTTGTGTGTGTTTTTTGGCAGTTGTTTACTTTTGGCTTGCTCGTCAAAACCAAAACAAAACTACGACGTCACCACCTTACAATCAATCAGCTATGCCTTGATGGATTTGGCCGACAGTAAACGCCAACAAGAAAACTATCCCCAAGCATTGCTCTTGTATCAAGAGGCAGACAAATACTCAGTGCAGAGGAACGATAAGTATTTACTTGGCCTATCTAAGCTGAAACAAGCATCGATTCACATAAAAACGTCGGCTTTGAAGGAAGCCGAACTTCTGATCAACGAAGCTCGGGAAATGGCTGTTAATGAAGTTCCTCGGCTCGAGCCTGCGGTAAAGTTTTTGCAAGCGCAGTGGTACGTGGAGTCCGGTAACACAAGCGCAAGCGAATCCTTATATCTGCAACTCATCGAACGGTTTAAAGACGATGCCGTTCGCTCAGCTTATTATCAAATGGCTTGGTGGCAACACATACCTACCTATTTGACGTTGGCACAGGCGGAGGCGTTACTTGCAAGGGTTGAAAAAATCAAAAATGATGGTGAGTTAGAAAACGTAGAAATCTATTCATTTATGTTATTGCAATACACTAAACGTGTTTTACAGGCCGATGAGGTAACTGGCGCGTCGCAAGCAAAAGCCGCGATTGCGCATTTTACTTCGCTGGAGCAAACAGCAAAAATCAAACAGATCTACTCATGGCTATCTGCGTATTTAGCGCGCAGCGGTCAGATTGAGCAAAGTGATTATTATCAGCGGCAGGTGGAAACAATAGAAACTGCCATCAATTAAGTGCAAACAATGAACTATATATGCAATTCAGGAAAACACCTCAGTATAGATGCAAATTGTGTAGAAAATATGAATTTTTGAACACGTTTTAAGTTTTATAAGTTGTTGTTTTGTCAGTGTTTTTTTTGCAATTCTGAACGTGTTTTATTAGTTTTGCTCTTCATGTGTTTGATATCCATTGTTTTATCCAATTTGGCGTACAAATTGCCTTTCTCGGACAAATCTTAAAATACGAGAAAAATGTCCATGAAATTATTTCGAATTCTGTCGTTAACGCTTGCGGTGATGTTCAGCAGCCAAAGCTTCGCTGGCGTGATTTCGTTCGAAGGTGAAAACGAAGGCACAGAAGAGCTGTTTTGGTATGAGCAAGACGGCGTTGAGTTGCTCGTATCTGCTTGGGTAACCAATGTACACTCTGATCAAGACGTGATTATGCCGTGGCAATATGTTTATGGCGAAGAAGATGGACGTCAATTAGGCGTTTACAACGGCAGTACCGGCCTAGGGGTGCGCTCAAGTGCCAGCGATGGCTCTGATTTGGATGGCGGCTCCTCTGGTAATTGGGGCGACTTAGATGAAGGGATACTTTTGCACTTCAGTCAAGACGTCGAGCTTATCAGTGTTTCAGGTAATGATCTGTCAGACAATGATGACATTAATGTGTCCATTTTTGATGTTTGGACATTTGAAAGTGATGATCTGTTCATCGACCGTCAAGGTCAACAAGACGACTACGACACATTTTCAGTTGGTGCTATTGGCCAGGCGTTCATGATCTGGGTTGATGGTAATGACGATGACATCCGATTGGCTGATATTGAGTTTCGTGCTGTACCGGAGCCGACTTCCTTGTTTTTACTCGCGGGTATGTTGCTTGTGACTGTATTCGCGGCGCGACGCCAAAGGTAGTCCAATTTGTAGCTGAACTACCGATATAGTTCAGCTAAATTCAATATCTTAACTATCCTTGAAGTTGTTCCTATTTTATTGATAAACAACTCAAGGAAGTTCGATGACTCAAGCCTACATAAAAGCCCAAGCTGCGGTCGCTTGGGGGCCAAATCAACCCCTCAAAATTGAACAAGTCGATGTCATGCCGCCACAACGAGGTGAAGTGTTGATTCGAGTCGTTGCCTCTGGTGTATGTCATACCGACGCCTTCACGTTGTCAGGTGAAGACCCAGAAGCCAAGTTTCCCTGTATCTTAGGGCATGAAGGCGGTGGTATAGTTGAAGCCGTTGGAGAAGGCGTGACCAGCGTTGCTGTCGGTGATCACGTTATTCCACTTTATACTCCAGAATGCGGTGAATGTAAGTTCTGTACTTCAGGCAAAACAAATCTTTGCCAAAAAATTAGAGAGACTCAAGGGCAAGGTCTGATGCCAGACGGAACAACGCGATTTTTTATCGATGGCAAGCCGATTTACCACTACATGGGTTGTTCTACATTTTCGGAGTACACGGTATTACCCGAAATTTCACTGGCAAAAATCAATAAGGCAGCCGCGCTCGAGGAAGTCTGCCTACTTGGTTGCGGTGTCACCACAGGTATGGGGGCTGTATTGAATACAGCAAAGGTTGAACCAGGATCGACGGTTGCCATTTTTGGACTGGGTGGGATTGGGTTGTCGGCTGTGATTGGTGCAACTATGGCAGACGCCTCTAGAATCATCGCGATTGACATCAATGACAAAAAATTTGAGCTAGCCAAGCAATTAGGCGCAACGGATACAATCAATCCCAAAGACTACGATAAGCCAATTCAGGAGGTCATTGTTGAGCTCACGGACGGTGGCGTGGACTACTCATTTGAGTGTATAGGAAATGTTAACGTGATGCGTTCGGCATTGGAGTGTTGCCACAAAGGTTGGGGAGAGTCGGTTATTATTGGTGTCGCTGGTGCTGGCCAGGAAATATCAACTCGGCCATTTCAACTAGTGACTGGCAGAGTTTGGCGAGGTACAGCGTTTGGTGGCGTCAAAGGTCGCAGTGAATTGCCGAGCATTGTCGAGGAATACATGGCAGGAAAATTTAAGCTCTCCGATTTTATTACGCACACTATGAACCTTGAACAGATAAACGACGCGTTTGATTTGATGCACGAAGGTGAAAGTATTCGCAGCGTGATTCATTTTTAAGGACGTTTTATGCCGTTAGAATTGATCAGTGAAAATAAAGTTCACGATGGCTGGCACCGCCGCTATCGTCATTACAGCCAATGCAATCAATGCGATATGGTGTTTGCGGTTTATACGCCGCCGCAAGCAGCTTGGAGCATGGACTTGCCGGTTTTATACTGGCTGTCCGGATTGACCTGCACCGACGAGAATTTTATGCAAAAAGCCGGGGCATTCGCCAAAGCGTCGGATCTTGGAATTGTTATCGTTGCGCCTGACACAAGTCCAAGAGGCGAAGAGGTGCCGGATGAGCCTGAGCAGTACGACTTTGGTAAAGGGGCAGGGTTCTATCTTGATGCCAAAATTGCACCGTACGCGCATAACTACAACATGTACTCTTATATCAGTGAAGAGCTTCCGTCATTAATTGATAGAGAGTTTGAATTTGGTTCCCAAAAAGCCGTCGCTGGCCACTCGATGGGGGGACACGGCGCGCTAACCATTGGACTCAAACATACTGACAAATACAGTTCGATTTCTGCCTTTGCTCCTATTTGCCATCCATCACAGACTCCTTGGGGAATAAATGCATTTACCAAGTACTTGGGAGAAGATAAGGAACAATGGCGACAGTACGATGCAACTTATTTGATGTCTCAAACAGACCATGTACCTCCAATACTGATTGACCAAGGGGATGCAGATCAGTTTTTAGCGACGGAATTGAAGCCAGAAGCTTTATTGGAAGTCGCCGGCTCTAAGGTCGAGTATCAACTGCATGCAGGGTACGATCACAGCTACTTTTTTATCAGCAGCTTCATCGGCAAACACATACAGTTTCACGCTAAACACTTTAAAACTTAAGGTGTATATACAAGTCGTTTTTAGGCGTTCTCGGCCTGGCTCTTCTTGTACCAACGGATAAGTTCTTTTTGGTCGGCGGGGGCGGATAAACCTTCGTCCATGAAATCTTGCGCTTGCTTGGCGAGAATGCCTTGCGCCTGGTTTTCTAACTTTGCCAAGATGTTAAACAGCAGTTCTGTTTCGAGCGGATTCAAACAGGCTTCTAACTCATCACTGCGGTGTTGCATCCGAGATGTAATTTGTCGGTAAAGCCGCGTGCCGGTATCGGTAAGAACAAGGTTTTTTACATTGCGTTTTACCGGATCTTGCTCTGCGTCAACCAGTCCTTCGGCAATCAATTTTTTTACCGCACGACTGACGGTGTAAGAATCCATTTTTGATTGATAGGCAATATCTGCAGATTTGATTGGCATGTAAGAACCAATGTTGATCAGCACGCGCATTTCTCTCGGGTCAAGTTCGCAATTATTACGAATTGCCCAGTCTCGGTTCAGTGCAAGTAAATTACTGACCACAGCAATTCGGAAAGGCAAATGAGATTTTAAATCTAATGGCGCTTCGATTGATTCCGTAAGTTCGAAAATGCTGTTTGTATTCGTGGGTTTAGTCACAATTACTCCAGAAGAAATGCAAGGACTTAACTCTACCATCTCTCGATTGGATAAAAAATCGCTAGTTAGAATTTTTAATAAACTTGTTGCATATGCAACAAGTTGGGGTTAACTTAATGTCCATAAATTAACCGGAGAACCGTTATGCCATTAGTTACCCCACTCGACCCTAGCGCCAACGATGAAGTTGCGGAGCTAGCCAAATTCTTCAACGAAACCTTAGGTTTTTGTCCGAACAGCGTACTTACCATGCAACGTCGCCCTAAAATTGCGAAAGCCTTCATCAATTTGAACAAAGCGGTGATGGACAATCAAGGTCAAGTGACCAGTGAGCAGAAACGTTTGATTGGTTATCTAACCAGTGCCAACACAGGTTGTCGCTACTGTGAGGCCCATACCATATTGGCTGCTGAACGTTATGGCGGTACTGAAAAGCGACTGGAGAACATTTGGTTATTCAGAGAGAGTGATTTGTATTCCCAAGCTGAAAAGGCGGCGTTTGAATTTGCGCTCGCGGCTTCTAGCGTACCAAACGCGGTGGATCAGAAAATCAGCGCTGAACTTCATAAATATTGGAGCGAGGAAGATATTGTTGAGATTCTTGGCGTTATCGCTCTGTTTGGCTATCTCAACCGCTGGAATGACTCTATGGGAACAACAATGGAAAATGGTGCTGTTGATGCGGGTGAACGTTTACTCTCTGGTTCAGATTGGGAAAGAGGCAAACACGTTTAGAATCCAGCAATAAAAATTCGACCTTGCGCCAAATCGTTTAGCTGCAAGCTCAAATCGATGCGGCGTGTAGGTGGAATCGCGTAAAAGGTTTCCATCTTTTTAACTGGACTTTGCAGGTATGTAATCGACTTAATTTTCAGGCTGTATTTGGTTCTATAATCAATAAAACTTAGCGCCAGTTGCGACAAAATCTTTTGGCAGGTTTCGTGGACTTGCTCTGACAGCACTTTACTTTTTAATAATGTTTCGATTTCTTTGCGATCGACTTTAGGGTTTGAGCTGGCGAGAATTCGTATCGAGTAAATATCCAACAATATCAATGCACGAATTTTTTGAGTGTCGCTGTCTGCCAACATGGTCATGAGGCACGGGATCTTGTCTTCGTTGAATTGTTGTGGCTCAACATGTTTAATCACAAGCTTAGGATCAATAATACGCTGCAGCATCTTTGTTAACTCAGAGGTTTTAGCTAACGCTAACCCTTCTTCTAATTCGACTCGTGGTCGTTTAATAATTTGCGCTTGCTCAAGCTCTTGCGTTAATGGCAACAACTTCTTGTGTAGCTCGTCATCGGTAAAGGGTTTTGGCAGAACAAATGACGCCCCTTCCGCTAGGGCCTCCTGGAATTGAGCTTTTTCTTCCATGGTAGTGATAATCGCCACACGGATGCCAAGTTGCCGTTTCATAATTTCTTTCAACAACATCAAACCGGTGATGTTTGGCATATTCCAATCGGTCAATACGATATCTGGCTGCCATTGACCAATGATTTGCAAGGCTTGAACCGGATTGGTGGTTTTCTCGATAGCAAAATTTCGATAGGGGAAGCTGTCGACGGCTCGACGAATTATTTCCATAGTGGCTTTGCTGTCATCCACAATCAAAACTTTCAAATTGAATACCGCCTTGCCAGTATGTTGTTGATTATTATGATTAGAAATACTACAACTAAGCTTAGAACAAAAACAAGGTGTAATGAGCACAGCATGAACAACTTTCTTCCAGAAAAAGTTTTAGAAATCCTAGCATTTGATTTGGGAATCATTTTTCTCACGGTTTGGTTCTTAATTTTATTGCTGGTTTTAAGAGAGTTTCGAAAATTTGCTTCACAAGTGGCGGGTCAGAATAAAGTCGATGATGCATCATTAAAAATGTGCCAGGCAGCTATCGACGACGCACTGAGTCAAATCAATAATAACGAACATGTTCTCAACGAGCTAATTCAGTTACAAAGAGCACTGGAAAGCCAAGTAACGAATATCAAAGAGTCAACACAAGACCATGTGAGCGACGAGGAGCAAATGCTCATCAATGACCTGAATAACAAGCTGAATCGTTCGCACCAATTGATTAAGAAGTTGAAGGGCGACTTAGACACAAGTTGCAAAAAGCTAGGCGCAACAAGGCAAAAGCTGTATCAGCAGTACGACTCAGTTGAACAGTTGAAAAAAGAAAAGGGCGAACTGGAACAGAGATATCAAGATTTGGAAAAAGAGTACAGTTCGACGATTCAAGCGGGCAACCCGAAACAAATGGAAAAAGAACATCAGGTCGAAAAACAGAATTTGTTGGCGACCATTAATGCCTTCAAAAAGCAACTTGAGACCCAAGACAAAGAAATCATGAATATGATGAACGCAAGTGCAGCAGGTGGCGCAAGTGGTCCAGAGTTGAAAGCGGCGCAAAAAGATCTCGCTGAAGCACAAGTTAAATTGAAGCAAATGGAAAAAGAAAAGGACTTCGTGGAAAGCCGCTTCCTTGAACTACTTGATAAGGTTGAAAACAAAAAAGGCTAGTGGACCAGTCTGGTCTCATATAACGCTGACACATTTGCTTGCAATTACCCGTACAGTTTTCAAATTACAGTCTTTGCATATTCATTAACTTAGCCTAGAGTTAAGAATGAATCCGAAATGTATTATCTTACAATTCATGTGTTTATGTGTTGAAACGCTCTCATTGGCGCGGCGCCAATGAAATGGATATACGCAGAGAGCAAGAGATATGAAAAAGCTAGTAGCGAAAATTAATCCGCCTACTGTTTGTTTTTGGTTATTGTGCGTATTGGTGCTTTTTACCCAATTTGGTTAAGCCAAACGCCAGCCTAGTTTTTTGTTATAGTGCTTTAGCCGCGCTGCGGCGTTGTTCATTCATCTTTTTATGCCCCCTCGCATTCGTGCCTCATCTTGTTATACTTGTGCCTGTTTTTGAAAATTTTGTTTTATAAACAAAGTGATGAATTAGGAAGCTAGTCGTTATGGAAAAAATCAAATTAAGCATATTGATGATCATTACTCTGTTGATGATGACGGGTTGTGCGTCCATCAGTGAAGAACAATGTCGAATTGGTGATTGGTATCAGCTTGGGTTGGAAGACGGACGTCAGGGCAAGAAAAATCAAGCAGCAAACTACAGCGGTGATTGCGCTGAATACAAGGTATCTGTCGATCTTGAAAAATATAATGCTGGCCGTGACCAAGGCTTAAAATCTTATTGCAGTTATGACAATGGCGCGTTCATCGGCGGCCAAAACGCCAGTTACGAGCACGTATGCCCAGCGGAATTATCATCTGAGTTTCTTGCCGGTTATGTGCCTCATAAAAACTTAGCGCAGGCAGAAAGCGATGTTCAATCGGTTGAAAGAAGACTTTCTAACCTGAGAAAACAATTAAAAAATGAAGATTTATCAGAAGATGATATCAAAGATATTCGCGCTGATATCAAGGCAAATAAGCGCAGTTTAACGGATCGTAAATCAGCGGTTCATAAATACGAATACCAACTTGCACTGCACAGAATTGACCGTGCACTCAATGAGATTGAGTCAGAACTTGCAGACACCAGTTTAACCGCATCACAGCAGCAACGTTTGCAAAGCAAACGTGACGAACTGGAATCGCAACGCAAAGAGATAGAGGAAGTTTACTCAGTTACTAGCACTATCGAAAGCATCAAACACGTGATTGATTTGTTTAAGTAAACATTAGACTGAGGTGAACTCAGCTTTTGTGTATAGGTAGTGCATCTTAAAACTTTTGTTGTTTACTACTGTTCGTAGCAATCACGTATACAAGTTCGGCTTTGCTCATGGCGTCCGCGGTCAAAGCCAAACTTTTCAATCCCTCACATGGACGCTCGGCAAACAAGGAAATACGTCGTAAATGGATATTTTTAAGCATTTTAAGTTCAGCTTTTTGTTGTTTTCTCTCGGGTTTATAGGGATCACATCGATTATTCCATTAATTCCCAAATTGTTGTCTCTACAAACTGGGCCATTGCCTCTATCCGTGGCCATGATTCAACTTATCTCTGTTGTGCAATCGTCGGTTCTACTTGTATTAATGTTATGGCTCGGGTCTGTTTATTCTATGAAGGTTGGATTATCAGCCCCGGTTGTTTCCGCCTTAGTACGTTCAGAAAACGCCCTTAAGGCGCTAAAACCGCAAATTGTTCCAGCGTTTATTGGTGGAGTCTTGGGCGGGACTATCATTGTTGTTTTTTTAGGGGCACTGACCACTTATTTGCCTTCTGAATTCTTGGCGGCAGGAGAGAAGCTAACACCGCCTTGGTACACAAAACTGTTATACGGGGGAATTACGGAGGAGCTGTTGATCCGTTGGGGGTTAATGTCATTTTTTGTCTGGGCAAGTTACCGCTTAACGCAGAAAAAAAGCTCGGAAATCCGCAGTCACAATTTTGTTATAGCCATTGTCTTATCTGCAGTGTTGTTCGGCGCGGGTCATCTGCCGGTCGCCTTTGTTTTATCGTCGGAGGTAACACCTCCTTTAATCGCTTACATCATTCTTGGTAACGCTTCGTTTGGTTTTATTGCCGGCTACTTATATTGGAAGTGGGGATTAGAATGCGCTATCGCGGCGCATATGATTGCACATATAACGATGATTATCGGTGCAAGCTTTGTTTAGACCGTAGTCGGTCCGTTCATATAGGTTTATTGATGCTAACCAATTGATTTATATATTCTAAAGTTGCTAGCCTTGACGGCGCCTCGACACTGAATAGGGATATTTTGTGAAGAAGCTAGTAGGAATTATTTTTCTGAGTTTGACTTTGCTGTCGTGCTGTCGTGCTGAAGTGCCTCAGAGCGTTAGCAGTTTCGCCAACGCTCAGGCCTTAAATCTTTGAGCTTGTTTGTCATTTCGCACTGCCCATGCGGTTGTCTATTTTTGAGCGGTCAAAGTCATCCGGTAAGATAAGCTCAACCGGAGAGTATAAAATAATATCTCCGACAAGCTCTGCACCTTTTTCAATTTCAAGGGTGCGTTCAATTTTACTCTCAAATAATGAAGACCAATTGGTGTGGTCAAAGACGATGTTACCGAAGACTTTTGCGCCGCTTTTTACAATCACGTCGCCGTTTGTGATAGTGATGTCTTTTAATACCTGGCTGCCTTTGCCAACATAAATTTCGCCGTTTACGGTTTCCACATCGCCGTCGACTTCGGCTTCTTCGCCAATTTCGATACGACCATTCACCGTCTCTAATTCGCCAGACTTGCTAAAGTCGCCCAAGTCGATGTTACCGTTTACTGTTTCCGCAGATTCGATAACTGCGCGTTCTTCAACTTCGATATTGCCATTTACTGTCTCAAGGTGACCGGCTCTTTCGCCTCGCTCAACTTCGACGTTGCCAAGAGTAACACTGACATTTTGACCATTTCGGCCCGTTTGGTTACCAATCACACAACCGCTAATGAGTGCGGCGGCGACCACTGTCGATGCGATTTTTAGTTTTAAGTCCATCTTTATATCCTTGTCGTATTTGTTGTAACGACGGTAATAACGGTGTCAATTGAAACAAATGTCAGGCCTTACTCTGGCGCTGCAGATTCGTCTGTGACCTCTGTACCGTTTTGTTCCGCCAATTTAGCTCGTTCCGCTTTTGAAATGTATTTAGGCTTATTGCTTTTGTGCAGCTTAGCGTTGCGCTTTTTCGCTTTAGCCTTAAGGGTTTCATTAATTTTCTTTCGGCGGTTCATGTTGCTCTCCTAAGTTGCACTGGAGTTTAACATAGCCCGCCACATTGTCAGAGTTCCGTGGGCCAAAGGCTCCTATTTCCATATGTCTTGTACTAGATCCGATTTTGCTTCTTAAAATAGTCTACTACATCACTGAAATATGTAGGGACGTATCCGGTGTAAGTGCGGTTGCCTTGTTCGTCAACGACAAAATTAATATTGCCGTGCTCTGCACCGGGATAAACTCGGTAGTCGATTGGTGAGCCTTGTGATTGTAAAAGCTTTAGCTCATCGACGGTTTCAGGTGTTGGCAAACTGCTGTCTTCGCCGGAGAGCAACCACATGGAAGGTGTTTGCAATTGCGACAGTGTCTCTAGAGGTTGATATGTGCGGTTAAAACCTGGGCCGCTTTCATTGCCACCTTTTTTCCAACGTGTGTAGAGCTTCCAGCCAAATTCTGGAACTAAATTGGCCAGTGGGTGAGTTATTTTTTCCGCAACAAAACCTAACATGGAATCCGAACCAGAGATGGTTTTAAACCAAGCTGAATCTTCATGTTGTTCTTTGAGCTGAAACAAGCCCTCCCACGCGTCTTCGTCGTGTTGATAAATGATCTTGTTTAGTTGCTCATTAAATTCGTCGGCGAATGCGATTTCTTGTTCACCGTAGCCATTGTCGATAAGTTGCTTTACGTAACCCCAGCGATCCTCTCGGGGCACCGGAACGGATGTGCCGAAACCAACAATGTAAGATTGGATGTCGGTTTGTTTAGCCACAAGCGGTGCAATCCAACCCCCTTGACTAAAGCCAATCAGGTTGACTCGGCTGGGGTCAATCGCATTGTCTTTTTCAAGGGCTGAAATTGCCGCAATTACGTCACCCGCTAACGTTGGAAAATGCTGAGTGTATTCTCCTTCAGAGCCACCGGTTCCGCGTTTATCGAATTTGAAGCCGGCGATGCCGTGAGCAGCTAATATGTAAGGCCAGTGATAATAATCGACCGCGCTGTAATCTTCTGAACCGTGGACGGTGATAACCACTGGAAATGGCCCTTTGCCTGCGGGCAAGGTGAGTTCGCCGCGAAGCGTTAGTTCACCGCTTTTGAAATAGACCGATTTGCGGATGAGGGGTAACTTAGTCACTGATTTTACTTCGCCGTTCTCTTCCCAGCGAGCGCCGGTAACGTCACCATTGACGTTGTATTCAAGCTGACCGTTGGCGAAAAAGTCCTTTGAACTGAAACCCTTAGAGGCTTTAAATGTCTTGCCTTCGTCGTGATACAGTGAAAACGGTTGGCCGTCTTTATAACGCAACATGCGCATGCGCTCTTCATTGGAAGGGCCCAAAGTGACTAAGGTACCATCCTCAAATTGATAGGCGCCGCTAAAATGGGTATCGACTTCAGTGTTGTTATCGTTATTAAAATTGCTAGCGCAGGCGCTGATTAGCACCGTGAGAGAGCCGGCGAGCAGGGCTTTACCTAGGTTCATTATAATTCTCCATTTAATCTGAGGGCTAAGTCGCAACTCATACAAAAAAGGTTTAAATCGAGAATATTTTTTTAGTGTTGTCGGTTTTAAGGCTCAATGCCCTGCTGCAGTTTGTCTAGTAGAATCATAAGCTCACTGAGTTCAGAAGGGCTCATGTGATTCAGTTTGCACTTGAGCGAATTTGGGACTTCGACCGCGTGTTCTTTTAATTTTTGCGCTTTATCGGTTAAGAGGATGTGTTTGACCCGCTTGTCTTCTTCACTCGGCGACAGAACAATCAGCTCTTTTTGCGCCAGCTTTTTTAACATGAGCGACATTGCACCACCATCGATTTGAGTAACGTTGAGCAAATCTTTGACGGTAATGCCGTCTTTTTCCCATAACGCCATCATCACTACGTATTGCGGGTAGGTTAAATCCAACGCCTCAAGTGCGGGCCGGTAAGCGCGAGTAAACGCGTTGGACACCATGTAGAAACGGTGACAAAGCTGATTTCTCAGCAACAAAAGATCGAAATTCATAATAGGCCTCACAAAATTATTTTTATATTTTGCATGCAAAGTAGTTGCAAAGCAAATGCTTCTGCGTTAATTTAATTTGCATGCAAACTATATTGAAAGAGGAAATCTCATGAATACGTTAAATCAAGTTCTTTACACAGCCCATGTTTCAAGCATTGGAGGCCGTTCGGGCTTCAGCGAATCCGACGATGGCCGCCTGCAAGTACAACTGTCTGCTCCAAAAGAACTAGGCGGCGATGGTGGCACGGGCACTAATCCTGAACAAATGTTCGCTGCTGGATATTCGGCGTGTTTCATTGGCGCAATGCAACACGTTGCAGCGGCAATGAAAATCACTCTGCCAGAGAGCACAAAGGTAAATGCGGATGTGGCGATTGGCCCAATCGAAAATGGATTTGGTTTAGCTGTCGCATTAGAAGTGGAGTTGTCTGGCTTAGAACAAGCAGTTGCGGAAAAGCTGGTTGAAGCGGCGCATCAAGTTTGCCCGTATTCAAACGCCACAAGAGGTAATATTGAGGTCACGCTGAGCGTTAAAACTCAATAATAATTCCAAGCGCCCTGGCTTTTAGCAAGGGCGCTGATTGTTTTCCCAAAGTTGATCTTAGACTTCCCATTTTTGCGACTTACAAAACAGTAATATTCCAATTAGTCCTTTAAAAACAATGGTTTGATTTTTGGTATGGAATTCGCGTTAACAAGTTACGTTAACTTGAAAAAGCGACTTTCATGGACATTGCAACCACCCTTAACAAATCGAAACGCAGCAAAGCCGCGGTTATTAAATGGACAGCATTGTCGTTGCTGTTCGCCAGCTTATTTGCCTTTTCATATATGCCGTTTCATCAAGCGCCGGCACTGCAACTCGCTGATCTCATCCTCAGTGAAGTAAAGCGCGGCGACTTAGATGTGACAGTCTCTGGCTACGGCCAACTCAAAGCTCAACATCAGCAGTTCTTAACTAGCCAATTTCAAGCCACGGTGGCCGAAATTGCGCATTATCCTGGACAAGAAGTTAACAAAGACACGATTGTGATGACGCTAGCTAATCCGCAGTTAAAGTCGCAGGTGGCCGACGCTGAACTGGCGGTTGCTCAACAACAAGCACGGTTAGACGAACTGAAAATCGAACAGCAAAGTGCGCAACTCGAGCGCAAGAGTGTGCTGACGTTACTCGAGAGCGATTTGGAAAATGCACGTCTGCGAGTTGAAGCCGAAACTATCTTGGCGCGCGACGGCATCGTCTCGGCGTTGGATTTTAAACGCTCGCAGCTTTTGGTGGCGCAATTGGAAAAGCGTTTGCAGATTGAACATCAACGATTTGCCCAATTGCAGTTGATTCAACAGCAGCGCCAAACCATTCAAAATGACTTACTAAAACAATACCAAGTGCGTTTAGACAATGCCGAGCAACAAGTGGCCTCTCTCAACGTTAGAGCCGGCCTTGACGGTGTGCTGCAAACCCTTGAGGTTGAAGTCGGGCAAACTGTGGCTGCGGGTTCGGTATTGGGCCTTGTGGGCTCGAACAAAAAGTTAAAAGCGCAGCTTCGAATCCAACAGCGCGAGGCGGAAACCGTCAGTCTTGGGATGCAAGGATTGATCAATACCTTCGGCGGTGAAGCGCATGGAAGGGTAACGCGAATTGACCCGATCATCGTCGATGGTCGAGTAATGGTCGAATTAGAACTCAGTGGTCAATTGCCGAGAAATGCGCGACCGGATTTAACGGTCGATGGCAAGATTTTTACTGGCACAGTGGCAAATGCTATGTATGTCACTGCGCCCATTCAAGCGGTCGGTCATCGCACCGGCAAACTTTACAAACTTTCAAATAACAATAAACACGCAAATCAAATACAAGTTGAATTTGGTCGTATAGCTGGTGATAGAATCGAGATTAAGCAGGGATTAGACATCGGTGATCAAGTGATTATTTCGGATCTTTCACACTTGTACGAAAACCTGTCGCTCGACATCAGCGAGTGATCGCGTCTACTCAACAAGGAATTCATAATGAAACCAATCATTACACTTAAAAACATTAGTAAAGTATTCACTGGTCATGACGTCGAAACCCATGCTTTGAGTGAGATTTCACTCGTTATTAATGAAGGCGACTACCTGTCTATTAGCGGGCCATCGGGTTGCGGAAAATCCACACTGTTATCTATTTTGGGATTGTTGGATAGACCGACCCACGGTGAGTATTTGATTCAACAAACCAATACTTCGGCATTGAGCAATGACCAGCAAGCGGAACTGCGAAATTTACATATCGGCTTTGTCTTTCAATCGTTCAATTTGATAGATGAAATCAGTGTATTTGAGAACGTCGCCTTGCCTCTATCGTATCGCGAACCGGCACTGAGCAGAGACGAAATCACTGTTCGTGTCGACCAGGCGTTGGAACAAGTAGAAATGGCCCATCGCAAGAATCACAAACCGAATCAACTTTCTGGTGGTCAACAGCAACGTGTGGCGATTGCACGAGCGTTAGCGGGCACGCCAAGTATATTACTTGTAGATGAACCAACGGGTAACTTGGACTCCAAAAATGGCGATGCGGTAATGGATATTCTGGCTAAGCTCAATCAACAAGGTACCACTATCTGTATGGTGACCCATGACCCTAGGTATGCGAGCCACGCTAGCAAACAGGTGCGACTCCTCGATGGTAAATTGATGTCGCAGTCGGAAGCAATTAATACAGAATCCTTGACGGCGGAGGCTGTGTAATGAGCGCGCTGCGGAAGTATCAAACCCAATTTCGCTTGGCCAAAGCGTCGTTGCTCAATGCACCGGCGTTTAGTTTGGCGGTTATTTCAACTTTAGCACTGACCCTGACCACGTTGTTTGTCGTGTTTAGTTTGATTAATGTCTATTTTTTTAAACCCTTAGATGTCGAACACGAAGATCGTTTGGTAGTGATCGAATTCAATACCAGCTACGGTGAAAATACGTCGTCTGGTTATCAAAACTACCCGGGCATTGATCACCTGTATCGTACGGAGAGCAGTTTTGAGTCCAAATTCATGGTTAATACCAATGAATTTGTTTTCCGCAACCTACCGGGTGAACCGCGGGTTGACATCATGCATGCGACCAATCAGTTTTTTACTACCATGAGAGTGCCGCTGGTGGCAGGTGAACATTTGCCTGCGGAGCTAGAAACCGATGGCAGTTACGATGGGGTCTTGATTTCGGAGCGATTCTGGAATCGCTATTTTAATGGTGATGCGGATGCTATAGGTCAGCGCCTCGAAGTATCTGACAACATCATTTATACCATTAAAGGCGTCGTGTCAGAGGATTACAGTAACCCATATTTGTTAAAAGAAGGTCAAGTGGACGTTTGGTTGCCAATGACCGAAGAAACTCGGTTTTATTCGGGAGATTTCCAAAGCCCGTGGGGACAGTATTATCGTTTCTTAAAGATTATTGGGGTTAAAAAAGCTGGATTATCTAATGATGACGTTAAGCGTGACCTTGACCAGTTATTCCAGGACATCAAAGCGGAATGGCGCGAAAAAGAGCCGGACCTTACTGGTTTAACGACCAACGTAACGTCTTATCGAGAAGCCGAATTAGGCGGCAAAGATCACTTAAGTTTGTTCATGTTTGCAGGAACATGTGCCTTGGTGTTAATTGCATTGGTTAACGTTAGCAACCTGTTTTTCTCTCGAGCCATTGCCCAGCATCGCAATCTCGCTCTGCAAGCGATATTAGGCGCCAAACGAAAAACGCTTTTCAGCTCTTTGTTTATTCAGGCGCTACTGTTAGTGACCGTGTCTATGGTTCTGTCGCTGTTTATATCGGCATGGGGCATTAAGTTGTTTAAATACCTGGCTGATGGTCATTTGCCGTTGGTTCAGAGTGTTGGAATTGATTCAACGTTGGTACTCGTTGCTGTGGTGATTAACATTGCATTGGCATTTGTTTTCGCCGGGTTGAACAGCAAGTTGATTGACTATTCAGCGTTACATTCACAAGTGCAGGCCAGCGGCAAAGGCGGGGCTAAACAGATCTCTGGCACCACAGTGAAAGTCCTCATTGGGGCACAGATGTTATTGGCGACAGTGGTTGTCATTTGTTCACAAATGGCGCTCAGCAAGTCTATGGAATCGCTGAATCGTCCGTTAGGGGCAAACGTTGATAACATGTTAAATGTCGGCGCGTTCATTCCGCGTTCCCGCGACGCAATGTCACCTCAGGAAGCGATTGAAGTGCGCCAGCAATTGATCGAAAAAATTCTCGCTCAGCCGGAAGTGGTAGATGTCGCCATTGGTACAAGCCCAGTACAAAAGCAGCGCTATCGCCAAGCCATTTCTGATCTTCAGGACCATACCTTTGAATTCATTCCAGGCATTTGGGTCGGACAACGTTTCTTTGATATTGCTGGTATTAAAATCATTGAAGGCCGCACGTTCAGCGACGCGACTATGCGCGGCGAAGCCCACGAAATGTTAATGTCGAAAAGCGCGGCAGCAAAACTGTCGCCAAATGAAAGCATCATAGGTAAGCAGTATGAAGGGTTGAACGATCAGATCTTCGAAGTGGTCGGTGTAACAGAAGACTTCCGTCATCCATTGTATTACGAGCAAGACCAAGGGCGTCACTTCTGGTGGCCGCAATTTGCTTACAGCCATGCCCTGATGATTGAGTTCAAACCAGGTGAAACTTGGACTCAAGAACACATTCTTGATCTGTATAGACAAGTGCATCCGCGCATGAGTTTATGGATGACGTTAGACATTGAGCAAGAGTACAAACGCCTTATTTACTTGGATGTTGTGACATTTTGGGTTTGTATTTCTCTGGCGATATTTACCTTAGTTTTGGCGAGTGTCGGTATATACGGAGTGTTGAGCTACAACTTGCAGGCGCGACGTTTCGAATTCGGCATCAAGATGGCTGTGGGCGCGAAAGCCGCTCACTTGTACAAGATCGTTGCTAAAGAAACCTTGTTGCCGCTGGTTGTGGGCATGTTAATCGCGACGGTGCTGGCAATTGCTGTTTTCCAAGGTCTCAATTCGACGTTGAGTCTGTGGCTCAGCCTTAACTGGCTCTACGTAAGTTTTGGTATTGCCTTCACTTTAGTGATAGCGTTGCTGTCAGGATTCAAACCGTTGCACAAAGCGATACAATCAGACCCGATGAAAGCACTGCGCAGCGAATAATAACAATGCGGCCTGAGCATCCGCTCATGCCGCCATCTCCCAACCTTATTGATCAGAGCTAGGGAGAAGCTTTGGAACACATCTTAGTTAATGAACAAAATCCTTATAATTGACGATCAAGCGGACATTCGAATGGCTGCAGCCATTGCCTTAGGTAATCATGGTTTCGATTGTCAGCAAGCGGCATCTCCATTAGAAGCGCTAGAAAAAGTGCGCCACGATGCCTTCGACTTATTACTTCTGGACATGAATTTTTCCGAAGACACAACGTCCGGCAAGGAAGGGCTTAATTTCCTCAAGCAGTTGCAGAGTACAGAGCAGCAGGTCAGTGTTGTGGTGATGACAGCTTGGGCCAGCGTTGATTTGGCGGTGCAAGCAATGCAGCTTGGGGCCTCTGACTTTGTAGAAAAGCCCTGGAATAACAACCGTCTACTGAATGTAGTGCAACAGCAGCTGAACACTGTGGGGATGAGTAAACAAAATGCTCGACTCACCGCCTTGGCTCAAGAAAAAGCGGATACTCCCTTTCTAGCCGTCAGTGACGTCATGCAAAGCTTGTTGAGTAAGGCGCAAAGGGCCGCCAAGAGCGATGCGTCTATTCTTATCACAGGTGAAAATGGCACGGGCAAAAGCCTGTTGGCCCAATTCATTCATCAAAACTCGATGCGATCGGAACAAGTCTTTGTTAGTGTGAACATGGGCGCGATCCCGCACAATTTGTTCGAAAGCGAAATGTTTGGGCATAAAAAAGGCGCGTTTACCGACGCAAAAGAAGAACGACTCGGCCGTTTTGATATAGCCAACGGCGGTACTTTGTTCATGGATGAGGTCGGTACCATACCGCCAGAGCAACAAAGCAAACTGTTGCGGGTGTTAGAGACACAGTCGTTTGAAATGATCGGCTCCAGTCAAACCATTCAATCCGACGTTCGAGTGATCTCAGCGACGAACTGTGATCTGCAAGATGCCATTGAAAATAAACAATTTAGGCAAGATTTGTTGTTTCGACTGAACACAATAGAGCTTCATATTCCACCACTTCGTGAACGTATCGATGACATTTTGCCGTTAGCGGAGTCTATGTTGAATAGCCTGGCTAAAAAGTATCAAAGAGACGGCATGCTTTTGTCCGCGGACGCGCAACAGCAATTGTTGCAGTACCATTGGCCCGGAAATGTACGTGAGCTCAATCATTGTATTGAACGTGCGGTCATATTGGCTGAAGATCACCTTATTGAAAGTGCAGATTTGGGTCTCATCGGCTCGAAGCCAGAGGTCTCCGAATTACCGCTGATGACGCTAGATGAAGCGGAGAAAAAATTATTGATTAACGCCATTAAGTCGTTTGATGGCAATGTTGTCAGTGCAGGTGAATTTCTTGGTTTAACCAAATCCGCGGTGTATCGTCGTTTAGAAAAACATGGCATCGATCCTAAAACTTTATAGAGAAGCGCGTTGTGGTAAGTGAAACCCAAGGTCGAAAGCGATCCATCGAATCAAAAATCAACCGCATTATGCTGGCTTGGTTTGTGCTCGTGTTGTTGTTGTCGGTTTTGTTGGTTTGGCAATGGCGCATTGATGCTCTAACACTGTTCTCATTTCTTGCTCTTACCCTTGGGGCGAGCGCCTTCTTGTGGGTTACACTGCGAAAGGTGTTGACTGACTTTCTTCAGAGGATAGGTCTGCAGTTGGACGCGCTTGCCGCAGAGGAGCACAACACCTGGCATTTAGCGGAATACAACGACGGCCTAGTCGCCGATTTGAAATCCGACTTTCAGCGCCTTAATCGCAAATTACAGAGCAAAAAATTCGAATATCAACAGACTGAAGAATTTGTTTTTGGTTTTATTGAATTGATTAACCTGCCTATCGTCGTACTGGATCATCACCTTTTGGTGTACAGAGCGAACCCGAGTTTCAGTCAGTTATTGGGCCAAAGCGGCATGCAATTGGTAGGGCAAATATGCGACGACTTGGGTTTTTCTCATACCTCAGCGGAAGGCTCCGCGGATGTTTGGTCACTGTCCGACAATCGGCAATGGCAAGGCACCTATGAAATTGCTGAGCACAGGTTAAACCGAAATGGCCGTCAGTATCGTTTGTTGGTGCTGTTTTCCATCGAACAAAAATTGCGAGACAACGAAAAACACGTGTGGCAGAAACTACTTCGTGTCATCAACCACGAGGTTCGAAACTCATTGACGCCGATTTACTCCATGGCGCAGTCGCTCAAACAACTTAAATCTATGCCGGATTTGAATGCAGAGCAAAAGCAGATGGAAACCGACATTCTCAACGTCATCGAAAGCCGCGCTCAACAGTTAATGCAGTTTGTTGATGGATACAGCGTGTTTAACAAGTTGTCGAAACCGAATAAAAAACTCGTGAAAGCGGCGGATATCAATCACCGATTGTTGGCCATATTCCCTAATTTGCAGGTGTCGAGTGATACGGAACTATCGTTGACAGTTGATCAAGGCCAGCTCGAACAGGCGCTGATCAATCTCATCAAAAATGGCTATGAAGCCTCGACCGATGACGAGCCTGAGGTCGCAATAGATTGGCAACAACGGGCGGATGGACACATCATCTCAATTCGAGACCGGGGAAAAGGGATACAAAACGAAGACAACCTATTTACCCCGTTTTACACTACTAAAGCTGATGGCACTGGGGTTGGATTATTGCTGAGTCGAGAGTTGATTCGCAATCAGGGCGGAGAGCTTACCATTCAAAATCATCCGGACGGCATCGGCGCGGTTGTCACAATTTCGCTATAGTTTGTTAACACTTAATGACCGCGCCATACAAGCACAAAAAAAGGGCTAAGCGATGGAACACTTAACCCTTTGGCTGGATTTAAACTGTTTATGGATGGCTACGGTTGCTCCGAAGCCAGTAGGTTGCTCCAATAAATGCAGCACCAAGCAGAATCCCCATCAACGACACTTTTTCGCTCAAGGCCTGTGCCAATGATAGCTTTGACGGATCTTTGATTTCGATGTGATGTCCGTGCATGTCAGACATGAATCCGAAGTATTCAATCAGGGTTTCACTGAAGAAGCCTTGACGTAGATGGAAGTACTCAACAATGAAGGCTTCAACTACAAGAATGGCGGCAACGGGAATAACTGCCCAAAGGAACGGGGCTTTTTTCGCGAACATTGACGCTAACATCAACCATGCATACACCGGGAACATCCACAAAGCGTAAGGCAATAGAGTTAACCACGTGCCAGCTAAGGTGCTCAGAATGTCTGCATGCCCCCATAAGTGCCAGAGACTGATGTCGTAACCCGCTGCCAAAACGATGCAGGCTACAAATGCCATCACTGCATAGACCAACAGCGACAAGGTGGCGCCAACCATAAAGATAGCCGGGATCACAATGGCACCTGTGAGCAGTTTTACGCCAACGGTTGTCGCATCGGATACAGGCAATGAGCGCCAAAAATACACAGACAGATCTCGACGTTCATCAAACAAACAATTGACGAAATAGTAAAGCTGAATTACGAAGCCAATCATGATGAAAGGAACGAACAAACCGTTGAGAACCGCAAGGGTTCCATTGCTCAGCTGATCTAGTTGAGTTGCGTGATGGAGCTCTTCAAGGACCATGAAGATTTTGTTGACTTGATAGTCTTCCAGCAACATCAATTGCGCGAAAGGTGTAATTACAATCAACGCCGCAATAATCAGAGGTAACCAAAACAGGGTCTTATGAAATTCCCAAAGTTCTTTTTTAAAGCTATTGGTGATCAGTGCCGTATTCATGCTGCCGCCTCCTGTGTCATGACGCCAACGAACACGTCGGCCAAAGAGGGTGAACTCAGTTCGCCCAAATCCGCAATCTCTTGAGGGTTTGCTCGGTCGAACAACATAGTGGTAATGCCCATCATGTTGTTTGCTACTAGTGGTTTCAACGCCATCGCTTGGTCGCGATACTCGCTGCTCACCGCCAATACTTTGAAGCGCTCACGGATATCGTCGACGCTTTCTGCCAAGACAACTTCGCCATTTCGGATGAATGCCACGTCTGTCAAAATATGCTCAATTTCTTCAATTTGATGAGTGGTGACAATGATGCACTTGTCTTCAGAATAAAAGTCTTCAAGCAGGTGATTGTAGAACTGTCGACGGGTCAAAATATCAAGACCTAATGTTGGCTCATCAAGTACCAGAACTTTGGCATCTACCGCCAAAATTAACGCTAAGTGCAGTTGCGTGACCATGCCTTTGGACAGCTCACTTACTTTTGCTTTCTGAGGAATGTTGGTTTTTGACAAAAAATTCAATGCCTTGTCTTGATTGAATTTGGGGTGAACGCCGGCCATGTAACTGAGCACTTGGTCAACCTTAATCCATTTGGGCAAGACGGCGACATCTGAGATGTAGGCAACTTCGTTGAGCATTTCCACCCGTTGTTTGCGAGGGTCGAAGCCAAGTACGTTGATGGTACCGTCAAAATCAGACAGACCTAACAATGACTGCAAACACGTTGTTTTACCCGCACCATTGGGGCCAACAAGGCCTAAGATTTGACCTGGGTATACAGATAAGTTGACGTCCTTCAATACCTGTTTATTGCTGTAGGACTTATTCAGTCCAGAAATAGTTATCAGTGCACTCATGAGTTGGCCTCCTTCGGTGACGCTAAAAGTTGCTCGGCGGACAGCTCGAGTCGATCAATTTGTTGTCTGATCTTCGGCCATTCGTCGGACAAAAATGCTTCCCTTTCCCTTTCTAATATTTTTTGCTTACTGCCTTCAACGATGAACAAGCCAATACCGCGTTGTTTTTCAACAATCTGTTGGTCTTGTAATAATTGATAGGCTTTTGAGATCGTGACTGGGTTTAAACGGTATTCCGCGGCCACATTTCTGACAGACGGCAGTGCTTCACCTTCGCTGAGCAGGCCATCCAAAATTCGCTTCACTACGGTTTGATAAAGCTGAACATAGATTGGGGTATCGGTGTCCCAATGTTGATTCATGACTTTGTCTCCTTTTTCAATGTGATAATGGTGTTATACATCACCAATACACCAAGGGCAATTTTTCAACAATAGGCAATTGTAAATATTCGTAACAAAGTGCAGTGAAAGTGTATCGCATCCCAGTTTTAGTGGGGGCAGGGGCAGATTCGTAAAGTTATGGGTGACATAAATCGAAGGGTTTAGGATAAAAAAGCCAGCATTTCGATGCGCGACTTTGTTTTAAATTGTAGTTTTAGCCTTCCAAAAACGGATGTTATATCACGTCGGACATTTACACTGAGTGATAGGAAGATGGACATTTATTAGCTATATTAGAACTATCTACAATTATAATAATACATATTAAACCATGACCTTATCTGTCTTACGTTTAGCGCTTGTCGTTATCTGCCTGTTGTTTTGTTTGGTAACCACTGACGTTAGAGCCAACGAGGCGAATAAGTCATTGCAACAAATTGGCCTAAACGAAGGGTTAAGCCAAGGGGATGTCACCGCATTTCTGCAAGACCATGAAGGGTTTATTTGGATTGGCACTCACCAAGGTCTAAATCTCTACGATGGTTATACGATTCGGCCCCTTAAAGGGCCGGGCAATATTCTGCAACTTCAACGTATCGATGCCTTACATCAAGACAACCAAAAAAATGTTTGGGTGGGTTCGTTACCGAATCGAAATTTTGTAATAAACAAATCAACCGGACAAATCAAAGACGTCAATGTCCCGTTTGAAAAAGACTATGACGCCATCGATTCGGGTTTCACCACGATCGCCGCTGGTGAGAATCAAGACATTTGGCTATTGACCTATCAAGCGGTTTTTCACTACCCAAATCAAGCGATTGATTGGATCAACGACAACCCAGTGCAACTTGATGGTATGCGCTTTGATATGTCGCCTTATCTCAATGGATCGGAGATCATCCGCAGCGCCATCGACATATCTGGTCATTTGTTCGTAGGCACCTCCAATGGTCTGTTTCGAGTCAACAAAGCCGACGGCACAGTCACTTTTATTAATTTCTTGGCAAATCAAAGCACCAAAGATTCGACTTCGAAGCGAGACGATAGACTCAATGTGAAGGGGTTAGTCAGAAGCAGCGATCAACATTTATTGATTTCCACCGTAGAAGGTTTGTATCGGATCACTTTGGCAGACGCAGCTCTGCCGGCACCAGCGAACTCAAAGCAAGAAACACCACTGTTAAACCTTGCGTCCGAGGTATTAGAGGCGCAGCTCAATGTTTGGCAGGTTATTGAGGAAGATGACTTTCTCTGGCTGGCGACCAACGATGGTTTGTACAAATGGCAAAACTTTAATAAGCAACTGCAGATTCGATTTTCAGACACTCCGTATGAAATCATAGACAACAATATTCAAGAATTGATGCGTGATGAAGAGGGCAACCTCTGGCTCAGTAGCCGTAATGATGGCGCTTTTTTATGGCGACCTATCAATGCTGAAATTGACTACCTTCAAGCACAAAATGATGGCTCAGGATTGAGTAATAACATGGTGTGGAGCATCAAACAAGACCAGCGCGGTCAGGTTTGGGTGGGAACAGATAATGGACTGAACAAAGTTGATGTGAACGATAAGACCGTCCAGCAGCTTTATGTTAATCAAGATAAAAAAGCGCGCATCAGCGAGGCAACGGTCTACGACATCGAACCGCAAGGCGACTCAATCTGGGTTGCGCGTCAAGATGGTTTAACCCAGATAAACGTCGAAACCAATGAGCCCGTAAGACGTTTGACCACACCTGCAGTGGATAAACTGCTGAAGACCCCTGCTTACGATATTCACATGCTCGACGATGAGCGTATGTTTGTGATTAACACGGAAGGCGTTTTTATTTACAACACTGCAACGGATGAAGTGGTTGCCAACGAGCAAAATGATCCCAACCAATCAATCACGGACCAGTTGCAAAGAGTCATGCATTATGACGCCACTAACAATGAACTCTTGATTTCAAAGGCTGATGAGTTAGTTCGATACTCGGTGGCGACCGGTCAACAGCAAGTTGTTCATGCTTTGCCGCCCTCAGACCAACCTCGTACGATTGTTGAAGGTGTATATACAACCTCTGGCAGTACTTGGATAAGTTATCCCGGTTTTGGTATTTATGTTATAGATAACCAGACGGGTGAAGAGATCAAACACCTTACCATTGACGATGGTTTACCTGATAATTCGCCTTATAACTTTATTCCAGATGAAGAAGGTTATATCTGGGTTACGAGCAACTCTGGATTGGCGCGCATTGATCAGGAAAGTTTCCATGTCAGAGTATTCAAAACTCAGCATGGTCTTGCGTCCAATGAGTTTAATGGTGGTGCTGTGCTAGTGGACCGCGATGGCCAGTTCTGGTTGGGTGGGGTAAAAGGTGTTCATGTATTTGACCCGGTCGAGTTTTCTAATACCACAAAAGCCAAACATCCAATCCATAACCATATTACTCGAGTGAATCTTTTGTCGCGTCCATTGCCAAGCCGTTTTGGTATTTATCGAGACTATGAAATCGAGCTCAGTCATGAAGACTTTGGTTTGGAGTTAGATTTTTCAGCCCTGCATTACTCGAATATTGGCCAAGTGAAATATCAATATTTCCTAGAGGGAGCGGCAACGACACCACCGAAAGTGATCAACACAAATCACTTATTGCTGCCTAAGCTCGAAGTTGGTACCTCTGTTATTAAGATAAGCGCGATTGACTATGAAACAGGCGCAATTTCGCCGCCAGAGTCGTTAACCATCAAAGTCAGTCCGGCTCCTTATTTATCTTGGTGGGCGTATTCGCTATACATCGCGGTTATCGTATCTATTGGCGTCGCATTTTTCTGGCAAAATCAAAGCAAACAAAGAGCTATGGCAGCGGCTAATGCCGACTTACAAGCCAGTGAAAAGCGTCTCCAGTTGGCACTGACTGGCAGCGGCTCAGGCATGTGGGAGTGGTTGAGTCAAACTAATCAGGTATTTGACCCGAGGGTTGGTGAGAAGAGCAGTGGTCACTTTGTGCCACTCTCAGATAAATTCCAGCGCATTCATCATGAAGACCTAGAAAACTATAACGCGTCGTGGCAGCGATTTATATCCAGCAAGGAAGAAGTGTTTGAAGCGATTTATCGGATGAAAGTCGATGACAAGTGGTTATGGTTTAGAGACCTGGCTAGAGCGACTAAGGTTTCTGAAGGCGGCGATGTTTTGCGAGTGTCGGGAACTTACACCGATATTTCAGAAATCAAAGACAGCCAAGACAAAATTATTTTGTTTAGTGAAGCGTTTCAAGCCACCCGAGATTCTGTGGTTATTACCGACGATCATCTTAACGTCGTTGATGCCAATCAGGCGTTTTTCTCACTGACCGGATTTGCCCCAGAGGAAGTGATAGGTAAAACGCCGTCGTTTATCTACGGCGAACAGCAAGACATGGAGCTTCTGACTAAGATCGTCTTCAATTTGATGGCCCATGATTCATGGGAGGGTGAAGCTAACTTGGCCTGTGCCAATAGCGTTCCAGCGCCGGTGATTGTTAACACCACTAAGTTCAAAACAAACTCTAGCGATACTCGCTTTGTCTTTGCTCTAACCGATATTTTTAAGCAAAAGTTGGCAGAAGCAGAGCTGAAAAAACAGGCCAATTACGACTCTTTGACCGGGTTGCCAAACCGGGCCTTATTAAGCGACCGAGTAAAACATGCAATTGGCCATCACAAACAATCGAAACAGATGTTCGCTATTTGTTTTATCGATTTGGATAATTTCAAACAAATAAACGACACGCTAGGGCACGATGTTGGCGACGAGTTGCTGAAAGACGTGGCGCAAATATTGAAAATGTCGGTCAGAGATTACGATTCCGTTGCCCGTCTTGGCGGCGATGAGTTTGTTCTGGTTATCGAAGAGCTTACAAACTTGGATGTTGTTCACCGCATTGCGCAAAAGATCATTGATGCAATGGCCAATATGTCATTTGCAGTTCAGTATCCGATCAAATCGTCACCGAGTATCGGCATAGCAACTTTCCCAGCTGACGGCACAAGCAGCCAAGAGTTAATGAAAAACGCCGATACTGCGATGTACCACGCCAAGAGATTGGGAAGAAACAACTTCCAATTCTTCGAAAACAAAATGAATGAAGACGCCCATGCCAAGTTGATATTGGAAAACCAAATCAAAGATGCTCTTGAGCAAGATCGGTTCTCTTTGGTGTATCAACCTAAAATTTGTCTCGCCTCTGGGGAAATTATCGGTTTTGAAGCCTTAGCGCGTTGGCAACAAGACGATGGCTCGTTTGTTCCCCCTGGTATATTCATCCCTGTTTTGGAAGAAATGGGCTTGATCATTCAATTGACCGAGAAGTTGCTGGATGTGGCGTTGGAGGATTTGAAACGGTTTATCGCAGTACATCCTGAAATGAGCATCGCGCTTAACTTCTCTGCCAAGCACTTACAGAACTATGACTTGCCGAGCTACTTGCACAATAAAGTGAAACAGGCCGAGGTAGCGCCAAGGCATTTGGAGATTGAACTGACGGAAACGGTATTGATGGATGACATCGGTACTGCGTTAAACGTTTGTCAGAAAATCAGCGATCTAGGTTTCAATATCGCGCTCGATGATTTTGGTACTGGCTACTCTTCGTTTAAGTATCTGTCGCAATTGCCTATCAATACGCTAAAAATTGATCGCAGTTTTGTGTGGAAGATAGGGGATGAACAAGGCGATACCATTATTGATTCTATTCTAGGGTTGGCTAAGAAACTTGGTATTTGTGTTGTCGCCGAGGGCATCGAAACCAAACAGCAGCTTAAGTTCTTAAAAGCGCTTGAGTGCGACAAAGGGCAAGGGTTCTACTTTGCCAAACCGCTTAAATTTGAAGAGTGTTTGTCACTGTTAGAAAACCCGACTCGAACCTAGTTAACATTGGGGCAAATAAAACTCAGTTGTTATTTGCCGAATCCAATATTCAGCTCACTGTCACGCCGAAAATTGACGTGAATATGGCGGTTGGCTGTCTAGGTATATTAGACTAAACTGATGAAGTTGGAAGTTGACTAGGCGAACAGAGCTTGCGGTTTTTTGTCCTTATATCATCAATAATTTTGCTGTTTTTTTTAACACCTTTTGTTCATGCAGACGACAACAAGATAAAGGTGGGCCTTGCTGAGTGGATGGATTATACCAATGCCGATGGCAGTGGTATTTATCTCGATATTATTCACGCTATTTATGGCAAGGAGCACGTTGAGCTAAATTTTGAAACATTCAACCGAGCGGTGCATGCAACGGAGCAGGGCCATTACGATTTGGTCATTGGCGTATTTCGAGAGGACGTCACAGAAGCAGTTTTGCCCAGTTGGCATCTGGATTATGAATACCCCATTGTCGGCTTTTACGACCCCAAGCGACACTCCCTAAAACATCCAAATGACCTCTATAATCTCACAGTCGCGTGGATGCGGGGATACAACTTTGAGCATTACCTCGATGCCTCGCATTATCTGTACGAGGTTAATACCATCAAACACGGTTTCCAATTGCTCGATAAAGGGCGTGTTGATGTGTTTATTGATTATCCCTATAACCTACCCAAGGACTACGAGTCTAGGTTTAAACATATACAAATTATGCCGTCACGGCCGATATACGTTGCTTTTTCTAACACGGAAAAAGGCCGTGCATTAGCAAAGAAATACGATGCAGGCATGAAGCGGATTCGCGATTCAGGTAAACTCCAGAGTATTTATGGTTCGGAGTACCAACGTGCTCATTTTCAAACATTTGACCCAAACAAACCCACCTTGGTCCTGAAAACCAAAGATATCAATCTTCTGCGTGGGCAAGTCGATTCTGACGATCCGTCCTCAGAAGCCCTTTTAATGTCAGCCATCCTCCAGCAATTACCAAATGTTAGGGTTGAGTTGAGTAAAATGCGAGACGTCTCTGAGTTTCGGCGGTCAAATCAAAATAACGTTTGTTATTTGAACATGTTAACAAACCAAGAGCGAGCATCGCGATTTGATTTCAGCTTGCCGATTACTATGTATTCGGGGTATCGCGTGTTTTCAAGGGTCCCATTTGCTGCAGCTCAAAACGTTACTCTGCCCAGCCTAGTTAATGCCGACAACAAGATTGGCTTGCGCAGCGGCCAGACATACTCCCGAACCATTATGGATCAGCTCGATGCCATCGATAACGAACACAAAGTGTTTACCGAGGCTGATATTTCGGTTGCGCTAGAAGCCTTGGTTGCTGGAAAAATTCGATATTGGATTGAGTATCCCAGTTTGATGTCTGAGAGCTGGCCAATCATAAGTGAAGAAACGTTATATTCTGCGACAATCGACGGCAGCCCTGAATTTACCAGAGGTCACATTATGTGCCACCGAAGTGCAGACACTCGTCGCTTTTTGGGTGGAGTTGATGCGCTGCAAAGACAAATGTGGAAGTCAGGCAAACACAAACACTTGTTACGGAAAGCGCACGACGAACTGTCTGATCAAGCGTTTGACCGTTTATACCGCCGTGCTTTTCCCAATCTCTGAGCATCTTTGGTTCACCACGCCCATTTGTCTTTTGTATGTTTAGATAGCCCGCCTTCAACACCGTGTTTATACCAATCCTTGTTTTGCTGTTTATTGGAGTTAATGTATTCCAACAGTTGTGGGTAGGCCTCTCCGATGTCGACATATTCATTTGGGAATCGCCAATCCTCTGGGAAGATAAGGGCAAATGGGTAGCCGTTATTATCGACAAATGATGTCAAGCCGTCTTCGATGTTACTGCTTTGGGGCAATACTGGTGCTTTCCCCTGAAGGTGTATTTCGTAGTTAGTGTCGAGTACGAACAAGTACGGATCAAATGGCGCAGAAGGCATTTGTGCGACTGGAATGGGCGTGTCTAAGGTAATTTCAAAAGAAAATTTGTGACCCAATACCTTCTCTGAGTCCCATTCGGTATTGGCGAAAACAGAAGTGGAATGAGCAAATAGGGTGGAGGTGTTGTCATAAACTAAAACGTCGATGCCATTGGATGTATCCACATTTCTTACTGCTTCAGAACCTGTGCTTGCACCATCTGGTATATACAACTGGTAGGTGCCACCGGCTTGAGCATTTTGTGGCACGTCAATTCGCAAGTGCCAGTTGTGATCGTAACTGCCGCCACGCGCGATTAAATAACCTTCACCGCTAATGGTCATTACTTGCATTGATTCGTTCAAACCAAAAATCACTCGGTAGCCAACCACTAAGTCGTTGAAGTCGTAGTCACCAAGATTCGGGTACTGATCTTCATAACCGACAACATAATAGGCCGAAGAGGAAGGGTAATAGAGTCGGCTCATCACAGTGGTTTGTTCGTTGGTTAATACAACAAGAGGCGCTTCATCGCGCCCGGCGGCTTGTTGATCGAGGAATTGCGCGTCTTCAGGGGCAAGTAACGCAAGATCCTCAAACCCAGCACTGAAGTCATAAAACGCTTCCGGATCGCCAAGGCTCTCGTTGGTTTCCAAAAATCTGATTTGTACTTTGAGCGACGATGCCTGGCTCAGGTCGTCTGAGACTGGAATCGATAATGTTGAGTCAAATGAGGTTCCATCGAGCTCACTGCCAGTGATGCTATTGGAACCCGTGCGGCCTAGCAGGGTATGGTAGAACTGACGTTGGTTCTGTCCCTTAGCGGCGATTGAAGATTTGGTTTCAGTGTAAAACTCTGTGTATTGGGTAGCAACCCCATCGATAATCGCTGTCAATGTGACCGACTTAACGGCAACGCCTTGCGTCGATGCTTTTTCTGACCCAGATGCGGCTTCATTGATGTCAACGCCGAGAACGAGTACCCCGTTGTTTGCCTGCCGATATGCTTCTATTTGCTGGGCACTGATAGCTTTATTGCCTTGCGCAACTTGCAGATCAATATCGCCTTCGCCTTTCTTCACCGTATCCTTTAAACGAGTGGTGACGGTATCATTCGCAAGAGTCGCTTCGCTTAGTAAGCAGGAGACTAAGAGTAAGGTTAAGTGTTTACATACATTATTCATAGGTCACCTCATAGCTCACGCTGTCGATGTTCAGCTCCGAGAAAAGCTCCACTTTGAGCGGAAACGCATTTACCCCGACATTTAAGGGCAATGTAAAGGTGACTGAGTCACTGATCTGCCCTAAATACAAGGTGTTTGAACCACTGTCGACGACCTTGAGGAATCGATAGTCACCTTTGAGTTGATACTGAGTGGGGTTCACTGACAGATTGTAAGTCGCAAACATCTCAATTGCCGCACTAGATGCCATCGGGTTGTCTGCTAACTTGGTCGTATCGGTCGTGGATTGCTCGGCGGGGGCTGTTTGTGTCGAACTTTGACCTTTATTGTCGGTGGCGGTCTCCTCATTAGCGCTGCCACTGCCACCACAAGCGATTATGTAAATACTGGCCGCAATGACTAATAACATCTTCTTTTTATCCATGGGGGCTCCTATCTCTCTGTGAGTACTGCTGGTTGTGCAGGCTCTGCACACAGTCCGTTTACTGTTTTGACGTTGCAGTGGCTGTGCCAATTAATATTTTAATAATTTCAATGGGTTAATCGTCATTAAAAATGAGAATAAGTTGCAACTCGCGAAAAATTTGTGAATTGAAACGCAAGATAGAAAGCGGAATTGCTTTTTCAGTGGTAAGAGGAGGTACTCCATAATCTCCTCACATTTGGTTTTTACACTGCAAAATCACATTTTTCTCCTCCGCCGTTTGCGGATTTAGGAATGTTTATGCACCTACCAAAACTCCTTGCTCATCGTTTATTCCTATTGTTTTTGGCCGTCGTTGTCGTTGTACTTGTTGCAACTTTGATGGTGATGGAATTACAGCACTTTTTTTCAGCGCATTACCTGGATGCGGTGGTGAAAATCCAGCAGGAGGAAGAGGGAATTACCATCTTGTTGATTGGTTTTGGTGTTTTACTCGAAGGCCGTCACATTTTACAGAATTGGATCGCTGGGCATGAGGTAGAAACCACACAAACTACACACCTTTGCGAATATTATGGCTTCATTTTACTGGCTCTGGGTCTATTCATTGAAATGTTTGAGCAGATCAGCCACTTGCTGCACAGCCCAGAAATTACGTTTTGGATTGAAGTGTTAGTGAACTACCCAATCAATGCTTATTCCCTTTATATATTACTGAAAGTAGCGGTTATTTTAAGTGATGTTCAATCAGACACTGTACCCAGCCACTAGGATAAAAAATGTCATGCTTCCCAGACACGGCAAATTTCATGTAGAGACTAAATCCAACGTTCTGTTGGTCAGCGCCATTGGTCCGTTTAATGAAGAATTGGTGCAAGATTATAAGGCCGCAGTTGAGGCAGCCATTGCTCAGCTGTCGAGTTATCCGCAATGGGGACAGATTGTGATCCTTGAGAAAGAGAGCTTGTTTACGCCCGACGCGGAACGATTGCTCGTTCAGTCGTTGAAGTATCGAAAACTTATGGGACTGCGCACCAGCGCTGTGGTTCTGCATGAAAACGTCACAGCGAGAAGTTTGATCGTACAACAGATGTCCAAGGCCTATGAAAAAGTTGGAATCGAGTTTTCGTTTTTTCACAATCTAGCAGACGCAACAAAATGGACGGCGGCCAGCGTCTAAATATATTCTCCCTCATTGTGATCAGCATGGCTTTTTGTTTCGTAACATAACTATCTATCCAACTACTTATTTATGTTATGAAAAACCTATTCTTATCGTTCAGCTTGATAATGCTGTTAACTGGATGCAGTCAAACCTTTGTCAACCAAAACCCGGTCGGCAAACCGTTTCCAAATGTCGAGGCAGAATCTCTCGAACAAACGTTCCACACGCTTCCTGAGTATTTTGATGGACGCCAAGTGGTACTTTTAATTGGCTATAAGCAGAATAGTCAGTTTGATATCGACCGCTGGTTGATTGGCTTAGACATGAAGCAAGTGCAAGCGGATGTTTATGAACTGCCGACAATTCAAGGTTGGGTACCCAGTTTGATCAAAGGCACCATCAATGAAGGTATGCGCAAAGGCATTCCTGAAGATATCTGGCGCATTGTTCTTACCATTTACGAAGACGGTACTAAGGTTCAACAGTTTACCGGCAATGAGAACCCAAACAACGCCCGGGTCATGGTGTTAGACGAAGGCGGTAACGTACGTTATTTCTACGATCGCGGGTTTTCCATCAGTGCCCTAAATGCACTTAATGCGACAGTAGAACAGGGTGTGCAAACCGCAGCCAAAACTAATAAAAAAAGCTAGCGCAAGGCTAGCTCTTTCTGCTTTCGTGTAAACGAAGGTCGCTTACGCTCGTTTTAGCATCTCAAACAGCTCATCTTTGAGGTGCAAGCGGCGGATCTTGAGGTTCTCTAAATAGTCATCGGCGGTATTTTCAATGCCTTCTTCTATTCGGATAATCTCATTGTCGAGGTCATGATATTCATCCGACAACTTGGCAAAGTGCCGATTAGATACTTTTAAGTCGTGAATCTGCTGTTTAAATTCTGGAAGCTCTTTCGCTAAACTGTGTCTTTCGATGATCATTATATTTCCTTATCAGTGGTGTTGTTCGGCGCAGTGCACGCAAAAAGAGGTGTACGGCAAAGCGTCTAATCTTGCTTGGGGTATGACTTCTGCGCATTGCTCACATTCTCCAAACGTGCCTTGCTCGAGTCGAACTAAGGCCTTATTAACCTCGCGTAATTCGGTTTCAGCGTCGGCTTGCAATTGCATTAATACCTCATCGTTTTCTTTTTCTGTTGTTTGCTCGGCAAAGTCTGCGGAACGGCCTTTAGCAAAATCTTGCTTAATGGCCTCGATACGATGATTGAGTTGTTGCTGCAGCCTCAGCAATTTCGCTTTTACTTGTAAATCAGTCATAACTCTTCCCTCCTGTCTTAAAGTGTGGCTCGAATCTGATATTGGAGGATTGATTTAGAACAATGTTTTTTAGTTCAAGATTTGAGTTTATTGACCTAGATTAAGTCTCTTAGGGATTACCTCGGAGCTCATCATAAGGAAATGATTTGGATCAATGGAAGTTTTGTATGCGTGGCTACAGTTTAACTAACTGAGGAGGCGACCATGACTAATACGAATCTTTTGTGGTGGATGAAAGTGATCATGATCATCGGTTTTAGTTTGATCCTTTTTGGCCACTATTTATTATCTTACACCGGTTTAACTGAACAATATGGTGCGACCGGATACGCTATCGGCGGTGGTATAATCGCCATCGGGCTCATCATGTCCTTGCCCACCAAAATGTACCTTACCTTTGTTTTTGTGACGCGAGAGAAAAATAAGCCATTAAAATCATTGAAAGTTGACTAGGCGGCGCAAAAGAAAAGGGGCTTTCGCCCCTTTCGTTTAACCAAAGCCTCTGTTTTGGATTCAGTGGTGGATTTATTGACACAAACCTACTGAGTTGTTGGAATCAAGTGGTAAAGATGTATTGACTGCAGAAATGCAAAAGCTAACAGTCACGCCACCAGACAGAGCAGTTGTTGTAAGGATTGTTGCTATGCCTTGTTCATCGGTAATTGCTGAGCCTGCTTCATCCCAAGAGCCACTGAAATTACCTGATACGTTTGCACCGGCAATAGGTGATCCTAAGTTGTCAGTAATGGTAACTGTTGCAACGCCATATTTTTGTCCTCTACCAGCGCCCTGGGTGGAGGTTGACAGCGAATTTACGACAGATGCAGTTGCTTCCCCTGAGTCTTGTGACACTAAAATTTCTTGGCTCGTTTGCGCAATGCCACCATCGTTATCCTCTACTGTGAGCGTGACGGTGTAATTCGCAGATGTTGTATACGAATGAACGGGGTTTATACCTGTCGTCATATTGCCATCTCCTAACTCCCAGGTATAAGAGACAATGTTTCCATCTGAATCGGTGCTAGCCGATGCGTCAAATTGACAATTTAACTGCTCACAATTAACGCTGAAGGCTGCGGTAGGGAGCTGGTTTTCAGGCGTTCCTCCTGAGCCCAAGATATGGATATTGTCTAGTTCATATTGATCGTTATTAAATGAGTTTGGATCAATGAGAATAAGAAAGTTGTCCACGCTTGTATCTGACGTCGCCGTATCTAATCGCTCCAGCAACGAAAACCTTACCGTTTTCCAGCCGCTGTCATGGTCGATAAAAGCTTGATATTTACTGTGCCGTCCTCCTGGGAAGTTGTCTGGAGTTGCCAAGCTACTGTTTTCGAGCTGAATAATAATCTCCTTGCCTACTAACGAGGAGTTTGTATTGTTTACATCCATTTCAAACATTTTATCACCAGCGATGAACGTGCTGGCATCACTTATAGCCGAGGTTGTCGCTGCAATAACGTCCCATTGACTCGCTGAGTCTCTAGTGTATTTTAGGGTTCCGCCACTTGTATCTGCAATGCCATTTGAGCTCGTGATGGTCATGTTACTTGTACCGTTAAAGTCTTCGAGTACAGTTTCAGTGCTGAGGCTCTTGCCAACATAAATATTGGTACTTACCTCACAACCATCCACATTTGCACTGAGAGATTGCGTTGTGCCTGCTGACGATGCATCCCAAGTCACTTGAATGCTTGAACCGGTTCCACTGATTACGCCGCCAGTAACACCCCAACTTATTGAATTACCGCCATTAACGATTTCATAGGTTTCCGTAGAGCCTGGGGCTGGAAGATGATTACCTGTGAAGCCAGGTTGGTTGCCTCCGAGTACCCTTACAAAATCGACTTGCATTTGTTGTGGCAATACAGAATCGTCAACAGATCCTCCCCATGTTCCGCCAACCGCTAGGTTTAGGATGAAATGGAAGTTGTTTCTACCATCAAATGGCCAGTCTTCTGGCGCGACATCCGAGGCCGTTTTAACCGAGTACAGCATGTTGTCAACGTACCACCGAATTTCATCCTGCTCCCATTCTACGGCATACGTATGAAATCCGTCTGACCATTTTCCGGGCTGCATGATAATTTGACCGCCTTGATGGGCATTGTCAGGCCAAGGTTGACCATAGTGGATTGTGCCGTACGCCGTATTAGCACTCTGACCGACAGATTCAAAAATATCAATCTCACCACTCATGGGCCAACCCTGAGTTGGATTGGTCGGTAACATCCAGAATGCAGGCCACATACCTTGGCCATCGGGAAACTTCATTCTCGCTTCGAAACGGCCAAACGCCCACTCCCCGCTGTTTGGCATGTTAGCCGTTCGAATACGGCCAGATGTATATTGCGTTGACTTTATTCGTTGCTTTCTGGCTTCAATTGTTAAGATGCCGTTCGCAAGCGAGATATTATCGGCTTGATAATTTTGTAATTCGCTGTTGCCCCAGCCGCACATCCCTGCGCCTTGATCGCAGCCGTCGCCCGTTTGGACTTCCCAAGCGGATGAATCTAAGCTTGCTTGCGTAAAGTTATCCTCCCAAACAACTGGTTGGCAACTTTCTGCAATTGAAGCGGTACTAAAAAAAATAATAGGTGAAGCGAGAGCGAGTTGGTGAACAATTTTTGTTTTTTTCATATTTGTTCCGGGGGTTTACCCTGTTGATGCTAACTCAAATTAGCTTTTTTATTATAGCGTCCTGCAACGTGTGTTTATTCGTGAAAAATGCTCACTATATGTCTTGCCTGACCGTTTCAAGCTAATGCTGAGATGAATTTTTCTCAACTGCACGACCAGTGAAATGCGCTAGGTCGGTATGAAAATCATGCTAAAGCGGATTTTTTAATCGATTTTGAGGGGCAAGCTTACGTTTTAAAAAGTGGGGGTTTATGGCCTTGAAAATTACTGGAGTAATTAACGTTGATGCAACTCTATTAATGTCTTTACGTTTAGTAATAGTTTACGTTCGCTTAAATGATGTAGAAAGAGTTTGTAGTTTGTGCGCTTCCAATGCTTTTTAGACAAATACTCACGGTACGGGGTTACATTATCGAAAGTTATTACTTCATATTGCAAAGGAATAGAGTTTGGACCAAAACGATCTATGCCATTTTCATAGTCCACTATCCTAATGAGTGCTTGCGCAACCACCAAAAAGTGCCCTCCAACCGTTGCTGTCATTTCCTGGTTTGCGATTCTGTCGAGTGATTCTGGTAACCAGTCAAAACTACCAACTATAGGTATTGGCAAACGTTGTCGCTTAAAATAGTCGATTACTTCAAATGCCATTTGGTCTCCCGCTGACCAATAGATGTTTGCATTGGGATAACGTTTGGTAATATTCCTCATTCGTTGCCTAACTAAATTAGGGTCCCAATACATTGGGAAGATTTGTAATACAGAGCGAGCATTCTTTTCATTTGAAAGAAAAGCTTGCCTGTTCATTGAAACAGAATCAAAGTCTCCTGCAATCCCGATAATTCTTGGAGGGTTGTCTGATTTTTTAATTTTTTGTTGCGATAACAAAGTCTCTACTAATAATCTGCCACCACTTTTATCATCATAATTGATTTGACCTAGCCAAAACTTAAACTTTTCTCTCGGTAAACCTAAGCGAGTAGCTTCTTCTCCACTGAAGGCTTTCTCTATGGTTATAAATGGAATGCCGTTTGATTCTAAAATCTTGAATGTACGCTCGGTACTGCCCAAGAATGGACGAAAGATCAAATAGTCAGGCCTTTGTTTGAAGGAGAGTATTTCCTTTATCACTCGCTCACCGGCGAATCGATCTGAGTCAGAGTGGATATAATGGAAGTTGACGTCTATTGATTTGCTCACATAGATACTCACCTCCTTAACCAATTGCCAAAAAAGCGGGCCTTCTTTGTCAGGTACAACGAAAGTTACGTTTATTTTATTGGCAATGAGGTCAGCTGAAACTCCTTCACTTGGCTTTCCGATTAAAAATATAAGGAATACTAGGATTACGGGAATCTTCATTAGCATTAACAAGTTAGAGAACAATATGCTGAGCTTAGCTGATATATGACGGTAGTAGTAATATTCCGTTTGAATTAACCGTTTGCCATAAATGATCGTAGATCAATCCTTTTGTGATCTTGTTGCGTTTTGTAAAAATCGCGACTGAAATGATCACATTTCCGACAATATAACAGTCAAAGAGTTATAAGTGATTGTATTTATTGGTGTATTCTTATGTTGTCGTAATTCTTACAAAAGCCGTCGCAATATTACTAGAGCCTGTTTTCACCATTGCTAATATCAATTTCACTCGACTCGCATGGAAGCAATAGAACGTTCTACATGGAAATTTTTTCAGGGCAAACAATTGCTTAAGAGGTGGTGCTAAAGCGGTTGTTTGCCTTTAACAATAAAAATAAAACAATATAAAGGTGGAACCCCATGGCTTTAAAACTTACCGCAGTATCTGCTGCGACACTTCTAGCTTTGTCCGCAACTCATGCATTCGCTGAAAATGGAGGTGCTTTACCTTCATTTGACGATGCAAGTAATGCCTCTGGAAAAGAGCGCGTAATCGTTAAGTTCACTCGTGGTAATGGTGCCGCGGCGAAGGCCCTGGCTAAGAAAGCTGGTGGCGACATTAAAGTTGATCTTGCGAAGCATGATGCGTTTGCGATGGAAGTGCCGGCTGCAGCATTAAACGGATTGCGTAACAACCCAAATATCGAGTTTATTGAAACAGATGCGATTCGTACTATTAGTAATACGAATCTAAACAATACGGAAGTTGAGCCTTGGGGAATTAGCCGAGTAGAAGGCGATATTGTTTCTGATAGCCTAACGGGTAATCGTACAGTTTGTATTATCGATTCAGGTTATGACATTTCAAATAGCGATTTAACGTCTTTAAACGTTAACGGTACTAACGACTCTGGTACCGGCAACTGGTACCAAGCTGGTGGTTCTCATGGTACTCACGTTGCCGGTACAATCGCTGCCTTATCTAATGGCTCTGGTGTGGTAGGTGTTATGCCAAATGGCAACATCAACCTTCATATCATTAAAGTATTCAATGAATCTGGGTGGGGATACTCTTCAAGCTGAGAAGCGGCGGTAGACGACTGTGTGACAGCAGGCGCTAACGTTATCAACATGAGTTTGGGTGGTTCAGGTAG
>CAXRBI010000010.1:0-147296 GCA_964229075.1 Alteromonadaceae bacterium | reverse complement strand
ACATATGGTTTACCTATTATTTGTTTTATAACGGTCAGCTAGAAAATTTTCCCAGCTGAATTTAAGTTAGTTCAAAGGTTATCGGTTATACAAGCTTTTTCTTTATAAAAATCGTTCATTTAGCAAAATCAATTAAAAGGGATTTTTATCCTTTTTTCCAATCTTAATCCTGTTTGTACCGATATCCTAAAAAATTTCATCATTTATCCACTATTTACGGCTAAACTAATGAAACAAAAAGGTGGTTATTAAAAAATTTCCATAATATATTGTCAGGGTGAAGACTAAAGCTCTCGTCTCTACAAACAATAATAACTATCGAGCTTAGAACACAAAGCGGAAGTATTGAATGTATTTTTATGCAGCTCGCCAACCAATTTTGGATGCGCAGAAAAACTTATTTGCCTATGAACTGTTATTCAGGGACGGTGTTGATAACGTATTTCCAAATATCGATGAGGATGAGGCGACGTCACGGATCATCGAAGGAACGCAGATCAGTGTTGGTATAGAACAATTTACCGACAAAAAACCCGCGTTCATTAATTTCACATTAGAAACCATTCTTAAAAATTATCCGACTATGATGGCGCCAGAGAGCGTCGTAGTAGAAATACTTGAAACAGTTCAGCCAGGTAAGCGGCTCCTCAACGCAGTAAAAGAGTTAAAAGAACGCGGCTACACCATCGCCTTAGACGACTACGAGCACAAACCCGTTTGGCGCCACTTTTTCCCATTCGTCGATATCATCAAGTTTGACCTAAGAGCAATGTCTTTGGAGCAAATTGGCGACATGATCAAAGCACTTGGCGCGTTTCCACACATCAAATTACTGGCTGAAAAAGTTGAGACGGTCGATGAGTTTGAGCGTTGCAAAGAAATGGGCTTTCACTATTTCCAAGGCTACTTCTTCTCTCGCCCTGAATTAGTCAAAGCAAAGAGTTTATCACCTGCGCAGATGACACTGGCAGAATTGCTCTATGAAACCTCGGCAGAGTCCGTCGACTTACCGAAAGTGACGCAAATATTCGAACGCGATATTAACTTGTCATACAAGTTGTTGCGTTACACTAACTCTGCAGCGTTTAAGCGTCGAGCAGAGATTTCCACCATCAAACAAGCTCTGGTTGTGCTTGGCCAACACGAACTAAAGAAGTTTCTATCCCTTCTATTCACTGCTCAGGTCAATAATGAAAAACCTGACGAACTGCTTAAAATGGCAATGGTGCGAGCTCGTTTTTGCGAGTTGCTGGCAAAACAAGAGAATACCCAAGATTCAGGCATGGCCTTCCTTACTGGAATGATGTCCTTGATTGACGCTATTCTGGATGAATCCATCGAAAAGGTAATGGAACAATTACCGCTCGCAGCAGAGATAAAAGCGGCACTTATATCCGGAGAAGGCAAACTCGCTCAATTCTTAACACTTGCCAAAGCCTATGAGTGCGGTGATTGGCAGCAAGAGTCAGAGCTGGAAGGTATGCTTAAGTTCGAGGGTGAACAAGTCCCGAATATATACAGTGAAGCGATAAATTGGGCGATGGAACAAAACAGCGTGATGCATGCTAAAGAAGAATAAAAAAGGAGCTAATTAGCTCCTTTTTTTAGACTTTGATGTAATTTCGTATCTTGTTCAATGCCTTCTCGCCAATACCCTTGACGTTCTTAAGATCATCAATACGTTTGAATTTGCCATTTTCAGTTCGATATTGAATGATGGCGCTCGCCTTTTTGCGGCCAAGTCCCTTCACTTTGATCAGTTGCTCCAAATTGGCAGAATTGACGTTGACGGTCTTCCCTAAGTATTCAATTCTGGTTTCAGGAACTCTTACCGCCGTTTCCGCGGCAAATGCAACGTGTTGCCCACCTAAAAGAATCACTAAAAGACCAATGTTGAACTTTGATAACTTCCGTTTCATGTTGTTTCTCCTTAACTAAACAAAAAAGTCAGTTTAGTTATAGGCAGTGGCTAAAGCCTCAACAAGGACAGTTTAGGGAATATAAGTACAGAATTAAGCTGTCTCAACAAGCGATGCAATAACCGCTTTTAATTTGTCACTAACGTTTGAATAAAATACCCGACGATGGCTTGTTTTACGCCAGATAAAGCTCAGGCCTCGGTAAGCAGCCGTATCTTGCATCGGCTCGGCAACTAATCCAGTGTTGTTCAAAAGACCCGATTGCACCGCGAGCTTTGTCAAATAGGTTTCGCCCTTATGGCCAGCCACCATCGCTAACAATGTGTTCAGACTGCTTGCTTGGAACGGGTGAATATCATTGGACTCAGTCAACTTACATCCTTTAACGGTATGCTCAGACAAGCAGTGTTCTTTTTCCAACAGATAGAGGTTATGTTCTTGCTTTTCAGGATGAAATACGTGATAAAAATGATCTTTGCAAATTGGGTACTCGACAAACTCTGAAATGTTGTACGGCGTTGCCAAAATGACTAAATCAAGCTTACCCTCGCGTAACAGCTCGATGCAATTGTCGCTAGTGTCTTCGCGTAAGAACAAACTTAAGTTAGGAAACTCGTTTTGACACTGTTTAATGACAGGGTTTAGTACGAATGGGGCAATAGTCGGGATCACCCCAATATGGAGTTCACCGTGGAACTCATCACCATCAGCCGAGGCGGTCGCAACGAGATCAGCACTTTGCTCCAATATCGCTCTCGATTTATTGACAACCTCAATCCCCACTGGAGTAAAAACAAAGGTCTTATGGTCGCGCTCAATAAGCTGCGAATTGAGCTGCTCTTCCAGTGCTTGAATAGCACTAGACAACGTTGACTGCGAAACAAAACACTTTTTTGCTGCCTGTCCAAAATGTCCCGTATCGTACAAAGAAACCAAATACTTTAGTTGCTGTAATTTAGGTAGCTTCATTGGGGACAATTTTCCTTAGTGTCATTCATCGCGCAAAATCTGAGGGCTACCTTACCGGAATATCGCCGGTTATACAAAGGCTAGCGGCGATTTGTGAGTTTATCCGCAAATTACTTTCACCCACCGCAAGCTGCGAGAAATTAGCCGATATTCACATATTCTTATAGGACAAGATTCATATTTGAGGATTACGTCATGGCCGTATCCACATACAAAATAGCACTTATCTCTGGCGTTTTATCATTTACCATCTGTGCATCAGCGACAGCTGTGCCAGCGAATGTATCTTGCCAGTGCAAAACATCCGCGAATTTAGCGAGTTGCCAAGATGCAGAGGCTCAAAGCCCAAGTTGGTGGCGTTGGATAACAAATAGCAGCACAACGCAATTACACTTTTTTGATTTGCTAGAGTTGCTACACAACAAAGACGCCGATAAGGTCGCCATGAATACCAACATTAACAAAGAGCAGGTTGAAAGTTAGCAGTGAGTTTTAAACCCAGTTTTATTCGCGCACTGGAAAGCGCTCTCGCCGCCTTTTTTGGCGTGCAAAACTCTGACAAACATAAACAAGATTTTGATGCAGAGACCCCGTTTCCATTTATTCTTGCGGGTGTCATTTTGGTGATAGGGTTCATCTTACTGCTGATAACAATTGTGAACCTAGTGCTTGGCTAACTAAAGTAGCAGTTATTGCTACTTCGCATTTTTCTGCTCTTGGGAATAAAACGCAAAGATTTCACCCACTTTTTGTCGACCGGCCCCATTTTGACTGATGCTTCGCGCAACCTTTACGAAGCTCTGCTCTGCTTCATTGTACAATTTACGAGTTAATTCAGTATCATGATTACTGATCAAGACTGGAATACCTCGCTTGTAAGCTGCTCGTTCGGCAACAAGCGCTAGCTTAGCCTGCTCATTTGGGTCAAAACCGCCTTGCGCGTAGCTCGTAAAGTTTGCTGTTTCACTCAAAGGGGCATAAGGCGGATCGCAATAAATGACTGCGCCTTTTCTCGCCCTAGAAAACGTCTTTTTGTAGTCTTCACACACAAAGCGCGCTTTTTTTGCTTTTTCAGAAAAAGCAAAGATTTCATCTTCTGGAAAATAGGGTTTGTTGTAATCGCCAAACGGTACGTTGAATCCGCCTTTGGAGTTGTATCTGCATAACCCATTAAACCCGTGTCGATTCAAATAGATGAACAACAAAGCACGATAATATGGATCATCCGTCGTATTGAACTCTTGGCGTAAACCGTAATAAGCCACTTTTTCATTGTTTTTTGGCACAAAGAGTTTGCGGGCGTCTTTGACCAACGTTTTTGGTCTGGCTTTTACATATTTGTAAAGGGTTATCAGATCTGGGTTAACATCGTTCAGAAGGTAAGAATCAAAATCCGAATTCAAGAACACGGAGCCAGCGCCAACAAATGGCTCCACCAGCTTTTTTCCTTCCGGTAAGCGAGCATTAATTTGTTCCACCAAGCTATATTTGCCACCCGCCCACTTCAAGAAGGCTCTGGTTTTTTTCTTCATTTAATGCTCAATTAACCGCGTTTGTTTGATAACTTGAAATTTGTTGTTGGATGACAGCAACCGATTTTGCCCATGCCTTCGGTTCCACATCGGCTGCGTCTGCTCTCGCATCAGCAATGGTCCGGTACAAACCGTAAGTCACAACAATCCAATCTTGGTTATTGCGTGAGACCTTATAGATTTTGACCTTGTCTCGGTCTAATCCTGCAGACTGTAAATACTGAGTTAAAGTGGCTTCACTGCTTACCGCGGTCAATTGTAAAACGAATTGATCTGAGGGCAAGGAGAAAAACGCCCTATTGTCTATTTTATAAATAGTTTGGGTCTGAGTGGTGTCTATTTGATCAGATTTATCTTCCGTCAATACATTTGTATTATCAGGTGCTATCGCCGCCTGCTTCACTTCATTGTCGCTAGTACTAACATCGCTCGCCGTGTCATTATCATTTTCAAGGTCGGAAACCATTTCAGAGCCAGCGTTTTTCGGTTGCTGAATTGGCTCTTCGGCAACTTGTTCTGCGACGCTTTCAGTCGCCTCCTGTGCAATAGGCTGAGGGTCGCTTGCAGTCTTGTCTAAACTATCAATTGATGCCGCAATAATATCGTAAATTTCTTCGCTGGACGCAGTGTCTATCTGTGTTGCTGGCAGTGCCGAGTTGGCAGAAACAGAATATGGTTGAGTTTCGTCGTCATCCAACCTACTCGGTTGATTCCAAGGCTTAACCACCGCTTCAGGCTCCGACTCAGGCGTTAATTGCTGACTAAAAAACCCAGTGTTGTAACCGTGAATAACTAAAGCCAAAATCACGCTTGAGGCAACAATAACCGCCCCCCACAACTTTATGTTAATCAGTGAGTTGGAGGTTACAACTAAGTCTGACTCTTGATCATATGCTAATAATTGTATTGGCACGCCTTGAGCGTTTTCGATCCAACGTTTAACTCGGCCATTATTTGCTGCAGGCAGATCTTCTACATATTCTTTTAAAAGTTGATAACTTTCTTCAAACGACAACAAAGGGACGCTATTTACCGACAAAATCGAGGAGTTCACATTCAATAACGTAGTCGAAATGGTTTTGTCGAAAGACAGCACAACCGCAATGATGACGCCAGCTTTATTCAACTCACTGAACAACTGCAACAGCTCACCAATGATCTGCCCAGATAGGAAATGGACATTGTCTATGACCAACAAAAGTTCAGTATGCTGATTGAACTCGAGGAAAGAGGTAATTAGTGGTTTTTCGGGGTCAAACAATACGTTGCCGAACAATTGCTCAATGACCCGACCACGGAATTGGATGTCGTTTATTTGTTTACCGGCAGTAACGTAACACTTGTTAGCGTTGGGCAAAACTGTGGTCAATAGCTCTTCAAGAACTACCGTTTTGCCGGTGCCGGTAGCACCTTCAACAGCAACAACTCTGCCACCTTCTAGTTGAGATTGCAGAGTTGATATGAATTTTAATCGTGATGGCGGGAAGTAAAAATGGGATCCCAAACTCGTCATTATAAAATTTGTCTTAGTTCACTTTCAGTTACGTCGGTGACCAGTATCGCTTGCCCAAGCTTTTTCGGCAACACAAATCTTATTTTGTCCGCTTGTACCTTTTTGTCTTTGCGCATGTGCGGAATGTATTGCTCATAAGTCATAGATTCTGGACCTTTGACTGGCAATTGAAAATACGCCAAAAGGGCAATCATGTCATCGACCTCTTCACGACTTAACCAGCCTCGCAATGCAGCAACTTCGCAGGCTTGCACCATACCGGCAGCAACAGCTTCGCCATGCAGCCATTGGCCATAACCCATTTCGGCCTCGATCGCGTGGCCAAAGGTGTGCCCTAGGTTCAGTAGTGCACGTAAGCCCGCTTCTTTTTCGTCTTGAGCAACGATATCGGCTTTGTTTTGACAGCATTGACGAATGACTTGGCTCATTATCTCTGGCGATTTATCGGCAATCTGTTGACGTTGCTCTTCAATAAAGTCTAAAAAGGCCTTATCGCCAAGAATGCCATATTTGATTACTTCCGCCATTCCTGCGGCAAACTCTTTGTTTGGCAAAGTAGTCATAGTATCGATATCGATAACGACCGCTTGTGGCTGATAAAACGCGCCGATCATGTTTTTGCCGAGTGGGTGATTGACCGCGGTTTTGCCCCCGACAGACGAATCTACCTGTGACAATAGGGTTGTTGGTACTTGAATAAATGGCACACCACGCTGGTACGTTGCAGCAACAAACCCCGTGATATCTCCAATAACACCACCACCTAAAGCAACGAGTGTGACGTCTCGACCATAATTATTGTCGAGCAGAAACGTCATAATGCGCTCGTAACTTTCCAATGTCTTATAAGCTTCACCATCTGGAATCGTGGTAATTGCGACATCAAAATCAGTCAGTGCTATGGAAATCTTTTCTTGGAATAACGGCTTGAGCGTGTCATTGGTCACAACGACAACTTTCTGACCTTTTATATGAGGAACAAATAAGGCGCTATCTGACATAGCGCCTTGTGTGATGTAGATTGGATAGCTGCGTTCTCCCAAAGATACTTTAAGGGTTTCCATACTGACAGCCTCCAACTGCTTAAAAATTGAGTTTACTAATAATTTCGTTTGCTACGACGCGAGCACTTTGCTCGTCGGTTTTTACAACAATGTCTGCGACCTCTTCGTATAACGGATTGCGTTCTTCAGACAATCGAACCAATACGTCACGTGCTGGCTCTTCAGTTTGCAGCAATGGACGACGCTTATCGCGCTGAGTTCTTGCAACTTGCTTTTCAATCGGAGTTTCTAAATAAACAACAATACCGCGCGCAGACAAGCGATTACGGATTTCTTTACTAACGACTGAACCACCACCCGTTGCCAAAACAATGCCTTGCTTTTCAGTAAGGTCAGAAATTACTGACTCTTCACGTTGGCGAAATCCCTCTTCACCTTCGATATCAAAAACCCAAGCGATATCCGCGCCGGTACGACGTTCAATTTCTTGATCCGAGTCGACGAATTGCAAATGCAACTGTTCAGCTAAGTGCCTACCAATTGTACTTTTACCTGCGCCCATTGGACCAACTAAGAAGATGTTACGTTTTTCAGCCATATTACCTAATTCAAATACTTACTTAAAACAGTGATTACCATAGCCCAAGGCACTAAAAAATCGCGCCCGTGAAAAAATAAGGCGCGAATTATCGCAGAATTTAGAACAACAATGCAACCACGATGTTAGACAAATACGCTAACTACAGCGCATCAGTAACAATTTTGGGCGTTACAAAGATTAAAAGCTCTCGCTTTTCATTGAACGTTGTGTCGGTCCTAAACAGCCGTCCCAAGTAAGGAATATCCCCTAATAGCGGTACTTTACTGACCGAATTAATCACTTGTTGTTGGTATATGCCACCTAAAACTATCGTTTCACCGTTTAGCACTGTCACTTGAGTTTGTATCTCTTGAGTATCAATCGCAACCGCAGGCCCAGTCGGTGTAGATACTGTATCACCACGAGCGTCTTGGGTGATATTCAAATCTAGAATAACACTGTTATCAGGCGTTATTTGCGGTGTCACTTCCAAACTCAGTACCGCTTTTTTGAACGTCACTGAGGTTGCTCCACTTGAAGCAGCCTGAACATACGGAATCTCCGTACCTTGTTCGATACGAGAGGTTTTCTGATTAGAGGCCGTAATTCTAGGAGTCGCTACAATTTCACCTTTGTTTTCCCGCTCGAGCGCCGACAGCTCCAAATCTAATAAAGTGCCATCGGCCATTCTTGCAATCTGAATCGCGATGGAGCCTGCAGGGCTTGCAACAGGTAAGTTCACATTCAGGCGCGGTCCGGAATCTGTTCCAAGTTGACTTGCCACACTATTGCCAGCTAATGCCCCAGCGCCATCAAGGGAGCCTGAAATCCCAACGCCTTCGGTTTGTGTGCTAACACCATCGACCGTAGTAAATTCTCGGCTATTGCCTGAGATACCCCAGCGTATCCCTAACTGCTCGTCGATATTGTCGCGAATCGTAACCATACGAGCTTCTATAATCACCTGTTTAATTGGAATATCTAAGGTCTCCACGGCCTTTTTAACAGTATCTATGCCCATTGCCGTATCTTTTACCAATAAAGTATTGGTGCGCTCATCGACTGTCACTTGTCCTCTTGGAGTCAAAATCGACGTGCCATCCGATTTTAAAAGCGCGGCAATTTCTGACGCTTTAGCGTAGTTGATTTGAATGAACTCAGAGACAAGAGGCTCATTTTCCTCAACTTTCTTACGTGCTTCTAGTTCTCTGGCTTCTCTCGCGGTCAATTCCTCTGCAGGCGCAACTAACAGAACATTCCCTTCCATCCGTTTGTCTAAACCTTTGGTCTTTAGCACGATATCTAACGCCTGATCCCACGGAACGCCGTTTAAACGCAAGGTCAATGAACCAGCCACGGTATCGGATACCACCAAATTGAAACCATTATAATCGGCAATTATCTGCAACACAGTGCGAATCGGTAGATCTTGGAAGTTTAGCGATATCGGCTGACCTTGATATTCAGTTCCTCCAGCTAAAGCACCCCGCTGTTCCGGCGCTTTGTTAACCGACAGCGTGAAAATGTTGTCCAGTTGCTGAAAGTCATATTCAAATTCCCCTTCCACATCAACTACCAATCGCGTATTGGCGCCCGTTTGGAATGTCTCTAGCCCTTCAACAACAGTACCAAAATCAGTGACATCCATTTTATAAAGCAAGTCATTGATAATGTCCGTGTTGTGAAACTCTATAAAGATTTGGTCAGTTGATGAGGTAACATCCACAGCGGCCATGTTATCGCGCAAAAATACCAAGACTCGACCTTCAGTTTCTTGGCCAGGCTCAGTACCTCGACGAAAATCCAGTGCTTGTATACGGTTAATTAACGAGCTGGTATCGAGCTGCTGAGATTGAGATTCAAGTTGAGCATTGTCGGAAATGCGAATAAAAAAACGGTTACCTTCGATGCGAGATTGATAGATTTTTAAATAGTCCAATAGGATGCTAACTAAGACGCCGTCATCCATATACTGTGTTTCAATATTAACCACGCCATCTTTATCGACCATGACATTACTTAAACTCTCTTCAAAGTCGACTTCATCAAAAAACATTTCGATGCGCGCTGGCTCATTGAACACTTGAATATTTGGATCCGCGAACAGCTCTTCATCAAACACTAACTCCAGTTCGGTTTCTCCTTTCACTATTGGTGCGTAGCGAATGTCATAAAGCAGCGGCACGGCTTGCGCAGAAACGCTAGCTAATAGGCACAGAAAGCCAATCACCGCGCGGAGGAGTTGGTGTGTTGCAAACGTTTTAGTTTTGGATTCCATATAAATAGTCACTTCTATTCGTCAGCTTCATCGTCCGACATTTGCACTGAAGATGTGCGCTCTTTCCAACAACCGGCGCCATCTGGAATTAATTCTATTAATTCAACTAAATTGTCCGTCACTGAGGTGATACGGCCATTAAACAAACCAATGTAATTATCATTGGTTACTCGATGCAAAGAACCATCAGACGCTTCAATTAGCGCCCAGATTTGATTATTCGTACCTAATGTTCCTTTCATACTGAGATTATCGAGGGCAAATTTTTCAAGCGGTTGCTTTCGGCGTCTAGGGTCCGGTGCCAAACAGTTCTGCACAGGTACATAGTTTTCCTCAATTGCTTCTGGTGAAGGCAAGTCAAATGGGCTGCGGACGTCTTCTGTGCCGTAGTCAACATGGACAAAACTTTTTACCGCAGGAATCGGCTCAACTTTTACTTGAGATTGTGACTTCACCTCATTCATGTACTGTTGAATGTCAGACACATCGTCATAACAGCCTGCAAGTAACAAAAACACAGCGGTCAAAATCACTTTCTTCATTTTGCCGGCTCCTTATAGCGATACGTCTTTGCGACCACATTGAGGCGTAACTGACCGGCGTCAGCATCAATAATAGAGAAATCATGCAAGGTCACGATTCGGGGCAACGCTGCCACTTTACTGACGAACTGGCCGAATTCGTGATAATCCCCTAATACTTCAATTTGAATCGGAAGCTCGGTATAAAACTCGTTTTCAACTTCCGGCAACCAATTAATTTTTATAAAGGTCAGCCCCGAGGTTGTACCAACATAGGTGATATCGTCTAACAAACCGGGTGTTTCATGGGACGTCGGCAGGCGTTTTAGCAGCAAGGAAAAGTTTTCTTCCATGTCTTGCATTTGTTTTTTGTATGAATCAAGGTTTACAGCCGCGCCATACTTCACTTTATAGGTGCTCTTTAATTGCTGTTCTGTCGCTTCGGCACGCTCTAAATCCGAAATTTTACCGCTTACCAACACGAAGTAGCTCGCGATCGCAACGCCTAAAGCCACGACTAAGGCCATCGCCACTTTAGCGGGCCGTGGCCACGAGCCCATATTTTCGAAATCAATGTCATTGATATCAAAATCGGAAAAGTCGAAATTTAACTTATCCAGGTTCATGACTCATCCTGTTCGGTTTCGGTGAGATATTCATTGACCTGTATGGTCATGCTGAACTTACTCAACAAAGTATTTTCGTTCTCTCCAGCGACAATTGATTCCAACACTGCATCAGACAACAACTCTGACTGCTCAATTTGTCGCATCATGTTAGCCAAGCGGTTATTGGATTCGCTTCTGCCTGTAATCAAAATGCCTGCGCCTTTTTTCTCAACTCGAGTGAGATAGATACCAGCAGGCACGATCACTGCGACTTCGTTGAGGATTTGAGTACCCAAATTACGAGAACTCTGTAATTGTTCTATCAATTGAATCCGTTGATTGAGGCTATCCTTGGTTTTGTTTAAATCTCGAATGGCTTTGATTCGTTTATCTAAAATCGATATTTCACTTTGCAAATAATTGTTTCGATACTGCTGCCCTTCGAGCCTTTCTGAATAATAAAAATTGAGTAAGAACACCAAAAACACGGTGATCGCTGAAATTCCGGCCAAAATCGCTATAAATTGTTGTTGCAACTCGCGGCGCGCATTTTCACGCCACGGCAATAAATTTATATATGGCATTCAGAGAAACTCCTTAGTGCCAGTCCGGTTGCAATCATTAGTTGCGGCTGAATATGTTCCACTTCTTCGTTGTCCAACTCTGCTGCTATTTCCATTTCGCTCAAGGGACTTGCAACGACGGTATGAATACCTAACTCGTCGATTAGTAGGCGATCTAATCCTTTGATTAAAGCGGTGCCCCCTGACAACACAATATAGTCGACGTTTTCTTTTTCACTAGTATTCAAGAACATCTGGATCGAGCGGCGGATTTGTTGCAGCAATGCAGTTTGGAATGGCGCAAGTACTTCAAAGGTGTAATTTGGCGGTAGTTGGCCACCTATTTTAGCAGCTTCAGATTCCTCAAACGACTTGCCGTAATAATTGACAATGGCATTGGTAAACTGTTCACCACCAAATACTTGATCTCGGGTGTAAAGCGACTTGTCACCTTGCACTATGCTGATTAGAGTGATTTGAGCACCGACGTCGACAAACGCGACGACCTTGTCCTCAGCATCGTCAGGCAATTGCCCAATACATAACTTACCAGCGCGACAAAGCGCATAACTCTCAACATCCATCACTTTGGGTTCAAAGCCACCATCTAAAACAGCGTGCGAACGAACTTCAATGTTCTCGGTTCTGGCTGCAGACAATAGAACGTCAACTTTCGATGGATCCGCTTTGTTTACGGTGAGTTTTTCGAAGTCGAGACTGACTTCATCTAACGGATAGGGAATGAGGGAATCGGCTTCAATTTCGATCTGGCTTTCCAATTCAGAGTCCGACAGTGACACATCCATATAAATCACTTTGGTGATCACACTGGCACCAGAAATCGCCACCGCAGCATGTTTCACTTGCTTTGGAATGTGTTTGCGAATTTTCGCGACGATCCTGGATACCGCTTCGATATCCTGAATTTCGCGATCTTTGATCAATCCCTTGGGCATGGGTTCAATCACTGCTGCTTCCATTCTGAACATACCATGTTGTTCCGACAGCAGTACCGCTTTGACTGAATGAGAACCGATGTCGATCCCCACCATGTAAGGGACACTTTTAGTAAAAAATTTACGTACCGTGTCAACTATCATGTCAAGTTACTGAGCTTTCAATGAAAAATCCTACTCAATCAAGATTAGACCGTTTTTTTGGGAATAAAAAGGTTTTCTCGAGGCCATTAAAAGTTATACTTATAGCTCACTTATTAAGCATGGTTCTTTTTTCGGAAGTATCAATGACTTGGCTTAAATTTATAGGCAAAACAATTTTTTTTGGTGGGGTTTTAGTTCTCACCCTTTTGGTTTCGTATTATTTTTACGTGCGTGACGAATTACCGACGCCGGAGCAGATCCGAGACGTCCGTTTTCAGATCCCCATGAAAATCTATACCGCTGACGGCGAACTTATGTCTCAGTTCGGTGAAAAGCGCCGGACGCCGTTGTTATATCAAGAATTCCCACAAGAGCTGATTGATGCAATTATAGCAACCGAAGATGCGCGTTTTTACGAGCATTTTGGTTTCGATCCTATCGGCATCTTCAGTGCTGCCTACGGTGCATTTGTTAAAGGTGACCGTGCCCGCGGCGCAAGTACAATCACCCAGCAGCTAGCTCGAAACGTATTCTTAACCTTTGAGCGCACAGCTGAGCGTAAGATAAAAGAACTGTTTATCGCAATTCAGCTAGAACAAACCTTGTCTAAAAAAGAAATCTTAACGCTTTACCTCAATAAGATCTTTTTGGGAAACCGTGCTTATGGCATGGGGGCCGCCGCTCAGGTCTATTATGACAAACCACTGAAAGATTTAACCTTACCGCAACTGGCTATGCTAGCGGGTTTGCCAAAGGCGCCATCAAGTTACAATCCGATTCGTCGCAAAGAGAAAGCCAAATGGCGGCGTAATGTTGTGCTCTCAAGAATGCTTGCTGTAGGCGCCATTGATCAAGCTACCTTTGAAGAAGCCAAAAATGCGCCTATTACAGCTAAATTGCACGGCGCTAACGTAACGGCTCACGCACCTTACGTGGCAGAAGAAATTCGCAAACAAATGGTCGCTGAATATGGCAGAGAAGCGGCGTATACCTCCGGTTTTAAAGTCTATACAACCATAGATTCAAAGGCTCAATTAGCGGCGCAGAAAGCGGTTAAAAACAATATTCACCGTTATGACGAAAGACATGGCTATCGAGGGCCTGAACGTTACCTTTGGAATGAAGAACAAATCGACAGTACACAAGATGCCGCCAATAGTTGGGACATGGAACGTATTGCCGAATTCCTGAAAAAACAAAAGCCTTTTGGCGAGCTATTGCCTGCGGTCGTAACCAACGTCACCGAACAAGAAGCTTACGTTCAATTGAGTGACAATCAGTTTGATGTCATTTCTTGGCAAAACTTGAATTGGGCACGGGAATTCATTAGCGATAACAAACAAGGCCCGGCCCCTAAACAAGCCAGTGACGTAGTGAAACCCGGAGCCAAGATTTGGGTAAGGCCATTGAAAGACGGTAGCTTGCGATTAAGTCAAATTCCGGAGGTGTCTGGATCCTTGGTCGCCATCGATCCGGAAAATGGTGACATCAAGGCACTTGTTGGTGGTTATAACTTCGAAAACAACCAGTTTAATCGAGTAACCCAAGCCAAGCGCCAAGTCGGTTCAAATATCAAACCGTTTATTTATTCGGCCGCGCTAGACCACAATGCGACATTAGCGACGTTAGTCAATGACGCTCCCATCAACAAATGGGACAAAGGCGAAGCCTGGCGCCCGAAAAATTCACCTGAGGTTTACGACGGCCCAACTCGTGTGAGAAAAGGCTTGGCCATGTCCAAGAACGTAATGTCCGTGCGACTTATGCGTTCAATTGGTCTAGACAAAACCATAGATCACTTGACCAAATTTGGCTTTTCACCTGAAGACTTGCCTCACGGCGAGTCCTTATCCTTGGGCTCTGCTACCATGACGCCGTTAAAAGTCGCGACGGGAATGGCGGCGTTTGCTAATGGTGGCTACCTGGTTGAATCCAACCTTATTGACAAAGTCATGGACCCAGCAGGCCAGATCGTCTTTCAACCAACCAAATATTCGGTTCTCCGAGACAGCGATTTGGGCGAAATGGCGGAAGCATCTGAGTCGTTTGAAAATTACCTTCCTGCACCTCGAGTCATTTCCGAAGAAAATGCCTTTTTAGTGGCAGAGGCAATGACCAGCACCATTTGGGGCGGCGGCAATTGGAGTCGCGGTACAGGCTGGAACGGAACCGGTTGGCGTGCCACAACACTGAAACGCAAAGACGTCAGCGGTAAAACAGGAACCACTAACGATTCCGTAGACACTTGGTTTACTGGATTTACACCAAAATTTCTTGCCACAACTTGGGTAGGATTCGATGCTCCTGGGCGCTCGCTAGGTAGAACTTCTGCCAACCCTAATATTGAAGGTACTCAACTCGTCGGGTCCGAAGCGGGTGCACTCGCCGCACTTCCAGCATGGGTTGATTTTATGTCTGAAGTATTACCAGATGTGCCATACAGTCACAGAGATATTCCTGAAGGCATCATTTCGGTCAGAATTGATTTGGAAACAGGTTTGTTAACCCGCAAATCCGGCTACACTACCGGTTTTGAGTATTTTATACGTGGGACTCAGCCAACAAGGTATGCTGAAAACACCAACCCAATCAGTATCGAACAGGATGAAAAAGACCTGATAGAAGAAGACGACGAAATCTTCTAACGCAGTGCCCGGGACTTCTGTATGAAGTGCCAAACAAAGCATATTTATAGGGTCTTTTTCATTTTAAATTTATCTGCCACTATCTGCTTTTGATAGGCCATCAGGTCAACAAACGTCTCACTCGTTGCACCTTCAATCTCCGAGCGATAGCTGGTATCTCGCAACCACTCAATGTTGTATGGACAGTTTTCAATCAAGGCTTTTAAATGTGGCAGTGCTTCACTGGGATCAGAATAAAAATGAAACAATGCCTCTGCAAATTGCGTCGGTGTAACACAATAAAAGTTCACTCTGTCGTATTGTAGAAAGTCTTCGCTGAAGCCAGAAACAGCCAAATTGGAGTTGGGCCTAGGCAAATGTAATTTGCGTTCACCATCTGTCAGCAAGCGTCCAGTTTTCTGCTTGAATCCTAGCTTTTGAAAAAAGGCGATTAGGTAGTTACGTTGGCCAAGAGAAAGAACGTCGTAATCGTTGCGGACAAACAAATTATCGTCGTACACCGTCACTAGAGGCAAAGCTTTTACAGCGTGTAGGTTTTTGTCCTGTTGAATTTTGTCTGCATCAAACATGCTTAAACACCAAAAATAATATAGGTCTTTAATAAATTACTGATATCAAATCAGCAAAGATCAGAATAGCGAAAATCAGGCATAAAAAAAGCCTCACAATGAGGCTTTTTTTGGCTATCTAAAAGTTAGAGTTTGTCCGCTTGCAGACGGATCAATTTAGTCACTTGGTGCATTGAGCCTAATACGGCAAAGATTGGCGCCAAGAAACCGCGTTTACGTAAGTCTAAGAATGCTTCATCAGACAATTCGTTTAACTTCTTCTCGTTGATTAGGTGAAGACCAGTTAAGTTGTACTCTTTGTCTTTCACTTTAACGTTTAGGTTTTGCTCGTGGAACAAGTCGTATTGCTTAACAGCATCAACAAACGCTTTAGTGATGTGCTCGTTTTCAACATACGCCATTAACGCTTTTTTACGAGTCTCAAGAGTTTCACTCTCGCTGCCGTCTTCATTGAATAAAGCTTCGCCTTCTGATTCGCTTACTAACTCGTGATCCATATCGATGGCGATACCAAATAAGGTCGCATCGTCTTTATTAGGAACAACTGACAATGGCTGGTGAGTGAAGCGCGCAGGAATGTACATACCTTCAAACTGATCTTGGTCGTTTACAAACAAGTTTTTGTTTTGCTCTAGGCCCATGATCGCAACCGGGAAGTAACCTTCGCCAGATTGGTCCTTAACAAATGCGATTGGGTATTGGTTACCCGCTAAGGCAAACTCTTGAACAACAACACCTAATGCGTGAGTTGTTTTTAGACCAGCAACGTTTGTTGGTTTTTTCAGTTTAACGTTACCGTGTGTTTCTTTGTGTAAAGGCTGAAAGTTTGCCATTTTACTTCTCCAATTTATTCCTAGCCAAATGGCTTTTTATTTTTCTAATTTTATATCGGTGCAACCGCGGTCACACTTCACCGTGATCTCTTCAGTTTCCAACATGACTTTTAAAGTTTGATGACAGTGTTGGCACTGAACCCGCTTTCCTGCTAGTACGTTTTTGATTAGACGCTTTTGCTGATTGTAAGAATCTGCGGCTAACTTATTTAACTTGCTGAAGTCCATACACTAGCTATTAACTCAGGATTTAAAAGATAGATAGGGACATTAAGATAAAAATAAAGGTGGGTGCAACGAAAAGATGGCTTTTCGTGGTTTTTTGTCGAATTAAAAAGCAGTTTTATTCTAAAAGGATCTAACTAGATCCCCATTTGTGCCAATCTATCTATAACCTCTCGAGTGAGGCGCTCTAATACTGGGTGATCCGATGAAAACTGTGCTTCCATGTCGATGAGCTGTTGAGTAAGAGATTCTTCTGCCTTTAACTCATTAGATTTGATCATTTGATGCATTTGCGCGTCGAGGTTTCTTGCTTGTTCTAACAACTCTGGGTCGACATCAGGAGTAACTTCCAATTGACTGTGCAATTGGACCACGCTGTCGAGTAATTCTGATGGGTGCATATCAACTCCAATCTCAATACCGTCAAACCAAGTTTAGTCGTGGCCTAGCCAGAGTGACAAACTTCGAGCACAAAAAAAGCCGCCCAAAGGCGGCTTTAATAAAAATCTATATGCGATTAAAGTGCAAAGTCAACTGCGTAAGAAACGTAAACTTTAAGATCTTCGTCACCACCGTCTTGAGACAGCTTAGAGATACCGAATGTGAACGCATCTTTAGACAAAGTAACACCGATATCAGTTGAATCTTCTGCTAACCAGTCACCAGAGTAGTTACCTACGTGGAACGCTAACTCTGCATCTTTAGCAACAGTCGTCGCGTAGTCAGCAGAAAGGTACACTGTGTCACCAAAATCGCCGCCTTCACCAGATGCAAGCACTGCTAAACCAACAGTGAAACCATTTTTTGAAACGCTTGCGTATACTTCAGAGAAGTCCGCATCGCCTGAAGTCTCATCTGGATACGCGAAGTAAACAAAACCTACATCGTAGTCGAAACCACCTGCAGAGCCGCCGAAGCCAGCATATAAGTCCAACTCATACGTCATACCTTCAGCCCAAGATGCATTAGATGCCCAAGTTCCTGCATAAAAGCCAGACTCAGCGGCATAGTCGATGCCACCAGAAATTGCAGCTGCGCCACCAGTTTGCTCCATACCACGCCACAAATAGTTAGACGTAGCTGCAACGTTTGCAGATAATTCAGCTTGAGCGACAGCAGGTACTAATACCGTTGCGCCGATTAGCGCAGAAAGAATCGTTTTTTTCATGTCGAAGTTCCCTATATATTTTTATATTATTAAATTTGTTGTTTGATTTGTGGTTGGCAATCATAATTCAACTTGCGCGCCAAGTTATAAACAACTGATAAATAACAAAAATATTTCAATTTACTTTTAATAGATAAAGTATAGTTCCAAACTGGTGCAGTTTTCCTCACCATATTGGGGATTATTTGAGCAACCGAGAAAAATAAATGAAAAATAACGCAATTATCGCCCCATCGATCCTGTCTGCCGACTTCGCCAAACTCGGAGAAGAAGTACAAGAAGTTGTCGCAGCAGGCTGTCAGTGGGTTCACTTCGACGTCATGGATAACCACTACGTGCCGAATCTGACGTTTGGCTCAATGATCTGTAAAGCGTTAAAAGACTATGGTGTAACTGCGCCAATCGATGTGCACTTAATGGTTGAGCCGGTCGACGATATGATTAAACAATTTGCCGAAGCAGGCGCGGACTACATTTCTTTCCACCCTGAAGCGACCAAACACTTGCACCGCTCAATTCAATTGGTGAAGAGTTACGGTTGTAAAGTTGGACTGGTTTTAAACCCTGGTTCACCAATCTCGCTAATTGAAGAGGTTTTGGACGAGCTTGATTTGGTATTGCTAATGTCAGTAAACCCAGGTTTTGGTGGTCAATCGTTTATCCCTAGCACAATGCGTAAGATAGCGGCATTACGAAAACTGGTGGATGACAACAACCTAAATCTTAGAATTTCCGTTGATGGTGGCGTTAAGACTGACAATATCAAAGCAATTTATGACGCTGGCGCCGACACATTTGTGATGGGCTCTGCGATTTTTGGTGCGGAAAATCGAGAGCAAACTATCAAAGACACCTTTGCTCAACTAAAAGCCTAGAAAATTAACAAAATATCCAACAAGCGATTGCACCGGCGCCAATTCAAGTTAAAATGGCGCCCTCTCGCGCATTGGCGCTTGTTTTAACCAACTCAACAAACCCTGACAGGACTATTATGACGCAGACAGTATTAAGTGGTATTCAGCCCACCGGCGGTATGACAATCGGTAACTACATTGGCGCGATCAATCAGTGGCGCAAGTTGCAAGACGACCACAATAGTTTCTTCATGTTAGTTGATTTACACGCGATTACCGTGCGCCAAGAGCCAGAGCAATTATATAATCGTGTTTTAGACGGCATCGCTCTGTACACCGCATGTGGTATTGATCCAGAAAAATCTTCGCTGTTTGTGCAATCACACGTTCGTGAGCACGCAGAACTGGCTTGGGTACTGAACTGTTACGCGCAAATGGGCGAGCTAAATCGCATGACCCAGTTTAAAGACAAATCAGCTAAGAACGCCAACAACATCAACGTTGGATTGTTCAGCTATCCGGTCTTGCAAGCAGCGGATATCTTGTTATATCAGGCAGACAAAGTGCCAGTTGGTGAAGATCAGAAACAGCACTTAGAGTTAACCCGCGATATTGCGACTCGTTTTAACAATATCTATGGCGACGTCTTCACCATCCCAGATCCATACATTCCAGAATTTGGTGCCCGCGTCATGAGCTTGCAAGATCCGACGAAGAAAATGTCTAAGTCTGATGACAATCCAAACGCCTACATCATGCTTTTGGACGAACCGAAGAAGATTGAGAAGAAGCTTAAAAAAGCGGTTACTGACTCTGATGAGCAAGCCCGTATCTACTTTGATACGGAAGAAAAAGCCGGCGTCTCAAACTTGTTGACGCTGCTTAGTGTTGCAACTGAGAAATCAATCGATGAATTGGTCCCTGCATACGAAGACAAAATGTATGGTCATTTGAAGAAAGACACGGCAGAAGCGGTTGTAGCGATGCTTGAACCAATTCAAGCTCGTTTCCGTGAAATTCGTGAAGATCAGCCAATGTTAGACCGAATCATGAAAGCAGGTGCCGAAAAAGCCTCTGAGCGCGCAGCAAAAACAGTGAAAGCTGTATACGACGCCGTTGGTTTTGTCCCACGTCCACGTTAATCACTCGGGCTTGACTCCTCAAGCCCGCAATAATTTGGTACTGCCATGTTATTAATGATTGATAACTACGATTCGTTTACTTACACCTTAGTGCAATATTTTCAAGCGCTTGGGCAAGACGTAGTTGTCAAAAGAAATGATCAGATATCCATCGCCGATATCCGCTCCCTCAATCCGGAAAGAATCGTTGTATCGCCAGGCCCTTGCTCACCGAGCGAAGCCGGCCTGTCGGTAGAGATAATCAAACAGTTTTATCAAAGCCACCCAATTTTCGGTGTTTGTCTGGGTCATCAGAGTATTGCGCAAGCCTTTGGGGGACATATAGTTCGGGCCGAGAAAGTGATGCATGGGAAAGTGAGTCCGATTTTTCACAACGGCGAAGGATTATTTGCATCTCTCCATAATCCTTTCAAAGTTACACGCTATCATTCCTTAGTAGTAAAGAGCGATACTTTGCCTTCGCATTTAGAGGCAACCGCTTGGACACGTGATAAAAATAACAATAACCACGAAGTTATGGCTTTAAAATCAAAAGACTACCCGGTAGTTGGTGTACAGTTCCATCCGGAGTCGGTGTTGACTGAACATGGTATGACCATACTGGATAATTTTTTAAAGCTTTAAAAATTAATAAATTCAAGTACATTGTACTTTAGCTAAATGGAACAACTGAGCACCAAGATCTTGGTATGCCAATTTTTCAGCTCAAATTGGTATGAATAAAGTTTTATGAACGACGCACAACAACAAAAAAACGCAGCGCTAATCCGTTCTCGGTTTAATGACTACATGCTATCTGAAAAAGTCGCGTTAGCTCGACTTGGATTGGCACCTAAAAAACTTGCATTCGAAACGTCGCGAGAATTGCTTGATATTGAAGCAAACGCCCTAGAACAAAAGCAGAAACAAAAAGCCACTGCCAGCGAGTTTAAAGATTACATCAACGAATATTTTCACGATGCCCTGTTTGAGTATTTGGACGAGCGAACTGAGAACGTTGATTATCTCCTAACCGAGATCCTCACCATAGACCCGGTTATACCGAAGCTGTTCGATGCCTGTGCAGCAAAAGCGTCCAGCGCGTCTACGTTTGAGAAACTCATCACCGAGTTGCCGTTTTTAACCCGCGACGTATTGAACTTGGTCAACAACCCGCCATTTAGAGAGCCTAACTCAAAAAAAGCGCATGTTGATAACGTCGGTTTGGCCGTTCGGTATGTCGGCGTAGACAATATGAAATTTGCTCTGTTGACTTATATTGCCAAAAATTGGTTGCCTCATTCTACCGAGCCATACACCGATTTTAAAACACGCTATTGGCAATACGCCCTAGCCACAGCCAATTGCGCCAGAGAACTGTCAAAACATTACAAAGTTAGTGAACATGTGGCTTTCATGTTTGGCATGTTGCAAGGTATCGGTATGTCGTTAACGCTTCGTATGTATTTACGAGCGTTTGATACGGTCCGTGTACAGCAAATGAAAAAAGTGGTCAAAGCCGGCCGAAAAGACATCGAGAAAGTTCTAGACTCCCTGACCATCGACGATAACTTCGTCAGCGACGCATTAAATAAATACGCCCTGAAGGTAACTCAGGTGATCTTCGATAATGTCGAGCTCAAATATGCGGTAGTTGCACCAGCGGCGCAGGAGCTCGCCAATGACACGCCTTTTGCTGAAGCGATGCCGCTCACTCAATTAACTCAGCAAGCTAAGGCGTTTGTGCAATATAAGATGTTACAAAAGTCTCGACTCATTGAACTGGACGAAGCCAAGCTCTTTTTGACCAATGCCAGTATCAACAACAAAGTCATAGCATTGCTCAATCAAGTGAATTTGAAAAAATTAAACCTAACGCCAACCGACTAAAGGCAAGGTTTATCCCAAAAAAGCAGGTTTTTCCTGCTTTTTGTCGTTTTGGGGCATACGAATGCATTTTTTTTAATTTTTTTTTACTGACAATCTATTCACTATTCTAAAATTTAGTCCCAAAGCAGGCTTTTTCGCTTAGGTTAAGCGCGCCGCCACAGCATTAAAGGGGTAGTTCATCGAGCAAAAAATGCAGGCTACGCTAAGCCGATGGATAATTATTCACTTTTTCTTTATATATACATCCATTGCTTGATTTATAAGGCTTTCAGCGCTTTTTGCAAAGGAGACAGCGGTCTTTTTTTCTGCAATAATCGGCGACCTACATAAATAATTTATCTGTGTGTTTGCGAGATAAACTTCGCTGTAAGCACCCTATAGAGGACATAAAAATGACTGTAACCCGTGCATTATTTGATGACGTAATGGTACCTAACTACTCTCCTTCAGCAGTAATTCCTGTTAAAGGCGAAGGCTCTCGCGTTTGGGACCAGAACGACAAAGAATATATTGATTTCGCCGGCGGTATCGCGGTGAACTGTTTAGGTCATTGCCACCCAGCACTTGTTGCTGCGTTGAAAGACCAAGGTGAAAAAATTTGGCACCTTAGTAACGTAATGACCAACGAGCCAGCGTTGCGTTTGGCGAAAAAGTTGGTTGATTCAACTTTCGCAGACAAAGTTTACTTCGCGAACTCTGGTGCAGAAGCTAATGAAGCGGCGTTAAAATTAGCGCGTCGTTGGGCACTTGACGTGCACGGTGAAGAAAAGTCACAGATCATTTCATTCAAGCAAGGTTTCCACGGTCGTACATTCTTCACAGTTACTGTTGGTGGCCAAGCGGCATACTCTGACGGTTTTGGTCCTAAGCCAGGCGCAATCGACCACGCTGTATACAACGACCTTGCAAGTTTAGAAGCGCTTATCTCTGATAAAACGTGTGCTGTTATGTTAGAGCCTCTTCAAGGTGAAGGCGGTATCATTTCTCCAACTAAAGAGTTCATGGAAGGCGTTCGCGCTTTGTGTGATAAGCACAACGCATTATTGATCTTTGATGAAGTTCAATCAGGTGTTGGCCGTACAGGTGAACTATACGCTTACATGGGTCTTGGTGTTGCTCCTGACATCCTAACAACTGCAAAAGCATTAGGCGGTGGTTTCCCAATTGGCGCTATGATCACGACCGCTGAGATCGCAACACACCTTAAGATTGGTACTCACGGTTCAACCTACGGTGGTAACCCACTTGCATGTGCGGTAGCTGAAGCAGCGTTTGATACTGTAAATACACCGGAAGTGCTTAACGGCGTTAAAGAAAAAGAAGCGTTGTTCAAAGCGAAATTGGCAGACATCAATGCTAAGTACGACGTATTCGCTGATATCCGTGGCCAAGGTCTATTGGTTGGCGCAGAGCTTAATGAAAAATTCAAAGGCCGTGCTAAAGACTTCTTGAATGCAGCTATGGAACAAGGCGTTATGACGCTTGTTGCTGGCGCAAACGTTATTCGTTTCACTCCATCTCTTGTTATCCCTAACGAAGATATCGAAGCGGGTATGTCTCGTTTTGAAGCCGCGGTAGAAGCTATCGTAAACGCTTAAGCTCAGCTTAGCCTAATCATTAAGATGAGAAGGTTCGCCTTCTCATCCCAATTAGAGGAAGACGGTATGTTTGTTATTCGTCCAATCGAACAAAAAGACTATCCTGAACTGCTAAAGATCGCAGAAGAATCTGGTCACGGTTTTACTTCATTGCCAGTCAATGAAGAGCTGATTGCGAACAAAATCAAACGCGCTGAGGCATCTTTCCGCCAACCAGAAGCAGATGAGCCGCAAGATGCAGGTTATTTGTTTGTGATGGAAGACACCAAAACTGGCGCTATCATGGGCACCAGTGGCATTGAAGGCGCGGTTGGTTTAGACGATGCGTTTTATCACTATCACTTAAGCAAAGTTGTACACAACAGCCGTGAGTTGAACATTTACAACACCGCGGAAATTCTGACTCTTTGCAACGATTACACCGGTGCATCTGAGCTGTGTACCTTGTTCTTGAGAGAAGGTTTCAGGCAAGGCATTAATGGTCGAGTTTTAAGTAAGTTTCGCTTCTTGTTCATCGCCCAAAACCGTAAGCGTTTTGCCGAAACCGTCATTGCAGAAATGCGTGGTGTATCTAACGATGATGGCGAATCACCATTTTGGCAATGGTTGGAAGAGCACTTCTTCTCGATGGACTTTCCAACGGCAGACTACCTCACTGGTATCGGTCAAAAGGTCTTTATTGCTGAACTAATGCCGAAGTACCCAGTGTACGTCAATCTGTTGTCGCAAGCGGCTCAGGAAGTCATTGGTAAAGTTCACGACAAAACTGAACCTGCGCTTCGTCTATTAACGTCTGAAGGCTTCAGTTGGAAACGCTACGTAGACATTTTTGATGCCGGCCCAACAGTGGAAGCTGATGTTAATCAGATTCGTACTGTACGCAACAGCGATTTATATCATGTTGAAATTGCAGATGTTATCGAATCTGACGAGAACATCATTGTTGCCAACACCGAAGTACAGAAATTCAGAGCGACTGCGCTGCAAACGGTATTGGACAAGAGCAATCAAACTATTTTGTTGACTCAAGAGGCGGCTGACGCCCTAGAAGTGAAAGCTGGCGACCAAGTTCGCGCAAGCAAACTAATTTAGAGAGGCAATCATGACTCAAGAAAATCAATTCATCGACGGCCAGTTCATCAATGGCCAATGGTTAGCAGGTGAAGGCCATGAAATGGCTTCTGTAAACCCAGCAAATGACGAAGTCATTTGGGCTGCACTTTCTGCAACTGAATCGCAAGTAAATTCGGCTGTTGATGCTGCACGCGAAGCATTCTACCCGTGGGCAGATAAAACTGTTGAAGAACGTTTAGAAATCATCAAGAAGTTCGCTGAATTACTTGGTGAATACAAAGAGAAAATGGCTTACGCAATTGCCTTAGAAACCGGCAAGCCTCTGTGGGAAACTCGCACAGAAGTTGGCGCTATGATTGGCAAGATTGCCATTTCAGAAAAAGCATACTTCGAACGTACGGGTACCAAAGAAAACCCAATGCCTGCTGGTAAGGCGATTTTACGTCACCGTCCACACGGCGTTGTTGCGGTTTATGGCCCTTACAACTTCCCTGGCCACTTACCAAACGGCCACATTGTTCCAGCGTTAATCGCAGGTAACACAGTGATCTTCAAGCCAAGCGAATTGACTCCGATGGTTGCGCAATTGACAGTAGAACTATGGCAAAAAGCAGGTCTACCAAACGGCGTATTGAACTTGGTTCAAGGTGAAGTTGAAACGGGCAAAGCGTTAGCAGCACACCCACAAGTTGACGGCTTATTCTTTACCGGTAGTTCAGGTACTGGTCACTTGCTACACAAGCAGTTCGCTGCTCAACCAAATAAGATTTTAGCGTTAGAAATGGGTGGTAATAACCCGCTAATCGTTACTGAAGCAGCAAACACTGACGCAGTTGTACACGACATCATTCAGTCGGCGTTCATTTCGACCGGTCAACGTTGTACTTGTGCACGTAAACTATTGTTACCTGTTGGCGCAGAAGGCGACGCTATCTTAGCTAAGCTAATCGACGCCACCAAAGCCATCGTTGTTGGCGACTCATTAGCGGAAGGCGCAGACGAGCCTTTCATCGGCTCAATGATCTCTGAAGCAGCAGCGTTGGGCATGGTGCAAGCTCAGAAAGACCTAGTTGCAAAAGGCGGAAAAATCTTAGTTGAACTTTCTCACCTTAAAGAAAGCACGGGTTTTGTTTCTCCGGGCATCATCGATTGCACAGACATCGCTGACTTCCCTGATGACGAGCACTTCGGTCCATTGTTAAAAGTGTTCCGATTTACTGATTTCGATCAAGCCATCAAAATCTCAAATGATACATCATACGGCTTATCTGCTGGCCTACTGAGCGACAACGAGCACTTATACAACAAGTTCTTGAGTCGTATCCGTGCGGGCATCGTTAATTGGAACCGTCCAATTACAGGTGCGAGCAGTGCAGCGCCATTTGGTGGTGTTGGTAAGAGTGGTAACCACAGAGCTAGCGCATACTACGCCGCTGACTATTGTGCATACCCAGTTGCTTCGGTCGAACTCGACGAAGTGGCGATGCCAGCGACCCTAAGCCCAGGCTTAAGCATATAATAAAAATCGAAGCGGCTACGGCCGCTTTTTTTAACGACCCTACAACTACTCTCAGGAATAACCATGCACTCAAATGTAAATGACTTATTCAACAACTTATGGCAGAACTACTTAGAAGTTACGCCATCAGCGACCCAAATTCACGCCTTATTAGGCAAAGACAATGGCAAAGACGTTATCAACGATCACATTGCTCTTCGCACGTTCAACATTGCTAAAGTTAATCTAGAAAAGCTGGCAGCTCACTTTGAAGCAGTTGGTTACACGGCATGTGGCGACTACGATTTTGAAGCGAAAAAACTCAAAGCAAAACACTTCGAACACACAGATCCTGAAATGCCAAAAGTATTTATCAGTGAATTGTTAGTGGAAGAATTTTCTGAGTCTACTCAAGCAATCATTCAAGATATGGTCGCTCAAATCGACGAAGCCGCAGTTAGCGCAGACAACTTCTTGTATTCTGGTACGCACTGGCAAGTCAGCCACGACGACTACCAAAAGCTGTTGGAAGAAAGCGAATACGCAGCGTGGATGGCGGCATGGGGCTACCGTGCGAACCACTTCACTGTGTCTATTAACTTATTGACTCAATATGAAACGATTCAGCAAGTGAACCAAGCGCTGAAAGACGCAGGCTTTACTTTGAATACCTCGGGCGGCGAAATCAAAGGCTCTGCTGACGTATTACTAGAGCAATCTTCTACTATGGCAGACAAAGCAAAAACTCAATTCAGCGACGGTGAATTTGAAATCCCGAGCTGTTTCTATGAGTTTGCTCTGCGTTACCCAATGCCAAATGGCGAGCTTTACACAGGCTTTGTTGCGGCATCTGCTGACAAGATCTTTGAGAGCACCAACGCAAGCTAAACTCAAGCCTTGCATAAAACCAATGTGGCTGTTTTAATGCAGCCACAGCATTCAAAAATAATAATAAAATTTGGTTTTAATGAGGGGGCCGAATGGTCATCGACAAACCGGCGTATGAACAGCTAATCGACTATTTAACTTCCAATAAAGAAGTGTTTCACTTAGACGGGGAAGCGCCCGCTGGTTCTCCTACCTTAGAAGTCGTCATTGAAGAAGAAATCGGCAACCAAATCATTACTCTTTGTACTCAGCACGACGAGTTAGAAACCAATCATAGATCCATCATCGTTAGAGAAGTGGACGGTATCGTTTACGACATTCAACAAGTTCTGATGGAATTCTGGCACAACCCTGTGACCGAACCACAAGTCGAATTCGTACATGAATTCGCAGGCTTAGTAAAAAACGTTTTTGACTCAGCCATCGCCGATTTAATCGACTAACCCTACAAATACTCGGAATTATAATGAAAGCAAAAGTCTCTTGGATAAGCGACATGGCCTTTGTTGGTCATTCAGAAACGGGCCATAAAATTGTAATGGATGGCGACCGTGAAGGTGGCGCGCCAACACCTATGGAAATGGTGCTTATGTCAGCTGGCACGTGCAGCGCAATCGACGTTGTATCGATTCTTGAAAAAGCCCGTCAGAAGATTGTTGATGTCGATGTTGAGCTCAGCGCAGAGCGCGCAGATACAATCCCAAAAGTATTCACTGAAATCCATTTACACTTTGTCGTCACCGGTCACGACGTGCAAGAAAAACACGTTGAGCGCGCGGTAAACCTATCCGCAGACAAGTATTGCTCGGTAGCGAAGATGTTGGAAAAAGCCGCAACAGTTACCCACAGCTACGAAATCAAAGAAGCCTAAACGACTTCAAAGCGCTCTAATTTAAGGGCGCTTTATCCACTATTTCCCTATCGCAATTTATTGTCTAAAATTGCTGTAAAAAGTGTTTGCGTTCTCGCATTCTTCCTATATCATCCGCCGACCATTTTTACTGAGGGCGCCTAATTGAACAGCAAAATAAAACTTCACGGCTTCAATAATCTGACCAAAAGTTTGGGTTTTTGCATCTATGACGTTTGTTATGCAAAAACACCAGAACAAAGAAAAGAATACATCGAATACATCGACGAGCAATACAACGCCGATCGTTTAACCGATATTCTGACCGAAGTCTGTGACATCATTGGTGCCAACATCCTCAACGTTGCTCGTCAGGATTACGATCCTCAGGGCGCATCAGTAACGATTCTTGTCAGTGAAGAAGAAATCAAGTCTCCAGACGAAGTCGACCAAACTGAAACGCCAGGGCCGGTACCTGACTCTGTGGTCAGTCACTTAGACAAAAGCCATATCTGCGTCCACACGTATCCAGAAGTGCACCCACACGACGGTATTTGTACTTTCCGTGCAGACATCGAAGTATCGACTTGTGGGGTTATTTCTCCGCTCAAAGCATTGAACTACTTAATCCATGCGCTTGAATCCGACATTGTGACACTTGACTACCGAGTACGTGGCTTTACCCGTGACACCGATGGCAACAAACATTACATCGACCACGATATTAATTCGATTCAGAACTTTATCGGCCCGGACATCCTTGAGCAATACGACATGATTGACGTCAATGTCTATCAAGAGAATATGTTCCATACCAAAATGATGATCAAAGGCAATGACCTCAACAATTATCTGTTTGGCTTGTCCACTGACGAACTGACTGACGAAGAAGAAGAAGAGATTCGCCTCAAGTTGCGAAAAGAAATGCAAGAAATCTTTTACGCCAGAAATATGCCGTAAACATCAAAGCCGCTTTTGCGGCTTTTTTAATGCCCTCTTTTAATCCGCCTAGATTGTTGCTTCTTAGCTTTACGTCAGTTGCAAGGCCTGCGGTAAATACTCAATGCTCATCTATACTGAATCTAAGCCGCACAATTAACGCGTCCTTGTTTGGCCATTCTAGACTGTGACTCTCCCGTCGCAACAACACTGAACCCCAAACGGACAAGTTAAAGCGCCATGAGTAATGAAAGCCCAATTAATTGTGGAGACACGATGAAACCGTATCTATTTCTGTTGTTGTTCTTTTCCACTCAAGTTATTGCAGAAAAGGCTGCGGTAAAGCTAAACGACAACGATTGGCCGCCGTTCTTTTTTGGCGGCGAATACAACGATATTTCCTCTAAAGGAATAGGCAAAGAGGTCTTGGACAGGTGCTTACCTAGCACGGGCTACGAACATGAATACACTTTCTATCCTATCGCCCGAATGCGTAAATACATGGAGGAAGGTAAGCTCGATATCAACATTTATTCCTACCGCCCTTCCCGAGAGAGTTTTTTGGTGTATGGCAAAGAGTCCATATTTTCCGCTGGCTACCGCCCTGTTGTGCGAAAAAATCAGAACATCACGATTAACAGCATCGCCGATTTCGACAAATACCAGTTAGGTCACTTGCTTGGCCTACGGTACAGCCCAGAGTTTTACGAATATGTGATGTTGCGGCATGAGCAGGAGCGCCTAATCACCACCACCCGTTCTTCCTACGTGCTAAAAATGCTTATGAGCGAACAAATCGACGTCTTCGTTGGCATTAGTCAGTCTGCGCTGTGGTATGCAAAAGAAGCGGGAGTAACTCATCAAATTGAAGTACTCGACTTTGATATTAAAACCTCTGATTATTTTGTCACCCTATCGAAACGCTCTAATCGGGTGAAGGACAAAGCTCTGTTTTTGAGTCAGGTCGATCAATGTATACGAACCATAAAAGACAATGGAGAGTACAAAAGGATCTTAGATCGATACCGTTTTTGATACGAACTATCGACATTGATTAGCCTTTCAATTAACGTGAGCGACAAATTGGCGATGCGTCATGGATGTTTGTAGAACAAGCAAATCAAGAAAACAGCAACGCCCTACCTGTACCCACAAAAATAGAATTCTACCAATTATGTTTACAGAAACTCATCAACCTCGCTTTTCAGAAACTGACGCCTTAGGGCATATCAATAACACAGTCGTACCGATCTGGTTTGAAGCCGCTCGCGTACCGGTTTTTCAGATTTTTATTCCCGATCAAGATTTAACTAAATGGAATTTGATTATTGCCAAAGTTGAAGTCAATTATTTAGCGCAGATGGGCTACCAAGCCCCTGTAGAAATCCGTACTCACATCAGTAAAATTGGCAACAGCTCCTTCAATGTGTTGCAAGAAGTTTGGCAAAACGATCAACGCGTTGCCTGGGGCGAATGTGTCATGGTTAAATTTGACTATAGCAGCAATCGCTCGGCCGCACTCAGTGACACAGAAAAATCGGCCTTAACCACTCATTTCATTGATAAAGCAGAGTTACTCTAAACTGGCCCTCAGATAAATCTCTATAGCGCTAATGTTGCAATTAGCGCTTCTTAAAATCCCAACTATACTCAATTAATCGTCGTCGTTAACTAATTGAATATATGAAGTTAACCTGTGTTTTGTTGGTCATCACAGGGCTACTTGTCGGTTGCACTGAACAAAAACAAACCAATACTGATTTGCGAATTGCCCTAACCGCGTGGCCCGGAGCCGAATACTTGTATTTGGCGAGTGAGCTTGGTTTTTTTCAGCAGGCGGGTATAAACGTCAAAATTATCCAGCTAAGCAGTTTTTCCGATGCTCGACAAGCCTTTGCCTCCGGTAAGGTAGATGCTATTAGCCAAACGCTGTTTGAACTCATCAAAAGCCAGCAAATACAGGGACAAAAAGCAAAAGCCGTCCTACTCACCGATTTTTCTAACGGCGCGGATGTCTTGATTGCGCTAAAAGATACAAATTCGATGAGCGATCTCGAAGGCAAGCGCATAGCGACAGACTATTCACCTTTGAGCCTTTTCTTTATTAGCCAAAGTCTTGCAACTGCCGGTTTATCGCTTGCCGATGTTGAGCTGTTTCGGACTGACGAACACTCAGTGCAACAACTCCTTCAACAACGGACAGTTACCGCAGCGTATAGCTACCACCCCTATGCCAATCAAATATTGGAAAGTGACGAATTTCACGTCCTCAATGACTCAAGCCAAATGCCGATGGCCATTTTAGATACCTTAACAATTTCTGAGCAATTCTTGCTGCAGCACCCCGGAGTCGTTGCAAAAATCAAACGAGCCTGGCAACAAGCCTTGGCGTTTGCGGCCCAGCATCCGATTCAGGCATACAGTAAAATGGCAAAACGAGAGAGGTTGGAACTCGATGAATTTCTAAACAGTCTTAATGGCATCGAAGTGCTGTCGATTAAACGGCAAAACGAACTTCTTGCCGACCGTGCAAGCTTACAGAAACTGACCAATGACATTTGTATCATGTTTGAACAACAAGACATTCAACGCCCTTGCCCAAAGGTGGAACAAATCATTTATTTTCCTGAACACAAGGCCGCGCAATGAAGCTTGTCCAAGCGTTTAAACGCTCCCTTGCACTTAAACTGATGTTGTTCTTTTTGGTCGTTGGTATTTTGGTCTTCATTATTTTGATTATGTCGTTGGAGCACGTATTCCAACATCAGAATCAAAAACGTGCTGTCGACTTCAGTGCGTTGGTCGCCCATTCTTTTGAACTCTCAGCTACGGACGCTAAATCGACAGACGACTACACTCGGGAATTGAGCAGTCTAGCGGCGACCTATGGAATTGAGAGAATTTCGCTGGTTCGCAATAGCGACAGTGTCATAGTGGCAGGGAATCAACATCAAGACATTGGTGAAAGCGTCACAGATGTATTTAGTGCTAGTCAGAAAACACTTTTAGAACAACACATCAATGAGCGCCATCAGCAAAGCGCAGAGCATCACTCGAACCAGATGCTGACCTACCTTGTTGCAATGAAAATTTTGGACTTAGACGTCAATCGATTCCGCAACTTCAGTTTATTGATTTACTACGACGCTTCCCAATTCCAGTTACAAGCCAGGCGCGATTTGGTAGCTTCGCTGTCTATTGGAACCGCAATTTTGATTGTCACTTTGAGCTTATTTTACTTAGTTCTGCAGCGTTTGATCCTAAATCCGCTTACTCAATTGAATAGCGACATAGAACTACAGAAATCCTCCAACCAACCAATACTTGCGCAAACCCGCAGTGAAGATGAGATTGGCGCGTTAACAGAAAAGTACAACGAACTCATCGTCCATATAGCTGAGCAAAACCAGTCACTTAGTCAGCAGCATGTATTGCTTCAAGGACTCACCAATTCTGTGCCAGTTTTACTGTCTTATGTCGATAACGAAGAAAAGTTTAAGTTTATCAATCGCAACTACAAAGAGTGGTTTCAACAATCTGAAAGCACTATGTTGGGTTTAAGCGTAGAACAAGTTTTAGGCGAACATAATTACGCAATAGTACGGCCATATTTAGACGAAGCGCTCAATGGCAACGAATGCCACTTTGAGTTTCAATTTGCGTTACCGAATCGGCATGTCAAAGATGTACAAGTCAGTTACGTTCCCCACTTTGATAAGCAAGGTGATCAACAAGGTATATTTGTCTGTGTTGAAGACATCACTTCCATGAAACAGACCGAAGAAAAAATAGCATCCTATGCGCAAGACCTAGAATTTCAATCTTGGCGATTGGAAGAAGAGAAAGAAAAAGCGGAAATGGCGACGTTGGCTAAATCTCAGTTTTTGGCTAGCATGAGCCATGAGATAAGAACACCCATGAACGGTGTTTTAGGCATGTTGGACTTGCTGTTGAGGACGTCCCTCAATAAAGACCAGTTTGAATACGCGTCGATGGCCAACTCAAGTGCCACCAGCTTACTCTCACTGATCAACGACATCCTCGATTTTTCCAAGATAGAAGCCGGAAAACTCGAGCTCGAGGCCATTTCCTTTAACCTCAACCAAGAACTCAATAGCTTGTGCAAAGAGTTGGCGTTTCGTGCCGAGGAAAAAGGCATTGAGCTAATATTGGACACCGGGAATGTCGAATACGAGTACATTACGGGTGATTCAGGTAGGTTGCGGCAGATATTCACTAACTTAATTGGTAACGCGATCAAATTTACGGAAAATGGTCACGTTTTAGTCCAAGTATCTGCACTGTCATGGGATGATGTCATTAGCGTATCCGCGAGCATTAAAGATACCGGCGTAGGTATTCCTGAAGACCGACTTGCGCATATTTTTGACGCATTCTCCCAAGCCGACTCTTCGACAACTCGAGAGTTTGGTGGCACCGGATTAGGTTTATCGATTACCAAACAACTTGTCGAATTAATGGATGGTCACATGACCGTCACCAGTAAACTTGGCCAAGGCAGTAGTTTTTCCTTTTCTATTGAACTCCCGGGAGACACGGTTGAACGTAGTTATGAATTGGACATTACTCCTCCCAAACTGGCGCTACTGGGACTCAGCGATACGCTTGCAGAAGTGTTGCTTAATAACTTGGCAAAATACAACATAGACGCCGAACTCGCAGATGATATCGAAACAGACTCTGAGCTTATGATTGTGGATGAGCAGTGGTTGGACGCAAGAGACTTAAAACCCAACACAATGGTACCGACCATTCTGCTGAGCAAACTCACTGCTGAGCAAAAAAATCACGAAACTGACGCTGGCCAAGTTACTTATCTCAATCAACCAGTGGCGGTCGAAGATCTCATTTTACAGATCAGTAAAATGCTGTCTGTGGCATTAGAGACCAACCCCCAAGAAGCCGAAAACAATGGTTACGATCGAAATAGCGCTCTTACGGGCATGGTTCTACTAGTCGAGGACAACCTGATAAACCAAAAACTCGCCACGACCTACCTAGACAAAATGGGACATAATTACGATATCGCAAACGATGGCCAAGAGGCGCTCAGTATATTGGCAGGTCAGCATAAACATTACGACCTAGTGTTGATGGATTGCCAAATGCCAAAACTCGATGGCTATCAAACAACCTCTGCGATTCGAACTCGACCTTTGTACGAGCACGTCAAAGATATTCCAATCATTGCCTTAACAGCCAATGCCATGAAAGGTGACAGAGAGAAGTGTATTGCCTGCGGTATGAACGATTACTTGAGCAAACCTTTGACCTATGACTTGTTGGCACAAAGCATTCAAGACAAACTGCGCGACGCCTAATTTAGATACCGCCGGTAAGCTCGACTGAAACTTGATATGTCACTGTAACCCAAAAATTCAGCGACTTGTTTCGGTGTGTAATAGTATTTTTTGATCAGGTTTCGAGCCAGCAACATCCTTTGCTGGAATAAATATTCCCTTACCGACACACCGTAGAAATCCTTGAATGCTCGAGATAAGTGGTTTTCGTTGCAAAACAAGGTTTCGGCGATTTCAGAAATAGTGATGCGCTTCGAGCCGTGGAAACTTATCAGCTCCGAACATTCTTTGGTAATCAAACACTTGCTTTCATTACTTTGAATCACTGGCTGTGACAAATCCTGAGCCAAACTGTTGAGCAATTCATAGATGCATGACGTCAACAACATGCTGTTGTTGTTTTTTGCTAACCGAGACAACGTCAGTTTCGCTAGCATGTTCGACTTAGCGCTGAAAGTAACCGCTTTAGCAAGGTGAGTTTCTCCCACTAATAGAGCCATCAAGTCTTGCAGCTGCTGCTCGGTTAACACTCCCATGGCAGACAAGCTTCGAGCGCCTGTGGGACTGATTAAAAACGAAAAGTTGAGATGCGGTCCAGGTAAGAAAATACTACTCGCGACCGTATCTAGAGAAAATTTGGACAAATAAAATTGATGTGCTTGAACTTCCGTCTGAGTGTTCAAATAGGTGCGGTTACCGTTGGCATGATAACTGACCACCGCAATGTCTTTACCAAAGGTGGTTAACTTAAGGTTTTCATTGACTAAAGGTTGACCATTGTTGATGAAGAATAGGACTCCCTCCGCGACTTTTATCAATCTCGAGTTAATAAATTGCGCCGGCTCATTCGATTGGCTGAGTAACCCTTTTTTATATTCTAGTTTGGGTAACACCACATCGATTTTATTTCCTCGTTGCTCAATGACTTGATTGAGATCCAAGCGGAGGGATACTGCCATACCTATCCTTCGTCACTACCTACCATCGTCCAAGAAATAAACAAATGGTAGAAAAATCATAAAGTTAAGATTATTATGCCGCAGCAAATTAAAAGTTAAAACCTTTAAGATGCGACTCACAAAAAAGTAACAATTAAATGGATTCCGCGCTCAACAAAGTTCAGGTCTGTCCAATAATGACAATAATTTGTTTGTTTTGGCTAACCCGAGATCACGACATTTGTAATAAAGTGGAAACGTAACAAATCCCTAGCACTCCTGAAAACTGAACAATGGCACTACAAGCGCACGCAGATTTAAATAACATCATCAGCCAAAACCAAGAAAACGACTCTCAGTCGTTTCAGGGGTTAGGGTCGGTGACTTCTTGCACTCCGTGGCTGTACGACTATCGCTTTCCGTTGTTCAATGGTGTGACCTTACTCGCCAGCTGTGGCCGTGAAAACCGAACGAAATCGACATCGGTCAACCTGCAAGGTCAAAACCTATTGCATGTAAGTTTTGTTTTTAAGGGCGCCAAGTTACAACAACAGACAGCAAGCTTTGCCAAGCTTAATTCGATTTACTGTCACAATTTGGCGAAAAATACACCAGAGCAGTTTTACCTTGCGGCGGGCAAACATTTTGGGTTTTCACTATTGGTCAATCAAACAGGAATTGAGAACCTTATTAAAATCAACGGCTTACCCCTCAATACCGGGGCGACCTTGTTGAAGCTATTAGGCACAGATACGACGTGCCCGCAGGAACATTACACATCAATTGAGAGCAAGTCTTTAGCTCACGACTTGTTTGATACATTGCAACGATCAGAGCCAAATCAGTTGGCCTTGAACGCAACATTGTTCGCCCTAAGCGAATCTGTATTAAATGATATCGCCAAAGGCGTCCATGCTAAAAAGTCAGCGACGGTGCAAACGGCACTAGATATTTTGTCTTGCAAAGAATTGATCGACAATGCCAAAGATTTGAGTCTGAGCACTGCCAACTTAGCTCACATGTACCAGGTTAGCGAAGCGACGTTAAATCGCCACTTCAAGAATATCTATGGCGAAACCATTACCTCCTATTTGAAACGGGTAAAATTTGATTTCGCCAAAGCGCAGTTAATGGAGTATGACGCCTCTTTATCGACGCTCGCGAGTCAAACCGGATACAGCGATATGGCCAGTTTTTCTCGCGCATTTAAGAAGCACTTTGGAATTCCGCCGTCTATGGTGAACTCAAGCAAAGACTAAGCTACTCGGCTGTCACCTTGTCTTGAGTCTTTAGTTCAAAATCGCTGGCATCATGACGTTCATGGAGTTGCTCTTGTGGCTCACCCCAAGTGCGATTCACCATCACTCCACGTTTAACAGCGGGTCTCTCACCGATGGCATTCGCCCACCGAAGTACATGGGTATATTTGTGCGATTCTAGGAATTCGGCTGCGTCATAGACTTTATTCAAAACTACAGCCCCGTACCAAGGCCAGATCGCCATGTCCGCAATGGTGTAATCGTCACCGCACATAAATTGATGATTGGCTAAGTGTTTATCTAATACATCAAGTTGGCGTTTGACTTCCATGGTGTAACGGTCAATTGGATATTCAAACTTCTCGGGCGCATATGCGTAGAAGTGGCCAAAACCACCACCCAAGAAGGGCGCACTGCCCATTTGCCAAAACAACCATGACAAACACTTCACACGTTGCTCCGGTGCGGCAGGAATGAAGCGGCCAAATTTCTCTGCCAAGTGCAACATGATGGCACCCGATTCAAAGATAGGTGTTGGTTCTGCCATACTCGTATCGACCAACGCTGGGATTTTCGAGTTCGGGTTTATTTCGACAAAACCAGAACCAAACTGATCACCGTCTAAGATTTTTATCAGATGCGCATCATACTCGGCACCAGTTTCACCGGCTTCAAGCAATTCTTCGAGTAAAACCGTGACTTTGACACCGTTAGGCGTCGCCAGAGAATACAGTTGCAAAGGGTGTTTCCCTGCCGGCAAAGCCTGCTGGTGCCGGCTGCCGGCGAATGGTCTATTGATACTGGCAAATTCGCCGCCATTTTCGTCCTGCCATTGCCAGACTTTCGGTGGAGTATAAGTATTATCAGACATATTTGATCCTTTGTTTTTCTGCATGATGCGCATAGGGCTCAAAACTAAGTGTGACCCAATACGGCAAATTTCAATTAAAAGACCTTAAAAGTTTTTAAAAACTTGCAAAATCAATAGATCTATCAATGAACGGATTAGAATAAAGTGGCTATGTCATCTAAGGTGCCTAGAGCGTCTGCTTCAAGAGCCGCTTGGCGTTCGTGTTCTTCGAGAATACCAACAAACGGTGTTCTTCTGCGAAACTTGCGCATTCGCAGCGAATCCTCAAGCATTCCTTCAAGAAAATTATCACGCTGTTCTATGATTTCCAAAAGGCTAGACCATGTAAGAAATTCACCGTAGCCCATACGCCCTTCATCGCGTCGGGCCTCTAGTGTTTTCTCTACCATTGCGATGTAAGTGCTATCTCCCTGTTCAAATCGGGCAAGCAATTTCAACGCAATCGCTTTGTGAATTGCAGTGATTTGGCGGTCAATGTTTTCGTCTTTGATCCCGGTTCGGCTAACCCGATATGACCGCTTCTTCTTTTGCTGGCGCTTGAACATTTAAGTATTGGCCTCAGCCCTACCCGTTTGAACCCAACGTGTAATGTTAAGCTTTGATGGCGCATCGGGGATCAAACGGCTGCAAACTAATGAACACACCGCAAACCCTGTACCCACCAAAAATACTGCCGTTGGCGACGATAACCACAACATGCCCAACAGCGCTGGAATAACGACAGCAGCAATGTGGTTAATCGTAAAGCTGACAGACGCAGTTGCGGCAATATCACGCTCATCGGCAATTTTCTGGAAGTAGGTTTTTATTGCAATCGCCAAGGCAAAGAACATGTGATCAATAATATAAAGAGCTGCCGCCACTTCCGCTGTTTCCACAAATGCGTAACCGGTAAAAACAGCAATTAAGCCAATATATTCAACGGTCAACGCTCGACGCTCCCCGACTTTGCCAACCCACTTGCCAATTTTAGTGGCGAACAGCAAATTGAACAGATAATTAGCGGCAAACAGTAAACTGATTTGGCCCACGCTATAACCAAACTTTTCCACCATCATAAAACCAGCAAAGACCATGAAGATTTGTCGACGAGCACCGCTTAAAAACGTCAACATGTAGTACAGCCAGTAGTTTTTTCTGAGAATAATTTTTTTATGCTGACCGTGAGGTTGGTCAAACATTGGAAAACGCACATACAACCAAACCACTATCGCAAGACCAATAACGCCGGCTAACATATACGTGATTTCATAACTGAAACTCAAACCTTCCATCAGAATCCAGATGCCAGCAAATGCCAGCAATGAAGCAAAGGATTTCATCGCTAGAGACTTACCCATAAAGTGGGCGGTGTCTTGTTTCGGCAGCCATTGCAACGTCAAACTTTGCTGGGTGGTCTCGTAATAATGAAATCCAATCGACATGATAACGGTGGTTAAATACAAACCATATTCACTGGGAAAATAGCCGGTGATTGCGACGCCAAAACTCAGGACACCAAGGGACAAAATTGCAAACCTTTGCTCTTTAATCACCAACAAAACGTAAATCGCGGTAAAGGCCAAAAACCCAGGAATCTCTCGAATAGACTGCAGCAGGCCTATCTCTCTGCCCGTGAACGCCGCTTTCTCAACAACAAAATTGTTTAACAAAGTCACCCAGACGTTAAACACAAATGGCATCAAAAACGCCATAGCCAGTAGAAAAACTTGCTGCTGAGGCATATCTTTAAAAGGGTTTTTAAGGTTCAATGGGGTGTCCTTGGTTGATCTCAGGTAGAGACACACTATGCCATATTCAGGTGAATTTTTCGCCCGAGAATCACAGTAATTTAATGGAAATACATGGATACTTCGTTTACTAAAATCGAACAGTCTCGGCGCAGTTATCAACAACATGGTTATGCTCTGATCCCCAACTTCCTCAGTGCAGCTGAAAGCGCACAGTTGTTGACTGTGGTCAGCAAATTTCATCGTGCCTGGTGCAAGGATAATCAAAGTTTCTATCAAGACCGAGCCGTGAACTCTGCGGATCTGACCGCCAAACGTTATCTCAATGATGAAGAGCGATTGTGTTTATTCAAAATCGTGAGCTCGGATTCGCTGGTAAAACGATTAGCGCCGCTGTTTGTTGAAGGGTTTGGGTTTATGAATACTCAGTTGTTTTTTGACCCATACAAACCAACGCGAAAAAACTACTGGCACCGAGATCCTCAGTGGCACTTATCGCTTGAACAACAACAAACATCGCTTGCGCAAGACACGGTTTTACACTGCCGCATCGCGCTTAGCCCAGATCCGGGCGTTGAAGTCATACCTGGAAGTCACCGTAAGTGGGATACACCCTCGCAGCTAGATATCCGTCTTGGTAAAAACGGTCGAGAGGTGCACGAAGACATAAATGAAGGGTTAACATTGCCATTGCAACCGGGCGATCTGCTGATATTCGGCGGCAACATGATTCATCGTGGGCATTATGGCCAAGACCGGATGGCCCTCGACATCATGTTTTGTGACAACAAACCGCAGCTACTGCAATGGGTAAACCCCGATTGCTTGCCACAAAAGCAGATGCTATCTCATCTTGATAACCCCGAAGTGTTCACCACCAGTGCTCTCTTTGCCAAACGTAAAGAATAACCTTCTCCCATAAAAAAAAGCCGCTGAAGCGGCTTTTTTTCTCGAAAGATGAATTTACATCCCGAAAGCTTTTTGCAGTGGCGGTACCACTTGCTTTTTACGACTCAACACGCCGTCTAACCAAACTTTGCCTTCTGTAAGCGTCGCTTCATATGCAGATTCAACAATATTAGCGTCGTCAGAAACAACAAGAAGCTCAGAGCCTTCTTTCATGATATCAGTCAATAATAAGATAACGCTGTGACGATTACCTTCCGCTTTGACCGTTGCAATTTCAGCTTCTAAGTCAGCTTTCATCGCGTCTAACATAGACAGGTCAATAACTTCTAACTGGCCGATACCAACCAAGTTACCGTTCATGTCGAAATCTTTGAAGTCACGGAAAACTAAGTCACGAGCCGGCGTACCTTCAACCGCTGACTTAACTTTGAACATGTCCATACCCAGCTCTTGAGGATCTTCAATGCCGGCAATTTCAGCAAGTGCTTCAACACACTTGATATCAGCTGTTGTACACGTTGGCGATTTGAAGATTACAGTATCGCTCAAAATCGCACACATCATGGCACCAGCGATGTCTTTTGGGATCTCAACGTCATGGAAGTCATACATCATCTTGATGATGGTATTAGTACAGCCTACAGGACGAATCCAACACTCCAATGGCGTGTTAGTTGTAATATCGCCCAGCTTGTGGTGATCAATAATACCAAGGATGGTTGCTTCATCGATGTCGTCTGGACCTTGAACGCGGTCAGAGTGGTCAACGATGTACAAGCTCTCGCCCGCATAGCTCAGCTTGAGCTCTGGTTGCTCAAAACCAAAACGGTCAAGAATAAACATAGTCTCTGGCGACAGCTCACCTAAACGTGCAGGCACTGTTGGCTCACCAAGTTGGGTTTTCAGATAAGACAATGCGATTGCACTGCAGATTGAGTCTGAATCTGGGATCTTGTGACCCACTACATAATTTGGCATATCAAACCTTTGGGGTAATTGTTTAAATTCACTGGCGCGAATTATAACCAACTGGCGACAAAATTCGAGTATTTAACCTAATCCGATCCTTACTTTCGCTATAACGGATTAACATATTCTCAATTATCACTGGCTATATGGGTTTGTTTCTTTAATGATAACAAACCTGTAGAGCAATAATTTAACGTTAGGAAGTATTATGACCATTGCCAATAAAATCACTTTGACCATTTCATGCCCAGATCAAATAGGTCTTGTCGCCGGGGTAAGTGACTTCTTGGCAAAACACCAAGTGTCCATAATCGAGGCGAATCACCACACCGACAGCGAAACAAACTGGTTTTTTATGCGCCATGAGATCATTTTCGATGAAAAGGTCACCACGCTAGACGCACTAAAGCAGGACTTTGCGCCAATTGCTGAACGTTTTTCGATGGATTGGCGCTTGACTGACAACAAAGTTAAAAACCGGGTTCTGTTGCTCGCGAGCAAAGAGTCGCATTGTTTGACCGATATCTTGCATCGCTGGCACGAAGACGAACTGGAGTGTGAAATTGTTGGCATTATTGCCAATCACCAAGAAATGGCGAAGTTTGCCCAGTGGTATCAACTGCCTTTCCATCATGTTGATTTTAAAACAGATAAATCTACAGCGTTTGCGGAGATGGAAAATATCATCGACAGCTACAATGCCGACACTATCGTCCTTGCCCGGTTTATGCAGATTTTTCCAGACAGCTTATGTCAAAAGTATCAGCACCAAGTCATCAACATCCACCACAGCTTTTTACCGTCTTTTGTCGGTGCCAAACCATATCACCAGGCGTATGAACGCGGGGTAAAATTGATCGGTGCAACCTGCCACTACGTCACGGCAGATTTGGATGCGGGGCCTATTATTGACCAAGAGATCATTCGGATCAGTCACAGTGATACGGTAAGAGATATGGTTCGCAAAGGTAAGGAATGTGAAAAACAAGCCCTTGCTCGAGGTCTGGCGTATCACCTTGAACAAAGGGTGATGGTTCAAGGCAACAAAACTATCGTCTTTGCCAATTAGATCATTAAGTGATCCTTTCAGAAAACTTCACGTAATACGCAGACAGTGACACCCTGGATGACACTATTCTATGCACTCTCTGTGTTGGCGGCTCCCTTAGCCGCCTTTTTTTATCTATTTTTTGGCCGGTTTTTCCGAGACCCAAAGGTTAATAGTGCCTTCCACCACCACCACGTCGTTTTCATCGTAGGCTTTTACTTCCACTGGCAAATCACCGAGCTGCCAATCATTGTTTGCAAGGACCGCCTCACAACGAATGTCGGACCCCGCTTTCGCAGTGTATTTTAGATCCATACCTTTTGGGATCCAGCGCAAATGTTTCGGAATAGAGCCTTCCGCCATAAAGCCCATTGCCATCTCTAGACCGTTAGCGATCGCAATCACGTGCACTGTGCCAATGTGATTTTCCACTTTCTTGCGTTTTTTAATGAAACAGTGACATTCACCCGGCACTAACTTTGTGATCAAAGGCTTGATGGTTTTGAAATACGGTGCTCGGTTCGCGGCATACATAGTAAACAGCTTGTTGCCCATAGGGAGCTTACTCAAGCGGTTATACATTTTTAAAACATAATTCTGTGACATGTCTAAATTCCAAACTGTGTTGATGAGTCCACACTAACACATCCGACCAGACGAAATAAAGCATAAATATGGGCAGCCAGTGTTCAAGTGGTGAGTGACAATTAAAATGAGATTTTACGTTAGGTTGAGATTTTAAAAGCTCCCCAAGCGAGCTACTGAAAAGCGATTGAATAGCCTTAAGCTTTTACTTTTTCCTAAATCGAGGAGTCGACTTACGATAAATAAGGCGTTGAGGCTAACTCATAAATGGACAGAAACGAGCTAGAGTCTTTATTTTTTTGTTTTAGTTTTTAACTGTAAAAGAGCATTAAATTTAGGCAGGTTGTTTACTGATAATATCTCGAATCCAATTGTGAAGAGGATCTGCGGTCATCCTTTTGTGCCACGCAACTATGACTTCAAACGAAGGAAGTTCAAGATCGCAATCTAGCTTCTTAAGTCTATTGATCGGCAACAATTTAGTAGGTAGAAAAGCAATTATGTCCGTGGAAACAATACATTGCGCAGCAGCTGAAAAGAAAGGAACACTCATGACTATATTTCTTTTCAAACCGCGTTCTTCAAAATATGCATCTGCGGAACCGACAAGGTTTGCTCTTTTAGGTGAAATAACCAGTTGCGGATGTTGTGCAATTTGCTCAACAGACCATTTTTCATTAGCTCTTTCATGATTTTCAGCAATTACACAGGTGTGAGTTTCGACGAAAAGAGTCATGGTTGGATACTTTGATGGTACAAACTTTGGAAAAGAAATAACAATATCGAACTCGCCGTTATCCATTAAAACGCTCAAGTTATCAATCTCAAAGTCTTGTACAATTATTTTGAGGTTTGGCGCTTGTTCTCTAATTGTTTGAATCAGACTAGGTAATACCACTGCCTGTGCATAATCAGAAGCACATATTCTAAAAACACCACTTGCACTACTAGGCTCAAAAACCTTAGGTTTTGTGATATTTTCTAGACGCGTTATGATTTCTGCTACTTCCTGTTGCAGAGATAACGCATGGGCTGTAGGCACCAAACCATTACTTTTTCTGTTAAATAGTGGATCTCGAAAAGACAGTCTGAGCTTTTTGAGTTGCTCACTGACAGCTTGCTGAGTTAGTCCTAGTCTAGAAGCAACCCTTGAAGCATTCTTTTCAATTAAAAGATAATGCAGCACTCTTAACTGCTTTATGTCCAAACCATTGATACCAGCCATACTTGTTTCTCATACATAAAATATCTGTTTTTAATTGTATCACCAAGGCGGTAATCTTTTTTAATCATTTTTATTGAACCTCGGCAGCGGTGCGTGATTATTGGAGTCTTGCATGAAATTAAAATCTTATGACCCTAGCAATGGAGAACTTCTAGGTGAGTTAGAATACTCTTCTACTGAAAATACCCAGAGAGTAATAGAAAAAGCAAAAATAGCTCACAAGCAATGGAAGAGTATCCCATTGCAAGAGCGTGTAAAAATAGTCGAGAAGGCTTTTAAGTCCCTTATACCTCATCAAGAAGAGCTTGCCGTTTTATTGTGTAAAGAGATGGGCAAAAAGCACAACCGAGGGCTGAGTGAAGTGCGCGGTTCAATTTTTTCAGGTGCACATTATGCAAAAGAGGCAGGTAATGCACTTTCTCCTCAGCCTAATAGTAGTATTGAGTTCAGATCCCTTGGTGTATGTGCTGTGATATCACCGTGGAACTATCCCTTAGCTATGGCTGTAAATCTTATCACCCCCGCCCTTATAGCAGGAAACACAGTCGTATTTAAACCGTCAGAAGAAACGCCATTAATCGCTGATAAGTTCGTTGCATTACTTAACTCAGCGCTACCAGATAATGTATTAAATATTCTACATGGCGATGGTCAAGTTGGTAGCACCATCGTCGATAGCCCAGACATAGATCTAGTTGCTTTTACTGGGTCTTTAGGCGTGGGTAAAAAGATTATGGCATCGGCTTCAAAGAACCTAAAAAGGCTGGTAATGGAACTAGGTGGTAATGACCCAATGATAGTGCTTGATGATGCCAACCTAGATGCCGCAGCACAGTTTGCCGTAGCCAGTGGCTTTGAAAATTCAGGCCAAATGTGTACATCTACAGAGCGAGTTTATGTCCAATCAAAGGTTGCTCCTGAATTCATAGCTAAAGTAAAAGCTATTGCTTCTCAATACAAAATAGGCCCTTGGCACGACGAAAACACTCATTTGGGGCCAATAATCAATGAAAAACAACTCAGTAAGATTGATTCGCACATAAAAGATGCCCTTTCTAAAGGAGCTAATTTGCTATTAGGTGGGCGGATTATAGACGGTCGATATTACTTACCAACAGTCATTACAGAAATCGAAGCAAATATGCTCATGGAATCAAATGAAACATTTGGACCAATTGTCGCTATTTCTGAGTTTGAAAATATTGAAGAAGCCATATCCCGTGCTAACAACTCTATTTACGGATTAGGAGCGGTCGTATTTGGACAAGCAGATGCCAGAGCAGTGGCAAATCAACTTGAAGCAGGAATGATTGGTATAAACAAAGGCCCCGGTGGAAGCGGAGATAGTCCTTGGGTTGGCGCAAAACAAAGTGGATATGGATTTCACGGAAGCCAAGAAGGTCACAGACTATTTGCACAAGTTACGGTCGTGGAGTAATGAATGAAAAATAATACATTTTACATTGTTGAAAAAGAATCTGGTGCTGAAAGTAATGACATTCCATTATGGGCAAGCAAAACAACAAACCCTGCGAACTTAGATAAGGTATCCCCCCTTGAACCGACTATCAAAGTTTTAGAAGAAGTACCCGGTGCATTTCAGATACTCGATGTACTCTCCAAAGAAGAATGTGCATCCCTTATCTCTATTGGAGAAACATTAGGTTTTAATAAGGATGCCGCAGTATCACTACCTCGCCATATTCGACATAACGATAGTTTAACGTGGGTAGTTGATGAAGCTACAGATACAATTATATGGGACAGGTGTAAACATCTTTTCTCAGAAGGTATTGATGTTATATACGGGCAAACTCCACTTGGAATTAATGCGCGTTTTAGATTTTACAAATATGACAAAGGAGATTTCTTTAAGCCTCATACCGATGGTTCATGGCCGGGAAGTCGAATTATAGAAGGCAAAAATATACACAATGCTTACCCTGACCGATGGAGTCAAATGACGTTTTTGATTCTACTTTCAGAGGATTTCACAGGAGGGGAAACTCAGTTTTGGGTAAACAAATATGATAAAACTTTGCCTGCAAAAAGGGCTCAAGATGCAGAACTGGTCAATGTTAGAACACCTGCCGGAAGTGTACTGTGTTTTCCGCACGGTATGCACCCCCTGCACTGTCTGCATAGTTCAGCGCCAATTGACGAAGGCATCAAATATATAATCAGGACGGACTTACTTTTTTCCACTAATTAGTAATAGTTGGTTGAAACTAGCTCCATATATTAGGATTAAAAATGTAGCTAGTTTTATATTTTGGTTTAGTATCTTATGAATGAACACGGGGATTTTTACATTGAATTGAAACGTTTGAACACTACAATAATGATTTCAACAAGCTATTGATAAGCAATAAATGCCCATCATATTCTGTATTTGCTGTCCTTGAAGGTGACAGCTTAATGATCCCAGAAGTATGTGAAACATTTAAAAAAGCGACAACTAAACGCATTGCGACAGGACTTAAAAACGTCGCATTCTACCTATCTAAATCAGCTTGCCCACACGCATTTAAGCAACAAATACGCGATCTTTATCAAAATAAAAACATAAACTTTGAGTTTTTTAATGACATTGATTCGGCTAAATCTTGGTTAAAAACATATGAAATTGCATTAAATGATGAGCTGGTTGGTAGGCTACTTTGAATTTAGCTGTACATCATTAGATTCTGACCAGATTCTTAACTCTTCCAAGATATGTAAAGCTGATTTCCCAAAATCAGTCAGTTCATAAGTAACTGCTATTGGTCTATCGCTTATAACTTTTCTAATTACCATACCTTCGTCTTCAAGTTCCTTGAGACGCTGATCAACCATTTTTTTTGTTGCGCCGCCCAGCATTCGGGTCAAATCATTAAACCGTACTGGCTCATCTTTTAAATGATAAATGATTGAGCCTTTCCATTTTCCGCCGATTAAACGCATACCTTTTTCAATTGCACAAGGTTCCATACACGCGTCATAAACTTTTTTTCTTCCCTTACTATCTGTTTCTATTGAACTTTCCAAAATTACTCACTTATTTAATGCAGGTTACTAAAAGTATACTAATTGATTATTGTTAAAAGGTACCTAAAATATACCACAAATAGCCATTCAAAATAAATTTTAATTTTGGAGAAACACAAATGAGCAATATTTTAATTATCAATGGTCACCAGTATTACCCTTTTTCTGAAGGTAAGCTCAACAGTACGTTAGTCGATAAAGCCGTTTCCTTATTAGAAGGGAAAGGCCACAAAACACGCGTCGTTACCATGTCTGAAACAATAGATGTTGATAAAGAACTGGAAAATCATCAGTGGGCAGATTTCGTTATTTTCCAATCTCCAATTAATTGGATGGGTGTAACTTGGTCTTTCAAAAAATACATGGATGAAGTCTACACCGCAGGTATGGGCGGTGCTTTGTGTAATGGGGATGGTCGTCACCACGATGCACCTAAAGAGAACTATGGTCGAGGCGGCACACTAACAGATACCAAATACATGATGTCGCTAACATTTAATGCACCTGAAGAATCATTTAATGACGCGACTGAGTTTTTTGATGGCAAATCTGTCGATGATCTTCTGTTCCCTATGCATATGAACTTTAAGTTCTTTGGCATGCAGCCAATGGAAACATTTGCGTGTTTTGATGTGATGAAAAACGCCAACGTTGAAAATGACTTAAAACGTTTTGAAGCGCACATTAACAAACATTTTTGAGGAAAAGTCATGAGTATTGAATATACCAATAAATTGCATGCAGGTGCGGAGTTTCCCGCTATCGAAGCGACGCTATTAAATGGTGATGTAAAAAAATTATCAACACCTGAAAATGGTTTGGATTGGAAAATGGTTGTTGTATACAGAGGACAGCACTGTCCACTATGTACTCGTTACCTAAATCAGTTAGAACATGCAAAAGGTTTGCTAGCCCAAACTGGCGTGGATTTAATCGCGGTCTCTGGTGATAGTAAAGAGCAACTCGAAAGCCATATGGAAAGATTAAATATCAGTTTTCCAATCGCTTATGGCCTAACTATTGAGCAAATGAAAGAGCTGGGCGTATATATTTCCGATCCACGCTCACCTCAGGAAACAGATCATCCTTTTGCCGAGCCGGGACTATTTGTTGTTAATAACGAAGGAAAAGTGCACGTCGCTGATATCTCAAATAATCCGTTTATTAGACCTGAGCTGCAATCTTTGATTAACGGTCTCGCATGGATACACAATCCTGATAACAACTACCCGATTCGTGGTATGCACAAATAGGAGTTACTGTGAATTATTTAGCCTCTATTGGTGTTATTAGTGCCATGTTATTTGGCAGTACTCTTGCGATGAGCCATAACACAGAACATGCACATATTGCATCTCCGAATCAGTACGAACTTCTACTTGAGAACGACGAAGTTTTCGTGCTGAAAATGACACTAAAGCCAGGTGAACAAGATAATTGGCATAAACACAATGCTGAGACTGTTTACTTCGAAAAAGGTGGCAAGGCGACGATAACAACGAGTGAAAAAGACATGACTTTGGAGATCCCAGATGGCCACGTGATGTGGCATGACGAATGGGAACATAAAGTCAGAAATGTTGGTGACACTACAATCACTGCAATTATCGTTGAAAAGAAAACATGATGACAAAAGCACAAATTAACATTGATATCGTTTCCGATGTGGTTTGTCCTTGGTGCGTAATTGGCTATGGACGCTTAAAAAAGGCGCTAGGCAATTTCGCAACCGAGTTAGACGCTAACATTGTTTGGCACCCCTTTGAATTAAATCCAAATATGTCGTTAGAAGGTGAGAACCTGAGACAACACTTATCGCAAAAGTACGGAACAACCTTAGAAGGCAGTATTAGAGCCAGAGCCATGTTAACCGAAGAAGGCAAAAAAGTCGGCTTCAAGTTTAACTACTTTGATGAAATGAAAATGCTTAACACGCATCAATGTCATCAACTGCTTCACTGGGCCAAAGAAAGCGATTTGCAAAACCAATTAGCAGAAGAACTTTTTGAGCATTTCTTTAGTAATAGAGGCACTTTTACAGAGCAAGAACTTATCCATGTGGTTCAAAAGGCTGGCTTGAACTCTAAGCAAGCAATGTCTGTATTAACTAACAATTCATACACTGAAGAAGTGAAATTAATCGAAGAGCACTGGCATCAAAAGGGAATACATGGCGTACCATTATTTATTTTTAATGGCGAACAGGCCCTATCAGGCGCACAAGAAAAATCCACTTTCGAGCGTGTACTCAATCAATATTTAAAATAGAGACAACTTATTATGTTTACTTATTATGAACCAGATACTGCTCCAGAAGAGTCGAAACAACTGATGGAGCAATCTTTAGCAGGTTTTGGCATGATCCCAAACCTCCACAAAATTTTAGCCGAAGCGCCAGCAACATATAAAGCGTACAACCAAACCTTTACAAGCTTCATGAAAGAAACAACATTTACCCCAGTTGAGCAACAAGTCGTTTTTATGACGTCAAACTTTGAGAATAATTGCCACTATTGTGTTCCAGGCCATACATGGATGATGAAGTCATCTAAAATGCCGGACGATGTTATTGAAGCGTTGAGAAATGGCACTAAACTGCCAGACGCAAAACTTCAAGCGCTTCATGATTTCACAAAAGCCTTATTGGACAATCGAGGCCATATTGGAGACGACAAGTTAAATGAGTTTTTGAATGCTGGATATACTAAGCGCCAAGCATTGGAAGTATTAACCGGACTGGCATCAAAATTAATCTCAAACTTCACAAACGCATTAACACATACAAAAGTGGACGATGCTATGAAGCCTTATGCTTGGGAAAAGCCGGAGAAATAATATGTCACCAATCCAGCTTCCAAGTGCTAAGGTCATTACCACTCAACGAAGTCATCATTGCAATGCCCGTTATTCCTTACAAACGTCGGTCATTCCCAATTTGATTGGGGATCTAATTCTATTTGCACTGTTGTTTATTGAAATACAAAGCTCACGAGAACGACAGCCCGTAGACTTCTTTAAACACTTTGAAATTGGCTGAAGCTTTATTGTAAGCAGAGTAGAAATCACAAGAATTACAAACCTAGTTATCTGGATAAAAACCTGTTGGCTTTTGATCACTCAAGTCGTTAAAGTACACTGCAACAAATATCCTCATATCGATGTAATAAAGCTATATGGAGTTAGCAATGAATAAAATAATCGCATCATCAATCCTTAGTATCCTCCTTTCCTCGTGCGCCTCTACCACTGAGAATTCGACCAGCAACTCAGTCGAAGAACCGATCAAATACGTCGATTTAAGCTCGGACGAGCAAATGGAGGTGTTTAATGAGTATTGGGTCGTTACAAAAAGACAAGAACCTCAGTTTCCTCTGAAAGCAGCAAAAAAAAGCTTGTCCGGGTGTGTTGAATTGGTAATCGGTATCAACAGCGATGGTAAAATGGCCAAGTACAATATCAAAAACTCTTACCCAGAAGGCCTGTTTGACAAAAGCGCAGCGGCGGCATTAAAGAAATGGAAGTGGTCAGCAAGTCCAAAAAATGTCGATAAAACCCCCGCATTAACCACTATTCAGTTAGATTTCATGGTGAGTGGTGCTCAAAACAAACCTGAAGCACAAAAGCAATGTGGCTTTTCTCACATTTAACAGCAAAAATTATTTAGACCAAAATCAATGGGATCAGAAACGAGTATCGTTAAACTCTAGCTGGTTCCAAGTCATTACGTGTTAGGTAAAAATGAACAATCCATCGAATGAATTGAACATCACCAAACGAGATATTGCGCTCGCTTTGATAATTTCTCTATCAATGTTTATCGCAATAACTTTAGTCTCTTGGAGCAACCAACCAGAATTTAGGCCCTTGGTTAAAGATCTGAATCTTACTCAATCTGAATCGACAGCAATAATCTAGACACTTCTCAGCCGCTCTGGATATCGCTCTCTGTCGATATGAGCCAAAGCATCGGTCAGCTCCTCCTCGCTGTAAGAGGTGTAATCAAATTTTTCTTGCTCGTCCATACTCATTCTCGTATCCCTGCTTTGCGGCCAAAGTCTCAATGCCAAACAATGATACAAGCGAAAATAACATCATTGAACCGCATTTTTGAAACCTAGTTTATTAAACGCCAAAAGCGCCACCTGGCGCTTTTTATTCCTCTGTATCAATAAGTACTAACTCAGCTCTTTTTTCAGAGCTTTGAGTTCTTTCTTGAGATCATCGTCGTCATTGTCTTTGCTCGCTAAGTCTATCAAACTCAATGCTTGCGGCTTGTCGCCTTGTTTGGCTACGACTTGGGCCAATCGAAAACGCGCCCATCCCTTGGTTGGCAGGTTATTCCACTTTTGCCCTTTCTCGAGCGATAAGTACATACTCAGAGCTTTCGCTCCCTCACCCAAATAAGCCTCTGACAACACAGCGGTTTTTCCCATCTGATACAAGGCTCTGGCAATTGAACTGTCTTGTTCGTCTTTGGGAGCTTGTTGGCTCGCCACTTTGAACATTCTAAACGCATCTTCATATCGCTCTTGCTGTTGCATAACAAACCCCGCACTCAACAGTGCTCGAGCAGACTCAGCGTACTCTTGCTCAATTTGTTTCGCCATAGCTATTTGTTTGTCTTTATCTTCTTGTTTACGCGCCATCTGCAAATACAACAGATCGGCCTCAATCTTATCCAGCGCACGCAGGCGCACTAGCAGCTCACTGGCTTTTTCGAACGAACCACCTGCTATGGATGGAGCAAAGATGTAAAACTGAGAAAGTGCGATCAGCGCTTTAGTGTGTTCAGGCTGCAGCTTCAGTGCTTTTTTAAGGCTTTCCTTCGCAGTAGAGGCGTAAAACGGCGCAGACAGCATGGACGCACTGGCGGCCAATCGCATGTTTACCCAACCGAATTGATAATGGTAATCGGCATTTGTGTCGTCTTGCTCCAACGCAGACTCCAACCACTCTTCAGCATCTTCCAATTCGCCTGCTTCAATATCTATCAGCGCTAAATAATACTGAGACTGCGCGTCGTCTCTGTTCTCTTTGAACAGTTTTTTGGCGACGTCATAATTTTTCGCTTCAAACTCTATCACAGCCTGCTCTTGAGACGCCGTGGCCTGAACACTGACCAATGCCATTCCAATAAAAGCGAAGATTAGGTTTTTCTTCAACATCCTTACTCTCTCCTTGTCTGTTAATTCACTCTAAACTGTTTAACAACTCGTTTATTCACCCAAACGGTTGCAATTGCGCCGACCACTCCAGGCAACACCCACAAAACTAGCTGACTGTCTCCCGGCACAAACATTTTGAATAAACGGCTGCCGCCGAAAACAAAAAATGCGGTATACGCCCCAATGCCCGCGCCAAATATGGCGCCAACGTGTTCAATCACCCATTGACGTTGTTTAATCTGTTTTTTGAATGCGTAGTGCAAGCTGCCCAAGGCATTTGCAAAGCACAAAGCGGCAAATACTTGAAACAAAACTCGCTGATATTCGAGGCCATACCAAGCCATAAATACTGCAGTCACAACCTGCAAAAGCAAAGGTGAGACATAACGAAGTTGCTTAAGTTCCGAACGATCTGATTTTGCGCGCAAAACACCAACCGATTGCTGGACACAGTTAAACACCAACAAAGACAACATAAAAAGAAAGCCAGAGAACAAACGGTTCTCAAGTGCCAACTTATCAAGTACCTCGTTGGGTAAATTCATATCCGGCTGACGCACCGCAAGTGGGTCAATTAAAACGAGTGTGGTCATAACAAAACCACTGATAGACACGGCGTACATTGCGTTAACAAAGAAGTGACCGTATTGGATATGGTTGCTACTGCCTTTCTTGGTAAAGATAGGCAACCAAAATGCAACGAGCGCCATACTGCCGACAAGAACATGCAGGTAAAAAGCAAATTGATGAATAATGTGAAACATAGTTTTCTCCTCAATGATTGAGCATCATGTTAGAGAAGCGGGAGGGAACACATCAGTGCCAAAAGTCACTTTTTAAAACCATGACTTTTGGCCTATTTTTTCAACCTAGAAATAGGTGCATAATAACGAAATGAAAAAAATCGAAGTAAAAGAACAATTTGGTGCGATTGCCGCCGTTTTCACTTGGCTCAGTGTCTTTGGCATCGTTTTGTATTGGTTACCGAACGCAAACGACAGTATCAAAGCCAACGTTTGGCTCATTATCAGCTTATTCATTACGTATATCGGTTTGTTTGGTGCAATCGTTTTGCAAATAGTGAATTCAGAGCGAAGACAAGCGTTTTTCATCGTTTTGGCACTGCAACTGCTGACCGCCTACGCTTTAATGTTGCTCGTTCCTTTGAGCTTTTTGCCCATTTTGAGCATCATCTGGGTGGCGATATTGCCACATGTTTTTAGCCTAAAAAACTCGCTACTGATTACATTATTGGTGGTGATTACATGGTTCGCTTTATATCAGTGGCGCTGGGAAGAGCAAAACGTAATTCTTACCGCACTCTTGTACTCGACGTTTCACCTGTTTTCAGTATTCATGAACTATGAAACGGTGAAGTCCGAAAAAGCGGCCCAAGAAGCACTGCGCCTGAATCAAGAACTGAAAGCCGCACAATTGCTGTTGGCAGAGTCCAGTCGTCAGAATGAACGAACTCGCATCGCCAGAGATCTGCACGACTTGTTGGGGCATCACCTCACAGCGCTGAGCATCAACCTGCAAGTTGCTCAGCACCTAACAGAGGGCGAGGCCCATAAAAAGGTTAGCCAGTGCCACTCACTCGCCAAACTGTTGCTCAGTGACGTACGCGAAGCCGTATCGAGTATCCGCAGTAGCGACTCCGTGCAATTCGAAGCCTTGATTGACGCCACTAACGACTTGTTCCCAAGCTTATCAATCAACAAACAAATTGGATTTCAATTTAGCCTAGAGCAATTAGATATTGCCCAAGCGTTATTAAATTGCACCCAAGAATTAGTCACCAATGCGGTAAAACATGGTCATGCGAATAACGTTTGGCTAACCCTAAAGCAAGACATAGGTACAATAGTGTTTGAGTTTTACGATGACGGCCAAGGCCCCTCCGACTGGCAAGAAGGCAATGGCATTAAAGGTATGCGAGAGAGAATTGCGCTGGTGGGTGGCACGCTTGCCATTGATACGCAACAAATAGATTCTACCAACAAAAATGTCGTAACTCGTATCTGCATTCCCCAGAACCAACACAGCGAGACCGCCTAATGTCTATTAAGGTTCTTTTGGTCGATGACCAGATGTTAGTTCGAGAAGGCATCAAAAGTCTGTTAAACCTATCCCCTGACGTCACTGTGGTCGCCGAGGCTTCAGATGGAACACAAGTATTGTCAGCCGTCGAAACGTTTCAACCTGATATTATTTTGCTGGATCTATCGATGCCCAAACTCGACGGCATCGGCACGCTTAATTTACTAAAAGAGCAAAACATTGAGACACCAACCATCATTTTAACCACGTTTGATGATCACCAATTTATTTTGCAAGGGTTACAGGCTGGGGCGAAAGGCTATTTGCTTAAAGACGTATCGCTCGAAACGTTAGTAGACAGCATTAAAACCGTTGCCAGCGGCCAGCTGCTAGTGCAACCGGCCATTACCGAGCGTTTGCTGTCTGGCTTGAATCAGATCAAAACCGATTTTAATGCGCCGGAACAAATCGAGCCCTTGACCAAAAAAGAACTCGAAGTGCTTGGCATGATGGCATCCGGCTGCTCCAACAAAGAGATTTCATTGGCACTGCATAAATCGGAAGGCACGATTAAAAATCACGTTTCAAACTTACTAGCCAAACTCGGCGTTAGAGACCGTACTCGTGCCGTTTTGCTGGCCATAGAAAAAGGATTGTTAAAATAAGAAATACTTTGGATACCTATTTAGCCTACCCTCTTTGATTGGCCGTGAACCATTTGACCAATTTCCACAAATGAAAAGACAAAAAAAGCGCCCATAGGCGCTTTTTTTTAAGGTGTGTGTACTAGTAGTTGTGGTAATCCAAGCAAGTTAACACTTCTTGTTTTGACCCCAGAATAACGGGTACTCGCTGGTGTAGCTCAGTCGGTTGCATTTCCAAAATGTTCTCGTGCCCTGTCGACACCAATCCCCCCGCTTGCTCAATTAACAAGCCCATTGGGTTCGCCTCATATAACAAACGCAACTTATAAGGTTTCTCTGGTACATCGGTGTGCGCTGGGTAAGTGAAGATGCCACCACGACATAAAATACGGTGAACATCACCAACCATGCAAGCAATCCAACGCATGTTGAAGTTTTTACCACGAATACCGCCTTTGCCATCCAAAATGTCGCGGATGTAACGTTGCATTGGGATTTCCCACTTGTGCTGGTTTGAGCTGTTGATCGCAAACTCTTGAGTTTCTTCAGCAATAGTAACGTTGTCTTGCGTTAACAGGAATGAACCGTGTGTTTTATCTAAGGTAAAGAACTTAACGCCCTTGCCCGTTGTTAAAGCAAGTATCGTTGACGGACCATACATAACATAACCTGCAGCCACTTGATTGCGACCAGGTTGTAAGAAGTCTTGTTCCGTGATTGGTTCGCCGTCGGCTTTATCTTCTGGTACCGGCAGGATAGAGAAAATGGTTCCTGTTAAGCTGTTCACGTCGATGTTCGAGCTGCCATCGAGTGGGTCAAATGCCACTAAGAAACGTCCGCCAGCTTCACCTTCAACGATAAAGTCCTCTTCTTCTGATGCAATCGCGCGAACAAAGCCAGACTCCAGAACCATATCTTTCAACAGTTGGTTTGATAGAACATCTAGCTTTTTCTGCGTCTCACCTTGAATATTTTCGTCCAAGGTTGAGCCTAAAACCCCGGCAAGATCCGCCTGGCCAACACGGAAAGAGATGTCTTTACACGCGGCAAGTATGGTGCGAATAAGGGAAAGAAGATCTAGTTCAACGCCGTCTTCTCGAAGGACTGGGGCTAATCTGCGCATGGTGTAGGTTACCTTTTCTTTGTTTACTCAACATCTTAGAACGAACAACAAAAGTCTAACGACTCAGTGTTACAGTTTAGAGTAAATATTCGTTTTTGCTTTAATCGGGCGATATTCTACCCGATTAATGAACAAGATGCAGTGATTTAGTTGTTCATTTTGTAAGTTTACATAAAGCACTACATTTTGCTTAGTCCATTTTTTGTTACAGCGCACCACGCAAATTGAATAAAATATACAAAATTTCATAAACTGCAGATTCCAAAATTCGTTAACATCAGGCAAACTCAAATCAAAACTCATTCGGGATCTAAGAACAATGATAGGAAAGCAACTCTTAAAATGGGCGGCCATCGCCAGTTTACTAGTGGCATCAAGCGCACAAGCAGCGTTAAAGTCGATCGAGGAATTCACGCAAGGCATGTTGAGTGTCGATGGTTACTTCGACTTTTACTACGACAAAGACGCAGGCAGCCTGTATCTGAAAGTCGATAAAGAAAAGCAGCCGTTTTTATTTCAAAGTTCATTACCTAATGGTCTTGGCTCCAACGACATTGGACTCGACCGCGGCCAACTCGGTGAAACTCGAATTGTTCAATTTGAGCGACACGGTGATAAAGTTTTATTGGTCCAGTTAAACACCCAATACCGAGCAAAATCAGATAACTCGGCTGAACAAAAGTCAGTAGAGCAAGCGTTCGCAAAATCAGTAATCCAGGGTTTCAGCATCATAGCCAAACATCGCAACGAGTTACTGATTGATTACACCAATTTTCTGACCAGCGACATTCACGGTGTCACCCGTCGATTGAACAGCAGCAAACAAGGCAGCTACAAACTGGATAAATCTCGCAGTGCAGTTTTCCTCAACCGCAGTAAAGGTTTCCCAAAAAACACAGAGCTTGAAGCCATTGTCAGCTTTACCGGTTCCAAGCCAGGTCAGTATGTACGTCAAGTTGCGCCGGATCCATACGCGTTAACCGTGCACATGCACCACTCACTCATTGAGTTGCCTGATGACAATTATAAACCCCGTGTGTTCCACCCATTCAGCGGCTATTGGAGTGTTGAACACAAAGATTACGCCGTCGGTCTTGACGACGACATGGCCATCAAATACATCCCGCGCCACAGACTGCAAAAGAAAAACCCGAATGCAGAGCGCAGCGAAGCGGTTGAACCAATTGTTTATTATCTAGACCCTGGTGCACCAGAACCTGTGCGCACAGCCTTGCTCGATGGTGCTAAATGGTGGAACGAAGCATTTGAGGAAGCCGGCTTTATAAACGCGTTTCAAGTGAAAATGTTGCCACCGCATGCCGACCCAATGGATGTGCGATATAACACCATTCAATGGGTACACCGCGCGACCCGCGGTTGGAGTTACGGTTATTCGGTTATAGACCCACGCAGCGGTGAAATTCTAAAAGGCCATGTTACTCTCGGTTCATTGCGCGTAAGACAAGACTATTTAATTGCCCAAGGCCTAACCGCGCCGTTTGACTCCGATAAGCCAGATACCAGCAAAATCAAAGAAATGGCCTTGGCTCGCATTCGCCAGCTATCGGCCCATGAAATTGGCCACACCTTAGGTATTGCGCATAACTTTTCCGCTTCCGTCAACGATCGTGCTTCAGTGATGGATTACCCACACCCATTAGTCAAAATCAACGGTGGAAAAATCGACTTGTCGGACGCTTATGATGACAAAATTGGCGCTTGGGACAAACACGTTGTTAAGTACGGTTACTCAGAGTTCAGCGGCAATGAACAGGCGGCATTGGACGCTATCATCAGCGAAGCTCACGATGCCGGGTTGCTTTACATGTCTGACAGCGATGCACGCCCACTCAGCGGAGCACAACCAGAAGGCCACCTTTGGGACAACGGCAAAAACGCCGCTGAGGAACTCGTGCGTGTCGCAGAAGTGCGCAAGCTTGCGTTAGAAAACTTTGGCCTAAATAACCTAGCAGCAGACCGTCCGTATTCAGATTTACAAGAGATCCTTGTGCCGATTTATCTATTTCATCGCTTCCAGACTACGGCTGCAGTGAAACTGATAGGTGGCGTAGACTATGCGTATCAGATAAAAGAAGGTGATACACCACTGAATCAACCAGTGCCAGCAGAAATGCAATATCAAGCGTTAGAGGCGCTATTGGCAACTTTGTCGCCGGAGTTTTTGCACATTGACCAGAAGATCATCGATGTTATACCGCCCAAGGCCTATGGCAGCTATCGTAACCGTGAGAGCGCGCCAACCAAGACGGGACTGATATTCGACCCAATTGAATTGGCCACCGCCAGTGCGCACCATACATTAAAAGGAATGTTAGAGCCGGCACGCTTAAATCGCGTTGCCCAGCAAGCAGGCGAACAATTGCCCAGCTTAGATGCCTATTTAAGTAAGATCATCGAAAAGACCATCGAAAGCGATGCACTGACAGGCAAACAAGCCATCATTCAGCAACGAGTGGCGGCACTGGTGATTGAGCAGTTAGTTGCGCTCACAACCAATGACAACGCAGGCATTGAAGTGAAAGCCGCGGCGCTTAGCAGTCTTTTTGATATCAACGATTGGTTCAATCAACAATCGGTTATGCCGAAAAACGCCAATAGCAGTTTCTATAAATTGGCCCAGCATCATTTGGCTTGGTATTTAGAGCACCGTAAATGGTTGCCTCTGATTAAGCCAACGCCACTGCCACCAGGCTCACCAATTTAATTTGGCAAAAGGCGACATTCGTGTCGCCTTTTTGTTATCCTCGCTTAACTATTCCAAGCTTGTAACGCCTTATGCACATTCATATTTTAGGGATCTGTGGCACCTTCATGGGAGGGATTGCCGCCATTGCCAAAGAGCTGGGTCACAAAGTCACCGGTTCCGATTTAAACGTCTATCCGCCAATGTCGACTCAGTTAGAGTCGCTTGGTATCGAACTCACCCAAGGTTGGGATGAGCGTCAGTTCTCTCCGAGTCCCGACATAGTGATCATTGGTAACGCCATGTCCCGCGGCAACCCCGCGGTTGAGTATGTTTTAAATCGCAACATTCCTTACACCTCGGGACCTGATTGGCTTAAACAGCACTTTCTAAAAGATAGATGGGTTTTAGCCGCAAGCGGCACCCACGGTAAAACCACGACCTCGGGCATGATTGCTTGGATATTAGAAGATAACGGTTTTAATCCCGGCTATTTGATTGGTGGTGTGCCTGGTAATTTTGAGGTGTCAGCACGCTGTGGCCAAGGGCCATTTTTTGTCATCGAAGCCGACGAATACGACACCGCGTTTTTCGACAAACGATCTAAATTTGTCCATTACTTGCCAAAAACATTGGTCATCAACAATATGGAGTTTGACCACGCCGATATTTTTGATGACATCAGCGATATACAGCGCCAATTTCACCATTTAGTACGCACCGTCCCGGGCGCCGGTTTGATTTTAGCGCCGAAAAACGACAGCAACATCGAAGCAACCTTGGCGCAAGGATGTTGGAGCGAACAACAGTTCACTGGTAGCGATGGTCAATGGCAAGCCAAAATCATTGCTGCGCCACAAGGTCAATTCGACGGCCGTTGTTTTGACGTGTTCAAGCAAGGCGTACACCAGGGGCAAGTGAGTTGGGGATTGACGGGTCAACACAACGTTGACAATGGTCTAATGGCCATTGCGGCCGCACACCACGCTGGAATTCCAATCAGGAGTTGTATTGACTCTTTAGCTAAGTTTGTAAACGCCAAGCGTCGAATGGAGCTGAAATACGACCATCATAACGTTCGCGTATACGACGATTTCGCCCATCACCCAACGGCAATCAAAACCACCTTAGATGGTCTTAGAAAACAAGTTGGCGAACAACGTATTATTGTGGTCCTAGAGCCGCGTTCAAACACCATGAAACGAGGCGTTCACAACCAAGCGCTGTCGGCTTCTTGGCAAGACGCCGATATGATCAATGTCTACAATGATGACCTCGATTGGTCGCTCACCGTCGACCCCGACCACAAAGCCGCAACCATGTTTGACGACATCGAAAAAATTGTTCGACATGTCGTTGATATTAGCGCTGAGGGTGACCATATAGTCGTGATGAGTAACGGCGGCTTCGGCGGCCTGCATCAAAAATTGATCAACGGCTTGGATGCCAAGTTTAATCACTAAGGCGAACGAAAATGGCAACCGATTCTTCTCACGAGTTCACCGGCGCAATCACCATTGGGGTGACTGGCGCATCCGGAGCCCCATACACACTCGAACTGCTGCGCCAATTGGTGGCGGCTAACCAAAAGATATTTCTGATTTTTTCATCTGCTGCCAAGGTGGTTTTCAAGACGGAAGTAGCGTTGGACATCCCAGGCCACCCAGAACGCGCCTCACATTGGTGTGAAGAGTATTTTGGCGCCCGACCTGGTCAGATTGAAGTACTGAGCAAAGAGCAGTGGTTTTCGCCGCCCGCTTCAGGCTCTGCCGCACCTAAAAAAATGGTGGTGGTGCCCTGCTCAACCGGGACGCTGTCGGCAATTGCAACGGGCGCATCAGACAACCTACTGGAGCGTGCCGCCGATGTGGTCATTAAGGAAAAAGGCCAATTGATTTTAGTCCCAAGGGAGACGCCATTTTCTTCGATTCACCTCGAGAACATGCTCAAGCTATCTAACCTTGGGATTACGATAATGCCAGCTGCACCGGGCTTTTATCACCAACCCGAGTCCATTGAAGATTTGGTTCAATTTATGGTTGCGCGCATGCTCGATCACCTTAACGTACAACAAGATTTAGTGCCTCGCTGGGGCTACACAAACTAACATAACATTATGAATGCATTAGAAATTGTAGATTTAAAAAAGACTTACCAGTCGAAAGAACGCACGGTTGAGGCGCTGAAAGGCGTCACTCTCAATGTCGAAGAAGGTGACTTTTTTGCGTTGTTAGGCCCAAATGGTGCGGGCAAGTCCACCACCATCGGCATCATCAGCGCATTGGTGAACAAGACCTCTGGCAAGGTCAAAGTGTTCGGCTATGACGTCGACACCGACTTAGAGCTGGCCAAGTCACAAATTGGCTTAGTGCCGCAAGAATTCAACTTCAATCAGTTTGAAACCGTGCTGCAAATTGTAGTCAACCAAGCTGGATATTACGGCGTCGACCGCAAAACCGCATTTCAACGAGCGGAAAAGTACCTGAAACAAATCGATCTTTGGGAAAAACGTGATGCCCGCGCTCGCACTTTATCCGGCGGTATGAAACGCCGTTTGATGATTGCTCGCGCTATGATGCATGAACCGAAGTTATTGATCCTCGATGAGCCAACTGCGGGCGTCGACATTGAGATCCGACGCAGCATGTGGGAATTTTTGACTCAACTTAACGAGCAAGGCATTACCATTATTTTGACCACACATTACCTCGAAGAAGCGGAAATGCTGTGTCGAAACATCGCCATCATCGACAAAGGTGAAATCGGCGAAAACACCAATATGAAGACCTTACTGTCAAAGTTGAATGTTGAAACCTTTATTCTTGATACCCAAGCTTTTGACAAACCACCTGTGTTGGAAGGTTTCGAGTTTACCATCACCGACAACCACACGATCGAAGTTGACGTACCAAAAGAACAAGGTCTAAATCCGGTGTTCTCGCAATTGACTGAGCAAGGTGTGCAAGTACTCAGTATGCGCAACAAAGCTAACCGATTAGAGGAGTTGTTTGTCCGCCTAATGGAAGAAAACAAAGCTGGAGGGCAAAGCTCATGATGAACTATTCCATCGCACTAAAATCTGTATTAATCAAAGAGTGCACTCGCTTTCTAAGAATTTGGGTCCAAACCTTAGTCCCACCAGCGATCACTATGACGCTTTATTTTGTAATCTTTGGTAGCTTAATTGGCTCGCGTATTGGTGAAATGGGCGGCTTCGACTACATGGCCTTTATTGTCCCTGGCTTAATCATGATGTCAGTCATTACCAACTCATATTCAAACGTTGCCAGTTCCTTTTTCAGTGCTAAGTTCCAGCGCAACATTGAGGAATTGCTTGTAGCACCCGTACCCAACTACATCATCGTATTGGGCTACGTTGGCGGCGGAATGTTGCGTGGCCTATTGGTTGGCCTCATCGTCACATTAGTGGCCATGTTGTTTGTCGACATTCAAATACACAACGTGTTTGTACTCATCATCACGGTGCTGATGACGGCCATGGTGTTTTCCCTAGCCGGCTTAATCAATGCGGTATTCGCGAACACCTTTGATGACATCTCGATAATCCCAACGTTTGTATTGACGCCTTTGACTTATCTTGGCGGTGTATTTTACAGCTTGAGCTTGTTGCCTGAGTTTTGGCAAGGGGTGTCACAATTGAATCCAATCGTCTACATGGTTAACGCATTCCGCTACGGATTCTTGGGGGTGTCTGACGTTGATTTAACGTTTGCATTCGCCATGATCAGCGCTTTTGTTGTTGGCTTCTTTAGCTTAGCAATGTATTTGATTAACAAAGGCATTGGCATTCGTTCCTAGCATTTTCTCGGGATCACATAGGTTTTGTGATCCCGCCCTCCTCGCATCCCACAAATTCTTTGTAACTCTATGTTGTTAGTTGGATTTTTTTGACTAAGCTTGTAACTAATAACTGTGGATGAATTCTTCTGTGCAAAATTGCAAAACGCATCATAAAGATTCGCCCACCCAAGTCGATACAGTATCGATACCCACTGCAAAAAATTGAGGCACTAACAACGTGGATAAATTTAAGAACTTAAGCGTCTTTCTCAAAATTAACGTTATTACTGCAATCGCCTTACTGGCACTGATTCTCGTCATTACTCTTAATTACTCCGCAAGCGTCACCAACAGCAAGAGCTTGGACGAGCTGAAAAACAAACGTTACGACATTGCCAAAATTTCCACAGAAAACTCGTTCATCATCGCAAAAATTGACGAACTGTTTACCCAAGCCGTGTCCTTTGGCGACGAAGATTTGATCGGCTCAGCCGGCGAGCAATACACAATGTTGAGTGCCAATATTGAAAAACTGAAAAAGTTAGAATCAAGCACCAACCAATCACGACTCAATAAATTCAAATCTCTACTCACTGAATACAACGATATTTCTGTTGAAATCGCTCAAGGGTTTATATCTGGTGACATGGACTTTTCCGCGGTTCAGGAAAAGGCCAAGACCAAAGCCGATTTACTGCAACAAATTCAAGATGACCTCAACGCTTACCGCACTGAGTCTGACAACGAATATTCGCGTTTGGCAGATGAAGCGCAAGAACGCTCAGAAAATGCCATTTTCTCGAGTATTGTTTTGTCTGTGGTGCTAATTGCAGTGGTCGTTACCTTAGGCGTCTTAATCGGTAAAGGCATACGTCAAGCCGCCTCTGATGCAGCAGAAACCTTAGGTGAATTAGCCGATGGCGACGGTGACTTGAAATCCACTTTGGCCGTTGCCAGCGAAGATGAAATTGGCCAAATGGCGAAGAACTTCAATGGTTTTATGGGGGTTTTACGAGGTTCTATAAGCGATGTAATGGCAGTAGTTCAACCTTTACTCGATAACTCCACTCGACTGATTCAACGGATGGAAGTTGCCGAGTCGGCCATGCACAAACAAGGCGAAGACTCCTCGCAGGTAAAAACGTCGATGGAAGAAATGAATATGAGCGTGAGCAACATTTCTGATTCGGCGACAGAAGCTTCTCGCGCAACCGATGAAGCTGAAAAAGAAGCTCAGCAGAGTTTGGAGATCTTGAATCAGTCAATGGCGGTCTCGCAAGCGTTGAATAATGAAATCAAAGGCGCGTCAGAAGTCATTCACAAGTTGGCGCAAGATACCCAAAACGTAAACCAAATCTTAGATGTTATCACCTCAATCGCTGAGCAAACCAACTTGCTAGCGCTTAATGCCGCCATTGAGGCCGCCCGTGCCGGCGAGCAAGGTCGGGGATTTGCCGTTGTGGCCGACGAAGTTCGCGAATTAGCCTCACGAACATCAAAGTCGACTACTGAGATTCGCGAATTACTTAATGCTTTAACTGATGCCGCCAGCGCTTCCGTTGAGTCCATGGAAAGTGCCAGTGCTCAGGCTGAGAAAAATGAAGTATTTGCGGCTCAAACTGGAGAGTCCGTGAATAAAATCGCGGGTCATATTCAAACCATCAACGGCCTCAATACTCAGATAGCATCAGCCACTGGCGAACAAACCACGGTTGCAGATACCGTTATGGAAAATGTTAACCACATGAACGAATCCATTGGCTCAACACTTGAAGCGTTAGATGGCATTCGTGATGTTTCGAGCAGTTTGCACACCTTGTCGGACGATTTGCTCGAAGCCGCTTCCAAGTTCAAGTTATAAACAAATTAATTATGAAAAGACCGCTCCGGCGGTCTTTTTGTTTATTTGGCCTTTTGATAGAATTGCCGCCCTCAATACTCGTATACCAACCTCTTAGGAAACATCATGAGCATCGCCAACTCGGTATTAGCAGTGAACGACGACTTACCTATCATTACGGATCAGAAAGTCCACAGTGGTAAAGTCCGTTCTGTATATTGGTTAACAGAAGCTGACAGCCGCCGCTTGATTGAGCAAAAAGGTTATGACGTTGAACCGGATGCGCCATTGGCGATCATGGTGATCAGCGATCGTATTTCTGCTTTCGATTGCATTTGGCGTGGCGAAGGTGGCGTTAAAGGCGTCCCAGGTAAAGGTGCGGCATTAAACGCAGTGTCGAATCACTGGTTCAAGATGTTCAAAGACAACGGCTTAGCCGACAGCCATATCTTAGATATTCCGCATCCGTTTGTTTGGATTGTGCAAAAAGCCAAGCCAGTGATGATTGAAGCCATTGCTCGCCAATACATCACAGGTTCAATGTGGCGTAGCTATGACAAAGGCGAACGTGAATTCTGTGGCATTCAACTGCCAGAAGGTTTGAATAAAGATCAGAAATTAGAAGACATACTAATTACGCCGTCAACCAAAGGCATTTTAAAAGGTATTCCAAATGTGCCTGAGGCAGACGACGTTAATATTCGCCGCCAAGACATTGTTGAGAACTTCCAAGCGTTTAACTTTTTAAGCCTTTCCGATGTCGACCGCTACGAAGTCCTGTTAAAAGATGGCTTTAATTTGATCAGTGGTGCATTAGAGAAACTCGACCAAATCTTTGTCGACACTAAATTTGAGTTCGGTTACGTTAAAGACGCTGCAGGTAATGACAAACTTATCTACATGGACGAAGTTGGTACACCGGATAGCTCTCGAATTTGGGACGGCGCTGAATACCGCAATGGAAAGATTGTTGAAAACTCAAAAGAAGGTTTCCGTCAAACCTTGTTGAATCACTTCCCAGATCCAGACATTTTGTTAAATAAAAATAGAATGCCAGAACGCGAAGCGCTCGCCCGCGATAATGAGCTACCGATGGATGTGATCATGCAAGTATCGGAAACCTACCGCAACATTGCAGAGAAAATCACCGGCAGTAAGATTCATTTGTCGGACAATCCGAAACAAGAAATCATTGATGTATTGGCAAGCCAATACCAACTGATTAGATAAAAAAACGGCGCTTATTCAGCGCCGTTTTTGTTTTCCATACTAAACTTCTCATCCCTATCGATAAAGGTGACGCAATTTTTAAAATTCTCTTTCGAGCGATACAAGGCCATATCCGCTCGTTTCGTTAAGCTTTTTTGAGTATCGGTTTCGCTCGCCAAAGTAGCACCAATGCTTATGGTAATTTTTAGATTGTGATGAAAAGACGCTTGTTCAACTTCCGTTCGAATCTTCTCAGCAACCGCCATAAGGCTGTATTGGTCGACATTGTCGCAAATGACAATGAACTCCTCGCCCCCCCAACGTCCAAGCAAGTCGTTAGTTCGAATAATCGGTGCGATGGTTTCACAAAGGCCGTTGAGCACCCGGTCACCGACATTGTGCCCCAAAGTGTCATTGACCGACTTGAAGTCGTCTAAGTCAATAAGCAACACCCCAAATGGAATTTTACTTCGTTTCATCCGAGCAAATTCTTTTGCGAGAAACTCAGTAATGAAATGCCGATTGGCGACACCCGTTAAATGGTCGGTACGATAGAGCGACTCGAGTTCTTCGACCTTTTCTAATATCACCTTTTTAGCGTGTTGGTTTTCAAAGGTAATGACTGCCAAGCCGAAAATGGCGCAAGAAAATATCGCGATAAACCACTGCAGATTCATCAATGCCATATGTTCTTCTGTCGAAGCAAAAGGCCCCAATCCATTCGATGTTGCGTATATGGCCACGGACAAGGCCAGAGCTTGCACTGTGAATAATGTGCGCTGACCATAATGAACCATAGTGATCAAAGCCAAAGGCAACAACACCGCACCGATCGTGGCAATCGGTCTAGGTATTTCAATTACGCCAAAGATGGTCGCCATAGACACATAGGCAATCCCCAATAACATTGTTAAGGCAATACCACGATGCCTATGCTGGATCTGCTCAGGGTGCAGCCAAGCTATGACCAAAGGCGCAAAAAGCAACACCCCCACCGCATCGCCAATCCACCATGTAAAGAAGGTTATCTGGACACTATCAACCGGAATAAACCCAAACAAATACAGGCCAAAAACACCAAACACAGCGCTGATAAATGGTCCCAATATGACGCCTAAAACCACAAAATAGACGAACTGAGTTCTCGAGTGCAACGGGTTGCTCGAGCCGCTGTAGCGGAATATGAGGTAGGCCATACCAACAATACAAATGACATCACCGATACCATTTAATGTGCCGGCCATTGCCGCTGATATTGGCGAATCAAAAGAGAAATAAGACCAAACATTGCCAACAAAGGCACCTAAGAAGATGCCCGGCCATACTCGTATACCACGAGTTAACGCGATCGCTAAACATACACCGGAAGGAATCCATACCGGAGTTACATTACCCGGTTCAATCGCAAATTGTTGGCCTAGACGTGCCAATACGAAATAAATCACCGCGATCGCAATGACATCTATAACTTTGAAGTTATAAAGGGCTTGTGGTGCAAATAAATATTTGTTTTCGGTAGTTGCAGGCTCGTTGTCCGTAACTACCGGGCTTGCTTCGTTCATTGTTGTTGTTTTTATGCTGAATTACTCTATTGATACCGCAGTTTGAACGGTTTGTTAAGTGTTCACTTACTTTAAATGACGTTATCGGCCAAATTTGTTGACGATTGAATAGAAATTTCGATACGCAAGTGACGCTTCATCGACACTCGCCGCAGTAAACTCTTTGGACATTAGTGGTTTCGAGCGAACAACTACAAGAATATCTGACCAACAAAACCAATTACCGCCCCAATCAGTGCCGCCATCGCCGGCATCCCAATCAAGGCTAAAAAAGCCAGTAATGTCCCCCAATTGACACCTCGCTCTGAAGTAATATCAACAAAGAGACCACCAAACGCATAGAACACCCCGAGGATCCCTCCCCAGGCCGCGAATGTAGCAGCATGCAACTTAGCTGTTTCAACTGGCGACATACTGCCCTCCTGAGCTACTCGATAGTTATGGTCTTAACAGCTTTGGCAACCTTTTCTTGTGGCCAAACCTTGGCGGCAGAAGGCGCCTCTCCAGACTTAATTGTAGTACCTTGTCCCGGCGTTTTCAGGATCACAGAACCATATTCGTTAGTAACTACTATCTCATGTTCGCCATCGATAAATAGAATGTCCACGGCATCCGGTTGTAAATATCCCCCCCAAAAATCCGTGCCTCTGATGCCAATACTGCCTACCGGCGTGTCCACTTTAAAGTCTGGATTATCGGTTTTAGTGATCGAACCCGTGATGGTTCGAAATGCGCCCTTGACCAACTCCATCCTAGCATTGGGTTGATGTCCTTCGGCTTGATAACGATGAACTTTGAATTCTGTGTTTTCCCCTAATGTCGTCAGCGTACCATCGACAAATTTGAGTCGAGCCCTCGCTTCATCACCTGTCACTATGGATTCGTTTTGGCTAAAACCGCTGCCTCTTTTGGCCGCTCTTCGCTCACTTTTCTTCTCTATCTCAACTTGCTTTACGGTGACAATTACTGTCCCCGCATCAGCAGCTATAACATTGCTGCTCATTAGCAGTATGGCGCTCAAACTCATGTTAAAGAGCTGTTTTACCATTACTCTTCCTTTTTTAATCACGTGCGTTATGGCGAGTATAGCCCTAATTTATTGAATAACTTGATATGCTTGGGACATAACAATCACAATAACCATGAGAACACCTTATGTCTTATCAGTCGTTTTTTCCACCTCGCCGTGTTTTGATGGGGCCTGGACCATCGGATATTTCTGCAAACGTGCTTAATGCTTTGTCACGACCGACCGTCGGCCATCTAGATCCGCTATTCATCAATATGATGGATGAAGTAAAATCCTTGCTACAGTATGCGTTTCAAACGACAAATGACATTACGATGGCAGTCTCTGCGCCCGGCTCTGCTGGCATGGAAACCTGTTTCGTAAATTTGGTTGAACCCGGTGACAAAGTCGTTGTTTGTATAAACGGAGTCTTTGGTAATCGTATGGCGGAAAATGTCGTTCGATGTGGCGGTGACTTAGTTAAAGTCGAAGGCCAATGGGGGCGCGCAGTTGACCCACAACAACTAGAACAGACCTTGAGCCAACACCCAGACGCTAAATTTGTTGCTTTTGTTCATGCAGAAACCTCCACGGGTGCACTTTCTGACGCTAAGAGTTTGTGCGGTATTGCCAAACAACACGACTGTTTGACCATTGTTGATGCTGTGACGTCATTAGGCGGTGTTGAACTTCGCGTTGACGATTGGCAAATCGATGCCATCTACTCCGGCTCACAAAAGTGCTTGTCGTGTGTTCCGGGTTTATCTCCTGTGAGCTTTTCAGACGCCGCGGTTGCGAAAGTAAAAAGTCGAACAACACCGGTGCAGAGTTGGTTTTTAGATCAAACCTTAGTGATGGATTATTGGAGCAACAATAGCAGCGGTAAGCGCAGCTATCATCATACAGCACCGGTAAATTCGCTTTACGCGTTACATGAAGCTCTAGTTTTGCTCCACCAAGAAGGACTGGAAAATGCTTGGGCTAGACATCAGGCCCAGCATCAAACGTTGGCCGATGGCCTAGCTCGTCTTGGTATCGAGTTCATCGTGCCAGCAGCCGAGCGCTTGCCGCAACTCAATGCCGTATACATTCCCAAAGGCGTTGACGACGCCAAAGTACGCACTTACTTATTAAATGAGTTCAATCTAGAAATTGGTGCTGGTCTTGGCGATTTCTCCGGCAAAGCATGGCGCATAGGTCTAATGGGCTACGGTGCCAGAAGCGAAAATGTTTTGTTATGTTTGGCGGCGTTAGAGGAAGCCCTTAACCTCTAACTTGCTTCCCTGCAAACATAACCTTCAGCCAGTTCAGGTCTTCCACGCCTAAACTGGCTTTTTTGTACAACTCTGGTGTTTCAAGTAGCTCTTTGTAAACTTCAAACATGGCATCTTCCGTCAAGTCTCGCCAATAGTCCCCCTCAAGTTCAGACAAAGAAGCACTGGAGAAGTCCACTCCTGTTAAAGGGTTGTATTCATCTTCAGTAGTATTTAGCGCTATATCAAGTTGTTGCAAAATAGGGTTAACAACCTTAATTGTTGTGCCATTGCTAAACGCATCTGCAACTTGATCTTGAGCCTCGATAACCGCCAGCTTCAACTGATTTTCCGATACTTTTTCACCCAGAGGTTTTAATCCATATTTGTTCAATAAACTTGGAATGCCTGGCAGCAAAGCTTTTAGAGCTAGGCCTGCGCCCAACAGAGGGTTGACTATCGCCGCGAGCCCCCCCACCAGCAACATACCGTAAGTTAGCTTTTTGTCGAGTGCATCGATGTCGTCCGCTAGAGACTCCAATGAGCTTTTTTCAGTACTTTGCGCTGCTTTGTTTTGCGCCATTTCAGTCATGTAATGTTGCAGTGCATATTCGCTGTGAGGATCGGGAAAATGGAACACCCGGCGCTTTGGCAAGTCGTTGACTTCTTTTACGCCCTTTGGCAAATAACGAATCGAATGCAAGGCAAACTTAGACTCTGACAAATGGAATGGCACCACAAAATAGTGTTTTTCATCCCAGTCTTTACACTCTGAGTTATCTGCTTTTTGAATAGAGGCAAAAACAGGCGTGCCATTGATCCACTCTTGGTAGGTTTTGTTGAGGCGATTTTGTATGTTTTCCCAGGCTTCCTGAGCATTGTCTCGAATTACTTGTTTGCCTTTTTCTAGCCAATTCTTAAGCATGGTTTCTGCGTTCGTTAATTTCTATGCCTATAAAATAAGGCTTTATTGTTCATTTCAAAACCCAAATTTGTAAATGTTTGTATGTTGGTATTCCTGCTCGGGAGTCACTAGCACTGACGGAAAGTGTGAGAACTTGACGGCGTTTGGAAAACCATGAGTCTCCAAACACAGTCCAGAGAATGGCTGCAACGGCAGTTGCCCCCTTTGCAGAGTCCGGCCATCCATATGGCAGCCACTGTAAAACTGCAGCCCAACGTCTGTGGTATGCAACTCCATCTTGCGTCCTGATTCAGGCTCCAATAAAGTCGCCGCATGGCGCATTTTCTCGGGGTTTTCTCGACGCAGTACAAAATAATGATCGTACCCAGGAGGAACGAGGTCAATATCCTCGCCAATGGCTTTCGGTTGCCGGAAGTCAAACGCAGTGTCCGCAGTTTCTCGCAGCATTCCAGTTGGAATGCTAGCTTGATTTAGTGGCAAATACTGATCGCAAAACAGCTGTAACCGATGATCTAGAATACCGCGAGATTTATCATCTGCGAGATTGAAGTAGCTATGATTGGTCAGGGTAATCGGCGTTGTTTTGTCGCTAGAACCGCGATATTTGATCAGCAAACAGTTGTCGTCTGTAATTCGATATTCGACCTCTAGGTGCAAATTACCCGGGAAGCCGCCTTCTCCGTCTGGGCGGGTATAAACAAACTTTACCCAAGCATCCTGCTGACTATCACCAGATTCGAACAACCAAAACTTACTGTGTAAACCACTGGGACCGGAATGCAGACAGTTATTTGACTCGTTCGCCTCGAGCACATGACGTTGCTCATCGATATCAAAACAGCTCTCAGCCACTCTATTCGCCACTGGGCCAACTGTTACTCCCATAAAGTAAGGATTAGTTAGCCAGTTTTCTTCATCTTCGTAACCTAGCACCAGGTCAGTTGTGCTGCCGTGACGGTTGGGAATCGAAATATTCCATATGGCGGCACCCAACTCGCAGAGCGTCACCTTTAATCCATTGCGATTGCTCAAAGTGATCAGCTTAACGATAACATCGTTGGTGCGAAGGGTTTTATCTTCTATTGTTATGGCCACTTGAACACTCCTCGAGAAAACGCTCAATGTAACAGCTGGGCGTTTACGAAATCTTATCAATCAACGAATGAAATAATCGTTTTCAATGCCCAACTCTTTAGCAACATCGATTACGTCCATATTGGCAGCTCGCGCGGCTTTTATACCGGTCTCAGCATCCTCAAACACCAAACACTCATTAGGGTTCACATTCATCAAAGTGGCGCAACGCAAAAACGTATCCGGCGCCGGTTTGTGCTGCTGCACTTGTTCTGCCCCCACAACAACATCAATACAATCTAATACGCCGACGGCCTCCAGAAACCATTGAGCCTCATCACTGTTACATCCAGTCCCAACCGCCATAGGCAATTGGCCTTTTAAAGATTTGGCCAACGACACCAATTTGGTTGGTTTGACGTGCTCCGCGTAGGTTTCTTTGAGAATCTCTTGTTTTAAGCCATCGAGTTCTTGCAAATCGATTGGATGTTTGAGGTTAAAATGACGAATCAAAATTTCAACGGTTTGAATTGTCGGCACCCCAGCTAGAGAGCGCATCAAAGCTCGGTCGAGGGGAATGTGATAATGATTAAATAGTTGTTGCCAAGTCGACTCGTGTAGTTGACCACTATCGACTAAGGTTCCGTCCATATCAAAGATAATTGCTCTGTACTTCTTTAGCTCTAAAAATTCAAATTCTGACACGTTGCACTCCTTTGTTTATCATAGGATAAATCGCATTTGTTGCATTTTAACTACTAACTCACTGCAGTTTGCTCTAATCTGAAACAAACAACAGATTTATGCAGATTTTTAATGAACTTCAAACACTGCCCAAACTGCGCTAGTACCAACATTATTATGCCAGAAGGCAGATACCTAGAGTGTCTCAATTGCCAGTTTCAGTACTACCATAACGTCGCAGCTGCAGTCGCAGGTATTATTGTTCATCAAGACGAGGTGCTGATTAATATCCGAGCCAAAGCCCCAGGAGCTGGATTATGGGATTTGGCCGGAGGTTTTGTTGATTTTAGTGAACCCCTTGAGCAGGCCCTGAGTCGAGAGGTCAAAGAAGAATTGGGCATCGAGGTAACCCATTGGCAATATCTATGTTCAGGGACCAACATCTACCACTACAAAGCCATCGATTATCATACAGCGGATGTGATCTATTACGCCGAGCTTGAGCACAAACCCAAACTTTGCCTCGACAGCAGTGAAGTGATTGACGCTCGATGGATTAAATTCAGCGACATCGAATTTGACCAATTTGCGTTTCAGTCACTGGCGCAAGCGATGGCGATATTCCTCGACAAAAATAACTAGAGCGTGTTGCTCTTTGGTGTATAAGTTTTGTTCAAATCCTAATCTTGCTGAACACAGCGATGAGTTGCAGGCCTAGTGGACTAAGTCAAAATTCATCAACAAAAATCAACACGTTCTAGATCGCTACTGGCATATTGCGCCATCAAATACGACTTCTAACGTTAGCTCCTGATGAAAACTGCTGACCACTCGATATTCAGCTGTCCCACGATACGTATTTGCGCACAGAGGATCATCCGGCCAAGTTTCTCCATGATACGCTTGGACCTCGATATCACCGCTGACATCGGCAGGAAATACCCAGTGACTGCATTGTTCCAGACCGCAAGCGATGGCATTCCAATCACTGTCACTACCGACATAGCGCCATGAAAGTTCCGAAACAGCATATTCCATTTGCGATTCGTCGACCGTGGTCACAACAAGGTTATCATTTTCGCATTCAATTGGGCGGCTTGCCCCTGGAGTGAGCTCATCTGCCAACACGGGACTCAGGCAGGCGAATGACAACAGTCGGTGCGACCCATCTTCAAAGTCGCTATCAAAATGCCAATAGGCGACTTCCAAATCCTGGTTCATTGTCAATCCAACAGCCACATCCCCTGAGCTACCATTTTGCTCAAAAACCGCATAAAAAGGCTGTTCTGAGGTAAATGAGGATTGTGCGCACTGGGCGAAATCGGTGGACAATTCACCTACCGCCACCACGCCACAGCGCGACTCTGGAGCTCCTGATGCCGACACCAGTACCTCAGTGAAATCATCAATATTTACCGGAGCCTGCTCATCATCAGAACCGTTGCATCCGACCATTAGAATTGATGCGATGAATAAACCTAGTGCTTTCAAACTGACGCTTCCTTTTATTATTTTTGTTTAAGCTTACCAGAGAGAGTAAAGCAGAATGTTACTTTTTGTAACAACCTTTCCTGCCCCAAAACGGTGTACAGACTGTAAATTTAGCCAGACAAACAGGTATCCTCTTGCTTTCATCAAAAGGCTCGCCTAAACCTAAATTGCTCGCCATAATGTCGAGCCAAATAAAAACAACGATAAGATTTCGAGGAAACAATGAAACGTAAGCTTCTAGTCGGCGCTGTCGCCGCCGCGCTGATGTTGACTGGTTGTAATGCCATTATGTCTGACAGTTCAGCCCCTGCACCGCAAACCAGCAATAAAGTATTTTCTCAAGACTACCTGTTGGAAGAACTTCCAAATGGCCTGAGAGTCATGATTGTAAAGACCGACTACCCAGATGTTGTCTCATTGCAAATTCCAGTATCCGTGGGCTCTCGCGACGAAGTAGAAGCGGGGAAAACCGGTTTTGCTCACTTCTTCGAGCACATGATGTTCAAAGGCTCAGAGAAGTTTCCTCAAGACAAATACGAAGTCATGTTTAAAAACGCCGGTGTTGATAACCGTGCTTACACCACTAATGACTACACCAACTACCATTTAAATTTCTCCAAGCAACACTTAGAAAGTGTGTTGGAAGTACAAGCGGACATTTTCCAGAATTTAAAATATACAGAATCTCAGTTCCGCACCGAAGCGCTCACAGTAAAGGGTGAGTATCTTAAGAACAACTCAAACCCAATTCGCCAATTACTGGCGGCTGTGCGCAAAGAAGCCTTTGATCAGCACACCTACAGTCACACCACTATGGGTTTCTTTGAAGACATCGAAAAAATGCCAGACCAAATGGCCTACGGCCAGCAGTTCTTCGAGCGCTTCTACAAACCAGAATACACGTCGATCATTATTACTGGTGACGTCGATCCAAAAGCCACCCTTGAGCTCGTTAAAAAGTATTGGGGCGAATGGGAAAAAGGCTCATTTGTAACAGAAGTGCCGCAAGAGCCAACTCAAACAGCACCTCGTTATGTTCATAAAAAATACGACGGCCTGCCAGGTCATTGGCTGCTTGTCTCATTCAAGGGCACAGCTTGGGAGCCAGAGAAAAAAGATCGCGCTGCGCTGGATTTGATTTCACAGCTGTATTTCTCTAGTAACTCTGAGCTGTACCAAGATTTGGTCGTTAACAAACAGATTGCGAGCCAGATGTTCACTTATAACGCTGAGACCAAAGACCCGGGTCTGCTACACGTATTTGTGAAGGTTGATGACGAAGCCAACCTTGCGGTTGTTCGCGACGCTATCAACGAAACCTACGCACAAGCACGCACTCAGTTAGTCGATAAAGAAAAGTTGGCAAACCTTAAATCAAATGCGAAGTACTCGTTTGTCAGTGCCATGGACTCCTCTCAGGCGATTGCGTCTACGCTTGCACAATACATGCACTTCGAGCGTGACCCTGAGGTTCTAAACCAACTGTATGCTTCTGCCGACCAAATTACCGCCGAAGACATCAAAGAAATCGCCAACAAGTACTTCATCGACAGCGGCCGCACTACGGTCACTATGTCTGCGCTTGATAAAGTTCCTGGGTTTGATACCGAGTTTAACTTAGCTGCAAAAGTAGCAGAGCTTTCTAAACCTGCGCCTAAAGGCGTATTCACTGTCATGGATAACACCAACGACTCACCGCTGATCGATGTTAACGCATTGTTCTATACCGGTGCGGCTGCGGATCCTGAAGGTAAGAAAGGTTTGGCAGCTTTAACTGCTAGTATGATTGCTCGTGGCGGCAGTGAGTCAAAGACTTACAAAGAAATTCAAAAAGCTTTGTATCCGATTGCTGGCCGTTTTGGTGCACAAATCGACAAAGAGATGATGTCGTTCCAAGGGCGAGTTCATAAAGACAACGTTGAACAGTGGTATCAAATCGTTTCTGATCAATTGTTGAATCCAGGTTGGCGCGAAGATGACTTCAAACGCTTGAAGAAAGAACAAATCGATGGCATTAAAGCCGGTCTAAAAGCGTCTAACGACGAAGAACTTGGCAAAGAAGTGCTTTATCATAAGCTGTATCAAAACCACAGTTACGAAAGTTACAACTACGGTGATTTATCAGACTTAGAAAGCATTACTCTTGACGACGTGAAAGCGTTCTACCAACAGCAACTGACACAGTCCAAGTTAAACTTAGGTCTCACGGGCGCTATCCCTGCAGATTTGAAACAACAAATGCTCTCAGACTTTGCTCGCTTGCCTGAAGGTGATGACAAACGTCTGAACGTTGCAGATGCACCTGTATTAAAAGGCCGCCACGCCACCATCGTCGAGAAGAATACGCAATCGACTGCGGTTAGCTTTGGTTTCCCAATCGACGTTGTTCGCGACCACAAAGACTGGGCCGCCCTTTGGTTAGTGCGCAGTTATTTGGGTGAACACCGCAGCTCAAACTCGCACCTATTCAAACGCATTCGCCAAGTGCGCGGCATGAACTACGGTGACTATGCCTACATTGAATATTTCCCACGTGGTATGTTCCAAACTAAGCCAGACGCCAACTTAGGTCGTAGCGAGCAAATCTTCCAAGTTTGGATTCGCCCTCTGAGAAACAATAACGATGCGCATTTCGCGACTCGTGTTGCCTTGTGGGAAGTTGACCAACTGATTGAAAGAGGCTTAAGCCAAGAAAACTTTGAAGCCACGCGTAACTTCTTGATGAATTTCGTGCCGCAACTGGTAGCAAGTCAAGATCGTCAATTGGGTTATGCGATGGACAGTGAGTTTTACGGAACGGCTAATTTTGCCGACTATGTAACAAAGCAACTTTCTGCCTTGACCCTTGATGATGTAAATCGCGTGATACGTGAGCACCTACAAACTGAAAACCTTCACTACGTATTCATTACTGGTGACGGCAAAGACATGAAAGCGCGCTTAGCTAATGAACAGTCATCGCCTCTTAAATACAATGCCGAAAAACCGCAAGCATTGTTAGATGAAGATGCCCTGATTCAGGATTACAAATTGGCCATCCCTGCCGGCAACATTGAAGTGATGGACATCGAAAAGGTCTTTGAATAAAAGATAATTTTGTTAAAAAAGGTCAGCAAATGCTGGCCTTTTTTTATTCAATTTTGTAACTTTTCAGGGGGAACTTTGGACGAACAATCAATGGATAGAGTATGGTTAAACGTTCAAACTAAGCCATAGTTGAGATACATAATCAGGCGAAAAGGAGTAAATAGTGCAAAAAGCGAAGATTTATTTGTTGCTCCTTGCTCTGTTTGTATCGCTTGGGTTTAATTTCTACCTATATTTTTCCTGGCCTGAAGACCAAGAGGAAGGCCAAGTGGTTGCGGAAGCAGAATCACTCGACGAAGTGCGCAGTTACAACCCGCTATCAGTAAAAACTGAAAGTCTCACAAATCAATCAAATGCCACTGAGCAACAGACCGCAAGCAATGCCTTTCGAAGAAGTGACTTTGAGGTCGCGGTTGACCACTACTCGCAAATTAAACAACTCGATGATGAACAAGCACAACGACTATTGGATGAATGGTTAGTTCAAGCTCGAGCTTGGCTTAGAAACGGCAGAATGAAACAAGCAGAACAATTCATTACAGCGTTTCTCGACTTTCAGCCATACAACTTAGAAGTATTGCAGCTCGAAGCCATGCGTTTGTCCTTCATCAATCAGACCTCAAACGCAATTTCGGTGTATCAAACCATAATCGAAAACAGTTTGGACAGCGATGTGCAACTGGCAATGCAGCAACAAATCCACGGCCTAGTAAATCAACAACAATTAACATTGCAGAAAAGTGGCCAATGGCAAGCACTCATCGACTTTGTAGAACCCTTGATTTATGACGAGCCAGACTACTTGCCATACCAACTCATGGTTGCAGAGGCCATGGTCGAAGTAAAACAATTTGCCAACGCAAAAGCTTACCTTCAAGGTCTACTCACCTCAGATGATTACGTTGTGCAAGCCGAAGCCCTGCTTCAAAAGATCATTGAAGCTGAACTCGGTGAACAAGCTGTCGCCTTGGCGCAAATTGGCGCGCATTATTTGGTTACTGGAAGATTCAATCAGCAAGCCGAAGTAACGCTTATGATTGATACTGGCGCTTCGTTATCAGTCATCACTCAACAGGCGTTCGACCAATTGCAACTGTGGCAATCACCTCAGTATGTGCGAAATGCCGATATGAGAACAGCGGGTGGCATCGTCAACGCCCCCATCTATCAGTTTGAGCAGTTTGATATAGGTGGTTTTGTGGTTAATGAGATTCAATTTGTGGTTATGGATATCGAAGATTTTCGTCATGCAGAAGGATTGTTGGGGATGAACTTTCTGGCAAACTTTGATTTTAAAATTGACCAACAGCGCCACCAACTTCACCTAAAATACCGATGATATGAATAACAAAGACTTTATGCAGGTTTATCAGCAGGTTGTTTTCGTCAGCAAAAACAAGATTGGCTTTGATACCTTCGCCATTATTACGGCGCACAACCCCCTCGGTCGAATTCTCTCTAACGAACAAAACGCAGATCTCAACAAGGACTTACAACTGGATCTAGCGCCTTTTTCTCATCAGCCAGTGATTGGTGCTTCAAAGGATATGAGCCATCAAGAAGCCAGTTTCGCCGTGGCCTGCTCGAAAGCAGAAGCAACCGCCCTAGCCGACAAATACCTACAAAATGCGATGTATTGGATCAGTGGCGGTCAACTGGAGTTAGTACCAATAAAGCTACCCTGTGAGAAGGTGCATCTAGGGAAATTTGACGACTTCTTGTCGTAACAATTAAAAAGCCCGCTTTCAGCGGGCTCTCTAGTTCAACCTGTATTGGCGCCAAGTCAATGCCAATAGTGCAAACAAAAATAGTGCTAGGTTTCTGGGCTCTGAAACTTCAACCACAGGCTCATCAACGACATTGGCAAACAAGTCATAATTGAACTGACTCGCATGTGTCGTGCTCCAAGAATTGGCTATGATCTGGCCCCAGAAAGTTGCGGCTCCCTGAGCCGTAATATTTGAATTTGGCGCTAACACCGATGCGTACAAGGTTTGGCTTAGGTTTAAGTCCGTCACCTGATTAAAATTAAACATGATGTCTGACGCAACCCGCCCGGCAAGAGAGTTGTCGAGATAATTCAACATTTCGTCTTCGAAATACTGACCGCCAAAATTTAATGTCGACGCACTGTCACCGTTGACATTAACAATGATTTGGCCAGACTCAATACCTGAGTATTTGATCGTATGCGCACTTGCTAATTGCTCAAAGTCGACATCAAAAATATGTACGTCTTGGTTCTCACTCCCTTGAGCTGCTTTGAATTCTAAAGTCCCCCACTCAACATTGGTGGTGCCGGTTGAAGAATACCCAGCTAGTTGATCAGATAGGCCTGACAAATAATCAAAGGTTTGGGTAAAGTCTGAGATCATCTCAGGTGTTTCAATGCCAAACAGATCCACTTGATGCTCAAAGTAGTCGGCTTGGCCAGAGTAGCTCACCACATCGCCGCCAATAGCGCTGAATCCTTGTACATCACCAGTTGCATATTGAAAGTCATTTTTGATCACTAAGGTATAGCCACTGGCCTCCCCTAAATCGACACTGTCGGCATTCGCCGTTGTTGACGCAGCCAACAACATGAGTGCCGCGTTAAACTGATACCACTTTGGCATTTCTTTCCCCCAGAAACTTATGAGACGAGATTTTACACAAACACCGAACAAAATGACAGCGGTGTCATAAATATTTAATACATATCCCTACAACATCTCTTCAAGCGTCTGATAGTGCTGAGAAAAAGTATGTTGTTTGTCCAACTTCCGAAGTTCTTGATATGCTGCTTTGGCTTGTCGAATTTTGCCAAGCTTTATTAGAACATCCGTTAAGTGGTAGTAATATTCTGGATTAGTCGACTCTCGTACGATGGCCTGCCGAATATTTTCTAAGCCAAGCTCCCATTGACCATTTTGAATTAACGCCCATCCAAATGTATCCAAATAGGCTGCTACGTTAGGAGCCGCATCTACCGCTTTATTGGCATACTCAAGGGCGGCTTGTGGATGTTCTGGCAAATACAGATTCGCTAGGTTATTCAATAAACGAGGGTCAACGTCATTCTGCTGCGCAGCCTCTAACACCGCAATTGCTTCGCTTTTGGCCCCTCGCTTTTGCATCATAGCGGCCAATCTAAGCCTTGCCTCTGTGTCACTCCCATCAATTTGAAGCCAATCCGAAAGCGTCAGCTCTGCCTCTTTGCCAGCCTCGTTACGAATCTGCGCGTCAGCCAAAAGGTAGTAAAATTGCTTAGCTGGACGCTGTTTTATCAGCGCCTTCAGTGAATTTATGGCTGCGGCTTCTCGTCCTTGTTTGATCGCAGCATAACTTTTTAGCTCTAACACGAGTGCAAATGCATGGCGCTGGTTAAGGGCCGAAACTGTCGAGCGCAAGCTGTTATAGTCATTTTCTTTTAGAGCGAGCAGGCCTTGCAAATGAAGTGTCGGAATGACGAGAGTCAGCTCACGGTCAAGGTACTGCAATCGTTTCAGGGCAGCTTTCGCACGCCTTATGTCATTTAACTGCAAATAATAATTCGCAACATCTAACATTAACTGTTGGTCATCAAACGCTAGCGCTGAGAAGTCCGACAGCGTGCGTTTAGCCGATTCAAAAGCCCCCGTGATTAACTCTGCCTTTAGTTTTATCTGCAGGAGTGCTGCCGAACTTAAGTGATTGGCAGTAAACTGTTGTGACACTTCAAATGCACGAGCGTTATCTCCTTGTTTGAGCAGTAAAGCAACCAACTCCCCTCTCGCCATATCGTTGTTTGCGTGCAGTTGTAATAGTTGCTCGAGTTGTTCGGTCGCAAGTAGCCATTGTTTCTGTTGTTTGTATAAACCGGCCAGCAGCAATTTGATTTCTTGGTCTTGAAAATTTTGCCTTAACAGCTGTTTGTAAATGCTCTCTGCCTGTTGATAGTTGGCAGTAGAGAGGGCTAAAGAAGCGGAAATCAACAGTGCCGGTTTATAATTTGGAGACAATTGCAGAGACTGTGCAATGAACTGCTCTGCTAATGCTAATTCACCGTGTTTTACCGCAATTTCAGCCGCCAATAAAAATGACTCAACTTTATTCGGTGCCAACACTAACAACTGATTAGCCGTCTCGGTCGCCAATTGCAAATTATCGTTTTGTAAGTGCATATATCCAAGACTGAGTAACACTTTAGTTGAGCTGTTCTCTTCTCTGCCTAATTCTTGGAGCAATTGATATGCCTGTGCCGGTTTTTCAGTCAACTGATACAAGCTAACTAAGCTCAAAGCCAACTCCTGATCGTCAGGAAACAAAGCTTGCGCCTTCTCCGCGAGCGAAATAGCTAGATCTAATTCGTTACTCAATCGGTAAACGTTAAGCCCCAAATAGATTAAGTTTTTGTCTAAAGTGCCGACTTTCAAAGCTTGCTCTAATCGTTGCTCAGCACAGGCCAAGTCATTGAGTTGCAGACAGGCTTTGATCAACAACTTGTTTGCAACGTCATCGAACGAATAAAGAGAAAGGTAAGTCTCCATGCGCTCTCGAGTAGCAACCCACTCAGTATTGAAATAAGCGTACAGACCTCGAAACAACAACACATTGCGTTGTAGCCTGTGCTCATCAGTTAGTCCGCTTAGGAGAAAGTTCAATTCCTGGATAACAGCGCTGACACCGTCTTCGTCGCCCGCTTGTTTTAATACAGCTGCATGAAGTAACTGCCCTACTGGGTGTTGAGGATGAGCTTCGACCAAAGACTGACTGTACTTTAGCGCTTCAACTCGATTGTTTGTTGCTAGATAGAATCGGCTGAGAGCCATCAAAACGTTCAAATCTGTGGCAGCCCTTGCGCTGGCTTGTTGATACTCGGCTTCCGCGCTGGCTAGGTCTCCTTGAGCAAAAAATATCTCAGCGCTCAGAAGCTTAACTTTATGCTCTAACTCCGCCGGCAATACAGATTCTCGCAATACTCTTCGTGCTTTGTCCAAACGGTCAGTTAAGTAGTAAAGAGTTGCCTGGTCTAAAACAAACTGAGGGTTCTGTCGTATCTCATCTGCAGTCAGTTTTGACAAGAATTCTTCTGCCCATGCATACTCTTTTAACGCCATTTTGAGCGGTAAAAGCTCCGATACCCACTCCATGGAAAGATGCTGCGGCTGTAATGATTCACTGACTTGCTTCGCTAAGTCTAACTGTCCGAGCTGGAAATATGCAGCTGCAGAAATTACTGCGGTAAGAGTTTTATCTCCCCCCAATGATCTAACTACCTCCAAAGTCGTTAATGCGGCCTGAGATTGGCCAGTGCGTAATTGAGCCTCCGCCAACAACAAGCGGGCTGGCAAATATTCCGGTTGCCCCTCGATAGTGCGCTTTAGGTGGATAATGCTGAGATCCCAATCGTTGTTCTGTGCAGCCTTTTGGGCCAACTCAAATTCTGGTTGCGCAGCAGAAGACAGCGCTGTCATAAATAAACATAAAAAAAGCGAACAGTATAATTTCATCGGCATACTTAGATTGAAAATGAGACCAGACGAATTGTACTTAAAAGTGGAGGTTTGCAAATAGGGAAATGGAGGAGGTTTCACAGGTGGCTAGTCGCCACCTGTGGAAACGAGTTAACAATTATGCGTTAACAGCGTCTTTGATTGCTTTACCAGCTTTGAAAGCAGGTACTTTAGCAGCAGCGATTTGAATAGTCTCACCAGTTTGTGGGTTACGACCAGTGCGAGCAGCACGCTCGTTTACTTTGAAAGTACCGAAACCAACTAAAGAAACGTCGCCACCGTTAGCAAGTTCTTCAGTTACTGTAGAGATTAGGCTGTTAAGTGCGCGCTCAGCGTCTGCCTTAGTCATGTCAGCACTTTGTGCCATCTTTTCAATTAATTCACTTTTGTTCATTTTTATATCCTATGGTTAAGACTTTCAGTATCGTAGGGACTTAATTTTTAAAATTCAATACTTAATTCCCTTAATTCATCAAAATGTCACAGCCTTAACAAATAAACAACAGAAATCTGCTAAAAACCGCGCAATTATTGAGTTTGCACCATTTTAAAACCTAAAATCGGAAAAAATGAAACCGCTCACAAAATAGACAACTTTATTAGTTTTCAGCTTGCCATGCGGAGAAGTGTCGAGAAATTGCTCTAAATGCTGACACCGCTTTCTCCTTGCTCTCGTAGTTGTTTTCTAAAAATCGGGTGTCCGCACTGTTTTTGACAATGACCAGATCGCTCTTCCTGTCGACATAAATGAATTGCCCGTAGATTCCGATGGCCATGAATTCATCGTCGGCATCTAGTGGCAACCACCATTGATAGCCATAACCAAACTTAACACTGCCATCCCCACGTCGTTTGGCGACTAAATGCTCCGATGGGGTTTGCATACTCTCAATAATCCAATCTCTTGGAATAATTTGTTCACCATTGAGTTGCCCATAATCGCGATATAACTTGCCAAAGCGCGCGTAATCTCGAGTAATTATGTTTAGTCCTCCAAGCACCATAGGTTCACCAAGACTGTCGGTGATGTAAATCGCATCTTCTTCGGTTTGTAGCTTTGACCACAAGTGGCGATAAAAGTACTCTTCGATGCTGAGCCCTGTTGCCGCACGTAACACCATGCCTATCACATGAGTGTCGATAGAGACATAGTGCATTTGGGTTCCCTGCGGCTGATGGCTGTGCAAGCTTGCTGCAAATTCGTCAAAACTTCCGCCCAAAGCTAACACTCTGCCAAGGCGGTTAATGTCACTGAAAAAGTCAGCATAGTCTTCATCAAAGTAAATGCCGCTGGACATTTGCAGCACATTGCGAATGCTCACGCCTTCGTAGCCACTGCCATTTAATTGCGGAACATAATCGGTCACTGCAGCGTCTAAATCTTCAATGTCTCCATTGGCAACCGCAACACCGAACAAAGCGCTCAAGAAAGACTTGGCAACGGACCAGGAGATACGTTTGTCTTTCGAGCCTGTGTTTTGTAAATACTGTTCAAAACGGATCGTTTGTCCTTGCACAACCAGAAGCGCTGTCGCGTTGGTATCCTTGAGCCAATCTGCCGTCGATAACAGTTTATCTCTGTGCTCAAATTGCTCAGGTAGGTCCGCTAAATCGTAAAGAAACTCATCTACCACTCCAGCTCTCGGTATGACTTTATGGTCTGCTATGCTGGGTAAATTCGAGAAATTTTCAACAATGACGTCTTGATGAAAAAGACGAATTGTATGGTAGAGCTGGGTTAGCTCGGTTTTATAGGTGACCGTCAGCGCAGACGCAACAAACAATATTGTAAATAAGAGGGGTTTCAGCAGTTTCATTTTTTTCGTTTTTGTTTTACCTTGCCGCAAAGAGTCTGGCAAATCCACCACAAATTCGACTATGGCAAAGGAAAATCTCTCAAAGGTCAATGGTTTCCAAATTGATTGGCAACGAGCAGAACTAACAAAAGGAATTATAACTAAGCCGTTAGAGCCACGGCAGATGCAGTTGCTTAAAGTGCTGATTGAAGCCGAAGGTAACATTGTCTCGCACCAACAGATTGCAGACACCGTCTGGCAGAACATCATAGTAAGCAATAACACCATTCAGCAAAACGTCACGCAACTGAGAAAGCTTTTAGATGACGACGGCCGCCAACAAAAGACCATAAAGACTCATGCCAAATTAGGATACAGCCTCAAAACCGACAAAACCACTAGAGCCTCGACACCTGTATCAAAGCTCATGTTGCTATTGCCTTTGATGCTTGCTCTTTTGTTTGTTTTGGAGTTTATCGGCTCCAACGAAAATGCGCCGATATTAAAATCCGTCGCGCCTATTGCCGATCAAAATGAATTGATTCACAGCTTTGTTGTCGATAGTCATTCAGGTAACACGTTTTGGGTCGAATCAAACGGCGAAACCCAGCGCCTAATTAGAAAAAACGCAAAGGGGCAAAAGCAGGCACTGTTGAGCGCCGAGAAGTTTATCGGTGACATCCGTTTATCAAACGACAACCAACGCTTGTATTTTGCCACTATCCAAACGTCTGACAGCAACAAAAAGTGCACGTTAAATCATGTCTTATCGTTGAACAGCACTGAAGGTTCCAAACCTGTTGCAAATAAACCGTGTGACGACAATCAATTGCACTCGGCGCTTGAGCTCAGCCCAACAACCTTGCTCTTTGTTCGCAATAACATGAGCAGTTCCGAGTTATGGCTAGAGGATCTAGAGCTTAAGCAACAGCAAATGATCTACCAAACATCCCTGCCAGTGCTCAGCGTCGAATATCATGATGGCTTCGTCTTTGTACTGCACCCAGAGCAACTGATAAAAGCTCAACTTATACAACAACAGTTCACTCAAGTGTTCGAACCGATTGAGTTTTCTTTTGTAGCGACTTCATTTTCGACTAACCGCGAATATACCGTTATCGCTGGCAGCAACGGTATTTACTGGTACCGTCAGCAACAACTGGTCGCTGAATCGGTCTTGCCGACTCAGCAGAAAATCACAGACATTGCTTTCACTGGCGAAAACCAGTTGAGTGTTTTGAGTCAAAACCAAGATATTCAAATTGAACGATTTAAATTGAACGGAGACCGGATAGGCGCAATCGGCTCTAGCCAGTTTGTTGAATCAAACGGACAATTTACGCCATCAAATTCGATCAGCGTGATTTCCAATCGCAGCGGTAAAAATACACTTTGGCTGCAAACAGAAAATGACGTATCTGCGATTTTGGAAGAAGCCACAGAAATAGACGACTATTTGTGGGATCATTCCACCAGCACCGTCTGGTTCATTAGTGAACAACAATTGTGGCGAGCGCAGCAGTACAGTCGTCCGCAAACGGTCGCTTTGCAAGGCGAGCCATTGACCCTATTTAACATCGTCAACGGGCAACTGCTATTGCAAACCGAACTAGACGGTAAAACAAAGTTGAGCCTATTCTCTGACGCCTCTGCATCAACCAAACATCTTTATTCTGGTGCTTTGTCCTGGGCCCAACTCACCGAAAGCATGCGGGTGATCAGTGCGTCAAGCTCTGGTCAATTAGCCTGGTTGAATGACGGACAGCTACAAAACATTCCGCAATTGGCCGCGCATAAACTGCATTGGCGTTTTTATTTGCGGCAGCTTGATGGCTCCGGGCAAGGCTTGTATTTTCAGGATAAGCTTGGGCAACTTTGGCGCTGGAATCTAAATAACGGTGAAGCCAAACAAATAGGTCGTATTGTCCCCAAAAGCCTTTTGGTCACCGACGTTTCCGAACTGACCCAGTCTTACCTTGCAGTAAAACCGGGCGAGAAAAAAACGACCCTTTCGCAACTAACCTTCCAGTAGTTGGCGTTTTAGGTTAGCAACGAATGATTGAACTTCATGGTCTTGCTGTTGCTCTGCCATCTTGCTCGCTTGCTCAAGGGTCTTAAGCGCCTCGTTGTTATACGCCCCAAGCATTTGCAGCTGCGCAAGCCTTACATGAGCAAGCAAGTTATCGGGCTCATTCGCTATCACATGTTCCATAACATCAAAGGCCTTAACATAGGCTTTGCTATCCGCAAAGTGAAACGCCATCGAAATCGTCTTGCCAGTTTTGTCCATGTCAAAGCCGTACTTCTTAACTAACCCATCGAGATAAACCTCGAGCCCATCAACTCCAGAATCTGAGAACATATCAAAGTCTGGTGCAAGATCAGCAAACACCGCTTCTGTGGCCTCAACCAGGCCGATGTTAGGGTTTGAAAGATAGTTGTGTTGGCGGTAGTCACGCACAATTATCTGAGTTAGTTTATCTTCGTTTGCCCTCTCAAGTAACGACTGTAGCCGCTCAAACCGAGTTTGATTGCCAGCAAAATCATCTCGACTCAGAAACAGCGCGCGGTTGCGGTAACCTTGTTTGAACTTCTTAGCACTAAACTTTGAGACAAAATTGTCGTCAGCCAATTCAAGTGCAGGGGCAAACACAAAATACGCATTGAAGGTCTCGGGGTGATCTCGGTATATACTCAAAGGTAGATTCGCCCAAGTGGAAAAACCTTCTATGATTCGATACGGGTGAGTACGGAATTTCTTTGCCAACAGTGGAAATAACTCCTGCTTAAACACCTCAACGTACAAAGCGTTTATATCCACAGATTTTTCAGCTAATTGCTCAGGGTCAATATAAGGCATTGAGACAGTGATGGCCCTAGGCAGCGGCGCAAAATCGACGTGACTTAGCCACTGCACTTGTTGCACTACCGTTTGTAGTCGGCTGCGCCCTGCCGTGGTTAATACAACCACATACTTTTGTTCGGTTTCCGTTTCATAATCCGCAGGCACAAAGACTGAAAAATCTAGGGTCTGTTTAACGATACTGGATTTAATCTCAAGCTTATGTTCAACCACGCTGGCGATAGCTGAAAAGCAGTTAAGAACAGTGAAAATAATGGCGATTTTTATAAGTTGTTTCATTCATTGGACTCCTTGATACCGCCAGCACCCTGTCATGTATACGCCGGAGAAACTTGAATTCTCTCTGAATTAGTTCTGAATCTTGTTTGATTTGATCTGACTCAAAGTCAATATGAACTCAAATGGATAAAACGGGTCTAAACTATCGAAACGAATCGCAGGAGTTTGCCATGTGTGCCAGTCCAAAAGATAGAGGCGAAAAACGAACTCACTACAAACACCTCCACACCATTAATGGTGATGTCATGGAGGATGGTCGAGATCATCATTTTTCTGAAGTTGCAGAAGCAGCGGAGCGCCGAAAGCAAGAACGAGCACAACTCGAGCGTCGCTACAAGCAGCGCCATCCTGACAAAAAAAAGCGCCGCTCATGGTGGGCGACGCTCCTTCAATTTTTTAAGTAAAAGTGCCAAATGGCTCTTTCGATATTACTTCCCTAAGTGCTTGTCTAGGAATTTATCCATCTTGTTGTATAACTCAAGGACGTTTTCTTGTTTACGGAAACCGTGGCCTTCGTCATTTTTCATGATCCACTCATCGTCGCTTAACTCGATGCCGATGTCTTCCAACGCATCGCGAAGATCTGTCGCGTGTTGTTTAACAACGCGAGGGTCTTTTGCACCTTGAACGATCATTAATGGCGCTTTGATTTTGTCAACATGCGCAAGTGGTGACATGCGCTTCATTAACGCTTCATCTTCCGGATCACCAATACGGTGCTCGAGAGATTTACGCTGAGGCTCCCAGTGTTTTGGCATAGATTCGAATAATAAACCTACATCTGTAACACCTACGTAGTTAATACCACACGCATACATATCAGGAGTAAACGTTAAGCCCGCCATCGTTGCGTAACCACCGTAACTCGCACCATAGATACATACTTTTTCAGGATCAACGATGCCTTCATCAACTAGGTAGTTAACTGCGTCGGTAATATCGTGCTGCATTTCCGCGCCCCATTTACCGCCGTATCCCGCTTGTTGGAACTTAAGACCGTAACCACCTGAACCACGGAAGTTAACTTGTACCGTTGCATAGCCGCGGTTGGCAAAAAATTGGTGCTCTGGGTTGAAGCCCCACATATCGCGAACGCCGTAAGGACCACCATGAGGATTTACAATAAGAGGCACTTTTTTACCTTCGGCGCCTTTTGGCAAAGTCAAATAACCGTGAATCGTTAAACCGTCGCGGCTCTTAAACTCGATAGGCTTCATTGCAACTAGGTCTTCTGGCTTTAACCAATCCATTGGTGAAACCAAATAAGTCATCTTTCTTTTTTTGCGGTCGTATAAGTAATACGAACCTGGATCGTTGTCGTTATTTACCATGACGATATTTAACATTTCGTCGTCCGTTTGGCTGGTAATGTTTACGCGCTTACCTTTGAATGCCGCCTGCAAGCCTTTCATAAGTTTTTCAGTATCTTTGTCAAAATACACAGCTTCTGGGTATTTAAACATGTAAGACACACCGATCACTTTCTGTTTCTTACGTGACATCATTAAGCCAGTAACATCCACTTCGTCATGGGCAAAAATCATTTCGCCTAACTCATCTTTCACTGGGTCATATTTGTAAATGGCTTGCTTGTCACGGCCCATGTTAGAGGCAACGTAGATAGTTTTATTGTCGTAGTCGAATGCAAGTGGCAGCATTTGCTCTTCTTCTACGTTGAACTTTCTTAATACACGGAAGTCTTTCTCACCCGCATCTTTGTAATGTAATGTCGCTTCTAGACCATTTTGCGAGTATGCACCGCGAACTTCACCGTTGTTATCTAACAACCAGCTTTGAACGTCGCCAGGGTTTTTGGCGATGATCTTCATCTTAGTATTTTTGCCGCGTTTATCGCTCCAGCTACTGTTTAAAGGCACTTTGTACAAATCTGGCGCAGTTACTTTACGGCCGTTGTACTGAACAATAATGTGGTCTGGATCATCTGGAAGCGTATGCACAGTTGCTGCAGAGCGAATACCTGATGCACCAACTTGTGAGCCAACTAGTTGTACAACTCTAGGCTTCTTCTTTGAAGTATCGACACGGTAGATACTGAATGCTTCGTTACCGTCGCTGTCGAAAGTGAATACGATGTCTTTATCATTGGCCCAGAAAAAGCTGCGAACGTTACGGTTATCAAAACCGGTAATAGCACGCATATTTTTGAGACCTTCGGTTTCCATCACAACAATATTGCGGCTGTCATTTACAGGCGACAATAATGCAATGTACTTACCGTTTGGAGAGAGTTGTAACCCAGCATAGGTTGGGTTTTTAAAGAAGTGTTCGACTGGTAGTTTAGTCGCAACCGAAGCGTTGGCAATTGACACCATTAGCAACGAAACGAGCAACACTATTTTTACGAATAAACGCATAATTTCATTCCATTTTTTTAGTATTACGAGGATAAAAATCTCGCAGGTGGTTCTGAAAACCCGAACAAAATTACCGAATTTTCAGACAAAATATTTAATAGACCTACCCTTAAAAAAGCAAGGACTTCTGCGAATTATTTCAACTGAACTGTACTTATTTGTTTCCTGCAAAATTTACAGAAGTTTACACCGTCTTTTTACACCGCGTTTCTCTGTGGTTTGGCAGGAAGGAACTGGCCATAGCCGCGCTCTCGCCCCAGCTCTGGCTGAGCAATTTCGTCTTCAACGGCGATTTTGCCATTTATTACCACGTATTTGACCAGCCCAGGGTTGCGGTTAACCAATCGTTGTATATCGAAGTTCTCCATATCGTCCCAACACACTTGCTCTAAATCTTGCGCCAAACCGTTTGGATCAAGTATGACTATGTCTGCTCTGTCACCCTTACGGATGCGACCAGCATCAATTCCAAACCACTGCGCTTGATCGCCTGTCATTCGGTAAATAGCTTGCTCAATACTCATAAACGGACGGTCATCATCCTGTGTTTCTTTGACCAGTTTCAATAATCTCAGCGGCAAATTGTAAAACGCCATATTTCTAATATGGGCACCGGCATCACTAAAAGTTAAAAGAGACGTTGGGCTCTTGACCATTTTCTTAAGTACTTCAGGCCGGTGATTTCCGACCGTCGTAAACCAACGTAATTTCGTTCCGTACTCCACCACTAAATCGAGAAACAAATCAACCACATGGAGTCCTTTACTGTTAGCCACCTCTGCGAAGTTACGGCCGACTAGGCTACGATCGGGACAGGCCAAAATCGTTGCATCGCCAAAATCCCTTTGCCAGACCCTTGGGCTTAGTTTTTCACCGTAAAACTTGCGAAAATTTCTTCGATACTCTTCATTTTTTAACAACTCATTTCGGGCAATCTGATCTTTTAGGTCGAGGGCCATTTCCCCTGCGCCAAATTCTTCGAAGAAAACAATATCAATTCCATCGGCGTAAACGGTAAAAGGCGTCGGCAACACCTGCCAACGAAAATCACCGCGTAACAAGTTCGCAGTGAAAGACGATAACCTCGTGAGGAAATTTAGATAGCGACTGCCTTTGAGGTCCATCTGACTAATGAGGGTAGTTTTCAGTGGGCGCCGAAAAAGCCCAAGGCTTTCACCAATATAGTCAAAAATCTGCAATGGCGTCGCTGCATTCGGTGCACCTTGGTGAACCCGCCCACGACGTCTGACAATCTTTAACAAGCGAGATATTTCGCGCCAATGTGCATAGGTACTAGGTAAACTTTTCGACCAAGCGCGATCACCATCGAGTTTGTCCCAAGTCAGTCGCATTGTCGACAGTCCCAGAAAGCCAGCATCCAACGCCTCCTCGAGCAAAGCTTCCATTTCGGCACTTTCTGTCTCGGTTGGTGTCTCTGTTTGATCTGTTGCCCGCATCAATCCCATGACCGACACTCGCAAATCGCTGTGTCCCAACATGCTTATCAGGTTTGGCCCAAGCGGCAGTTGATTCACGTAATCAACCCACTCCTGTGGCCGGCGCCAACTTTTGCACTGTTTAACAATCGGCAAAACTTTGTCTCTAGGTACCGTTTCAACCCGAGTGAAAATATCGGAGGCATCTTCATAATCACTGCAAACCATACTTATGGAACAGCTACCGACCATTACCGTTGTGACGCCATGGCGAACGGATTCGGACAGACTAGGGCTAACCAGTAATTCCGCATCGTAGTGAGTGTGGCTATCGATGAAACCAGGACAAACCCATTTACCACTGGCATCAATCGCTTTTTTGGCATTTTGAGCGGAAATGGCGGTTTCAGACACTTCAACAATTACGCCGCCGGTGACACCTAAGTGCCGCACTTTGGCCTGTTCACCGGTCCCGTCAAAATACAAACCGTTGTTAATCACTAAGTCATACATAATTAAATGCCCAAAACCGTCAATGTTGATTCCATGCTAGTCTCCACCAAAGGTGTTGACTTGTCATTTGATGCCATTATATTGATTTTCTAAACGGCCAATTAAGGCAAACAAATGTTAGAAGCCAAGCTTACCGCTTTAATGGGGTTTGACACTGCGGTTATTGAGATGGGTGGAAACCCCGCAGATTTTCTGTCGGCAAACGGGCTAGAGCCAAAAGACCTCAACAATCCACAGTTGCAACTTCCAGTGAAGGCATTGGTTGAGATATTGCATCATGCGGCGCGAAAGTTAGATAAACCCGAGTTGGGAATGCGAATAGGCTCAGCGCAAGATTTTTCTATGTTAGGGCCAGCCGCTTTAGCGATACTGAGCTCCAAAACATTGATGCAGGCTTTGTACGCCGCGCGCAGCATCAACGTCTATCACAACAATGCCGAATATTGGCGACCCATAGTGCAAGACCAATTTGTTTACTTCCGCCGCTTTGATTTGTTTCGGCAACTTCCCGACACTCGGCAGTACAAAGAAATGTCGATGGCGGCCTGCTGCCATCTAGGAAAATTGCTACTGGCAGACAACTTTGCCGACATCACAGTAGAATTCGAGCACAGCCCAATGTCCAGTATGGAGCGCTACCGCCGGTTTTTTCCGTGCGCAGTGAAATTCAATTGCGAGCAAGATCAACTTATCGTGCCCAAATACTTGGCCGACGCACCTCTCCCTGCGGCAAACCCGAAATTCCAACAAATGCTCGAACGACTTGAAAAGTTGGAGGTGCACGAACTCGAATCCGACTTCAAACAACAGGTCATCGTTTGTATCCAACAGATGATGAGCTCAGGGCACTTGTCTATTGAATCCGTCTGTGAGGTATTAGCAAAAAGTAAACGCACACTGCAACGCAGACTAAAGGAACAAGGTACAGATTTTAAGACACTGTTGGAAACCATCAGGATGGAAAAAGCGCGTTGGTATCTGGTTTCTAGCGATATTGATGTGACCCTAATTTCTGAAGTTGTTGGCTATACTGATGTAGGTAACTTTTCCCGTGCATTCAAGCGGGTTAATGGCCTGTCGCCTGCGAATTGGAGACTGCAAAACTAAATCTGCCCCTGTGGCTTGTACGTTTACCCCACCAAAGTCACAGCTTTTATGGCGGCCCTGTAGCCTTATCCTGACATTTAAGTCGGTCAGTTTATATTCAATTTGTCTAAAATTTGCGAACGGCTTAGTATATAGTTTCGGAACAACTGAAAAACGCAGTCACAGTTGGAAGAGCGGAAGTTAGTTAGAACATATGAAAATAGCGCACGCTGTCAAACTGTTGCAACTCATCAAGGTTATTCCACCATTACTTGTGATAGCCTTTGCCGTGATGGCCATAACATTAGTGGTCAGCAACAATCGTGTAAAACTCAAAAATGACATAGAGGCCCTCGAAGAAGACTTCGTTTCCTCCCGAAAAAGTCTTGTTGAAGCGCAAGTTAAGCAACTGATTCAACAAATTACATTTGAGAAAAACAACACCGAATCCATACTCAAAGAAAACATCAAACAGCACATCTACCAAGCCCACGCGATTGCTACAGGAATATACCGAAATAACCTTGATAAGTCTGAGACTGAAGTAACCGATTTAATTAAGAGTGCGCTCAGAGACATTCGTTTTAATAACGGCAGAGGTTACTTTTTTATATACAAAACGACTGGCGAAAGCGTCATGCACCCGATCGTGCCGACGATGGAAGGCTCACAGAAAATCGACTTGCAAGATGTTCGAGGTAATTACATCGTTAAAGACATGGGCACACTCGCCAAACAGCATGGCGAAACCTATTACACTTGGTGGTTTGTAAAACCACAAAACCAAAGCAAAGAATTCAAAAAAATTGGTTTCGGAAAGCACTTTGAACCCTACGACTGGTTTATTGGCACTGGTGAATACATAGTTGACGTCGAGAATGACATCCAGTCTGAGCTGATCAAGACTATTTCCAACATTCGCTACGGTGAGAGCGGTTACGCTTTCCTTTACGATTACGATTACGATTACGATTACGAAGGCAATGTACTGTCCCACATCAACCAGCCACTGATTGGCACCAACATTTTTGACCACCCTAATCCGGCGGTAAAAACAACCGCCACTCAAGTCATAGACACAGCTCGCAATGGCGGCGGATTCCTAACATACCAAAACGCTTTGGCACCCCGTCGTGCAAGAGCAACTCGATGCCTACGAAATTGGCATGAAAGCGATGTTGACGGACAGTACCACCCAACTGAATCTCAGCGCTTTTTACTACGACTACAAAGACAAACAGCTCCTCACGAAGAAAATTATTCCAGTATTTAGAACCGCGTTCACCCTAGGTAACATTGACGAGTCTGTGGTAAAAGGCGCAGAGGCCAGTTTGCAATGGTATGCCACCGACAAACTGTTCAAAAGTGCATCAACCAGTTACCTTGACTCAGAAGTGATAAGCGGTAATGGCTTTAATCAACTCGGCGAAGCCCTTGATTTCACCGGGGCTAAATTGCCTTTTATGTCGACAGTACAAGCAAATGCCATGGTTCGATACGAGTGGGTGCCAAGTAGTCTATATACCGCCTATGTGACTGCAGATGTTGCTTATTCGAGTGAGTTTAACGCCGACTTTGAAGCTAAAGTTGATACAACAAATCAAGTAGAAGATTTTGTCGGCAGCGCCGTCGAAGTCATAATCCCACCGCAACCATACAGTTACGATTCTCGGTTCACACAACCGGACTATATGTTGATGAATGCCCGTGTTGCTATTGAGCATCAACAACAGAATTGGAAACTCTACTTCTGGGTGCGAAACTTAACCGACGAATACTACATTTCCAGCGTAGTAAAAAATAACGAAATGGTCGCCGCCTACCCCGGACTAACACGCACTTACGGCATCACCTTCGAAAAACGTATTTTTTAGAACTAGAACGCAGCCAAAAGCTGGCCCAAAGGGAGAAAGCCATGGATGGTTGTCATAATCGAACAGAGCAAAGCTCCGCGAGAATGCCCTAGGGATTATTTTATTCCCCAATAACAAAAGTTACGGACACAACAAAACGCGTCGATACCTAAACAATGTGTGTTTAACGGGCTTGATTCAGGAACTACTTGGGGAAGAAAATGGTGCCTCGAGGCGGAATCGAACCACCGACACGGGGATTTTCAATCCCCTGCTCTACCAACTGAGCTATCGAGGCACTTATAAGTGCGATGTTTTAGAAATGGTGCCGACTGCCGGAATCGAACTGGCGACCTACTGATTACAAGTCAGTTGCTCTACCAACTGAGCTAAGTCGGCACAATTACTCTAAAACCAATCTTCAAAGAAGAATGGTGCCTCGAGGCGGAATCGAACCACCGACACGGGGATTTTCAATCCCCTGCTCTACCAACTGAGCTATCGAGGCACTTAGTGTGCTGCAACAAGGGTCTCCTTGCTGCGGGCGTGTATTAAACGGATTTTGGCTTTTTAAGTCAACCTATTTTTTTAATTGTTTTAATGAATGGCCAGAAATTAAGCGAACATGGTCAATTTCGGATAATTTACGCCCAAAGATAGGGCTTGGAATAATAATAACCTTGGACAATTTCCACCCCTGCGTCTTTAACAAACTTCAACTCCTGTTTGTTCTCCACGCCCTCAGCGACGACTTTCATTCCCAAGGCATGTGCCATTTCTACGGTGGAACGAACAATGACTTGGTTCTCTTCATGACAATGACAGTCGCAGACGTATTGCCGATCAATTTTTAGTTCTTGGAATGGAAACTGAGTCAACTGTTTCATTGTTGAATAACCCGTGCCGTAGTCATCAATGGCCAACGAACACCCTAATAAACGAAGGCGTGTGGCTATCTCTTGTGCAGTTAATAGACTATCAACGAGACAGGTTTCGGTGATTTCTATGGTAAGTCGGTTTGGGCTGACTTGAAACTCTCGCAGCAGAGCATCGATTTCATCCACTACGATGTGCGAGTTCAAATCTTTCATCGACAGGTTGATCGAAAAGTTAACCTGTTGATACTGTGCCATTTTAGCCAAACTGGCTCGGAACATCATACGGTTGAACTCGAAAATTCGGCCGTTTTGCTCAAATTGCACGATAAACTCATTCGGGTAAATCACGCTGCCATCAGCCGCTTTCAGTCGCGACAATATTTCATAACCGACAATGTTTTCCCCATCCACTTGAACTTGGGGTTGTATCACGGGATGAAAAGCGGTTGGCGTTATTTCGAACGAGTCCGGATCAAACTCTTGAGTCACTACATTACCAACGCCAGAACTGGCCGCCATAATGCGAGCTGTCGCTTTGTCAATCAAACCGATCAATTGCTGTTGTGAAAATGGCTTTGTTAGCTGACCTAATATCGCCAACTCTCTCTGTTGGGCGATGGATTCTGCCAGTTGCAGCACTTTAGATTCAAACCCAGATATGACGATGACTTGCCCTTGATAACGTAAGTCGCCCAATTTCTTCAGAAATGCGATGCCGTCTATTTCTGGCATTTGCAGGTCAACTAATACTAAGTCGTTGAATTCATTGCATACGGTTAGATGCTCCAAGCCTTCAGCCGGACTGTCAAACAACTGAATTTGTTGCACACCGACTTCCTCAAACTTGTCCTGAATAAACTGGAGAAAGAAGGGATCGTCGTCGACTGCGGTGACATTATTGAGGAGCTCTAAATATTCCATACTCGCAAGCTAAATACCTTTACTTGAATAAGTTTTAGTTTCAAATACCCATTTTCGCAACCCATACTATATTTTTAACTAAGCCAAACATTTTCATCAGGATTTATTTCGTTGCTTATGGAAAAACGTTCTGCAACCACCTCTTTTCTAGCGCCATCAAAAGTTATATTTGTTTGGTGTGTGCTATTTTTCTCTCTCCTTGTGCTTACAACTGCAGGCGCCTCTAAAACCATTGAGCAGTGGCTAAATCCGGCCAAATTGACAGTAAAGCTGCAAGAACATTTGCAATCGACAATTAATGCGCTGCCAACCCAGCTGCTGCAGTCCGAGTTTCAATCCGAGGCCAAGACCTTTGTTGATGCGATTCATGGTAATACCGATGACAAGGCGTTTTTTCTTTACCGTTTGGACCAAGGCCGCCTGGTGCTGCATGCGCAAACAGCAACGGTGGAGGGATATTTGCCAAACGCTATTTTGGCAAACCACACTTCTGAGCTAAAAAACTGGGTTGAAATCCGCAGAATACTGATTGCCAATGAACAACCGATAGGATTACTGATAGGCGTAGGTAAAAGGCAGAGTGTCGATACTCAGTTTATCGTGCTGTTGCTGTCTCTTGCATTTATCTTATCTATTGTGATCTGCAAACTATTGATTTCTAACCTTAATAAAACCGTCTTGAATCAATCAGAGCCATTGCTCAAGGAAACGAACTTAATCATTGATAAAAGTAGCTATGACAAACGTCTTGCCACTAAAAAGTTTGGCGGTTTCGAGCTACTGGCGGGTGCCATCAACAGTTTATTTAAGAAAATAGACAAGCTCAAAAAGCAATACGAAGAGATTGAAGACACCAACAGCAAGCTGCTCCATGACATGGAAAGCAAAATAGAAGAGCGAACAAACGCCCTCCGTGTGGCAATGGAAGAAGCAGAACGAGCCAATGAATCGAAGTCGACGTTTTTGGCGACCATGAGCCACGAAATCCGCACACCAATGAATGGCATCATTGGCAGTATCGATTTGCTCAGAAACGGAAATCTCAACCAGAACCAATATCGACTTTCCGAGACAATCCGCGAGTCGGCTTTTTCATTGCTTCGGATCATTGACGATATTTTAGATTTTTCAAAGATAGAGGCGGGCAAATTGGAAGTTGAAAGTGTGCCTTTATCGATAAATGCGATTATCGAAGCGGTCGGCCGAACACTGATGTCTGTTGCCCAGCAAAAAAGTGTGTCATTGCGCATTTACTGTGACCCAGCTTTACAAGAAGGCCTGTTAGGCGACCCGATTAGAATTCGGCAAATATTGTTTAACCTTGCAGGCAATGCGATCAAATTTACCAATTCCAGCCGGGAAAAAATCGGCGTCGTGCAAATTAGAGCAGAAGTTGGTGAAACCAGCATGGAATTTACCAATGTCGTTTTTCGAATCATAGACAACGGTAAGGGCATGACTCAACGTCAAGTGAACTATGTATTTCAGCCCTTTAGCCAAGCGGAGGGAAGTGTCACAAGACAGTTTGGTGGCACAGGGCTTGGCCTGACGATTTGCCAGCGTCTTACCGATCTGATGTATGGCCAAATCAATGTGAAATCAGATTTGGGCGAAGGTTCGGAGTTTTCTGTCACCTTGCCATTGCGCCCTCATGGTGATCACGCAGAGGAACAAACACTAGACTTGAGTACCACGGACGCGGTTATTTTTACTCCAGATCATTACCACGGTTCTGCGCTTGATAACTATACCCGCTACTTTGGCAGTAAGAATACCATCGTTCACTCCATCGACAGCTTATTGCACATTGCCGAGCATTATCGCGCCGATTCTAAAAAACAAAGCCTTTGGATTTTAGATGCTACTGAGTACCACGATGATACCTTCGATGTGCTTCAACAATTGTTGGAGCACGAAAACTGTGGCAAGTGCCGATTTTTAGTTTTGACGAATACCATTGATTTCCAAGATATGGAATCTGATCGCGTTTGGTTGTTGCATGCACTGCCACTTTGCAGAACAAGTTTGCTTGAAGCGATCAAAGACGTGAAAGAGAATAAAAAGGTTCAAACTAGCGATCAACAAAAAGCCGAGCAACCAACGCCGATTTCCACTGCTATGTCGGTAGAAGATGCCAGAGCTAGCCATCAGTTGGTGTTACTGGCAGAAGATAATGCCATGAATCAACAAGTAATCACCGAACAGCTGAACATGCTGGGTTACGCCGTTGAAGTTGCAAATGACGGCCAAGAGGCGATCGATATGTGGCGGGTTAACCACTACCCTCTTGTTTTAACCGACCTACATATGCCAAACAAAAGTGGTTATGACGTGGTCAAAACCATTCGTAAAGAAGCTATGCATCTGCCCAAAGACGCTGGTTTTACCCGTGTTGTTGCGATAACGGCAAATGCACTGAAAGGCGAAGAGCAAAAATGCATTTCCCTAGGAATGGATGGTTATCTGACCAAACCCTTAGAGCTATCAGACTTAGAAAGCGTCATGAAAAAATGGTTAGATCTCAGCCAAGAGCCATCGATTGAAGTTCAAGCTGCAGTGGCAAAACCGGCTAATGGCAACAAGAAACTGGTGTCGCCAATTCAACAATCGGTCCTGATCAGCTATTTAGGTAATGATACCGACCGGCACAAAAAATACTTGGACATGTTTAAAAACCGCGGCAATGAGTTGATTGACCAAATCAGTGTTTTTGTAAAAAACCAAGAACGGGAGAACATAAAAAACTTTGCTCATCAGTTTAAATCTATGTCGAAAAGCGTAGGCGCCATTCCATTACATGACTCGGCACTCGAGATGGAAAGCACCGCACTAACTGCTGATATGGTGGAACTTGATCAACTGTTTAAGACAATACTCAAACAATTTAATGAGGTGATTGGTTTTGTAAAAGAGAACTACGCGGCATAGCTTCTTTTGACGGCTTAAGTAAAACGCAAAAAAACCAGAGACTGAGCTCTGGTTTTTCATTTCTATTCGCTAAGCTTTTGGGACGTACCCATCAATCTGAACTTCCTTGCCTTCAAACAAAAAGCCAATCATGGTCTGTTCAAGTAGCTCACGGTGTTCAGGGTTAATCATCGACAACTTATGTTCATTGATTAACATGACTTGCTTCTTCTGCCACTCACCCCAAGCTTCTTTCGAAATATGGTTAAAAATGCGGGTACCCACATCACCTGGATAAAGCTGAAAATCTAATCCGGGAGCGTCTTTTTTTAGAAACTCACAAAAAACTGTACGTGCCATAATGTATCTCTAACTCCTATAACTGCGAGGATTGTAGCCAACAACAGAACAAATCACTAGCACTAAAGGTCATTCAGTAGTTTAGCGGCGACCGCCGACAAACCCAGTTTTTGCTCTTCATTAAACCAATCCGCTGCTTTTAGCCAAAGTTGGTTATTCTCTGATACTAAATCAAACTCGCACCCTAAGGTCACAAACACAGGTTGTATATCGAAATGGTAGTGACTGAACGTATGTCGAAACATTTGTGTTTCATCGGCAATCACATCAACTCCGGACAAGTTGACGCCTCTTGCGCCCAGGTAAGATTCAATTTCTGTTAGTGAATCGAACTCAGGAAAGCTGTATAACCCGCCCCAAATACCGGAAGCTGGTCGCTGATACATAAACACCTGCTCGTTTGCCTTGACAATCAACATGTAGGCGGACTTAATTGGCTTTTGTTTTTTGGGCTTACTAAATGGAAATTCAGACACACGCCCCTGAGCTTTTGCCTGACAACGTTCCGACAGAGGACATTGTTCGCAATTGGGCTTGCTACGAGTACAAACTGTCGCCCCTAAGTCCATCATAACTTGGTTGTAATTGCCAATGCGCTCTTTTGGCGACAGGCCCTCGGCAACTTGCCATAAAACCTGCTCTACTTTGGCTTGCCCAGGCCAACCTTCAATTGCCTTAAAACGCGTAAGTACACGTTTTACGTTGCCATCCAAAATGGCATGATGCTGCCCAAGCGATAGCGACAAAATAGCCCCGGCCGTTGAGCGACCAATACCGGGAAGCGCAAGCACTTGCTCAAACTCTACGGGGAACTCACCATTGTATTCAGTAGCCACAATTCGCGCCGCTTTGTGCAAGTTTCTAGCTCTGGCGTAGTAGCCTAATCCAGTCCACAAGTGCAACACTTCGTCTTGAGGTGCATTTGCCAAATCGGTGACCGTCGGGAAACGCTCCATAAAACGAATAAAGTAAGGAATCACGGTTTTAACTTGGGTTTGCTGCAACATAACCTCTGATAACCAAACCTTGTATGGTGTCACCTGTTGTTGCCAAGGCAAATGTTTACGACCATGAGCGTCGTACCAATCGAGGGTTTGCTGAGCGAACCAACTCGGCTCTTGCTGGGATACTTCTATCATCTAAACTCTAATTGTGGTTTTAGGCGCGGCAAGTGTAACAAAGATTCCTAGACAGCCACAGCCCGGCCTTATTTGTAAACAAAGTCTTGAGCCCAAGGCCACACTGATAGATAATACGGCCCCTTTTTTGCAGCCAGTTGGAACAACTCAATGACCGACAAACAAAATGACTCTCTCGAAGCCGCCAAAGCCGCAGGCAAATACATTCGAACCGTAAAAAGTTTCGTTAAAAGAGAAGGCCGTTTGACCAAAGGTCAACAAGCTGCAATCGACGCGCATTGGCAGCAAAAAGGGCTTACGCACGAGCAAGGGTTGATCTCGTTTGCTGATATCTTTGGCAACGATAATCCAGTAGTACTGGAAATTGGTTTTGGCATGGGCGCATCGCTTGTCGAGATGGCGAAAAACGCCCCTGAGAAGAACTTTATCGGTATTGAAGTTCACTTGCCCGGTGTTGGTGCATGTTTGTCGTCTGCGCATGAAGCCGGCGTTGAAAACCTAAGAGTTTATGAGCATGACGCAGTGGAAATCTTGCGCGATTGCATTGCAGACGAGAGCTTAGATACAGTACAGCTGTTCTTCCCAGATCCGTGGCACAAAAAGCGCCACCACAAACGCAGAATCGTCCAACCTGAATTTGTTCAAGCACTGCGCAGCAAATTGAAAATTGGCGGCGTATTCCACATGGCAACGGATTGGGAAAACTACGCCGAGCATATGATTGAAGTAATGCAACAAGCGGAAGGATTTGCCAATATCGCTGCAGATGTAAACTCAGCTGAAAACAAGGATTCTGTTTACGTTGAACGCCCGGAGCACCGTCCACTGACTAAGTTTGAACAGCGCGGTCATCGTCTAGGTCATGGCGTTTGGGACATCATGTACGCTAGAACGGCATAAATTATGTTATTGCCAGAAAACCAAGTCATCGAGCGCAACTTAGATAAACTGCCTGCAGGCAAAATACTGCTGGTTGATTTGTTACAGGACGACGCTTTATTAGAGTTTAGTCAACAGCGTCAAGATATTGAGTTTTCTGGATACACACCATTTTTTGACACCCAAAGCTATTTCACGCAGCCGAAATTCGAGGCGTTTAAATGCGACTTTGGGGCTTGGATAGAGCCTGCGGAACGATTCGATGCTATCGTCATTTACTTTCCAAAAGCGAAACAAAGATTCGACTACTATTTGTCGATGTTCAGCAAACATCTCAAATCCAGCGCAGTGATTTATGCCGTCGGTGAGAAGAAAGGCGGAATCAAAGGCTGTGAAAAAGGTCTAAAACCTTATTGTGTTAAGCCAAACAAAATCGACTCGGCTCGTCATTGCATGCTCTACGTTGCTGCTTACAACGACTTTGACGACAATAAGTCAATGAACGACTGGCTAACAAAAACGGATATTTCAGTGGAAGTTGCCGGTGAGCAAGTTGATTTGACTCTGGCGGCGTTGCCTGGAACGTTCAGCGCAAACCGACTCGACGAAGGCACAGAGCTACTTCTCAAAACCATAGAGCCGGTCACTGGCCACGGCATTGACTTCGGTTGCGGATGTGGCGTCATCAGCGCGGCGTTGAGTAAACGTTTTGCGGTGGAAATGACCGGGGTTGAAGTCGACGCCTTATCGATTGCCGCTAGCCAACAGACCTTCTCTGCTAATCAAGTTTCAGCCAAAGCGATTGCCTCCAACGGACTCTCGGTTTTATTGGAACAAAAACAAAAATTCGACTTTATCGCCACTAACCCACCGTTTCATACTGGCATAAATACAGACTATTCGATCACCGAACTGCTGATTAAAAACCTAAAATCCGTGTTAAAAAACAAGTATCACGTTTGGGTTGTTGCCAATCACTTTTTGCCTTACCCAGAATTGTTTAAACGCTTTTTAAAACCTGTCACGGTAAAAAGCAAAACCAACCGTTTCCACATTTATCATACTGAAAGTCGCTAAATAACTAATGTTTATAGGTTAATCAGTTTTCGTAAGCCGCCTTATCAGAAAAATACGCTATAGTTTCAATGAGTGGTGCAAAACGTCACCATGTCTCATTCTCAATCCAGCAGTTCGCAGTCGCTGAGTTCAAATTAGATCCAATAATGGAGTATGTATGCCAGGCGTCATTTCAATGATATTGGCGGGCGGGGAAGGAACTCGTTTGTACCCTCTAACAGTGAGTCGAAGTAAACCGGCCGTGCCCTTTGCGGGTCAATATCGACTGATAGATTTTGCCCTAAATAATTTTGTAAATTCAGATCTGTTAAAAATATTCATATTAACTCAGTTTAAGTCGCAGTCTTTAAACATCCACCTGCGTCAAGCCTGGCACCTGTCAGGTATCACCGATCGCTTTATTGACCCCATCCCAGCCCAGATGAGAATGGGCAAACGCTGGTACGAAGGAACCGCGGATGCAATTTATCAAAACATGCGGTTAATACAGGAGCATAACCCCGACCATGTCTGCGTGTTCGGCAGCGACCACATCTACAAAATGGACGTTCGGCAAATGTTAGATTTGCACAAAAAGCAGCAAGCAAAATGCTCCGTTGCTGCGATAAAAGTCCCCGTAGAAGAGGCATCTTCATTTGGCGTTATTGAAATTGATGAAAACTGGCGCATGACCGGATTTAGTGAGAAGCCGGAGCAACCAAAGACGATTCCGGGACAGCCGAACTTTTCGTTAGTCAGTATGGGCAACTATATTTTTGAAGCAGACACCCTATATCGAGAACTGGAGCGAGATGCTCAGGTCGCCAATAGCCATCACGACTTTGGCAAAAATATTATCCCCCACTTGTGCGAACACGGCGATGTATTTGTTTACGATTTTAGTCGCAACGAAATCCCGAATGATATGGGTAACCAAATGTATTGGCGCGACGTCGGTACCATAGATTCCTATTGGCAAGCAAACATGGAGCTTTTAACCCAAGAACCGCAACTCGATCTCTACAACAGCCAATGGCCGATGCGCACCTTTCACCCGAGTGTTCCGCCGGCACAAGTCCGAGCTTGCCGCAAAGGCAATGAGAGCGTTATTAGAAACTGTGCGATATCAGCAGGTTGCGAAGTATTTGGAGCAACAATTGATCATTCCGTGTTAGGCTTTGAGGTAGAAGTGCAATCGGGCGCAGAAATATTTGAGTCTGTCATCATTGGGAAATCTCATATTGGTAAAAATGTGACATTGAAAAAGTGTGTGTTAGACAAACATGTATACGTAGCTGACAACGTTAAAATTGGCGTTGATCCAGACCATGACAAACAACGAGGTTTTACCGTATCCGAGTGCGGAGTGACGGTAGTCCCACAAAATACAGACGTTTTAGAGTGAAGTATGAAGGTATTATTTGCAGTATCAGAAATTGAAGGTTTAGTAAAAACCGGTGGCTTAGCCGATGTTGCTCGTTACTTGCCAGTCACCCTCAATGACAAGGGCCATGACACTCGCGTCATCATGCCCTATTACCGCGATGTTGCGGCAGAGGCACCTGCGCCACAACGCACATTTTCACTGTCGGTTAGGTTGAATCGAGAGATTGAAGTTCAAGTGCACGAAATTGTGCACAACGAGTTAACTATTTACGCAGTTGATATTCCAAAGCTCTATGACAGAGATGGCATTTATAGCGACAATTATCACGCTTACGACGACAATGGCGAACGCTTTTCAGTATTCTCAATTGTTACCTTGGAGTTCTTCCAACATTTTGCCAGCCAGTTAGACTTTCACCCAGACGTTATTCATTGCAATGATTGGCACACAGCGGTATTGCCAGCGCTACTTAAGTCGGACCGCTACTGGCAACAACAGCAAACTAAGACGTTAATTACCATTCACAATGGCGCATTTCAGGGTATCTTTGCCAAATATTCAGTGCCGTCACTCAGTTTTAAACTAGGTGAGCATTTCGCCGATTTTGAAGACGATGTGGTTAACTTTTTAAAGCTTGGCATTATTCACAGTGACGAAGTAGTGGCGGTCAGCCCTAATTATGCGGAAGAGCTCAAAACTGAGCTGGGTTCTCATCATCTGTTTGATATTATCTATCAACACCAACATAAACTCACAGGTGTCTTAAACGGTTGTGATTACAAAGATTGGGACCCAAGTTCAGATCCACATTTAACTCAAAACTACGAAGATACCTCCCTGAAAGATAAAGTCTTGAACAAGTTGGCCTTGCAAAAAGAATGTGGACTTGAGCAAGACGCAGACATCCCTGTGATATCGCAAGTCTGCCGCTTAACCGACCAGAAAGGCTTGAACTTTTTGTTGCCAGCATTGCGAGATTTAGTGCAACACAAAGTGCAAATTTGCATTGCCGGTACTGGAGACCCTCTGTATGTCGACCAGCTAGAATATCTAGCGAAGAAACACCAAGGTAAAATTCATTTCTATCACGGTTTTTCTGAGCGAATCGCCCATACCTATATGGCGGGTTCTGACTTTTTTATGGTGCCTTCCCTATTCGAGCCTTGCGGTCTGACTCAAATGTATGCACTTGCCTACGGCACCTTGCCAATCGTCAGAGAAGTTGGCGGGCTAAAAGATACGGTTGTCGACATCGCACAAACTGACGCCACAGGCATAGTGTTCAAAGAGCCTAACATGGATCATTTGATTTCCGGTGTTCGCCGTGGTTTATTATTTTTCCATGAAGACAAGCAGCAGTTTGAATCGGTTCAACGCCGAGCAATGAACACTAAGTTCTCTTGGGCCGACAGTGCTGATGAATACATAGGTCTATATGAAAAAATTTGTCACGGCTAATTTACTAGTATTTATTAACATTGGATTTTCCGCGGCGGCTTACGACGTACCTGAGCTGTGCCTACAAAACCTGTCTCGGGTCGACGCTTGCCCTAACTTAGTTTACCGTGGAATAAATGATCCCATCTCAAATCAACGTCAAGTTTTTTGTTTTTGCAAAACGGACTTTGACTTACTGTTGAGCGAAGATGTAAACGACCGGCAGAAAATACTTAACCGGATGGACTGGCAAGCATTATTGGCGGCCACAGGCTATTCCGACGAGCAACTGAAAACTTTAGTAAAACCATAGTTTTTGACTGATTCTATTGCATAAAACGCAAGGAGGGGTTAATTTACTAAGAGTGATTTCAATGACATACCAAACTTTGGATCTCGTACGTCTCTGTGGCAACAACTAAAACTGCAAGCTCGTTAAAAAACTCCATCACGGCAGCCATCGTATTTGTTAGCTTGCTGTCGCTCCTTATTTCAGTTTCACTGACAACCTATCTGATCAGCAACGAGAAAAAACAAGAAGCCGCTAATTTCATCAGCGAGATGGCAGAAATTATTGCCTATAACTCGATTGTGCCCGTCACCTTCGATCAGCGTAAAGATTTAGATGATGAAGACGAAGGTTTTCTCCCGACGCTAGAAAAAATTGAAGAAATAAGCCACGTCCATATCTATAAATACGACGAGTTCAGTGATGAGCTGGAGTTTTTTGCTAGCTATAACAAAATCCACATGCCGTCTTTGACCCCAAAGACCAATAAAGTAAAGTTCTTAACTAAGCCTAATTTCGAAGAAGATTACCTCGAATACGCCATACCTATTATTGATAAAAACGCGACCAACTCGCTGCAGCCCAACAAACCAGTAGGGTATGTGTATGTTCGTTTTATCATGGCCCATTATGACGAAAGTCTCGATAACCTGATCAAATACAACGTAGTGATTGCGGTGTTAGTCGCCGTCATCGCATTTGCCGTCTCGCAATACATCCAGAGAAAGGTGCTTTCGCCAATCAACCGATTTATCCGAGATATTCAAAACATTACCTACAGCAAGTCGTTTGAGCAAAAAGTTGAGAGCCCAGATTTTACCGAAATGATGATGTTGGCCGACTCCGTCAACACCATGCTTGAGAAGATTAATCGACAAATATTGCAATACAACCAAGCTGAAAAAGAAATCACGGAGCTCAACCAGAATCTAGAAGAAAAAGTGAAGTCGCGCACACAAGCCCTTAGGGATTCCAACCAAGAATTGTTGGATGCGCTTGAGCAGGTTCACCAATATCAGTCCCAAGTTATTCAATCAGAGAAAATGGCGTCTCTTGGCCAAATGGTTGCGGGCGTTGCCCACGAAGTAAATACGCCTATTGGTCTCGGTGTAACAGCCTCGACAATGCTCAATGATAAGATCGAAGAGATAACATCAATGCTCGAGGACAAATCGTTAAGCGCGAAAAAACTCGAGAAGTTCCTTTATGAAAGCAAAGAGAACACTCAAATTATCTATCGCAACTTGAGTCGTGCGGCGGATTTAATCAGTAGCTTTAAGCAAGTGGCTGTTGATCAAACCGCAGATAATATTCGCTCAGTCGAAATGGAAGAGTTCATGCGTGAAATTATTATCTCGCTGAACCCGACATTGAAAAAAGCCCACCATGAAATCAAAGTACAATGCGATCCTGGGCTCATTTTGAAAACAAAACCGGGGCCAATTAACCAGATCATAATTAACCTAATTATGAACTCACTGATTCACGGTTTTAAGGATACGGCACAAGGCGAAATCCATATAAAAGTCTCGTGCACCAATAACCGTTGTTTGATTCGTTACTCCGATAACGGCAGCGGTATTGAAGAGAAAATTAAGCAAAAAATCTTCGACCCGTTTGTAACCACAAGACGTGGAGAAGGTGGCTCTGGCTTGGGCATGCATTTGGTTTACAACTTGGTCACTCAAGCGCTCAACGGCAACATTGAAGTATTTAGTGAACTCGGTGAAGGGGCTGAGTTTATCTTAGAATTCCCGGCAATTAAGGTAGCGGGTTAAGATGTCTTCCCAGTGGTTGTCAGTCAAACTAAAATATCTTTACCTCACCTTCGTGGGGGGGATTTTTTTGGTATCTAATCCTGTATTAGCGGATAGCAAAGAGGTAGCGCTTAAAGCTGCTCTGATTTACAAGATGGGGCAATATGTCACTTGGACCAACCCACCGAAAATTCTAAACTACTGTTTTGTTGGCGAAACCAGCAAGACCGTAGGTAAAGTTCTTGAAGACCGTTTATCTAAGCTCCAGGGAGGCAACAGCCAGATTGTTTACCACAGTAAGATAGACGACATTGAGCGTTATGAGTGCCAAGTCATTTATATGACCAACGCTAAATCCAAACACAAAGAAAAGGTCGATGACCTATCGAAGTTTTCGTTGACCATAGGTGAAAGTGCTTCCGCACTTAGCCACGGGTTTATTACAGTATTAGAAATCAAAAGCCGAAAACCACAGTTATACGCCAGTCGTGGCAACTTAAAACAAGCCAAATTCAAAGTCAGTTCGCGATTGCTAAAATCCTCTAAACTGGTCGACTAAATCTTAGTGATATCCAAATAGTAGTCTCGATAGGAACAATAGTTAACTTGCTGCCTTGTCGTCGTTAGTTGCCCCGCTAAGCTAATAGATTGCCGACTTTTGGTGATGTAAATCTTATGCCCCTTACCTACAACTTTATGTTGTAACGTCGCATCCTTGGCCCCGGTTGAGCACAACATTTTTGTCGCTCTGCGGTAATTATCTCTTTTGAAGGCCCCTCCACTCGAGATTAGAGGACGAGAGCGTTGATTCTTGCTGTACTTCCAATCGGCAAAACTGATGACTAACTTTTCATGGCGATACAAAATCCGGTCATCGGGGGTTAAATAGTGATTTTTTACCGACAAAATTGAATCATTAAAACTGGCGTCTCTCTCTATCTCTGACGTATCAAAAACATAAACCCCATTTTCACCTGCAACTTCCATTTTCAGTCGAATATCACCTTTGCCCTCATGACTTACTAGAAGCGCCGTGCGCTCGTCGATGCCAAACCCCATTAAAACGTCTTGCTCGCTAATGGCTTTTACCAATCGTCCCTGTCGGGCCATTTCAGATAAACGTGTATCTATAGCGCCGTAAGGAAACAAACCCAAACCTTCACCATGATACACAGTCAAACTACCGGTTTGATAATCTGCCGGACAGTTCCGATATTTCTCACAGCCCCTTAATGGCCCTGACGTATTAAAACTGGGCGTCGATAGAGCACCATGGGAACTGCCTTCAATAATGATAACCGGTTTGCTCTCTGTCGTTTTGGCTGAGACCATTGCCCGTGCCGCGCCATCATCTGCGGCCACAACTAATTGTCCAGCCGTTTGCCTTTGTTTGATTTTTTCTATGAGACTGCTTGCGAGCTCGGTAGAACCGACAAACGAGTCTCTCAACCTATGTGGTTCGCCTTCAACGAAAAATAGGCCATCAGCTTCAGATATCAACTGCTCTATCTCTTGATGGTCTTCACACATAGCTCGTTGAAGTTTGTCCAAATCAGGATAAACAATCTCCCGCGCATACAGGTTCATATATTTGGCGCGATAGGCTGGGAGATCTTGGCAAGCCAGTTCAATTTTACGCTGCTTGGCGTCAATAGACTGGAACAAGGCCAAATCCAGTGGCAACCAACGAACATCGACGCCAAGTTGAGCAAAGGCCTCTTTATATAGGTCCACATCCGCAAACGGGTCTCTTTGCGCTGCCGTTACGAATAAAACTAAGGTCTCTTTTTTCTTCTTATTTTTGCTAGCAATATCAACAAAACGGTCAAGTATGGTTAACGTCGCCGTGTTTTTGGAATTTTTGAGCTGAACAAGTGGCGTATTGCGCCCCCCAGTGCCCATTATGGTTGGTCTAATTTGAGCCGTTTCTAGAACATCTAAGATTGAATCGACTTCTTCTTGATGTAAGTTTTGGAGCAACTGTCCACCACGTATCACGCGATTATCAATTCGGACTTCTTGATTCCGCCAGTGATTGAGCAACTGCCTCTTCGTCAATTTCCCTGTCACTTGAGTTGATACCTGTTGCAGAAGCTGCTGGGCGTCTTGCTTGAGTGCTTCGCGCCCATTCATCCATTGCAAGGCGGTTACTTTTGCAACTGTCGTTGCAGACAAGCGATAGAATTGAGTAATGACATGCTCCGAAGACAACACCAGTGGCGTATTACACTGCCGAACCTGTAAACTGCTGCATATTTCTAGTCCCCCTCCAAGCAACATTAGGGAGTAGTCCTTTTCTGCCATTACGGCAGAAGTGTGTACACCAAACAACAGTCCTATTAGCCAAAGTTTAAAATCGCCCAACACCGCTTCCTTTTCCATGATCATCGCCTAATACAAATATAGAAGGATTTATTACTTTTTCGATCCTTGAAAAAACAAGCCATGACCCCACTGAAATAAAACATTAGCGTTGATGGCCAAAGAGAACGAAAGATTCGCAAAAAACGAATACTTGAGTAACTTACTAAGGTATTACTGTGCGGTTATTTGTGATATAAACTCGGCTTCAATTAAAACGCCATATTTTTCGAGCCCTCTCTATGACACACGAGGGCTTTTAATGCTGAATTTTGGAGAGTCCATGCCAACCAAAATGCCTGACATAGCCAATCAAGCTCAAGCTCAAACAGAGGGCGTCCTTGACTGGGTAGGAATGAGCAACATCGAAATGCCAATCATGGTAGAAATGCAGGGCGAAAGTCGTCCGGTATCTGCACTGGTTGAAGCATTTGTTAACTTACACCAACCAAAAGCGAAAGGCATTCACATGTCTCGCTTATACCTAATGTTGGATGAACTTTCCGTTGAGAGCGCTTTAAACAAGCCAAATTTAGGCAAGTTGTTAGACAACTTTATCGTCAGTCATGAAGGCCTTAGCGACAGCGCCCACGTAAAATTTGAGTTTGACTACCACTTACGTCGTAAATCATTGATCAGCGGCAAGTTGGGCTGGAAAGCTTACCCAGTTGTTATTACAGGTAACCTGACCAAAGGGGTGATGGACATCGAACTGGCGGTAAAAGTGCCTTATTCATCTACCTGCCCTTGTAGCGCAGCGCTAGCACGTCAGTTAATTCAAAATGCGTTTAGCGACAAATTCACAGGGCAAGTTGCCAGTGAAGATGTGCACCAGTGGCTAGGCACTACAGAAGGTATTGTTGCTACGCCACACAGCCAACGTTCAATTGCAGAAGTTAAGGTCAAACTGACTGACGACGTCACCGACTTCCCTATCGTTGACTTAGTCGATGCCATTGAAGATGCATTGCAAACACCAGTGCAGGCAGCTGTAAAACGTGAAGACGAGCAAGAGTTCGCGCGTTTAAACGGCCAAAACTTGATGTTCTGTGAAGATGCCGGTCGCCGTATCAAGCACACCCTAAACCAAGTTCCAGGTTATAGAGACTTCTGGCTTCGTGTGAATCACTACGAATCACTCCATGCTCATGACGCAGTCTCAGTGGCCAGCAAAGGTATTGAAGGCGGGTATTCCGCACAATAAATTTAGAAAGCGGCAGTCGCCGCTTTTTTTTATGCCTGAATATTAGGCCCAACAGAAAGCACCGCCATGCTCATTACCCCCAGTCAAGCGCTCAGGTCGGTTTCATAGCTTTGACATTTTAAGCCAAACCAAAGTCTCACCCGTATTTGTGTTCGAACACAGCTAAAATCGTCACTCACGTCCAAACCTTAATGAATTGTTAACAAGATTTTCACGCTTTTTATTCAACATAACCTGAACTAATAACACAGCTTAATTTTTCTAATGCAAAATCCATTTTCTGTAAGTTAATTACATAATTAATCGCTATAATTCCTATTTATTGCGAAAATTTCTCTAACTTATGAAATTTTGTTTCTTTATTTCTAGAGTATTTATCCTAGTTTTATATTGACCAAATACACTTTTCTGGTTATGTTGTTCGACCAATTTGCATTTTATGACCATTAAAGTGAATTAATATTCACGCAATTGCAGCAAACAGCCAAAACAATAAAAAGGTGAAAAACACCAGCTACTGCAACGGTTAGGAAGGAGGATACCAGAGTGAACAACAATGGTTCTAAGCACGTGCAACTGATGCATAACAGTGAAGACGTGCGCGAAAACTGCGGCTTTGGTTTGATAGCTCACTTAGAAGGTGAAGCCAGTCACAAAATTGTTCGCACCGCTATAACTAGCTTAGATCGCATGCAACACCGCGGCGGCATTTCTGCCGACGGCAAAACCGGTGATGGTTGTGGTCTTTTGATTCAGAAACCGGATGCCTTTTTCCGCGCAGTTGCGGAAGAGCAAAATTGGCACCTAGGTAAAAAGTATGGTGTTGGTACCATATTTTTAAGTCAAGACGCGGACAAAGCCGCGAAGGCCAAACGAGTCATTCAACAAGAAATTGAGAATGAAATGCTTGAGCTGGTTGGCTGGCGCGTAGTTCCTACCAACCCAGAAGTCCTAGGTGACATTGCTGCGGATCAATTACCGCAAATAGAGCAAGTATTTGTTAATGCCCAGCCGGGTTGGCGTAAGAAAGACTTCGAACGTCGTCTTTATATGGCGCGTCGTCGAATTGAAAAACAACTTGAAGACGATCCAGATTTCTATATCCCGAGCCTGAGCTGTTTAGTAACAGTTTATAAGGGCTTAGTGATGCCAAAAGATCTGCACAAGTTTTACTTAGACTTAGCAGATATTCGTCTCGAGACCGCGATTTGTGTATTCCACCAACGTTTCTCCACCAACACGACACCACAATGGAAGTTAGCGCAACCTTTCCGTTTCTTAGCGCACAATGGTGAAATTAATACGGTTAAGGGTAACCGTCAGTGGGCAGAAGCGCGCGAATACAAATTCCGCTCTCCTTTGATTCCAGATCTGAAAGATGCGGCACCTTATGTCAGTAAAAAAGGTTCGGATTCTGCATCTTTAGACAACATGTTAGAGCTGTTCTTGGCTGGCGGTATGGACTTGTTCCGTGCCATGCGACTTCTTGTGCCACCAGCGTATCAAAACCACCCTCAAATGGACGACAAGCTAAAAGCGTTCTACGAGTTTAACTCCATGCATATGGAGCCTTGGGATGGTCCAGCGGGTATCGTTTTAACCAACGGTCGCCACGTTGCATGTAACTTAGATAGAAATGGCTTGCGTCCTGCACGTTACACCATTACTAAAAACAAAATTTTAACCCTAGCGTCTGAATCAGGCATCTGGGATTACACCCCTGACGAAGTTATCGAACAAGGTCGTGTTGGTCCTGGTCAAATGTTAGCGGTGGACACTTATGTCGGTAAAGTTTGGCACTCAGATGAGATCGATAACGACCTGAAAGAGCGTCACCCTTACCAAGAGTGGCTGGACAAAAATATCCGCCGCCTAAAACCATTCGAAGAATGTGACGGCGACGAAATTGGCCAACGTCTATTTGACGACGAAACTCAAGCGGTTTACCACAAGTTGTTTAACTACTCATTTGAAGAAATTGAGCAAGTTATCAAAGTCTTAGCAAAAGACGGACAAGAAGCCGTAGGCTCTATGGGTGATGATGCACCTATGGCCGTTATGTCTAAGCAAAAACGTAATTTCTACGACTATTTCCGTCAGTTGTTTGCCCAAGTAACCAACCCGCCGATCGATCCATTGCGTGAAAATCACGTCATGTCGCTAGCGACGTGTATTGGTCGTGAGCAAAACGTCTTTAATGAGACCTCTGGCTATGCGGACCGTGTACTTTTTGAGTCACCGGTACTTATGTACACCGACTTAGATCAGTTAAAAGAATTTGACCAAGAGCACTATCGCACTGAAACCGTATCTATCCTTTACAACCCAGAAGAAATGGGCCTGAAGGAAGCTATTCAGAACGTATGCGCGCAGGCCGTTGAGTCTGCACGCGAGCGCAATAGCGTTATCGTTATTTTGTCTGACCGTAAAATCGAAAAGGGCTTGATCCCAATTCCAGCGGCAATGGCTGTGGGCGCGGTGCAAAACGCATTGGTGAAAGAACAACTTCGCTGTGACACCAACTTATTAGTTGAAACAGCTTCAGTTCGTGACCCACATCACTTTGCTGTGTTGTTAGGTTTAGGTGCGACAGCCATCTACCCTTACATGGCATACGAGACGGTTGAACAGTTTGTTGAAAACGGCAGCATCGATCTTCCTGTTAAACAAGCAGTCATTAACTACCGCAAAGGGATTAACAAAGGTCTATTTAAGATCATGTCTAAGATGGGTATTTCAACCATCGCTAGCTACCGTTGTTCAAATCTGTTTGAAGCGGTTGGTCTTGACTCCGACATCATGGAACTTTGTTTCCCAAGCATCACCTCTCGTATTGAAGGTGCAAGCTTTGATGACATTCACCAAGACAATATGCACCTTGGTAAAATCGCATGGCTTAAGCGCAAGAACATCAGCCACGGCGGTTTACTGAAGTACGTACACGGTGGCGAATATCACTCGTACAACCCTGATGTTGTCACTGCTCTACAAGTTGCGGTTAAATCAGGTGACTACAGCGATTATCAGAAGTTCGCGCAGCTGGTGAATGAACGCCCTGCGGCTCACTTCCGTGACTTAATGAAGCTGAAAGAGCAAGACGCTATCAGCATCGATGAAGTTACTGATGCTAAGAACTTATTCCCGCGTTTCGATACCGCCGCTATGTCTATTGGTGCACTCAGCCCTGAGGCACACGAAGCGTTAGCGCAAGCGATGAATAAGTTAGGCGGTAACTCAAACTCTGGCGAAGGTGGTGAAGATCCACGCCGTTTCGGTACTGATCGTAACTCTCGTATTAAGCAGATTGCATCGGGTCGCTTTGGTGTTACTCCACACTACTTGCGTAATGCCGATGTTCTGCAAATCAAAGTAGCGCAAGGTGCGAAGCCAGGTGAAGGTGGCCAATTGCCAGGTGATAAAGTAACGGCGGAAATCGCTAAACTTCGTTACTCGGTTCAAGGTGTAACCTTAATTTCACCACCACCGCATCACGATATTTATTCTATCGAAGATTTAGCTCAGCTTATTTTCGACTTAAAACAAGTTAATCCAAACGCATTGGTATCGGTCAAGCTCGTTTCTGAGCCTGGCGTTGGAACAATTGCAACCGGTGTTGCAAAAGCTAATGCCGACTTAATTACCATCTCTGGTTTTGACGGTGGTACGGCAGCTTCGCCACTGACTTCTGTTAAATACGCAGGTTGTCCTTGGGAACTTGGGCTATCTGAGACGCACCAAGCGCTGACTGAAAACGGTCTTCGTCACAAGGTTCGCGTGCAAGTGGATGGCGGTCTTAAGACAGGTTTAGACGTTGTCAAAGCGGCTATTCTTGGCGCCGAGAGCTTCGGTTTCGGTACCGGCCCAATGGTTGCGTTAGGCTGTAAGTTCTTACGTATTTGTCACTTGAACAACTGTGCGACAGGTGTTGCTACTCAGGACGAGACATTGCGTAAAGAGTACTTCGCAGGTCTACCTAAAATGGTTGAAAACTATTTCGTGGGCGTTGCCCGTGAAGTACGCGAAATCATGGCCTCACTAGGTGTCGCTAAGTTTGAAGATCTCATCGGTCGCACTGACCTACTAGAGCTTCTCGATGGTGATACGCAAAAACAAAACAAATTGCAGCTGCAAGGTATTTTGGACTCGTCTGGTGTGCAATCACCCTACCCGAGCCACTGCGTTGAAGCCAACCCACCAATTGATAAAGGTGAGTTGAACAGAGAGATTGTAGAAGCTGCAGCGAATATGGTTGCCAACAAAACCGGCGGCAAGTTGTTCTATGACATCCGCAATACCGACCGCTCTGTCGGCGCGACACTATCTGGTGAAGTGGCAGATGTTCACGGTAACCAAGGTATGGCGACCGACCCAATTGAACTTAACTTCACTGGTATCGCGGGCCAAAGCTTTGGTGTTTGGAACGCCGGCGGCGTTTATCTGAAGTTAGTTGGTGATGCCAACGACTACGTCGGTAAAGGTATGACAGGTGGACAAATCGTAATTCACCCACCTAAAGGTGTGAGTTACGTGAGCCACAAGTCTGCGATTATGGGTAACACTTGTTTGTACGGTGCAACAGGCGGTAAATTGCTTGCAGCAGGTTGTGCCGGCGAACGTTTCGCGGTTCGTAACTCAGGTACTATCGCCGTCATCGAAGGCGCTGGCGACAACGATTGTGAATACATGACGGGTGGTTTTGTAGTAATCCTTGGTTCTACTGGTGTTAACTTCGGTGCAGGTATGACTGGCGGCTTCGCTTATTTACTTGACGAAGATGGCGATTTAGAGCGTCGTATGAACGGCGAGCTTATCGAAGCACTGGATATCGATATGCCGATTCATATCGAAAACTTACGTGGATTAATCAACGATCACTTCGAAGAAACGCAAAGTGAACGTTCACAACAAATTCTTGCAGACTTCGACACTTGGTTACCTAAATTCAAACTGGTTAAACCAAAAACGTCGGATGTGAATCAATTGTTAGGCCATCGCCACCGCTCTTCAGCAGAGCTGCGTGTGCAGGCAATGTAGGGTGAGGATGCAGTAATGAGTCAAAACGTATATCAATTTATCGATGTAAAGCGAATCGACCCAACCAAACATCCTATTAAGGTTCGTAAGGAAGATTTCATCGAAATCTATCAACCGCTAAACGAACCACAGGCAAAAGGTCAGGCCGATCGTTGTTTGGATTGTGGTAACCCGTACTGTGAGTGGAAATGTCCTGTTCACAACTATATTCCGCAATGGTTAAAACTGGCTAACGAAGGCAAAATAATTGAGGCCGCAGAGTTATCTCATAAGACCAACTCTCTTCCTGAAGTGTGTGGTCGAGTATGTCCTCAAGATCGTCTTTGTGAAGGCGCATGTACGCTAAACGACGACTTCGGTGCCGTCACCATTGGCAGTATCGAAAAGTACATAACCGACAAGGCGTTCGAGATGGGCTGGCGCCCGACCATTGAAGGTGTGGAGAAAACGAATAAGAAAGTCGCCATTGTTGGTGCTGGCCCTGCAGGTCTTGCTTGTGCAGATATCCTTGTTCGCAACGGTGTGCAACCGGTTGTTTTCGACAAATACGAAGAAATTGGCGGTCTTCTGACCTTTGGTATTCCATCGTTCAAGTTGGAAAAAGAAGTCATTAAACGTCGTCGAGAAGTCTTCGAAGAAATGGGTGTTGAATTTGTTCTCAACATGGAAGTCGGAAAAGATATCGACTTCCAAACCTTAGTCGATGATTACGATGCCGTATTCTTAGGCGTAGGAACATATAAATACTTAAAAGGTGGCTTCCCGAATGAAGATGCCCCAGGTGTTTACGACTCTTTGCCGTTCTTGATCTCAAATACCCGTTATGTGATGGGCACATCAGACTCAAGAATTGATTTTGAAGGCAAAAAGGTTGTTGTATTAGGCGGTGGTGATACTGCAATGGACTGTGTCCGTACCTCTGTGCGTCAAAATGCAGAAAAGGTCATCTGTGCCTATCGCCGTGATGAGAAGAACATGCCAGGCAGCGCCCGTGAAGTTCAAAACGCCAAAGAAGAAGGCGTCGAATTCATGTGGAATGTACAGCCTATCAGCGTAGAAGTTGATGCAGAAGGTAAAGCGGTCGGTGTGAAATTCGTTAAAACCGAACTTGGCGAACCAGATGCAAATGGTCGTCGTCGTCCGGTTGCGGTTGAAGGTTCAGAACACATCGTTGAAGCTGACGCGGTTATTCAAGCGTTTGGTTTCCAACCACTGAACCTTGAATGGTTGAAGCCATATGGCGTTGAGCTAACAGACTGGAATACAATCAAAGCGGCAGAAGATTCGGACTACCCGTATCAAACGACTAATCCTAAGATCTTCGCTGGCGGTGACATTGTTCGCGGCGCCGACTTAGTTGTCACAGCGATTGCTGAAGGCCGCAAAGCAGCGGAAGGCATGTTGGACATGCTAGAAGTTTAAGTACTTCATACCTCATGCAAAGGCAGAATTTACTCTGCCTTTTTTATTACCTGCCGAAACTTCCCCATCTTATACATTTTCGAGTTTTCCGCTTTATTTGCGACAAATGTTACATTATATCAATTGAACTGCATGGCCTTGTCAGTAGTATGTTGAAATAATCGGCAATAATAAGGCGAATTTTCACACTGAATCTTAGCCTTTGAGTCTATTCAATCAAAAAAACTATAAAGGTTTGTGCCTACGCAAATCACAACAAAGGATTATTTCGATGTTAAGAGTCAAATACGCACTCACCGCATTGGCCGTGATGTCTGGGTCAGCTTTGGCTGACAAAAAAGACGAATGGTTTTTGCATTCGAACATTTCACCAGACGGTAAGACCATTGCCTTTTCTTACAAAGGTGATATCTACACGGTACCAAGTAAAGGCGGTACAGCTCGCGCTTTAACTTTACATCATGACTGGGATGGTCACCCAATTTGGTCGGTAGACGGTAAATCCATCGCTTTTGCCAGTGACCGTAACGGTAACTTAGATGTCTATGTCATGCCAGCAAACGGCGGCAAGGCCAAGCGCCTCACCTACCACTCGTCTCATGATGTTCCTCAAGACTTCTCAAAAGACAATAAAGACGTTTTGTTCACCTCGGCTAGAATGGACTCAAATACGTCAACTGTGTTTCCTACCAGCCGTTTAACAGAAACTTATTCTGTCGCGGTGAATGGTGGCACGCCAACTATGGTTTCAACCATTCCCGCGTCTGAACTCCAATACTCGAACGATGGCACGAAATTGCTCTATCGCGACGAAAAGGCGTATGAAAATCAGTTTAGAAAACACGATGTATCTGCCTTTGCCAGAGACGTTTGGTTACATGACCTAAAAACTGGCGAACATACCCAATTGACCGACTTTGCTGGGGCCGACCACAACCCTGTATGGAAAGACAAAGACACGTTTTACTATACCTCTGAAGAGAAATCTGGTGCCTTCAATGTATGGCAACGAGACTTAGATGGTGACAACAAAAAACAAATCACCAAATTCTCAGAGCATCCAGTTCGAAGCCTATCAATTAGCGACAACGGTACGTTGGCGTTTGTTCACCACGGCAGTATCTACACCCAAAAAGGCCGCTCTGCTAAACACGTCAAAATAACCATTGCTAATGATGTTCAAGAAGACGAAATGCTACCAGTGTCACTCGGTGGAAAGATCACCGAATACGCAGTATCGCCAGATGGTAAAGAAGTTGCTTTTGTCGCGCGCGGTGAAGTCTTTGTCGCAAGTACCGAGTTTAAGACCACTCGAGCAATCACCAATACACCTTATCAAGAGCGCTCGGTTTCCTTCCACAAAGATGGCAAAACCTTGCTTTACAGCGCAGAGAAAGACGGTCGTTGGGGTCTTTATGAGACCACAATCGTTAACGACAATGAGCCGTACTTCTTTGCAGCAACGGTATTGAAAGAACAAGCGCTCCACGTAGCAGATACTGACAGCTTTCAACCAATCTATTCTCCAGACGGTAAAAAAGTTGCGTTTTTATCTGCTCGCGACGAGGTTCAAGTCATTGACCGTGAAACCAAGAAAGTTAACGTAGCGTTAGGGAAGCAGCACAATTATTCCTACGCTGACGGCGACATTACTTTTGCTTGGGCACCTGATAGCTACTGGATGACTGCGAGCTTTGCCCCTAGAAGTCGCCTGTTCATCAACAATATCGGTGTCTTCCCTTCAGATGGTTCAGCAGAACCAATGGACGTGAGCTTGTCGGGCTACAGTGATTACGGTCCGAGCTGGCATACCGATGGTAACGCCGTATTGTGGGCGAGTACTCGCTATGGCATGCGTGACCATGGCAGTTGGGGTCGAAAAGCCGATGTAATGGCCGCTTTCTTAACTCAAGACAGTTACGATAAATTCCGTATGTCAAAAGAGGAGTACGCCCTTCACAAAGAGCTGCAAGGCAAAAAAGACAAAGCCAAAAAGGACAAGAAAGACGAAGACAAGCCAGCAGATGAAAAGGCTGATGGCAAAACTGAAGATAAAGCGTCGCAACAACCTCTTAACATTGAGTGGGATGACATTGAAAGCCGGACCGTTCGTCTAACATTGCACGCATCGACTTTGGGTGACGCTTACCTAACCAAAGACACCAAAGAACTTTATTACCTAGCACGATTTGAGAAAGGGTTTGACCTATGGCGCCATACCATTCGCGATCGTAAAACTGAGCTAGTTGCTAAGCTAAATGCGCGCAGAGCGTCAATGCAATTCAGCCCGGACGGTAAGAATATCTATATCTTAGCCGACGGCTCACTGCGCCAAGGCAAAGTGGGCAGTAAGATCAGTTTAAAACCAGTTAGCGTGCGCCCAGTCATGCAACTTAAAGCATCTGAAGAAAGAGACTTTATGTTCGACCATAGCTGGCGAGTGATCAAAGATAAATTCTACCGTGATGATTTCCACGGTATTGATTGGGATGCAATGGGTGACAGCTACCGTCAGAAGTTGGATTCAATTGGCCATAACCGCGATTTTGCAAACATGTTTGCTGAGATGACAGGTGAACTAAACGCCTCTCACATCGGTTCGTCTTATCGCCCGGCCCGACAAATGACTAACGATGCCACTGGTCGCCTTGGTTTGTTCTTCAAATTAGACGATAGCAAAAATAAGCTGGAAGTTGTTGAAGTACTAAACAAAGGGCCATTTGACTACGCAGATAGTAAAGTAAAAGCAGGCGTTAAGTTAACCGCAATCAATGGCGTGCAACTTACTGCGCAACAAAACTTGTATCAATTGTTAAATCACCAAGCCAATAAACGCGTTCGTTTTACTTTTCAAGACAGCACAGGTGAAACCTTTGATGAAGTTGTAAAACCGACATCAGCTCGCGATGAATCCAACCTGTTGTATCAACGTTGGGTTGCCTCTCGAGAAGCGCTTGTTGAAAAACTCTCTGGTGGACGCTTAGCGTATGTTCACGTTCGCGGCATGAACGACCCGAGCTTCCGAGCGGTTTACTCTCGTTTGTTGGGTAAACACTTTGACAAAGACGCTGTAGTTGTTGATACGCGTTTCAACGGTGGTGGTTGGTTGCACAACGACCTAGCTAAGCTATTGAGCGGTGAAGAGTACTTTACAATGCACGTACGCGGTCGCCAGTACCACGGCGATCCGTTGGATCAATGGAACAAACCGTCGGTGTTAGTTGTTAATGAAGGCAACTACAGTGATGCGCATGCGTTCTCTTACACCTACGATCAATTAGACTTAGGCCAAATAGTTGGCATGCCAGTACCAGGTACAATGACCGCTGTTTGGTGGGAAACCGGTATCTCCGGAGACTTCCGCGCTGGTGTACCACAGGTCGGTATGAAGAATACCAAAGGTGAGTATTTAGAAAATAATCAAACTGAACCAGACCACAAAGTGAAGAACGACCCTAAGTCGTCTGCTAACGGTCAGGATAAGCAGATTGAAAAAGCCGTTCAGGTATTACTTGACCAACTCAAGTAATTACCGACGTTACTCAAACAAAAAAGCCCGACTCGTCGGGCTTTTTTTATTCTGATTTTCATCGCGACTCTAGTGCAAGATAACCACTATTGGAGTGAGTCACTGATGATAGCAGCAAGAGCTAGCTCTTCGGTTTTTTCATCGCTTTTAGTGCTTGTTGAGCAGCAACTAACAATACGCGCTCATCTAAACGCACTCGGAAGTTTGGATTAACATATTGGAAATGCACCATAGCGTTTTTATCAATTAAGTAGACTGCCGGCACAGGTAAAGAAACTCGCTCATCGCCATTGATATCAACAAACGGCACACCTAATCGATCGCGATACATTTTTTCAGTTTTCTTGTCTAAGAAGAAGGCCAAGCCCATTTCTTGTGATAACGCCATTTCGTTATCCGTCAACAAGGTATAACTTAAGTTCTCACGCTTTTGCTGTTCTTTAACACTCTTGTTTGAGTCTGGTGACATAGCGATAATTTGATAGCCAAGCTCCTTCAGATTGTTCTCAATCTTTTTCAAGCTGTTTAGCTGAGCATTACAGTACGGGCACCAGCCTCCGCGGTAAACAACCAAAACTGTCGGTTGTTCTGCAAAGATTTCATCAGTGCAAACCTTATTCTTATCAATGTCTTGCAAACAAGTATTGGCAACCGTCATCCCCGGTAATATTGGTGAAACTAAATCTGACGACTCAGCGATACCCTTTCCTGATGATTTAGCGTGAATAGATAAAGACGTTGCGGCTATTAACAACAAAGCCAGTAAGTTTTTCATGGGTTACTACCTTATTTTTGATTTGCTTATAAGAACGCAGTAATCCAGCAGAAATTTCATCTTGTCGATGAATTTACAATTAACAAGGTTAGGCAGGTAAATGTTGTTGAAGAAACAGCTCTAATTCAGAGGCATCCTCGCTGCACTTAATCGGCAGCGAAGATTGTTGTTCGAGCCTTTTGATCAGCCCGTGAGCGAAAACCTCAGGAACCTCTACAGCAATGGCAACACAGCCAAATGCTTCTAACGATGCGTAGACATCTGCCAATGCCTCAGTGGCCTCGGGTGTCAGTGCAGCCATAGTTCCCGGCCGTTCAAACAGGCATCAGCTCTCATTGGATGGCACATGCGATTGCACCACTTGGCCAAGTCGCTGAACCCCCTCGGCATTAAAATTGTGGCGCGGCTCAGTGTTTAAGATACGATCTTTGTAATGAACATTTGTATAAACACCATGCCGTCCCATTCTATGCACTCGCTTTTTCGTTGGATATCAGATGCACATCGCGTTGCGGGAATGGAATCTTAATCTTGTTCGAATCGAGGAGATCATAAATTTCCTTATATGCCGCGTATTTCGACGCGTAAAGGTTCACCGTCGGTGTCCAAAAACGAATGCCAATATTGATCGAGCTGTCGGCAAACTCGTCAATACCAACCAATGGCGCTTTTTCACTAGATACAAAGTCGAGACTTTCTAACTTTGTTTTTATCAGCTCAACCACATGGTTTGGGTTATGGCTGTAATCGATCCCTACGCACAACTCCAGCAAGCTATTTTCTTTTGAGTTGTGCAATACTTCACCCACAATATGTTTGTTTGGGATCATGATTTCAACGTCGTCTTCGTCGGTCAAAATGGTGTAAGCCAGCAACACCTCTCGGACAATACCAGTGACTCCTTGGACTGTAATCGTATCTCCAACGACAAATGGTCGGATTAAGATAATGTTAAAGCCCGCCGCGTAATTTGCTAGCAAACCTTGAAGTGCCAAACCCGCACCCAAAGACAAGGCACCGATTGTCGCAATAAATGGCGTAACGCTGATACCCAGTTTGCCCAACGAAATAATAGTCACTAAAACCACAACTAACATTTTCGAGGTATTGGAAATAAATCGGCTCAAGGTTATGTCGAGTTTGTTTTTCTCACAAACCCTCAGTACTGCATTACCTACTTTGCCTGCAACGTAATAACCAATAAGAAAAATAATCACCGCGCCAATCAACTGGAATGTATAGTTGGCAAAAAACTCGATGATAATGTCGTATACCTTTTGCACTTGGTCTATTTCGTCCCGAAGCAGTTCCGTAGGTGCTAGTGAGTCCATCGCCGATTCAGTTTGTTCTGCGGTATTCGATGCATCATCAGAAGGGGAATTATTAGAGCCGTTGTTCGCGGCTTTTTCAGTGTCGTTAGTGTCAGAAAACATAGATAAAGTTAGTTGATTTTATTATGTATTTTAGATTAGTCGGGGAAGCCTTGTGCTTCAAGGGCTAAGATCAAAAAACGCCGATAAATCGGCGTCTTATTTAATCTACATTAGTTGCAGGAATCTGGTTCGCTATAAATTCGCGAATCTCTGATTCTAGCTCCTCAACTATGTTGTCGTTGTTGATTCGCTTCTTCTGGCGTTGACCGTTGAGATAAAAACCACTGCGTTTATTCGCCCCGGCTAAGCCTAGGTCGGAAACCAGGGCTTCACCTGGGCCATTTACCACACACCCAATGACGGAAACGGTAATTGGCTCAACCACGTCTTCTAGACGTTCTTCGAGTTGGTTCATGGTGTTAACAACATCGAATTCCTGTCGAGAGCAACTAGGGCATGCAATAAAGTTAATGCCGCGTGAACGAATTCCCAGTGACTTTAAAATATCAAAACCGACTTTGACTTCTTCAACTGGGTCGGCGGCGAGTGAGATTCGTAACGTATCTCCAATACCTTCTGCTAGCAACATGCCTAAACCGACTGCAGATTTCACTGCTCCGGCACGGAAACCACCCGCTTCAGTGATACCTAAATGCAAAGGTTGCTCAATTTTCTCGGCAAGCAAACGATAAGCACCGACGGCTAAATGAACGTCGGAGGCTTTAACACTGACTTTGAAGTTTTCGAAGTCATGACGACGTAAAATTTCCACGTGTCGCATCGCGGATTCAACTAAGGCTTCAGGTGTTGGCTCGTGATATTTCTCTTGGATGTCTTTTTCAAGAGATCCGCCATTTACACCGATGCGAATCGGAATTTTCTTCTCTTTGGCAACGTCAATCACTGCCTTAATGCGTTCTTCATTGCCGATGTTGCCCGGGTTAATACGCAAACAATCGACGCCGTACTCAGCCACCTTTAGGGCGATGCGGTAATCAAAGTGAATATCGGCCACCAGCGGTATTGAAACTCGCTGTTTAATTTCTTTAAATGCTTCTGCCGCTTCCATTGTTGGCACAGAAACCCGCACAATGTCGGCGCCTGCATTCTGTATTGCTTCAATTTGCGCAACCGTCGCATCAACATCCGTTGTCCGGGTATTTGTCATCGACTGGACGGCAATCGGAGCATCACCTCCAACCGGAACGTTTCCCACCATGATTTGCGTGGACTTTCTACGCTTAATTGGATTTTCACCAAACATTTTCTCTACCTATCAAATCTATTGTACTGCAACTGGCTCAAGATCCTCGACCACGTCTAGCTCAAATCGAGCGACTCGATTACGACGCAGACTCGAAGTATCAAACTCCTTACCATTAACCCAGATTGATACCCCCACAGGGTTTCCTAATAATACGTTGAACGGCCCTTGTGCGTTCAACGTCATTAGATATCCAGCGGGCTTGTTGCCGATAGCAATGCGCTCTTCATTGACGTCATATACTTCGACCCAACAATCATTTTCAAATCGCATCTCGACCTGAATGAAGCCTTCTTCATCAACTTCGCCAGTATCGGCGAGCAACGCGGTCTGTTCTTGCGTCAGTACCACAGGCGCTTGGTTCACAGCCGTGGTATCAGCATTTTCTGTAACAACCTGTTCAACGGCTTGTTGCGCTTGTGAAGCGTCAGCCAAATCGTTGTCCATCGCAGTTTCGGTTTCAACTGCGGGGCTATCTACTGACAAAGCCTGCACAGGTGATTCAACGTCAGAGTTTTGCTCGCTACTTACTGCCGTTTGCTCTTCAACCTCCGCAATCGTATTGCCGGTATCAGAATTAACCGCGCCATCAACAGTGTTCAATTCGATGTCATTTACCGGCACTTCTTCCTTCGGGACAGCCTCTGTGGCCTGTTCTGACTGACTAAAACCTGCTAAAGGAGCGAAATCCGCCCCCTTTTCCTGGTACCACCAAATACCAAGCGATACGGCTAAAGCTCCGCCTATTACCCAGGTAGTAAGTACCAACCTACGCTCAAACGCCTTTCGTTTCGTACGACGAGAAAACGACTGCATTTGGCTAGGGCCTCTGTCCACCTTTTCATATGCAGCGGTGGTGACGACTGAGGAAAGCACTTGCTCCTCTTCTACACCTACTTTTTTGGCATAAGAACGTATGTAGCCACGAATAAATGTTTCAGGCAGATTCTTTGGGACTTTGTCTTTTTCGATGGCTTCGATTACGTCTTGAGGAACTCGAATCAGTTCCGCAAGTTCTTCTACTGAAAGACCTTGAGCTTGCCTCGCCTGGCTCAAAATTTGTCCTGTCGACAAACTCGCTTCAGGTGCTTGCTCAGACTTCATTTGTTCAGTCATTATTGATAGCGCTCCGCATTCACTTTGAGTAGCCTAGTTCCAACCAGTAACACGCCGTCCTCGGCCAAATTATTCCACGCCATTAAGTCTGACAAGGCAATGTTCAACTGGTTCGCTACATCCGATAATTTTTGTTGTTGTTTTACGTGATAATAAATATCAGGGTTGGTCAAAAACAGTCTCTGGCCAACTTGAATATCCGTTTCAGACGCTAAATCATTCCATTTAATTAAAGCGCTTATTTTAATATTGTATTTGGTCGAAATGTTATATAAAAATTCATTTTCTTTGACCAGGTGCATCGGCAAGGCTACCGCTTTCTGAGCGGGCGTCAATACCGGTATGCGCTGACCTGTTTGATTTATCATATCGACCATGGTTTGGTAACGCTGTGGATCGACTAAATTAACCACAACTCCACGGTTGACCCAGCCATCGGATTCCACTTCATTCCAACGCATTAGTGCAGACAGCGTCACTTTTTGTTGTTTGGCTAACTGCGACAATCGCACATCACTTGCGACCGTCAATTGCGTCACCGGGTTTGCGACAAAGAGGATTTGTCCCGACACCAACTCTTCTTTTTTCAACTGATTCCATTTCATTAAACTGGCGATCTGAACATTAAATCTTACCGATACTCGATATAAGTTGTCGCCTTCTTCAACCACGTAAGTCGGAACAACTAATGGATCATTGTCAATTTCTAAGAATGTGCGATTACGTTCAGCCTCCGCTCGGTCATTAACGAGATTTTGTACTTCAATCTCATTCATTTTAACTTGCTCTTGTGGCAACGGGTCATCAACAGGTAATGCTTTATGGGTCTCCACCTTGGATGAAAACTCAATGGTTTCGGAATCCGTTAACGGCGCCGCGAACATCGCTACTTTCTTCTTTAACTCCGCAGATAGCTGAGCCGTTGTTTTAGCGGTTCTTGTGGCTTCTGATAGCGCACCTGCGCCAATCATTCCGGTTTGGGCCAAACTGCTGGATTCGTTGACTCGGCGACTGCGTTTATTTTCAGGCTTTTTAACAATTCGGATCTGCGGCGCGCCGTTCTCAGAGTTTACAGAGTGATTACGAATTTTTAGTCGCAATGCTTCAAACTCAGACATGGCAACTTTCCCGGTCGACAAGTACAAAGCTTCTCGGCTATTGCCAAATGTCACTCTAAGCTGGTTGGCGTATTTATTGGCTTGAGACAAACGTCCACGTTTCGACTCGATGATGTAACCCAATAACAAGCCTCTAGGACTGACACTGTTCAAGCGCAAGTAACGACCATAAAAATCCAACGCCGAAACCAAATCCCCTGAGGCATATTTTACCCCGGCCAAAGAAAGCACATTATTCGCACGGCTTGGGTTATGTTTGTATGAGGTTTCGTAATAGCGTTCCGCTTTTGCAAACTGGTCGTTGTTCAGTGCGCAAATCGCCATGTTTTCATAACTTTCAGCACTGCGGGTGTATTTGGAAATTGAGATCGCTCGTTTGAAATACGACTCGGCTTTTTCGACTTGCCCCAAATTACATAAGAAAGTGCCGTAATTGTTTAGGGTGTCTGGATTCTTTGGTTCGAGCTCGACCGCTTTCTTGAAGTACTTTTCGGCGATGTCCATTTCACCTACTAATTGATAATAATATCCCAGCGAATAGTTTACGTCGGCGCGGTTGGGGGTAAATTCGTAGGCTTTCTCTAAGTTAAACTTGGCTTGCTCGTATCGACCATTTTCTAGATAACTGAGACCTAAAATGAGACGCGTCTTTGATGCTTCCGATTTATCGAATTCCAAGTTCCTCACTTGTTTCTTAGAATCGATAAAAGTTTGTTCCGTAACACAAGCGGTGAGCAAGCAAGTGCTCACAAGCATCATCAACAATCGTCCCATAGTCTTACTCTTTTATTGTTTAAAATTCAGACGTTAGGTCATTTTGACTGATATTGCCTCACCTTTCATCTGTTTTTTCAACATACGTTTAGTGCGGTCTACAACATCCCCGACCAATTGACCACAGGCAGCGTCAATATCATCTCCACGGGTACGACGGACAATACAAGTATAACCTTCCTCTTGTAATACTTTAGCAAATCTATCAATTCTTGAGTTAGATGACTTTTCGTATGGAGCTCCTGGGAACGGATTCCATGGGATAAGGTTGATTTTTGACGGCGTTCCGCGCAGCACTTTTGCCAGTTGATGGGCTTGTTCCATCGAGTCATTTACACCATTGAGCATGACATACTCGATAGTGACTTTCTCATTGGCGGTAGAGCCGTCGATGTAGCGACGGCAGGCGGCAAGGAATGTCTCAATGTTGTACTTTTTGTTTATTGGTACGATTTCGTCGCGCAATTCATCCGTTGGGGCGTGCAATGAAATGGCCAAGGCAACATCGATCTTTTCTTTTAACAAATCTAGGGCTGGGACAACGCCAGAGGTGGAAATCGTCACCCGTCGTTTTGACAAACCAAACGCAAAGTCGTCCATCATCAATTCCATCGCTGGAACCACGTTGTTAACGTTAAGCAAAGGCTCACCCATACCCATCATGACCACGTTAGTCACCGCTCTATTGGTCGATAGACCGTTCCAGCCGATGTCTTGAACTACACGCCAAACCTGACCAATGATTTCACCAACTTTTAAGTTTCGGTTGAAACCCTGTTGGGCGGTAGAGCAGAAAGTACACTCAAGCGCACACCCAACCTGCGAGGAAACACATAAAGTCTTGCGATCGCCATCTGGAATCCACACCGCTTCGACTTCTTGGCCGCCCTCGAGAATCATGGCGTATTTGATGGTGCCATCGGAAGACTCTTGGCGCACTGAAATCTCTGGCGCGCGAACTTCACATTTGCGAATTAACTTCTCACGCAACTTCTTGGAAAAATTGGTCCACTCATTGAAGTCGATTTGACCGTATTGATAGATCCATTTCATTGCTTGATCAGCACGGAACGGTTTTTCATTCAATTCATCAATGAAGAATGTGCGGAGTGATTGACGGTCAAAATCTAATAGATTGATTTTCTTTTCAGATTGGATTTCAGGTGCAACAGTTTCTGCAGACATGACTACCTCTGTATCTTATATCGTTTATCGGATGCGTTGTTACACGCGTACATTTGTCTTTACGATAACCCCTAGTTTTAAGGCTTATGGGAAAAACAAACAGATAAAATAAAGGGACTTAAGTTAGCCTTAAGTCCCTTCATTATTCATTCTATGCGATTAGCGAGTGCGTGCGCAAAGCTCGTCGTCAGAGAAGAAGTATGCGATTTCACGTGCAGCAGATTCAGGAGCGTCAGAACCGTGAACGGCATTTTCGTCGATAGACTCAGCATAGTCAGCACGTAAAGTACCAGCTAGTGCTTCAGCAGGGTTAGTAGCACCCATGATTTCACGGTTTTTAAGAACTGCGTTTTCGCCTTCTAAAACCTGAACCATAACTGGACCAGAAGTCATGAATGAAACCAATGCACCGAAGAAAGGACGCTCTTTGTGTTCAGCGTAGAAACCTTCAGCTTGTTCTTGAGAAAGGTGAACCATCTTAGAAGCAACGATGCGAAGACCAGCAGATTCGAAACGGTTGTAGATAGCGCCGATAACGTTTTTAGCTACTGCATCAGGCTTGATGATTGAAAAAGTACGCTCTAAAGCCATGTTTAAAACTCCAATAGTTTAATAAAAAAAGGTATCTGAGCATACCGCTCAAATTTGGCCGCGCATTATACGCGAGTTTTTCGAAAAAAAATATGGGGAAGCACCTTATTACTTTATTTTCCTTTCACACTATAATGAGTGGCCGATTTTGAGCTCAGTCTCTATAATGAATGTTCATCTTAACCATCTAATATTAATGGTTTTTTACAAGGAATATTAATGTCCCAAGCGCTATTCATAACGGATTTGCTAAAAGAACTGCGAAGTCAGTATCTAGATTTTCTTGAAGATGCGATCAAATTCTTCAAGGAATACGATGGCTTATACGGCGTTTATGCAAAAAAAACCGCGAAAATAGACGAAGTTGATGGGCAATTAGCGACCATTAATAACTACAAAGAAAAACACGGCGTTTACCCAAACATCAAAGATCAGCCCGACTGCGAAACATACATTAACGAGCTAATGAAAGTACGGGAAAAAAATGAATTTGATCTTCGAGAGATCAAGCCCAAAGTGATTAAAGGTTTCGACCAGCGACGTAAGATGCTCGATAAAATCGCCTCAACCATCATCAACGCAACCATCAAAGAAAAAGACGCGAATAAATACCTCGCCACCATCATTCTTCGTGCGCCGCTTGAAAGCGACCACACTCGTTGTCCAAACAACGAAAAAAACAAGCCATTGTATATCGCTGGCATGGTCATCCGATTGCTGATGAAGCTGCTTGATGAAGACTTAATAGACAACGAATACATAGTGTCGCGCAAACCCATTATGATCCCTGCGGAAGACAACCCGAAGCAACTTGAACCAGAGCCAATGATGCTCAAAGAATTTAAGAACTCGGTGTTAATCCCTATAGTTCAGGCCGCTCTCATCCACCATATTGGCAGCTACAGCTTAGATGCAGAACGAATCTTCAGAGGCAATCGCTATCGATTATTGGATGAACCAACCCGTAAAAAGTTGGTGAAGATTATTTACGATAACACGCTTAACTACTTCGAATATGGTCTAGGCAGACCAAATGAAGAAGACAACGAAAGTTTCGCAGAGGATATGGTCAAGTTCGAACTGACCGAAGATTTGTTAAAACACTTCACTAACAGTCAGCACCCAATGGGGAACCTCATCCGTATCCCGATGATTTATTCATCTTTCATGCTGTCGACCAAGCCAAAACACGAATACCTGCTGATGTATAAAGCATACGACATTCTCAACAGCGGTATTGAAAAAGGCGTCATTTACCAGCCCTACAGCGAAGAGTTTAAGAAAATGGTAGGACGTTACCCGTTAGGCACAGGAGTTTTCTTTATTTCCAAAGAGACTCATGTTCCCGAACGGGGGGTTGTAATTGGTTTGAATCCAACGAAACCAAGTAATGCCATCGTTAAACAGCTCACTCGTCGTCAGTTGCAATTTGACGATCATACCCAAGTTGAGGTTTCGAGGGAGTATTTAGTTAACAACGAAGTTGCTCGCAAGAACAGCGACTTTGGGCCAGAGTATTACTCGAAGCAATTTCCACAAGGGTATTTCTGGAACCCAGCCGCGCTCTGGGAAAGAGACATCCATCATGTCAGATTCTGGCGACGCGATAACCAAGTAAAACAGAATTAATTGGTATTGGTCTCTGAATTTTTCCACTTGAGAAAACGGATTTGCCAAAAATTATAATCCGCTTTTCTGTAACCTTTTTCGGAAAACAGGCGAGCAATTTCGCCGTTAACGTAAAGCTCTGTTACGCCCGCATTTATTCTTTGGGCAAGGGCTGATGTTTTGTCATGCTCACCTCGATACATAAAATGAATTGTTGAATTTTCAATTGGTTGGCCTATTTGCTTAACGCAATCCTTGTCATCAACGTTAAAGACTTTAGCGCAGTAGAAATTCGTCAATGCGTGGGTGTATATCAGCACATCTATTTTTCGATGTTTTAACATCTCAAACATGGACTCGCGTTTAGTAAAGGTTATTACGTATTGAAAGCCCAACTGTTTAGCGATGTCTTGATGGATTGAGCCTTTGGTCACACCGATGTTGAGGTCAAATTTTCGCTCCATTAATTCAGAGAATGAATCAATTGCCTTATCAACATTGGTGTAAGCAGCAATGTGCTCCACCGCCAAAGGCGCTGAAAACTGGCTCCATTGACGACGCTTACTAGATGACATTGCGCCAAACACGGCATTAACCCCTTTGGATTTGCGTAAAAAGGTAATTGATCGTATCCATGGTGCTTCATGGGCTTCAATAGTTATGTTCTGAACCGCAGCGGCTTTTCTTACAATATCCCAAGCCGTACTGTAGGAAAGAGAATGAAGCAGGTAATCGCGGTGGCCATCATAGACATTGATGTGCAATGTGTCTGCTAGCGCAGGAACAGACGTCCACGCCAACAACAACAGTATTATCCCCCAGCCATGTTTCATTCGGGCCCCTACGGTCTCTATAGAAAGTCCCTTTCTCGAAACAAATTGTTCACTTATTGAACAGTAATGAGGGTGTTCTGATTTGTCCATGATTGTCTGTAAGAAAACAACCAATCACTTGAAAGATGCTGGGACTAAAAGTCCACTTTACCTCGCATTTTTTTCACTTGCCCTCGTTTGCTCTTGCTATCCATGCGTCGCACCTTTGAAGCTCGAGTTGGTCTGGTTGCGCGGCGCACTTTTTCCACCCGAGCGACACTTTGAATCAGCTCTACCAAACGGGCAATAGCATCGTCTTTGTTTTGCTCTTGGGTTCGAAACTGCTGCGCTTTGATAACGATAACGCCATCTTTGGTGAGGCGTTTATCTTTTAATGCAAGTAGCCTTTCTTTGTAGAATTCCGGCAGTGAAGAAGCGGCAACATCAAAACGCAGATGTATGGCAGAAGAAACTTTATTGACGTTTTGTCCACCCGCCCCTTGTGCGCGAATGGCTGACAATTCAAAGTCAGTTTCTAATAGACTGACGTTGTTTGAAATGGGGTACATTTCTATTTAAAGAAATCGTTGTCTTGTTGCGTGATCATGCTTTCAATTCTATCTAAATCGACTTCAGATAAACTCGAGGCTTGAGGAGATTCCGCTATGCGGTTACTTTCATTTGCCCATTCACCTAGGTCAATGAGCTGACAGCGCTTGCTGCAAAATGGACGGAATTCGGACTCAGGTGACCAAACAACTTCAGTTTCGCATGTAGGACAATTTACAACAGTAGGCATAACATTCTTCGATATTAACAAGTGGCTAGTTCGAAGGGGATTGTATCATCAACCGTGGTTTTGACTGAACATTTATCTGGACGCATAAAGCTGATTGAAAAACGGCGATTACTGCCACTGACCATTGGAAAATGACCTAGCGACATATCGTACCTTACCCGCAGCAACGATGCAGACTCAGAGCAACTGTCTTGGAAAAAACCGTCTTCAGCTACTTGTGGTACGAATTTGTTTGATTCGCGTAAAAACAACAAAGAAAAATCGAGAGACTTCTTCAATGGCGCTAAAACCTCTAACCACCCTTCTACGTCTAATGCGCGTTCTGCTTCTGTTTTTTGTCGCCAAAAATGTAACTGTGGCAAATCGAAATCACAAATACCACCAGCAATGCCAAAACGCTGGCGCAAACTGGCTAAGAACTTATCGTCTTTTAGTTGCTGACAGGCTTTAGTCATTGTATTGATTTGATTTTGCAAACTGACCGCTTGCTTCAGCTTTTCTTGCAGTGAATGGTTTTCAACCTCTGGATGCTGTGACCAGCGAATCATGCTTTTTTCGAGAAGATCTAGATAATAAGTCAATGTTCCTCGAACATCGTTACGTTCAAGGACTTCAATGCAATCATAAATGGACTTAAAGAAAGGATAAATATTGGCTGAATAGGTAACATCTTGATATTGTTCAAGTTGCCAAAACAGCAACTCCAGGCGCATTAACACGCGAACTTTTTGATTCAGTGGATGTTCGTATACAACAAAGTTCATTATTATTCTTATTATTTAGAGCAAATCGATTTCGTTGATAGTTTAAACACATAACGAAATAAATTGACACTCCTTTGACCAAAAAAACGCCTTGTTATCAACTTTTACTGCTTAGAATCAAATATTTGTCATGCAGTTCTTGCACTTTCAGATGCAAAGCATCGAGCGAGCCAGTATTCACAATAACGTCATCAGCTCGAGCAAGCCTTTCGTCACGTGGCATTTGCGCTGCAATAATCGCCCTAATCTGCTGCTGTTCCACGCCGTCTCGCATGCTCGCTCGTTGCATTTGCACCGCTTCCGGTACGTCTACTACCAAGTTTCGCTGAGTGTACTTGTCTAATCCGTTTTCAAACAACAGTGGCGCGGACAACAACACATAAACCGAATCGGCACTTTCTAGCTGCTTAACAAGCGCATCGCGAATAGCCGGGTGCATTATCTTGTTTAACGCCAATTTTTGCGCAGGATCAGTAAAAATGATGTCTCTCAATTTCGCTCGGTTTAAAACATCATTTTCTAAAATGTTGTCACCAAAATGTTCCACAATACTGGCTAAAGCAGGTTGTCCAGGTTCAACAACTTCACGAGCAACAATGTCTGCATCTATAACCGTAATTCCCAAGCGCTCGAATTCGTTTGTCGCAGCGGTCTTGCCAGAGCCGATACCACCGGTGACACCAATGATGAGTTTTCTGTATTCCATCACGAGCAACTACCTTAAGTACCAAGCTAAGATGTCGTCTCCCCACAACATGGCTATCCAACCGGCTATTGCAATGTAGGGGCCAAACGGAATCTGAGTACCACGGTTCGCTTTTGAGAAAGCCATCATTGAAATACCTATTACCGCGCCCACTGCTGATGACATCAGGACCACCATAGGCAGTTTTATCCAGCCGACAACAGCCCCCACCACGGCTAATAATTTAAAATCGCCGTGTCCCATGCCTTCTTTACCCGTGAGTAACTTAAACGCCCAGTACACAACCCAAAGACACAAATAGCCGACCACAGCGCCAATGATGGTATCTGCGGCAGGTAAAAAAACGCCCCAAACGGATGCTAATAACACCAACCAAAGCGCAGGATAAGTAATTTGGTCGGGCAACAACATATGATCAATGTCGATGAAGATCAGTGCAACAAACATCCAAGTTAACGGCACTAGGACCAGTGTTTGTGCAGAATAACCGAACTTGTGCGCAACGACCAATGACGCAAGACCAGTCAATAACTCAATCGCTGGATAGCGCAGGGATATCTTCTCGCCGCACTCACCGCACTTGCCTTTTAACAGCAGATAGCTCAATACCGGAATGTTCTGCCAAGGTTTTACTTTGCTCTTACATTGAGGACAGTGTGAGTCTGGCTTAGCGAGATTAAATTGTGCTTCTCGGTTAGACAGCTCTGCAGAAGCCTTTTTATTTTTGAGTTCATCTGCCAACAACTCGCGACAATCACATTTCCACTCGTTTTCCATCATTATGGGCAAACGATAAATCACAACATTGAGAAAACTTCCGACCATCAGTGAAAGAATGAAGACGGTAGACATTAGAAAAACTGGAGAGTGCTCCAGTTGAATAAAAAACTGATCAAACATAGAGATAGGATTAAACCGCGTTACCCATTTGGAATATTGGCAGATACATTACAACGATTAGCCCACCAATGACCAGTCCTAAAAACACCATGATAAAAGGTTCAATCAATGCCGTAATGCCATCGACGGCGTCGTCAACTTCCTGTTCATAGACTTTTGCCACCCGCTCTAGCATGGTATCCAGTGCGCCAGACTCTTCACCAATCGAGACCATTTGCGTAACCATATCAGGAAAGAGGTTAGTGGCTCGCATAGCAATGTGCATCATATTACCAGCAGAGACATCGGCTTTTATTTCATTTATCGCTCGTTTATACACCGCATTGCCCGATGCGCCAGCCGCTGACTTCAGCGCTTCATGCAAAGGCACCCCCGCGGCGAACGTAGTAGATAAGGTTCGAGCGTAACGAGCAATCGCGCCCTTATTAACGATATTCCCCATCACAGGCGCTTTTAACAACAAGGCATCGACGGTATCAGCGAACCGCTGGTTATTGTTCAGCGCTCGTTTAAACAAGTAAAAGCCTGCAGCCATTAGCACGACCGCGTGGGGCCAGTAGACTTGCGCCACTTCAGACGCTGCGATCGCCGCTTGAGTGGGCGCCGGTAACTCTGCGCCAAAACTGGAAAAAATCCCTTCGAAGCTAGGGATAACCTTGACCAGCAAAATGCCAACCACGACAAAAGAAATGAGCAATATCGCCGCGGGGTAGGTCATGGCTTTTTTGATCTTCGACTTTAGCGCTTCTGACTTTTCTTTGTACAAAGCAATACGGTCAAAAATATTGTCCAATGCGCCGGATTTTTCTCCCGATTCAACCAAGTCACAATACAGATCGTCGAAGTACTTGGGCTGTGTCCTCAGCGCATCTGCAATGGTAGATCCCGCTTGTACTTGACTTAAAACGTCTTGAACCAACTTAGACATTGACTGCTTTTCTGCGCCTTTTGCAATCATATCAAGTGCCTGAACTAGGGGTACCCCGGCCGTCAGCATAGTTGCCACTTGACGAGTAAAAACCGCAATATCCTTACTATCGACAGGCTTGCCGCCACTGCCAAACAAAGGTTGAGGTTTCTTTTTGACTTTTGTTGGGGTGATTCCTTGGCGCTTTAAGTTGCCTTTCGCTTCCGTCGGCGACCCAGCGTAAACTTCGCCTTTGATCTTACCACCACGGCGATTAAGCCCCTCGTAAGTGAAGGCGACTTGTTTTTTTATGACTTTGTTACTCTTATCCTCTGCCATAGCTTAATCCTATTACGACTGAGTCACTCGGTTAACTTCCGATAAACTGGTGATGCCATTGGCCGCTTTGAGCAAGCCAGATTTGCGTAAGTCGTTCATTCCTTCTTTTTCCGCTTGGCGCGCAATATCGAGAGAATTACCTCCCTCCATGATGATGGATTTCATCGCTTCGCTAAGCTTCATAACTTCATAGATGCCCACTCGCCCCTTATAGCCGCCCGTACATTCAGAGCAGCCAACGGGTTTACAAAGGGTCATTGAGCCAATTTGCTGCTCAGTAAAGCCTTGTGCAAGTAACTCTTCATGTGGGAGCTCAGTTTCTGGCTCTTTACAACGATTACACAAACGGCGGGCCAAACGTTGGGCGATTATCAACGAAACACTGCTGGCGATGTTGTAGGAGGGGACGCCCATATTAGCGAGACGAGTCAAAGTTTCTGCCGCAGAATTAGTGTGCAGAGTTGATAACACCAAGTGACCGGTTTGCGCCGCTTTGATCGATATCTCAGCGGTTTCTAAATCCCGTATTTCCCCCACCATAACGATATCCGGATCTTGGCGTAAAAAAGCCCTCAATGCAGACGCAAAATCCAATCCGGCTTTAGGGTTCATTTGAACCTGATTTATCCCGGATAAGTTAATCTCAACTGGATCTTCAGCTGTTGAAATATTGCGTTCTGCCGTATTTAATATGTTGAGACCGGTATACAGAGAAACCGTTTTACCTGAGCCCGTCGGGCCAGTGACTAAGATCATGCCCTGCGGCTGCGCAAGCGCTGCCAGATACAACTCCTTTTGCTCATCTTCGTACCCTAAGACGTCAATCCCGAGCATAGCGCTCGAAGAGTCTAAGATACGCATTACAATTTTCTCGCCCCAGATGGTTGGCAAGGTACTGACACGGAAGTCGATGGATTTTTTGGCGGATATCTTCAGTTTAATCCGGCCATCTTGTGGCTTACGCTTCTCGGCGATATCAAGATTCGAAATAACCTTAATCCGAGCGGCCATTCTGCCGGAAAGCGCCGATGGCGGCTTCGCGATTTCGGTCAATATGCCATCTATACGAAAGCGAATTCGATATTCTTTCTCGTAGGGTTCGAAGTGCAAATCCGATGCGCCTTTGCGAATTGCGTCCATTAAAATCTTGTTAATATAAACGACGATAGGCGCATCATCTTTGCCATCGCCGCTGTCGTCTTGTTCTGGTTCCGTCGACTCAGTTTCCAAGTCGGCCAATTCAAGCATGTCACCATCGTCGACATCTAGACTGTCTTCTAACGCGGAGAACGCCGTATGAATGGCATCGTGTAGCGCCACCGGATCACAAACCACAAACTCAGTCTGCAGTCCGGTATTAAATTCAAAGTCTTCCTGTGCCGCTAAATCTGAAGGGTCGCCAGTGGCTAGATATAATGTGCGGCCGCTTTTACCTAATGGCAGGACCTGATGTTTTGTGATCAGTTTTTCATTTTTAACTTCTTCGGGGATTTGGCTCAAATCGAACTGAGCAATATCAATACGAGGTACACCAAAGCGCTGGCTGGCAAATAGTACGAGATTCTCAGACGATAACACGTCTTCTTTCACTAACGCCTCTGCCGTTGAATGATATTGACTGCCATTTGCTCTGAGTTTGTCCACTGCTTCATCAGAGATAAGCTGGTGACTCAATAATTGCCGGACGAGTGCACCGTTGAACGATGTTGACATATTAATAGTTAAATCTTCCTGAAGTTGCTGGGGCTCGCATCTATGTTCTTGAACATGCGCATAAAAAAACGCCTATTACAAAGTTAGCACCAAAAACCAAAAAAGGTGGCAAATGCCACCTTCTTTCAACGAAAAATCTATTAAATTAGAGTCTTGGGAGAACGTTGTTTGGAATCGAACCTGTCACTGTCCATGCAACCGAACCGTTGTCAGCGTTTACCGTTGCGGTAAACACAACATTCAAGCCATCAAACGATGCAGGCGCGCCGTTGTCGGATTCAAACGTCATTGTCACCGTTAAAGGATCGGTACCACCATCTCCTAAAGCTGCTGTCGTAAACATCGACCCAGCTACGACTGTGGTATTGGTGAACTCATCACCACTTGGGTCTACAAAACCGACACCTTGTTCAAGATCATCCCAGGATGTTGGGTTTTGACCATTTAATGCGACAAACTCTTCAACTGCGTTCTTAATTGGGCGAAGCGCCGCCGTTGAAGCTGTTGTTGATTCAGTTCTTAACGTATAAGTCTGGTATTGTGGGACCGCCACTGAGGCCAGAATGCCGATAATTGCGATAACAATCATCAGTTCTATCAGTGTAAAACCTAGTTGTTGACGGTTAGTCATATTCACACTCCTAGTAATTGTAATGAAGTTATGCCCGTAACCTACTGCCATTTTGTCTAGTGGAATCAGCTCGCAAACAGCCTGATTCAATGCAGAAAAATCCATTCAACTTTCTGACATATAGCTACATGAACAAAGTAAGTATTGACACTGTTACAATTTTTGCCAAAAAAAAACTGATTATTTTTTGACTTAACTTTGAGTGTGTTATGAACAACCTAAATATTGGTTAGTCATCAAATCGCATCGATAAGTCGATGGCTTTGATGTGTTTTGTAAGCCCGCCAATGGAAATGTAATCCACGTTTAACTTAGCGTACTCTTTGAATTTCTCACCATCCATGTTTCCTGACGCTTCGAGTTTTAATTGGTCACCCGCTAGCGCTTTTGCCTCGGCAGTCATTGCCACGGTGAAATTATCGAGCATGACGATATCAGCGCCCGCCGTCATCGCCTGTTGCAGTTCTTCTAGACTCTCTACTTCTACTTCGACTTTGGCGTTCGGATGCAAGGATTTTGCTTTGCTCACGGCATTATTGATTCCGCCAGCCGCCTGAATATGATTTTCTTTGATTAAGTAAGCGTCAAATAAACCGATACGATGGTTTTCGCCGCCACCGCATTTTACCGCGTACTTCTGTGCGTAGCGTAATCCAGGCAGAGTTTTTCGAGTGTCGAGTATCTTAGTTGTGCTGCCTAAAGCCTCAACCTTGGCAACGTAGTCGGCCGTGCTAGTCGCGGTCGCAGACAAGGTCTGCAAAAAATTTAATGCGGTCCGCTCTGCCGTTAATATACCGCGAGCTGGCCCTTTGAAAGTGAATAAAACCGTATTTTCAACAACGTGGTCGCCATCTGCTACTTGCCAATCAACCGCTATATTGCTGTCGACTTGTGCCATGGTTTCGTTAACCCATTCTACACCACAGATAACCGCCTTTTCACGAGTGATCACGCGGCCCGAAGCCATTTGCTCAGCCGGAATCAATTGTGCAGTGATATCAAGTGTCGCCGAATCTCCATTAAGATCTTCGTATAAAGCTTGTTTAACTTGTTGAGGAATAAGGTCTTGGTGCATTTAAATAATGTCTCTAATTAGAACATGGATTTTAGGGTTAATGTGTCTCCGCGCTGAGTGAATTCAACGCGTTTGAGGGCGCTCATACCAAGCAAAATCTCATCGTCTTTCATACCTGGTAGAATCGACGCAGAAACTCGACCAAACTGAAAGTCAGAGATCGCTAAGCTGTCGATTTCAGTGCGATAACCAGTAGCGATGCCGTTCGCCGTATTTGCTCTAAAGGGCGCACCATAGGGCAAGCCGATAGCATCAGCAACGTGCTTGGGTATCGCCACGTTTGTCGCGCCAGTATCTAGCAGAAAAGTCACAGGATAATTGTTGATAAAACCAGAGGCGACATAATGCCCCATCCGGTTTTGCTTCAACACTAGTACCTGTTCGTTGCCAACGGCATAAGTATCAGGTGATTGATTAGGATTGTGTTTTTGGCTCAAAAAACCATCAAACACATAAACCCCCATCACTAAAAATAAGATCCAAAATGCGTATGCAAACGACTTTCCGATTCGTATTATCTGCGACATAACACCTACTTTTTCGATTTCTTCTTCGCTTGCGCCTTCGCTAGTTTTTTCTTGTGCGGCTTTTTCTTCACCGGAACTTTAGCTTCTTTGTGTTTTGGCTCAAGCCCTTTAATCTTTCTATGTTTGAACACCTGGCTGGTATATCGTTCAATTTTCTTGCTAATAGCAACGTCGTGCGCTTCGATAAAACTTACCGCAAAACCTTTAGCACCGGCTCGCGCCGTGCGACCAATGCGGTGAACATATACGTCTGCAGTGCGCGGCATATCGTAGTTAAATACGTGAGTAACATCAGCGATATCTAATCCGCGAGCTGCAACATCAGTCGCCACTAACACTTTTGTGCGGCCAGATTTCATTTTTTCAACAGCTTTCATACGCTTGTCTTGATGCATATCACCTTGCAAGTAACCAGCGTAAATACCTTCACTCTGTAAACGATTGACCAAAAGCTCTAGCTTTTCACGAGTTTTCACAAACACGATAGACTTTTGTACTTCTTCAAGCTGCAGATAGTGCATTAACAACTGAAATTTGTGGTCAGCAGAGTCAGCTAAATGGGTCCACTCTACAATTTTCCCGCGTTCTCTGCGCGGAGCATCCGCCTCAATTCGCGCCGCTTCCGTCAAGACTTGTTGTGAAAACTCAATAATGCCTCGCCCTTCCAGCGTTGCAGAGAACAACATGGATTGCTTACGATTTCTTGACTCTTCAGCGATGCGTAACATAAAACCACGGAAGCCCATGTCGAGCATGCGGTCGGCTTCGTCCAACACCAAAATTTCAACATTTTCACAGTGGAACGACTCTGCATCCATGTACTCTAATAGCCGGCCCGGCGTTGAAATCAAAATATCGTTGTTCTTCTCAAAAATACCTCTGTGGCTACCATAGTTAATGCCGCCGGTGACAACACCCACTTTTAGACCTGTAGCCTCACACAACGACTGAGCGAAATCGTAGGTCTGATAAGCTAACTCTCGTGTTGGAGCAAGCACCAGAACACGTGCAAAGCCTGGATCTCGACGCGGGAAGTCGAGTAGGTGCTGAATCGCAGGGATCAAAAATGCCGCGGTTTTACCAGTGCCTGTTGGCGCAGATGCCAAAATATCCAGGCCATCAAGAGCTTGAGGAATGGTGGCTTGTTGGATTTTAGTTGGTTTTTTATAACCAAGGGCTTTAATGCCTTTTTCTAAGCGAGAATCTAATTCTAATTCACTAAACGACGACATGAATATCCTGATGGAGGCTGTGTAAAAATCAAAGTCTGCTAGTATAGCGGAAATTACCTCAAATCGGATCATTTTGATCAGTGAAGCCTGATTTTAATTTCAAGCAGTTTTCTATCCGTCATGACAAGTGCGCAATGAAAGTAAGCACTGATGGCATTTTACTCGGCGCGTGGGCCAAACCGGAGCAAAGCCAAGCCATACTCGATATTGGCACCGGCACCGGCTTACTGGCGCTGATGATGGCGCAGCAGATGTGTGCAAACGCTCAAGTAACTGCTGTAGAAATCGATGGCGACGCATTCGAACAAGCTCAACAAAACGTATCCAACAGCCCATGGCAAAATCGCGTCAAAGTATTCCATCAAGATGTGTTGAATTGGGCGAATACAGCCCAAAACAAATTTGATCACATCATCTGCAATCCACCATATTTTTCGGACAACTTGCTTGGCATCGATGGTAAGCGGAATATAGCCCGTCATAACAACCACTTAAGCTTTGAGTCGCTGTTAAAAGCGGCAGAGTCAATTGCTGAACAACAAGCAGAGTTCTGCTTGATTTTACCTTTGAGTGAACGTGAGCGCTTTATTCAAGCGTGTCAGGTTTGTAAGTGGAACGAAGTAGAGCAGGTTGAAGTTTGGAATCACCAAGGAGGAAAGCCCATCCGATTTTTAACTCGGTTATCTATGAACAAAACGAACGAGCTGCGAAACAACCAAATATATATCCGTGACAAAAGAGGCAGTTATACCGACACCTATAAGTCCATTTGCCGCGATTTTTATCTAAAATTTTAGTGGTTTTGTGATTGGATGTATTGCATTCCTAATGTGGTCGCAGTTTGATCCATGCCCATATTAAGTAGCGAGGTTTTAAACTCATCTTCTGTGATGAGTTTTCCTTCATAAACCGCCTTTAATTGGCAAATCAGCTCTGCCTCTTTGACGTATTTTGCCAACTGCGATATCGCTTTATGATCCTCCGATTGTTGCTCAAGGGCCTGAACAACTTGTTCAGGTAACGTCCAGTGTTTTGCAATTAATACCGTTAGAGGCAAAGAGTAGCGATCCAATAGTGCCTTAAATGATTGACTTGCCCGATAATATTCTGGTTCTACAAATCGGAATGATTGCGTCAACAACTGGAATAGAATCATGTGCCCCAAATTCCGCATCAAGCCAACAAAAAACCAACGCCAGTGTGTTCGCTACCAAGTTTAAGTTCGACCAACATTTGTGACGTTTGTGCTGTCTCGAAACAATGTTGCCAAATCTTTTCGCCGTATTGGCTGTAATAGGTTTGTGGGCACGCTGAAAAATGCTTTAGAAAAGACTGTAAAACACCATCCATTAACCCCCTAGTGCCCATATAATTAAAAGCAGTACGGATGTCCGCCACAGGCGTCTCGCCACGAAAATAACGCGCGGAGTTAGCCAGTTTTATCAATTCCGCCGCCATTCCCGGCTCTCTCTCTGTGACGCCGATCAGTTCATGAATATTAAAGTCCTGATCCTGAAGCATGGTAATTACCGTACTGACCGATTCAGGCATTGCTGGCAAATCCGTTAATAGACTTGGGTTCAGTAAGGTTCTTTGGATCTTTTGCACGACATAGTCAGTGGCGTTCTTATTGATTGCCGTTGTGACATGGTCGCCAAATAAATGATCGTAAAACTTAGGATGGTGTTTTTGGCGCGGTGGGATCGGGCCATATAAAGACTCAATCGGCGCCGACTGGTGCAGAATCGTTTTAACTTTTGTCCAATAGCTAATTCGATCAACTCCTTGCGGAACAACGTGACTCGAAAAAACTTCCCTAATAATGCCGTTAAACATGGTGTCCGATACCCCTCAACATGCGTACCTTGAGTGTAGACAAAGTTTTGATACACCCACAAAAAAAGCCGCAAACGCGGCTTTTTCTTATTCAGTTGTAATCTAAATTACATAGACCAGTAGAAAAACGCACCAACGTTACTACCGCTGATTTCTTCATCAAAGTCAGTCGCACTGTAGTCAACTAAAGCGGCTTTAATTGACCATTGAATGTTTTCACTGTTTGTATTGAAGATTAGCTCCGCAGCAATCGCAGTTGAAGCATCATATTCAACAGAAAACTCACTGCGATCATCTTCACCAGACCACTCTACGCCAGTGTGGAACTCGACACCTGCTGCAAATGTCACTTTGTCGTTCAACTCAACAAAAGGCATGATCGCAAACTCAAAACGGTCGAATGTAATCTCAGCGTTGCTGGCCGTTGCAGAGTCGCCATGATATGCCGCAGACAGGTTCACACCTACGTCTTTACCAAGGTCTAAACCCTGAATAGGGAACTTAAGGCCGGCACCAATCGTGAAGCCACCGCCAGCAGAGATATCTGATGAACTGCCGTCGTCGTATTCCAATCCAGATCGTTCGTCGCCACCGAATGCATAGCCAGCTTTAAAAAACGGACTCGCTTTCAATGGCTCAGCAGAGTCACCAGCAGCAACAGCTGCACCAGAAGTCATTCCTAGGGCAAGTAATACCGATAATCCAATTTTTTTCATTATTTTTCTTCCATTTGGGGGGGATAAAATCGGTACACAGTTTACACAACAACAGTATTCGTTCAATTATTTGCAGAAATTGTCCTGCCAATTGTTGTAAACATTCATGTATTTACCGTTTCCTGTACCCAGCCAGACATTAATATTCCTCATATGACGATGGTTTAATGACTACATGCTTTCTGGCATTATGTATGCCGAAAATATGTTTAAACTGTTCCATCCATAAAAAGTATAATTATGAAAAAACTGTTCCTTACTCTCGTTGCCAGTTGCGCAGTGCTTCTGTCCAGCGCTCATGCAGAAAAATTAACACTCGAACGCATCTATTCTGATCCGTCACTGGCGGGCAAATCGCCAAGCAAACTAAAAGTTTCTCCAGACGGAAAACGCGCGACTTATATTCAAGCGCGCGTAGACGATTACAACCGTTTTGATCTTTGGGAGTACAACGTAGAAACCGGTGAAAGGGCCATGTTGGTCGATTCACAAGCATTGTACTCAGGTCCAGAGAACCTATCTGATGAAGAAAAAGCGCGCCGGGAGCGTCAACGAATCTTCGGTAAAGGCATTTTAGAGTACACCTGGTCTGCCGACGGCAAAGCCCTGCTTTTTCCTCTAAATGGGGATATCTTTTATTTTGAGCTTGGCGCAGATAAAGCCCGCAAACTGACAAACGGCGAAGGATTTGCAACAGATGTTAAATTCTCACCAAAGGGTAATTTCATTTCTTTTGTAAGAGACCAAAACTTGTTCATTATCGACGTTAAGAGCGGTAAAACCAGAGCCCTGACCACCAGCGGTGGAGATAGCATTAAATTTGCTATGGCAGAGTTTGTTGCTCAAGAAGAAATGGGACGTATGACAGGCTATTGGTGGTCACCAGATGAGTCTCACATTGCATTGACTAAAGTCGATACGTCACCTGTTAAGATTGCGACTCGAAATGAGATTTACGCCGACTCAATCAAACTGTTTGATCAGCGCTACCCGTTTGCAGGGACTCCAAACGTCGCAATTCACCTAGGTTTGATGAAAGTTAAAGGCGATGAAGGCGATATTCGCTGGGTCGACCTAGGTAAAGACAAAGACATTTACATCACTCGCGGCAAGTGGTTACCAAACAGCAAAACCTTTAGCTATCAGTGGCAAGACCGCCCACAGCAGAATCTAGAGCTTCGCTTTGTTAATGCCAAAACCCTTAAACAGCAAGTCGTCGTAAAAGAAACTGCAACGACTTGGATCAATTTGCATGAATCTCTTAAATATCTGGACGATAGTTTTATCTGGGCCTCAGAGCGTGATGGCTTTAAACATTTGTATCACTTCGACTATAACGGCAAGTTGCTTTCTCAGTTGACTAAGGGCGAATGGATTGTTGACGAGTTGCAAGGTGTGAACAGCAAAACAGGCGATGTATTTTTTACTGGCCGTAAAGACACGCCCACTGAGCGACACTTATACGTAGTTAACTTGAACAAACCGCAAAAAATTAAGCGCGTTTCAAAGCGCAAAGGCTTTCACAGTGTGACCTTTTCAAAGGACGCCTCAATTTACTTGGACTCATACTCCAATACAGCCCAACCGACGCAGGTTAGCTTACATAAAGCCTATGGTCAGAAAATCACGTGGATGGAAGAAAATAAAGTTGCAGGTGAACACCCACTTAAGCCCTATTTGAGTGATTGGGTAAAACCGAGATTTGGTACCTTAACCGCAGAAGACGGTCAGACATTACACTATCGTATTTACGAACCAAAAGGTTTCAAAGGCAAACGCCCAGTCATCAACTATGTTTATGGCGGTCCACACGCCCAGTTGGTAACGGACAGTTGGAGTAGACGAAACTTCATTTTGCAGCACTTAGTGCAAAAAGGTTACGTCGTATTCCAATTAGACAACCGCGGCTCATATAACCGAGGTAAGAAATTTGAAGATCCAATTTATAAACACTTAGGTGAGGTCGAATTACGAGATCAACTTGTGGGTGTTGATTACCTTAAAACTTTAAACTTCGTTGACCCTGAGCGAATCGGTATTTATGGCCACAGTTATGGCGGCTACATGACCATTATGGGCATGTTCAAAGCAGGTGATGTTTTTAAAGTTGGCGTATCTGGGGCACCGGTAACCGATTGGACGTTATACGATACGCACTATACCGAACGTTATGCCGGTCACCCGGGCGTTGATGGTAAAGATTACGACATCAGCAATGTCTTCCGATACGCTGACGGCCTCAAAGGTGACATGCTAATTTACCATGGCATGGCAGATGACAACGTTTTGTTTACACACGCCACTAAATTATTCAAACACCTTCAAGACATGGGTAAAGAATTTGACGTAATGACCTACCCTGGTAGTAAGCACAGTCTCCGTGGTAAAAAGACAGGACTGCACTTAGCTAAAACCATCGTTCGTTATTTCGATAAAAATCTTTAACTCCTATATCGAACGATAAAAAGCCGGCACATAGCCGGCTTTTTTTGTTTTGAACTTGTCATTTTTTTAATTACAAAAACTCGACTCAAAACTGGACGCCCCTTTTTCAGTTCTTTTATACACTTCCGTTCAATGGATTGAAGACATCAAAGGAAAATACGATGAATTGGAGCATAATAATTTTTTGTTTGGCGGCCGGACTACTGCCGCTGTTTCTGTTTGCAAAAGCTCAATATGGCCCACTGATGCTGGCAAAGACCGCTGAAACAAGTCACATCTTTCAGCATGAATCTGGATACTGGCTTAGTGAAAAGTACGACGGTGTTAGAGCATTTTGGGACGGCAACAAGCTCTTCACAAGGCAACTCAACGAAATTCACGCGCCCTATTGGTTTACCGCCCAGTTTCCGGCCACGCCCCTCGATGGCGAGCTTTGGATTAAGCGTTCGAGCTTCGATTTGGTATCGAGCATTGTCCGCAAGCACAAACCAATCAATATAGAATGGCAAGAAGTTAAATTCATGGTGTTTGACACCCCAAATCGTCACTTGAACTTTGAACAACGTCAATCTGTACTTAAAGGCCTACTAAAACAAAACCCAATACCTTGGTTAAAACAAGTCAAACAACTTTACGTCGATACTGAGCAACAATTTGAGAACGTTTACAATCAGATAGTTAATGCTGGCGGCGAAGGCGTCATGCTTAGTAAAGCGAAGAATCACTATGTACCGGGTCGAACCGATGAATTACTTAAAGTGAAGCCTTTCCAGGACGATGAAGGAATTGTCGTTAAATATTTACCCGGCAAAGGTCGCCTAAGTGGAATGGTTGGTGCTATTGTGGTTAAAACCAAGGCTGGAGATTTGGTGCGATTGGGCTCAGGGTTAGAAGATCATGAGCGACAAAACCCACCAAAATTAGGCGCTATTGTTACGTTTCGTTACTCTGGACTTACTTCAAAAGGTAAACCCAGATTCCCACGTTTTTACCGAGTGCGAACCGATTTGTCTTCTTTGTAAATGAAAAAGCCTGCATATTGCAGGCTTTCGATGTTAATCAATTCACTACCAAATTTTGACCCGCTCCGCTTCAGGTAAATAATGGCCATCGCCTTTTTGCACGCCAAAAGCTTTGTAAAACTCGGGCATATTTTGGACGATACCATTTACTCGATAGCGACTCGGCGAATGAGGATCTGTCACCAAACGATTCCTCAACTCGTCGTCTCGATACAATCGACGCCAAATCTGCGCCCACCCCAAGAACACGCGCTGTTCACCAGTAAACCCGTCCAGTACTGGTGACTGCTTGCCATTTAAAGACAGCTGATACGCTTTGTATGCGATGGTTAAGCCACCCAAGTCACCGATGTTCTCACCTAAGGTCAAATCACCGTTAACAAACTCTCCCTCAAACACTTCGAACTCACTGAATTGCTTGGAAAACAAAGCGCCGCGCTGTTGAAACTGCTTTTCATCTTGTTCAGTCCACCAGTTTCTTAAGTTGCCATCGCCATCGTATTTCGCCCCTTGGTCATCAAAACCATGACCTATCTCGTGGCCAATAACTGCGCCGATACCACCATAATTGACTGCGTATTCGGCATCTAAGTTAAAA
>CAXRBI010000009.1:0-10515 GCA_964229075.1 Alteromonadaceae bacterium | reverse complement strand
GGTGAAACCATCCTTAAAGGTATGGGTGAACTTCACTTAGACATCAAAGTTGACATCCTTAAGCGTACTTACGGCGTTGAATTAGAAGTAGGTCAACCACAGGTTGCTTACCGTGAAACTATCACGCAAGAAGTTGAAGATTCATACACGCATAAGAAACAGTCTGGTGGTTCTGGTCAGTTCGGTAAGATCGACTACCGCATCAAGCCAGGTGAGCAAAACTCAGGCTTCACTTTCAGTTCTTCAGTTGTTGGTGGTAACGTTCCTAAAGAATTCTGGCCTGCAGTTGAGAAAGGCTTCAAAGGCATGATGGAAACTGGTGTTCTAGCTGGTTACCCAGTACTAGACGTTGAAGTTGAACTATTCGACGGTGGTTTCCACGCAGTTGACTCATCAGCGGTTGCTTTCGAAATCGCAGCTAAAGGCGCTTTCCGTCAATCAATTCCTAAGGCGAAACCACAACTTCTTGAGCCTGTGATGAAAGTTGACGTGTTCTCTCCAGAAGACAACGTAGGTGACGTAATCGGTGACCTTAACCGTCGTCGTGGTATGATCAAAGACCAAGAAGCTGGTGCTACTGGTGTTCGTATTAAAGCTGACGTTCCTCTTTCTGAGATGTTCGGCTACATCGGTCACTTACGTACTATCACATCTGGTCGTGGTCAGTTCTCTATGGAATTCAGCCACTACAATGCTTGTCCTCAAAACGTTGCGGAAGAAGTTATCGCTGCATCTAAAGAGAAGTAAGACTGACTCAGTCTTAACAGCAAGTTAAAAAAGCCCGCTATATGCGGGCTTTTTGTTTCTTTGGTGTTTGCTTAACAAATTGAGTAATGGACCCCCAATCAAGTTGAGGGTGACATTACTTTGTAGTTAAGGGTGACACGCTGTTCTTCGTCATTCTCGCGAAAGCGGGAATCCATTTTCTTTTGCACAGTTACTTAAAATAAACTTCGTTGGCCTTCACCGTAAGCGGGTGATAACCCACTTTAGCCTGTTCAAACACGCGCTTGCCAAACTCTCTGTGTTTATCAGATTCACTCAAAGCTTTGTAAAGTGGTTTCACTAGCTTGTTTCTACCGATCGATTTGAGGTATTTCTCTAACCGGCCAAACGCTGGCGAATAGTCGTTCTTGATGCTAATTAACAACCAACTATGAGCAATCTCATTATTGCGACTGGCGGTTAAAGCAAATGCGGCATCCAGCTCGTCTAACTGCTTGTTACTTAGCTTTTTAGGAAGGTTGTTTAAGAAATACAGCCATTGATGAACGGTCCAGTCTTTGACGTTAAATTGACTTGCCGCTTTAGTCCCTTCTAACCAGGCCTTGCGATTATCATCGACAACGGTGAATGCATTGGATTTTGGAACAAAATGTTGAGATGGAATGCCCGGTTTGTAGATCCATTCCTTGATACGCTCTAAATCCAAACCATAAGGTTCGACTAACTCCTTAGTTAAATAAGCCAAGAAAGTTTCTGTTTCCAAACTTTGAAACGCGAATTTTTTGAAATAGCGCTTCAAAAACGGATCGAATTTTTCACGGCCTACTAAGTGCTCAAGCTCACGCACGAACATCGCACCTTTTTCGTATGGAATTTCACTAAATACGTCATCTGGGTCTCGACCGGTTAAATCAATAGTGAATAGCTGGTCTGGCTCAGGTAAGTTTTTAATGTTCGATTGCAGACCCTGATACCCTAACAGTGCTTCCATGTCGTGGCGCTTTTGACCGTAAACCACTTCCATAATTCTATATGTCAGGTATGTGGTAAAACCCTCGTTGAGCCAAAGGTCGCGCCAACTCGCGTTGGTAACAGTGTTTCCTGACCAGGAGTGGGCCAACTCATGTGCAATGAGGGCAACGAGTGACTTATCCCCTGCAATGACGGTTGGGGTGATAAAAGACAACCTCGGATTTTCCATACCGCCGAAGGGAAATGACGGCGGTAGAATCAATAGATCATAACGCCCCCATAGGTATTCGCCATACATCTTTTCAGTGATCTCTAACATGGCTTGCGTGTCTTCGAATTCTTTTGCTGAGGCTTCTAACATTGAAGGTTCTGAATAAACACCCGTGCGATCGCCAATGGCTTTGAATTCTAAATCCCCTACCGCGATTGCAATCAAATAAGAAGGAATAGGTTGGGGCATATTAAAGTGATAATCGCCATCTCGCTCTGTATCTGGGTCATTGCTCGCGCTCATCACCGCAAGTAAGTCTTTAGGTGTCTTGATATTGGCGGTATAAGTCACTCTGACACTTGGGCTGTCTTGCAGGGGAATAAAACTACGAGCATGAATTGCCTGAGCCTGTGAAAACAAAAACGGCTGTTTCTTACCTGCGGTTTGAATCGGTTTTAGCCACTGTAATCCGCTAGCGTTTTTATCCGTTTGATAATGCACGACTACCTTATCACCCGACTTTGGTAGTTTAATCGTCATCGCCGAACCCATGTTGGGGTCTGACTTGGACAATTGATAATTCAATGTTTTCCCTGTATCAGTTGTGACACGTTTAATCTTTAGATCTCTGGTATCAAGGATTAGCTCTCTTGCATTGGGATCCAAACGTTCAAATGACAATGTGACGCTACCAATCAAACTCGACTGTTCAAAGTCCACTGTTAAGTTGAGGTCCAAGTGACCAATTTTTACCCGATCAAAATTAGCGTAGGAATGTGGATCGACGCTCTGAGCTTGCACTTGATGGATAAAGCTAGCTATCAGAACCACAGTGGTCAGCAAAATATGTTTCATTGTTTTTCCTTATTTTTTATAAAGTGTCACAAATTTTTAGTTATAAGAATATTTAGAAAAACTAATTCGAAAAGTTTCTCTAGATTCAGTTTAGAAACAGAGAAACGCTAATTTGCAAACGTTTGTTAGGTATTTCCCTATTGTTTCGACAATAATAAAGGGATATGGTCATTGACCCTCAACTATAAAAACAAGGTACCCTGAGGTCGTTATGTACTCATATGTTGCTCGCCAACCCATTGTCGACAAAGACAAAAAAGTTTATGCCTATGAACTGCTATTTCGCGACAACGAAAATAACACCTTTCCAAAGGTGAATCCTGACACGGCCACCAGTAAATTAATCGCCGAAAACGAACTCACCTTGGGGCTACAACAAGTTACAGACGACAAAGTTGCCTTTGTTAATTTCCCGACCGACACCCTGATTCATAATTTTCCGGACTTTTTAGATCCGAAAAAAGTCTGTATTGAAATCTTGGAAGACGTGCACATCGACGACGAACTCGTCGCAGCTTGTAAACGCCTTTACGAGCAAGGGTATGTGTTAGCGCTTGATGACTTCGATTTTAACGCTCGCTGGATGCCGTTGGTGCCCTATGCCAAGCTGATCAAAGTAGATATTCAACAGGTGAATATTTTGCAATGCATGCGAATGGTTCGCCAGCCAGAATACAAACACGTTATTTGGCTTGCAGAGAAAGTTGAAACCGAAGTCGAGTTTGTCCAATTCTCCTCCATCGGTTTCAAATACTTTCAAGGTTACTTTTTTGGTGCGCCAGAGATGCTTAAAAAGAATCGCGTCACAATGGCCCAAAGTTTAGTTGTTGAGTTAATTGCTGCAGTAAGCGAAGACCGCTTAGACTATGACAAGCTAGAGAGCTTGTTTGTTAAAGACTTAACGCTCACTTACAAGTTATTACGTTATTTAAACAAAGCCCACAGCCAGCTAGAGAGTGAAATTGAAAGCGTACGCCATGCACTTATCTACCTTGGCGAAGACGAAGTTAAAAAGTATCTGTCGTTATTACTTGTCGCTAATTTAACCTCCGACGAAAACAATGAACTGGTTCTTAAGTCCTTACACAGAGCAAAATTCTGTGAGGTCGTACTGGGTAGACAAGCCGATGGAAAACATGACAGTAAAGCCTTTCTCGCAGGCATGTTGTCACAAATAGACCTGATTTTGGGTCACCCACTCGAAAACGTATTGGAGTTGATTCCGCTCCACCCCGATATCAAATGTGCCCTGACCGAAATCAATTGTCATCGCTCAAAAGCGTTGCAACTCATCAAGGCACTAGAAGAAAATGACACTGAGCTTTCAAACCAATATGCCGAAGAACTTGGAACGACCAAAGACGCGATAAAGGCGGCGTATCGTTATGCAGCGGATTGGGCGAAAACCATTATTTAACCCAGCAATTGCTGTGGTAAACTGCAGCGTCTTTTTATTTGGGTTAGGAATCGACATTGAACGACGTGGTAGGTAAACGCTTAAACAAATTCATCAGCGAATCTGGTTATTGCTCTCGACGCGAAGCCGACAAACTGATTGAGCAAAACCGCGTTCAGATCAATGGCAAAACTCCCGAGCTTGGCACCAAAGTTATGCCCGGTGACAAAGTCACCGTTAATGGCAAACCAATTGCGGCAAGTGCAGAGAATAAGTCGGATCGGGTTTATATCGCATATAACAAACCCATTGGCATTACCTGTACGACTGAGCGCCACGTCAAAGGCAATATTGTTGATGCCATAAAACACAAAGAACGCATTTTTCCAATCGGCCGCTTGGATAAACCTTCAGAAGGTCTGATTTTCTTAACCTCCGACGGCGATATAGTGAATAAAATCCTCCGCGCTGAGAACGCCCACGAAAAAGAATACGTGGTGACGGTCGATAAACCGCTTAACGAGCGATTTAAGAGCCGCATGGAAAAAGGCATTCCCATCCTAGGAACAGTGACTAAACCCTGTAAAGTAAAAGTTATCAATCGCAACCAATTCTCAATCATACTGACTCAAGGCCTTAATCGTCAGATACGTCGTATGTGCGAATACTTAGGTTATGAAGTCACTAAACTAAAACGCACGCGCATCATGAATGTGACGCTCAAAGGCTTAAAAGTTGGTCAATGGCGAGAAATGACCAAACAAGAGATGGCGACCATCAATAACGCCGTAAAACACTCTAAAAAGACCGCCGAGTAGCCTCTCGGCAATAGGTCAAATTCACCAATTGTTTCGAATTATTTCTGCTATTAAGTGGTTAATCTCACCACAGGATTAAGCACCTTTCCAACTAAAAATCAAAAATACTATAAAAAACAAATAGATAAACAATTGGCCTCATTTTTGTTTGTTTATGGATAATTCCAATAAATTAGACACAAACAAACATGAAATTATTAAAAGCTTCTTTATTATTGGCCGCAGCCGCAACAACCACTGGCTGCGTAATTCACATTGATGGCAAAGGCAAAAAAGCCGATGTTGAACTCCAGAAAACCTTGTCGATTCCGGCGAGTGATTTGAGCAAATTCAATATTGACGCTGGCGCTGGCTACCTGAATGTACGTGGCATTGAAGGTCAATCTCATATTGAAGTAGTCGCTGATATTCGCACGACAAAAGAGCAAGATTTCACATTCAGTTTGGACGCCAGCGGAGATACTGCATTTCTCATTGCAGAGCATCACCACTCATCTGGCTTTTGGTATGGCAAGTCTCCACAAATCAATCTAACCATTACCATGCCGAAACAAATGCTATTAGACATCGAAGATGGCTCCGGTGACATCGAGATTCGCAATATCGACGGCAGCTTGTTTGTCGATGATGGCTCTGGTGCAACTGACATCGCACGAATTAACGGTGACGTTGAGCTCGATGACGGCTCTGGCGACGTTGTACTTGAAGATATCAATGGCTCAGTTTTATTAGATGATGGTTCTGGTTCACTGCGTATCAGCAATGTAACAGGTGACGTGGAAATTGAAGACGGTTCAGGTGACCTAACGGTTCTTAATGCCGGCGGCACCGTCACAGTTGACGACGGCTCTGGTGACATTAATGTCGATGTTGCCGGCGGTTTGAAGATCATCGACTCAGGTTCTGGCGAGTTGAACATTTCTAAAATCAAAGGCGAAGTCTACATAGACTAAAAGGAGCGACCTCATGTTAAAGCCCATCAGAACAGTAATCGGCGGTTTTTTAGTGTTACTCGGTTTGATTTTTGTCATCGTCCCGGGGCCTTCTTTGCTGCTGTTGATCCCAGGATTGTATTTGTTGAGCTTTGACTACCCGGAGGCGAAAGTCTGGCTAAGAAAATGCCAACGTTTACTGTCTAAATCCGCGCGCTGGCTCGACCAACAAATCCGTCGCCGTAAGTACGCGCGAAAATACTAATAGTTTCCAACCTTGGCTCGGCTTAACCGCCGGGCTTTTTTATTGTTAAATTTTATCGGCCATCGACTTTATTTTGGCCAGAAGCTTGAGTACCCTTAATTACTATCTAACTCCTTCAAATTAAGTCATTTAATGAAAAAGCTTCGCAAACATCAAAATGCGATATTACTGGGTTTTATCATCACAATTTTATTGTCATGGTTAGTGAACCCTGAAGCTAGATTATTAAAAGAGAACTTAGATAAGGTTGAAGGCATCATTTACGACTTTCGATTGAAAGTAACATTACCCAATACCCCACGAAATAACGAACACAATATTTTCATAGTGGATATCGATGAAAAGTCTCTGAAAGAAGAAGGCCGGTGGCCTTGGAGCCGCGCCAAAGTGGCGGAACTCGTGACTAAGATGCAAGAAGCTGGCGTGTTGGTCGTCGGTTTCGACGTCGTGTTTTCAGAACCGGAAATCAACCCCGTTGATACCTTGGTTGGTGCCAATCAACTGAATAACCTAACCGCGGATGAGTTGGCAGCGTTACGGCGAGATATGGACGCCGATACAGCGTTTGCTAAAGTGTTAGCAAACTACGAAGTGATTCTTGGTGGCTTCTTTCAAGCAAACAAAGACGTCGACGTTGGTACTTTGAAACCCTCGCCGATTGTATTTAGTGATCCCAATGCCGTAAGGGTCAGTTCGGTCACGTTTGAAGGCAAGGTGTCCAATATTGACTTATTACAAAATGCAGCGCTCGGACAAGGCTTTTTTAACTCGATTACTGACGTCGATGGTGCGATTCGCCGTGCCGGTTTAGTGTTCGAGTATCAAGGAATGCTTTATCCTTCTCTCGCGCTTGAAATCAGCCGAATTTACGAGTTAGCCGATACCATTGCGGTAGGCACAATTCCTTCACCAAGATTCAACAATGTGCATGAATTCGTCAATGTCTCTTTTGGTCCCAAACGGGTGGTGCCAACGGATAAATTTGGACGTGTTTTGGTGCCGTTTCGAGGTCCGAAGTTTTCCTTTCCGTATTATTCCGCGACCGATATCTTAAATGAAAGAATTCCACCTGAATTATTAGAAAGCGGTGTGGCTTTAGTAGGCACCTCATCCGTCGGCATTGCCGATTTACGAGAAACTTCAGTGGATGTTCAATACCCTGGGGTAGAAGTACACGCCAACGTGTTAGAAGGGTTGTTAAATCCAGAGTTGTTTTCCTACCGCCCGGACGTTTGGGTAGAGATGGTCGTCGCGCAAATTATATTGTTCGGCATTTTACTTTCCATCATGCTACCGCTCATGGGCCCAGCATCTATGGCTGTTTGGGGTAGTATCTCATTGGTTTTGGTGATTTATTTTAACTTTTACATGTGGATTGAACAGCAGATTGACCTGCCGTTGACCCAACCCATGCTGTTGGTTATTTCAATTACAATTTTCAATATTTCCCGCGGCTTCTTTAGTGAAAACGCCAATCGCCAACAGATAAAATCAATGTTTGATCAGTACGTTCCTCCTGCACACATCGACCAAATGTTAAGCGACCCAACATCCGCTTCTTTGAAAGGTGACAGAAAGGAAATGTCTGTTTTGTTTTCGGATATTCGCAGTTTTACCAGCATTTCAGAAAGCTTATCTGCGAACGAACTGAAGGATATGTTGAATGAGTATTTCTCGCCGATTACAAAGAGTATCTTTGACCACAACGGCACCATAGACAAATACGTTGGCGACATGGTTATGGCTTTTTGGGGCGCTCCCATAGACAACCCTCAACATGCGGAAGAGGCGGTCATGGGGGGCTTTGACATGTTGGACATCACCGCTCGATTACGAGACGAGTTCGTTAAGAAAGGCTGGCCAGCCGTTCGCATTGGAATTGGCATCAATACCGGCGATATGAACGTTGGCGACATGGGTTCGGAGTATCGACGCGCCTACACAGTGCTCGGTGATGCAGTGAACTTAGGTTCGCGACTTGAAGGTTTAACAAAAGCCTATGGCCTTGAATATTTGGTCAGCGAATTTACTAAAAACCAATGCCCAAACATCGCATTCAGACCCGTCGACAAAGTAAAGGTCAAAGGCAAAGACGAGGCCGTCGCTATTTTTGAGCCGGTTTGCCTAATCGAAGCGCTCGATGACACAACCAAGACAGAAATCGACGATCTCAACCAAGCCTATCAAAATTATCTTAATCAAGAATGGGATCAAGCAGAAGCTCAGTACAAAGCTTTGCACGAACAATTTCCAGAGCGCTTTTTATACGAGTTGTTCCTTGAGCGAATCGAGCACAACCGCCACGCTAACTTGCCGGCGGATTGGGATGGCTCTTTCACTCATACCTCAAAATAGCTCAACGCGTTTGAGCTAACTCAAATCCTTCGTCTAGCCAGCCCGTCACGCCACCAGCCATTAGCTTGACGGGTCTGCCTAGTTTTGCCAAATTTACCGCCGCTTTTGCTGCGCCGTTGCAGTGAGGACCGGCACAATAAACAACAAATAAGGTATCCAAGGGCCATTGGGAGATCTTCGATTGCACGATTTTTCCGTGGGGCAAGTGCACTGCGCCCGGCACATGCCCTTTGTCGTACAATGCCTGATTTCGGACATCTAATAATACAAAGCCCGGGTTGCCTGAATTGAGCGCCTCCCAGGTGTCCCAACAATCTGTTTCGTAAGCAAACTGGGAAGCAAAATGCCTTAACGCATCATCACTGTTTGCCGCTGGTATATGAGTTACCGCATTCGACATAATGTATCCTCCATTAATTGTGAAACATCATTGTGAAGCATTCAATTTCAAACTAACATTGGCTGAAATGACAATATCCGAAAGAATACCGCCAATGACTAACAACATTTATGTGCTGCTCTACAATCGTTTGTGTATGTTTGAATTTGGCTGTGTTGCCGAGGTGTTCGGGTTGCCTCGTCCTGAGTTTGATCATCATTGGTATCAATTCCATACTTTTAGCATAGATAACCAAGCGGTCGACACTCAGTATCATGGACAAATGTCGCCAACAGTGAAGCTAGAACAGCTTCAATTTCCAGCCACAATAATTATCCCTGGTTGGGAGAATATCGAATCCATACCATCGCCAGAGTTGATTGAGCTACTCAACACAGCCTACGCTGCAGGCAGTCGAATTGTCACCATATGTTCGGGTGTTTATGCCCTTGCGCACAGTGGTTTACTTGACGGTAAGTCGGCAACAACTCATTGGCGCTACCTTAGTGATTTCAGAAACAAATTTGATCGAATCCAAGTCAAAGACGATACCCTGTTTGTGGAAGATGAACGACTATTCACTTCCGCTGGTAGCGCAGCGGGTCTAGACTTGTGTCTGAACCTTGTTCGCCAAGATTATGGCTCCAAAGTCGTCAATAGTGTCGCCCGAAGACTGGTACTGCCGCCGCTGCGAGAGGGCTCTCAAGCACAATTTGTCGAAGCGCCCGTGAATGATTGCCCGATGGGCTCGGTTTCAAGTATCACAGAAAAAATTCAGGCGAATTTAGCGCAAGACTGGTCACTGAAACAACTCGCCAATACGTTCGCAATGAGCGAGAGAACGCTGTTGCGGAAATTTAAGCAGGCCACAGGAACTAGCCCCGCCAAATGGTTAATTCAAGCAAGAGTGCAACGGGCGAGGGAATTATTGGAGACAACACGAGCGCCGATTGAAGTTGTTGCGAATGATTGTGGTTTTGGTACCGCTACAAATTTTCGCCAACATTTCAAAGCCCATTTGGCTATCTCACCGCAAGCATATCGCAAACAGTTTCTAACGTAAGTATGAGCGTAAGCTTACTGCTTATTGAACTGTTCAATGCGTTCGAATTGCTCCATCAGACTAACGGCAAAGACAGTGACGCTTTTACCGGAATCGCTAGAGCCAACTTTTTGTTGCTCAAACTCCTCGAACAAACTTTCCATTAAAGCTTTTGCTTCACTGAAATGCTCTTTCGCTAAGGTCAGGCTCTGCGCAAGTTCTTGGGCAAACTTGCCAATGGGTTTAAGTTCAGCCATCACATTCGGCTTTAAAATTTCCTGTTCAGGTTGGTAAGCCTGTATGGCTCTAACGCTTTTCACTTGGGTCAAAGACAAGGCAAACCCACTGATTTCCTCAGAATCAAAACCCAGTGACATGGCTTTTTCAAAAGCAACGCTCATATCGCCGTTATAGAATTCGTCAGCCAAGTCATTAACGTTACTGAGCAAATCATTGATTGCCGCCAAGTCATCTTCATCCAATTCACATTCAATGGATAAGCTGAACTGGCTTTCTTCATAGGATTCAAAACTTAGCGTAGAGACATTTGCTCCACCACGAGTC
>CAXRBI010000008.1:0-34248 GCA_964229075.1 Alteromonadaceae bacterium | reverse complement strand
TGCAGTTGAGTTACCAGAAGGCGTAGAAATGGTAATGCCTGGTGACAACATCAAGATGGTTGTTGAGCTAATCGCTCCAATCGCGATGGACGAAGGTCTACGTTTCGCAATCCGTGAAGGTGGCCGTACAGTAGGTGCTGGTGTTGTAGCATCTATCCTAGACTAATATCGATTTAAGATATTAATCAGAGAAAAGGTCACTTAGGTGGCCTTTTTTATTGCCAGTAAAAATTAAAGCTCGCAACAAGTTGCGATGGTGTTGGCCGATGATAGTTCCTTACAACATCGGCAAGCCTGCTGTCCATGGACGGGCTTAGCATCTATCCTAGACTAATATTTAGTTTAGATTGATTGAAGAAGGCGCTCATAGAGCGCCTTTTTTGTTTCAACCAAAAACCAATCCTCGCGTAGGCGAAGTCTGTAATTTGAGGCGGAGCTATAGATTTTGAGTTGGTGTTTCTAATCCAAGCTGCGCGTCAAAATGCAACGAAATGCGCAGTCGTTTGATGTTTCAAGGTTGCTTTCAAAAGCTTGGCTTGGGGACGCCATATTTAGCGTATACAGGATTTAGCAAGCCGCGTTTATCTGCCGAGGCAAGGATGGCGTTAAGCGTGCCGGCGGTAATTTTCTCGGATTGTTTGGGCACCAAAAAGTGTCGACTGAATTGGGTATCAAACCGTTTCGAAACTAAGATGTCCTTAGTCATACTCGGACGGCTTTTTAGGAACCATGATATAGTAACACTGTTGACTATAGCGACATCAGCTCGTCGTTTTAACATCATAGTTATTGCATCTTGTTCATTACGAACAAGAGTAATATCAAATTTGTTTCTGAGCTTCTCAATATCCGTTTCAAAGTCGGCAAACTGATAATGGAACCCATTTACACCAACGATGTGTTTGTCCTTTAGGTCTGAAAAATAAGACTGAGTTTTGCCCAGTTCATTTTGAGTAACATATAGATCTTTGCAAGCAACCAGTGGCACGCTGGCGGACATGTTCTCTTGTTCCCAACCCCAGTTTATATTGTCCCACATTAAAATATCGACCCAGCCTTGTTGTGCGGATTCAAATTTTCGCTTAACAGGTAATTCTACGACTTCAAATTGGTACTCGGTTTGTATCGCGTTCATTACTTTAATCAGGTCGTAGGTTAACCCAGTGTGATTATCAAAAAGATAGGGCACCCGATAGCCGACCCCAACATTAATAAGGGCCTTAGCGTAGATTGGGTATGTTAGCAGCAACAAGATACAAGCAAGGACTATCAGATTTATTGAGTTGAAAGATACTCTCATTACCTCACTCTAGATGAACTCAATGATTTTTCCTACCTTATTTTTTTCAGATAAATTTAAACTTTTTAGCACTTCATGCCGTCCTACAAAAAAGGAGTGTGTTATGAAAATATTGATTTGTACCTTAGCGATTTTATTCAGTTCGATTGCAACTGCATCGCCAATGGAGCGCGAGATAAAACACTTGTTAAAATTTGTTGGGAGCACTCAGTGCCAATACGAGAGGAATGGTGAACGTCATTCCGGGGAAGAAGCGGTTGAGCACATTAAAAAGAAGTATGCCTACTATAAGGATGATATTTCATCGACTGCAGATTTCATCAATTACAGCGCTAGCAAAAGTAAAATGTCCGGCAGAGCATATTTAATCCATTGTCCTGGTCAGCAAGTCATGACGAGTAGCGATTGGCTCAATATGGAATTAAAACGCTATCGAGCTGTCATGGCGTCTAGAGATTTTGTCAAACGGGGGTAACTGAAGCTTTTCATTTTCTCTAAATTAGATAACACTAAGGAGATAGCAAGTGATCAAGAGTGAATTGATATGTCCTTAGTTAAGAATCTTACGTTGAGAACGTTTACGAGTGTATTGGTTGCCGTGGCGCTAGTGGGTTGTTCAATGACCTCTGGCGGCGACAAATCTGTTTCAGAGAAGCGTGCAACGGTACAAGAAATGAAATCAGAAGTTCTTGCACAATTGTATAAGAAAAAGCCTCAGGCTCGCAGTCAAGTGGCAGGCGCCCCGGGTTATGCTGTATTTTCCAATGCCAACGTGAATTTGATTTTTATGGCCGCTGGCGGCGGCTATGGGGTTGTAAAAAACAATAACACCGGTCAAGACATTTACATGAATATGGCAGAAGGTGGCGTAGGCATTGGCTTTGGAGTAAAGGACTATCGAATCGTAATGGTATTCCATACCGAAAAGGCCATGAACGACTTTGTAAACAGCGGATGGACATTCGGTGGTAATGCGGATGCATCGGCTAAGGCTGCTGACAAGGGCGGCTCGATCGAAGGCGAAGTTTATTATGGCGATGTAACCGTTTATACCTTTACCGAAGCCGGCCTTGCGCTTCAGGCGACAGTCAAAGGCACTAAGTTTTGGAAAAATGACGAGTTGAATTAGTGCTTAGAGCTTTTGTTGCCAAGGTCGTGTTTTTTGGCCTTGTCGTACATGCAGGGAGCCTAAATGCAGTCGAAAAGGATACCGCCCACTTCGCCAGTATCAATTATCTCATTGAGCAAGAAGTTGGCTTGATTCTAATTCCGAAGATTTATCAGTCGGTTGGCATTGACGTGCAAATATCGCCTTTGCCAGCCAAGCGCGCTCAAAAACTCGCATCGAGAGGGGTTGTAGATGGTGAAATCATGCGAATATTCAGCTACGGCGATGAAACCCCAACCACAATTCGAGTTCCAACTCCCTACTACTATCTCGAGACATGTGCTTTTACCGCGAAAAGTGCCGAGATAGAGTTACCGACCGTCACTGCATTACGCAATTATCGTTTGGCGAAAGTGAGAGGCGTTAAACATACCAACAATATCACCAAGGGGATGCCCAACGTTATCGATGAAGATAACACTTCCCAAGCAATGAAGTTATTAGCGGCAGGATTGGCGGATGCGGTTTTGACCAATCGCTTGGACGGAGAAGTGACCATCGAAGAGCTTGGCATGAAATCCAAAATTGAGCTGAACCATTGTTTTACAAAGTTGGATTTATTCAATTACATTCATCTAAGAAAAGCCAGTTTAGTGCCCATCATAAATGCGGCTATTTTAGATCTGAAAAGAAGTGGGAAGCTTCAGCAGTGGGTAACGGAGGCAGAGCAACAGGTCGTGAAAAAGCGCCTTGCCGATACTACTGACTAACCCCACATTACCATCACTGCGGCTATCGCAATAAGCAAAAGCCCATACAGTTCGGCTTTGGAGACCGGATTTTTTAACCATAATGTAGAGATTATAATGGTTAAAAGCACCTCAGTTTGCCCCAAGGTTTTTACATAGGCGACATATTGCAGCGCCATAGCGCTGAACCAGCCAATTGAGCCTAGGCAACTGGTCAACGACGTGGCGATTGTCATCCAACGTTGGCGCTTAAGCTGACTAAATGTTTCCGGTTCACGATAGCCAATGTAAATACCGAGCATCAGAGTTTGCAGACATAAAACCCACAACAGCACCCAAGCGGCACTGAAAGGAAACGGAACTTCCAAAACCAAAGATGCTTCACGTACAAATAATGAGGTGAGGGCGAAACTTGCTCCGCAGGCCAAGCCAATCAGCGCAGTTTTAAGGCTTAGTTGCCCATTCTTGCCCCAGCCACTTAAAACAAATACTGCAATGGCACCAACAAAAATTCCTGCCCAACCTAACAGAGATAAGCTACTGCCAAAGAACAATGTACCTAAAACACCAGCAACGAGTGCTTCACTTTTCGCCAGACCCGCGCCAATAGCAAAGTTCTTTTGTTTAAATAAGACCACCATAAGAGAGGTCGCCACAATTTGCATGACAGCAGCAAACGAGACATAAGTTAAAAACGATGAGTTAAACGTTGGGAGCGATTGGGGTTGCCAAAGGTGCAATGCATAAAGGTACACCGCTACGATAGGTGGCGCGAACAAGAAGCGTGCTAATGTGACGCCTGACGTATTCACCTGGGCGCTGAGTTTGCTTTGCAGTGCGTTCCTGAAGGTCTGCATAACAACAGCCAACATAGTGAAGAAAATCCAGCTCACACTCGCTCCTTATGTATTTTAGAGTATAAAGTGCCAGTATTCATTGAAAATCGCCAATTGGATTTGCTTATATTCAATAACTATTCTGCGAATATACGTAGGGTTCTAACGTGCTGAAACTTAGGAATAATTTCAATATCAAAAAGTGACAAGCGAGGTTTTTATTAAAATTCGCCAATGACTGTGGGTGAATTATAATTGGTCAAAAGGCGTATCTATTTGAGGGTGTTCAATGGCGTATTACTCCCTGCCACTCGTCGAAAAAAAGCGGGAAACGACAGATTGTCATACATTGAGTTTTGAGGTTCCTCACGGGCTAAGAGCTTTGTTCAACTGGCGAGCGGGTCAATATGTCCGAGTCAGGCTTCATCTCGCTGGGAAAGATCATCGTCGGTGTTTCTCAATAAGCTCTCTGCCAGAAGGTAAGTTGCTGTCAATCACTGTTAAATCCAATGGCACGGGACAAGTGTCCGACTATTTGAATTCTGAAGCTAAGGTTGGCCAAAGGTTTGATTTGAGCCTGCCCCAGGGGATGTTCAATGTAAATACACAAGTTGATGCGACAAAACATTATTTCTTGTTTGCTGCAGGTAGCGGTATTACACCACTTTATGCAATCGCATTGTCAGTGTTAACGCATGAGCCTCATAGTCAAGTCTCTTTGCTTTATGGCTCTAGGGATCAACAACACACAATTTTCTATCGAGCACTATCAGAGCTTCAGCAACGATTTGAGAATCGTTTGAGTGTTCGACATTGTTTTACCGAAAAAGGCCTTTTTGGGGCATCTCCTTGGCGAAAAGGAAGAGTTGATGCGGAAGCGATTCGGAGTTTCTTGTCAGTCGAACATGACATTATTGCTGAAAAAGAATATTACATCTGTGGACCCGGCGACTTTAATTTTTTCACTAAACAAACCTTAACCGAATTGTTGGTGAGCCCAGCACAGATTTTTGAGGAGCATTTTGGCCTGAGACCTGCACCACAGCAATTCATAAAAGGGGACGCCGCTACTTTAGAACTGGATGCTGGAGGCAGGATTCAATCAGTTCCTGTCAATCCGACACAAACTTTGCTTGAGGCAATTAAAGCTCACAATATTGAAGTGCCACACTTATGCGAGGCTGGGGTGTGCGGAGCATGCGCTTGTCAATTGGTCTCGGGTGAGGTGAAAATGCTGAATAACATTGCTTTGTCTCAGCAAGAAATAGAACAGGGGCAGGTGCTTGCGTGCCAATCTGTAGCACGCTCACCTGCAATTAAGATTAAATTTTAGTGACTTCGATTCGAGGTTGGTGGTAACAAACATCGACGTTACCGTTGCCTGGGTAAACGTAAAACTCGTGTGTTTTGTTTTTCGCCGAATTTAAGCGTTGTTGAAAGCGCTCGGAGTCAAAGCGGTCGACGGTGACCTTAACTCTTTGCGATGCTTGCAGATCGCTTCCTAACCTTGCAGATAGTATCTGCGCTCGAGAGGTTGCTGGCTCTACTACGCCGCCTTTGCTCCTGTTCCCTCGGGTCATTCGTTGGGCCACTTCTAAACCATCAACCACACGTGCAAACACTGACATGTTTCTGTCGAGGTGGCGAGGCGCTTGGCCGATATTGATGTAAAATTCGGTCGCGCCCGAGTTAACGTCGTTACCCCGAGCCATCGCAACCATGCCCGGACAATGCAAAAACCACTCTTCTTTCGTTTTTGGATCTCGTCCTGCAGGAATAGAGTCTATAAAACCAGTCTCTGGTGCTAAAAGTTCAGGCGATTGAACCAACATAAAATCATTGCTTAGTGGGCGCGTTAATTCGCCTTTGAGCTCGCTTTTGTGTTTTCCTGGCTTGCCTTTGACGTTATTCCACTCTCGTTCACCTTCGCCCGCTTGAGCAACAAAACCGTCAATCACTCGGTAAAACTCCAGTCCGTCATACCAACCTTCTACCACTAAGTCTTGAAAGCGTTTGGCATGATTCGGGGCAACCTGAGGTAAGACTTGGTAGATGATACGTCCCTCACTGGTCTCCATATAGACCAAGTCCGCCTGTGCAACTTGATATTGCTGTGGTGCTTCGGCCAATGTTGATGAGCTTATAAACAGACTAACTAAAGGTATGAGAAGCTTTTTCATGATATTCCTTATAAAAAATTAAGAGCCTGAGCTACGTTCAATAGAATGCTTGCGATAAGAATAATGATTAGGGGGGTAGAGCCCCCGCTGTTCTTATCTATGTTGTCACTCTGCGTCGAGCTTTGGCTTTCCATAGGATCAGTGGCTAATTGCTGATCTAGGCGCTTTTTCTTCTTGTTAAACTCCCTTGATTTGGCTTTTTGTCGCTTTTTATACTCGGCGATACCTTTTTCGATGCCTTTGGCGATGAGCTTAGTTTGTTCTTTAGTTTGGCCGGGTTTCTGAGTCGCCTTTGCAATGGCGCTGGCCTCGGTTTGTGTCTCCGAGGACACTTTATCTTTTGCCATAGATTTGTTCTGGTTTCACTTTACGATTAGAATCAAACTAAGCTACTGACAATTAAAATGAAATACAAGACAAGGTAGGTTCTGTGGACGTTATTAGCCAATTCTTCGATCCGAATTCCATGCACTTCCGTCAACTAATCGCTGCAACAATCGCGATTGTGGCCCTGTTGCTGCTGCGCAGCTTTAAGGGAAGATTGTTAAAACAAGCAAAGAACAACCTGTTTGGCGCCAGTTTATTCGCAAGTTATTTACCGGCAAAAGCATTTCTTATTTTGGCGATACTATGGTTTTGCATCGAGCTGGTGGTGACAGTATGGCAATTTAACTTAGACACTACCTTGTACCCAGTGACGCAGCTCTTGGCTGCCATCGCTTTGAGTTGGTATGGCTTTAGGATCGTCAATACGGTCGAGCGGGCGACATTGGATGAGACGGAAGAGCAGAGACTTGACCGTACTGCGGTGATTGGCGTGGCAAAAATATGTCGATTGTTACTGACCGTTGTTTTGGTCATCGTTGCGTTTGATTTGTTGGGGCTAGACCCTAGTGGCTTAATTGCTCTTGGTGGTGTTTCAGGCGCGGCATTGGCATTTGCGTCCAAAGATCTCGTCTCAAATTGGTTCGGCGGCATCATGTTGTATCTCGACAAACCGTTTAAAGTCGGTGATTGGATTCGTTCTCCAGATCGAGAGATTGAAGGCACTGTCGAATACATTGGTTGGCGAATTACCAAGATTAGAACCTTTGATAAACGACCGCTATACGTGCCGAATTCTTTGTTCAACAACATCACAGTGCAGAATCCGTCGCGGATGACCCACAGACGCATCTATGAGACGTTAGCGGTCAGGTACAAAGACATGCAGCAAGTTGAAGCAATTGTGGTTGCGATTGAGCGTTATCTCAGGAGTTCTGAGGTGATTGATTCTCAGCAAACCCTTATTGTCAATTTTAATGGGTTCGGCGCATCGAGTCTGAATATTATGGTTTATTGCATGACGGTAACCACAGATTGGGTGACCTTTCACAGCCACAAACAGCAGGTTTTATTGGATATTGCTGGAATTATCGAACAACACGACGCGGAGTTTGCATTTCCAACTCAGACGCTTCATCTTGAGCAAGCTGAGAGTTAACCCGCGCGAACCTGATTTCGTCCGTGGGCTTTGGCCTGTAAAAGTGCCTGATCAGCGAGTTTTATGGTGAGATCAATATCTGGTAGCTCCCAGACTTCTGCCACGCCGAAGCTGGCGGTGACGTTGATCATGCCTTTGTTGGTTGGCACTTCAATCGCTTCCACCGCTTCTCGTAGCTGTTCAGCAAAGACAATGGCGTCACGTAAACAGTGATGACGCAACAACACAGTAAACTCTTCGCCACCAAATCTAGACACTGTGCCCATATTGCCAGTTAGATCAGTGATTATGTGAGCAACATTAATGATCACGGTATCACCCACATCGTGACCATAGTTGTCGTTTACACTCTTAAACTTATCGATATCGCATAAAATCACTGAATTGATATCTTCGGGTTGTTGCATTGCCGCAACTTCCTTCACTTCTTCAAAGAAATAGCGTCGATTGTAGATCCCGGTTAGAGGATCTCTTATAGAACTTTCATAGTGACGGTTGATGGTGTCGGACAACAGAAGTGACTGCAGTCCGCCGATCATAGCAACGATGGAAATCACCTGTAGCAGCATTACGAGCGACTGAAAATGAAAAGTGGTCGGACTCAAAAGATAAAACATCGGGGCGGTACAAAGCCCAATGACTGAGAACACCAGTGCTGTTGAAACTGCTTTTTCGCCGAAGGTGTCGTTGTCAGTTTCTCCAAGTTTAACCAGTGGAAATAATAAAGCGATAACTGCGACGGTATTGATTGAGTGATTTATCGTCCGCCATATCTGCGATTCTTGCACTGCAAAAAACAACAACATTTGGGCTAAAACAAACAATCCGATATGACCGAGCGCCTGATGATTTTCGTGCAAGTGCACAAAATAACCTTTGCGCCACATTAAACCGTGTTTGAGGGCATAGATATTGGTTAGGAACAGAATGTTGGTAAGCAGAACCGAAAGACCTTCGCTTATAAATGGCCGGGCGAGAAAAAACAGGAAGGCGAAACAAGTTAAAAAGAAAAAGGCGGCAAAGTAACCGGTAACGGTCTGTGCTTGAGTGGTCTTTCTTACCGGGCTGTATAACATAAACGCCGCCGCTATCAGAGTGATAATGACGATAACGACGATGTAAGTAAGTTGGCCAAATAAAATTGCGTTCAATGCGTTTCCCAACAGCCCTTTAGAATTTATTAAGGCATATAACGGCAGATTATCCCAGTTTTATAGGCCAGTTATAGCGATTTAAACGTTTCTATACTGCGTCTCAGCTCACCCAGTTCCGATAATACATACGCATACAGTTTTTTATCGGTGACGTTGTCCTGCGAATACAGAGATTGTTCTAGCGCCTGCTTGGCAAGTTGGTAATCTTTGTGGCCCGCCGCTAAATACGCATAGACCGTCAGCAACACTTTGTTTTCTGGATGTTTACTTGCCATTTGTTGTACTTGAGTGAAGAGTTTGTCCATTTGCACTATACCGGCATTGTTAAACAGTAACCGAATGACCTCTAAGGTTTGCTCTTGGCGCTTCATCGACTTGTCTTGTAACAGCAAAGCTTCCACCAAATGGGTCTGTTGGTGACGGGCTAACACGCCGCTGTATGCGGAGAAGATGCTATCGTGCTGTTGCACTTGTCTCGGCCAACTGTTCCAAATTGCCTGCAATTGGTTTACTGAATGGGCCAGAATGAAGTCGTCGAAGGCTTTATCCACAGAATCAGCTAAACTCAGTTTCCAATTCTCAATGGCTTCGGCATCTTGTGCTTTCGCTAATTGCTTATCGAGTTTTGGCAACCATTTGGACAACTGATTCCAATCAAAGTTGCGCGCATAAATAACCAATACTAACTGCTGTAACGCAATGGGGTATTTCGGCAATGCTTTATTTAGTTGCTTAACAAGGTTTAACGCTTCGTCAAAACGCTGTTGTTTTGCCAGTACCATCAGCTTTGAAAACACACTGTGCTCGTTATCGCTATCGTCTAACGGAATCTCTTCTGTGAGTTGCTCGGCTAAGTGTGCATCGCACACAAAAGTGAGTTGTTTTGCCGTGTCTAATCTTTCTCGACGTTTAACTTTTGCAAACTGTTGTTTTGCCTGTTGCCACTGACCGAGTGCCATAAAGTCGATGCCATTTTGCAAAAAATTGGCTTGATTCGACTTCTGCCGGCGTTGCCACCACGCGCTCGGTAAGACAATCAGTCGAAAAGTTAACTTAACCAAGACGGTGACCAACCAAATAACCAGCAGTGCCAAAATCGTTGCTGAAACAAAGCCAACGAGTGAGCCGCTGAAGGTTTGGTTACCTAGGGAGATCAGTATATACCCGGTTTCACCAGACATTTGTGGTGCGTAAAACAGCAGCCCTGCGATGATGACTAAAAAGACACACCAACCTAACCATTTAGTCATGTTGGCCTCCAGTTTGGGCATTTAAATTGAGCTCATTTCTAACATATTCAGCAATTACCGCTTGGGATTGAAGCTCTGCCGGTAGGGTTAAGCCTACGTCTTTAGTCAGTAGTTCCGATAATGTCACGTCAGTAGCAATCAATAAGTTGGAGTCGTTGTTAAAGTATTCAAGAATCCACTTTTGGCTTTTACTGACAGCATCTAAGTACAAGGCTTGCTGGCCATTAAGTACGGCTTGTTGCGCTTGAAGTAATTGAGTTCTGACGTGGCTCCTCACATACCATTGCTGATCGGCGGGTAACTGCGGACCTGTTTTCGCGTCAATATGCTGTACGTCAAAAAAGTTCGACATAAAGCGTTTTAAACTGATTTTTAGGTTATCCAACCAATCTTCACTGTTAGCTGATACTTCAGGTGTGGTCGTCACGACTTCCGCAACCGGTGTAAACGTGTATTTAAATTCTAATTTGTCCAGTTGGTCTATCACTCCGGATATCGCCAAGTACACCGCTTCGGTTTCTGGTTGAGTCACCGCTCTTAGTGCAGCAATATCTTTGCTGATAGCTTCTCGCAAGGAAAAAACATTGGCGTCGTTCATTGCTGTTAACCGAACATTGGCAGCGACTAAAAGTTGTTGAGCTGTAGTGATGTCTTTTTCAATCAGCAGTCGGCGTTCGGCCAAGTTTGCTAGATACAAGGCTTCTGCCGCCAACCACTGGTTAGGTTGCGTCTCACCTAATTCCTGAGTTCTTGCTTGAACGTCTGCAAGTGCTTGTACGTAATTGGCCTGGTTTCTCTGGGCACTAGACAGTTGCGCTTGCAATTGCGTTAGCTGAGATTGCAGTTGATTGATTGTCTGCTGGCTGGCGTCAAATGACTGCTGTTTCAAATTATCTACTTGCTGCTGCTTTTGCAGCCAAAGCTGGGCTTGCCAGTACAAAAATCCGCTGCCGCCAATGGCGACAAGTGCCAGCAAAAACGCGAATATGGCTAACCCTCTGCCGGATTTTACTGGCTTTATCTTGTCGCCGTCTTTAGCGTCGTTGACGTTTTTTCGAGGTGTTGACTTAGTGTTCTTGAGGACTTCGTTTGACGCCTTCTTGGTGTCGGGGGCTTGTTCGTTGTCCGAGGCCTTTGCAGCCTCTAACTCTTGGGCCAGTTTTGCTAGTGCTTCATCAGCCTTTGCCTCTGCGCTCTTTTCGTCACGCTCTGCAAGGTTTGCGTCAGCATCAGCTTTAATGTCGCGGTCCTGCTCATTTGTTGTGGTAGAGTCCGCGACTGCTTTTTCGATACTTGACTCGGATTTTTTTTCCACTGAAGTCTTTGGGGTGGTCTGATCCTTATCCTGGGTCATAAAAACACTCACTTAGCCAATTGATTGATCTGTTTGATAATAGAAGAATTATCTGCATCTTCACAGACAAATATACGGTTATTTGTAACGCCTTGCGAGTGTAAATACTGTTTGATTCGCTCACTCAGCACAATCCAATCTGTGTTTTGCAGAAAGCTTTGTTGCGATTCGGCTGAAACCTGTTTTATCCCACTCAGTACCCCTTCTGCAATATCAACGCTGGTGGCGACAATGCCCTGACAAGCTCGCCAAGTAGCGACTTGATCTGATGAGTACTTTAAGGTGACTCTGCGATACACATCCATAAGCTCTACAGAATAGCCTCGTTGTTGCAACGTCTGGTGCAGCAAAGCCCGGCCGTTTTCACCTTTGACGACAGTTACTGGTCTAGGGAATGAAGCCGATAAGGCTTGCAGCGAGAGTAACGATTCGCTGTTTGAGGCTGGAGGAACAATGATATCGGAGACAATTTCAAAATGCTGATTCAACTCTTGTTTGGTGCCAGGGCCAACAGCAATCACTAAACCACTTGGTGAAAACTTTACTTCGGCACGAGTCAATTGAGTCGCAAACTCTCTGACCGCGGTTCGACTGACAAAAATCCAACAGTGGTCTTGCTGACTTTGTTTTCCGACATCATCGACAATAGACGGAATCTCAATACTCTCTGTCGTTATCATCGGGGCGGCAATGCATTGAATGTGTTGTGCTTGCGCGAGTTGAGTTAGCGCCTCGCCCATTGGATTAGGGCGAGTGTTTAAGAACTGATAATTGGTTTCGGTCATTGGCGACAATTAATTCTGAGTGTATACATCCTTGAGGATAACATCAGCGCCTTTGGCCAAAAGCTCATTAGCTAATGCAATGCCTAAAGCCTCTCCGTCTTCTGCAGCTCCGGTTGTTTCCGCTCTGATGATGGTTTTACCGTCCAAGCTGCCCACTAAACCTCTCAGGTGCATTTGTTCGCCATCGACTTCGGCGTAAGAACCGATTGGTACTTGGCAGCCACCTTCCAGCGTTCGGTTCAGCGCGCGTTCTGCTAGGACGCGATGACGGGTTTCAGTATGTTCCAGAACCGACAACCACTCTTGTACCTGTTCATCATTGATTCGGCATTCAATTCCAACCGCGCCTTGTCCATTCGCTGGCAAGATAACTTCCGCAGGCAGATACTGTTTGATTCGCTCTGGCATTTCTAAACGAATCAACCCGGCGCTGGCGAGAATAATGGCGTCGTATTGACCATCGTCCAATTTCTTCAAGCGAGTATTAACGTTGCCTCGTAAGTCGCGGATTTGTAAGTCTGGGCGCAGTGCTTTCAATTGACACTGACGTCTTAAACTGGAAGTGCCGACGATAGAGCCCTCTGGCAAGCTGTCCAGGTCATCGTATAGGTTCGAGACAAATGCGTCCCGCGGATCTTCACGCTCGCAAATCGTGTGTAACATTAAACCCTCAGGAAACTCGACCGGCACATCTTTCATCGAGTGCACTGCAATATCCGCTCGGTCTTCCAGCATAGCGACTTCCAGCTCTTTGACAAACAGCGCTTTACCACCAATTTTTGCTAGAGGTGTATCGAGAATCTGGTCGCCTTTTGTGGTCATTGGGACCAGTTCAACGGTTAACTCAGGGTGGGCTTGCTCAAGTAGATCTTTTACGTAATTGGCTTGCCATAAGGCAAGTGCGCTCTCGCGAGTCGCGATGCGAAGTGTAGAGTTGCTCATGTTGGCCTGTAAGGTCAAAAAAATAATGCCGCTAGAATACCAGTAAAGCCTTTTGGGCTAAAGGTTTAGTGGCTTTAAATGTTGATGTTTATCAATATTCTTGACGCGCTACTGACCATAGACAAATGCGGTACTACCAAGCAGCTTTCCTTTGTCGTCGACGACTTCTACTTGCCAGTTACCTTGATGGTATGAAGGCACTAAGTTCTTGCTTGAATACGTACGCCAGCGATTGCTGCCGATGCGAAGTACCACTTCAGCTTCCAGTTTACCGTTTAAAAACCAACGGTGAGTGATGCTGGTGTCTGCTTGGTTGAGAATTTCAGTAAAGAAATACACTTTGTTGACGTCAGTATTGATAACCGTGTCGTTTAGGTTATCTACTGGCTCTCGACTATCGATTGCAGATGTCACAATGGCGCGTTTCGCTTCACCTTGAGGTTGAGCAATGAGTTGCGCGGTGAAAAGCATCGCAAAAAGCACTAACGGAAAGTAAGCGAGTTGACGCATAACGGTTTCCTTAATCAATGGGTTTAGTTGGTAAATTGGTTAACTTAAATCTTTGATCGCTCTGCCAATTCCGTCAACGGTTAACGGGTACATTTTGTTCTGAATGATGTCTTTCATGATGCCAATCGAGTGATAATAGTGCCAATGAGGCTCTGGCTGTGGGTTGAGCCAAGCCACATGATCAAAGTGATTGAGCACTTTCTGCATCCACTCGACGCCAGGCTTTTCATTCCAGTGTTCGACGCTGCCGCCCGGATAGAGAATTTCGTAGGGACCCATGGTTGCATCACCGACAAAAATCACCTTGTAGTCGCGGCCAAAGGTTCTCAAAATTTCATCCACAGCAATGGTTTCACTGTATCTTCGTTGATTGTCCTGCCACACTTGTTCGTACAGACAATTGTGGAAATAGTAGAATTCCATGTGTTTGAATTCAGAATGCGCGGCAGCAAATAACTCTTCGCAGGTATGGATATAGTCATCCATTGAACCGCCAACATCAAAGAACATTAGTACCTTAACCGCGTTGTGGCGCTCTTGTTCCATTTTTATATCGAGCAAACCGGCGTTTTGGGCTGTGGAACGAATGGTTTGATTGAGATCCAGTTTGTCGCTGTTACCGTCTCGTGCAAATTTTCTTAGCTTTTTTAGCGCCAGTTTAATATTTCGAGTGCCAAGTTCTCGGTCTTGATCAAAGTTGCGAAACTCTCGCTTATCCCAAACTTTGACCGCTCTGCGGTTGCGATTACCGTCTTGACCAACGCGAATACCTTCAGGATTGTAACCATAGGCGCCAAACGGAGAAGTACCGCCAGTGCCAATCCATTTGTTACCACCGGCATGGCGTTTTTGTTGTTCCTCTAATCTCTGTTTGAGCGTCTCCATTAATTTTTCAAGGCCGCCCATGGCTTGCAGTTGCGCTTTTTCTTCAGCGCTTAAATGTTTCTCAAATTCTTTTCTCAGCCAATCTTCTGGCAATAAGGTATCAAAAATATCAATGGCTTCGACGCCTTCAAAATAGTCGGCAAAAGCGCGGTCAAACCGATCGTAATGTATTTCATCTTTGACCATGATAATTTTGGAGAGCGAGTAAAACGCTTCGACATCGGCAAAGACAACGCCCTTTTTGAGGGCGTCTATTAAGTCGAGTAACTCACGCAATGATACTGGTACTCGGTGTTTTTTTAGCGTGAGAAAGAAGTCAATAAACATGGTTTATTTCTGGCGACGGCTCATAAAGGCAAGTTTCTCTAACAAGTGGACGTCTTGTTCATTCTTAAGCAAAGCACCAAACAACGGAATAATGCTCGATGATTTGTCTAACAGAACATCAGACGACACATCATCCGCAACGAGTAGTTTGAGCCAATCAATCAACTCAGAAGTGGAAGGCTTTTTCTTCAAGCCATTCACCTCTCGTAAATCGAAGAACACATCTAGTGCTTCACTTAACAGTGTACTTTTCACGCCCGGATGATGCACTTCTATGATCTGTGCCATCTGCTGTGGCGTTGGGAATTTAATGTAGTGGAAGAAACACCGACGTAAAAAAGCGTCTGGCAGTTCTTTTTCGTTGTTCGAGGTGATAATGACGATCGGACGTTGTTTGGCTTTAACAACCTCTTGAGTTTCATAAACAAAAAACTCCATCTTATCGAGTTCTTGCAATAGATCGTTTGGAAACTCGATATCAGCTTTATCAATTTCATCGATAAGCAAAATAGGGCGAACGTCCTGCTCGAATGCTTGCCACAGTTTTCCTTTGATAATGTAATTGCTGATGTCATGGACTTTTTCATCGCCAAGTTGGCTGTCTCTCAGGCGTGATACTGCATCATATTCGTACAGTCCTTGTTGCGCTTTGGTGGTCGATTTTATGTGCCATTGAAACAGCGGAACACCCATCGCCACAGCCAATTCTTCTGCCAATTGGGTCTTACCGGTGCCGGGTTCACCCTTTATTAGCAGAGGTTTTTCCAAGGTCACGGCCGCGTTCACCGCCAGTTTTAAATCGTTAGAAACGATATAGTTGTCAGTACCTGAGAAGACCATCATTAAGCGTCCGCTGTTAGTGCGATTGTTTCGCCTGCTTGTTTGGTCGCGGCATCGTTGATCAATGCCCACAGCTCTTCACCGCTTCGATTGTCAATCCACTGACCATCTTTTATTTCAAAATGGTGGCCGTTGAATTTAGTAGCGACCCATATTTGATGTAATGGCGCTTGTTTGTTGATAATGATCTTAGTGCCGTTTGGGAAAATGATTTCTACGATGCCACCGGCGGCCTCATAATCTAGGTCAAAATCGACCTCATCAACCGCTTCTTGAATGGAAATGAGAAGGTCGTCTGCTAATTGATGATATTCGGTATCATTCATGGTAGATCCTGCTTGATTTTAATGCTTATAGTGCGATTATAGCGGCAACTATAATCGATACTGAAAAAACATGAAACGTTCGTTTAACCTATGTCGATCAAAACAGGTACAAGCCGTGCTTTTAGGCGCATTGCTTGTTACAGTGTCTGCATGTGGTCAGAAAGGACCACTGTATCTGCCAGAAAAACCTAAAGCAGAGAAAAAGCAAGAAGACTCGTCAACGTCATCTGAAAGAACAAAGCAAGATAATAAAGACAAAAAGTAGCTTTGGCTAAAAACCCTAACCGTGATAGAAACAAACTCAATTAGCTAATACATTCTTGGGAACAGAAACTTGGATCATTTTAACTTTCGTGAAGGCCGTTTATTTGCTGAAGACGTTGACTGTCAGCAGATTGTTGATAACTACGGAACTCCTACTTTTGTCTATTCTCGTGCGACCATTGAACGTCATTGGAAAGCATTCGACAGCGCAATTGAAGCGCACCCGCATTTAATTTGTTATGCGGTAAAAGCAAACTCCAACTTAGCTGTGTTGAATGTAATGGCTCGCCTCGGTTCTGGTTTTGATATCGTATCGGGTGGTGAATTAGCAAGAGTAATTGAAGCCGGCGGTGAGCCAAACAAAGTCGTATTCTCCGGCGTTGGTAAAACAGAAGCCGAAATTGAATATGCACTAGAAGTTGGCATCAAGTGTTTTAACGTTGAATCTGAAGCTGAGTTGCACCGAATCGCCAACGTGGCTGAGCAGCTCGACAAAGTAGCGCCAATTTCCATCCGGGTTAATCCAAACGTAGATGCCGGCACTCACCCATACATCTCGACGGGATTAAAAGAAAACAAGTTTGGTATCAGCGTAGAAAAAGCCTTCGAACTTTATCAGTGGGCTAACAAACAGTCGCACTTAAATGTGCAAGGCGTTGATTGCCATATCGGCTCTCAATTGACTGAAACTGAACCTTTTTTAGACGCTCTAGATATTTTGCTTGAGTTAATTGACCGATTGTCAGATTCAGGTGTGACCATAAGTCACTTAGATTTAGGTGGTGGTTTAGGTGTCAGATACGACGATGAAACTCCGCCGTTACCAAGTGATTATGTCAAAGCGTTGATGACACGTCTGCAATCGCGGAAAGAATTGACCATTATGTTTGAACCTGGACGCGCCATAATGGCAAACGCTGGGATCTTATTGACGAAAGTTGAGTTCCTCAAAGAGAACGAAGGTAAACACTTCTGCATCGTTGATGCCGCTATGAATGACCTAATTCGTCCATCATTGTATTCAGCTTGGCAAAAAATCGAACCAATCGCAGCATTGGACCGTCCGGTTCAGAACTTTGACATAGTTGGTCCTATCTGTGAAACGGGCGACTTTTTAGGAAAAAATCGCGATTTAGCCGTCGCACCAGGTGATTTCCTTGTTGTTCGCAGTGCCGGAGCATATGGTTTTACAATGAGCTCCAACTACAACTCACGCCCTCGTGCTGCCGAAGTTATGGTGGATGGTAAGCACTCACATACTATTCGTCGTAGAGAAACAATCGAATCTCTGTGGGCAGGCGAATCAATTTTGCAAGACGATTAGGAAATACGCCGATGATGTTGAATTTCACCAAAATGCACGGCTTAGGAAACGACTTTATGGTTGTTGACGGCGTGACTCAAAATGTATTTTTGTCGCAAGACCAAATAAAGAAGTTAGCCGACAGAAATTTTGGCGTTGGTTTTGATCAACTGCTTTTGGTGGAGCCGCCTTACGATCCCGATTTAGATTTCCACTATCGCATTTTTAATGCCGACGGTTCCGAAGTCTCCCAATGTGGCAACGGTGCTCGTTGCTTCGCGCGATTTGTGAGCATGAAAGGTCTAACAAATAAAACCGCGATCAAAGTTAGCACCAAATCGGGCAATATGGTGCTGTATCTTGAAAACAACAATCAAGTCACGGTGAATATGGGGCGTCCAATTTTGGAGCCTAAGAAAGTGCCATTCACCGCCAACCAGCAAGAGAAAACCTACTTGCTGCGCAGTGACGAAGACACAGTTATGTGTGGTGTGGCATCAATGGGTAATCCTCATTGTGTGACAGTAGTAGATGATGTCGCCACGGCACCGGTTGAAACTCTTGGTGCTCGTTTAGAAAACCATGAGCGTTTTCCGGAGAAGGCTAACATCGGCTTTATGCAAGTTGTTGATCGAAGCCACATTAAACTGCGCGTCTTTGAGCGCGGCGCAGGTGAAACCTTGGCCTGTGGCAGTGGCGCTTGTGCAGCTGTCGTGGTTGGTCGAATCCAAGATTTACTTGATCACAAAGTTCAAGTAGATTTACCAGGAGGCACACTTCATATTCGCTGGCACGATGAAAACTCGCCGGTAAAAATGACTGGCCCCGCGGAATATGTTTTTGATGGACACATGCAACTATGAGTAAAGCGCTGGAACCAAATTTAGACGACATCATTTTAGATGGAGAACTGGTTCGAGATTATCTACAACAGCACCCTGAGTTTTTTGTCGAATACCCGGAATTGGTGACAAAACTGCAAATTCCTCATGTTTCTAAGGGCGCAATTTCGCTGTTAGAAAAACGACAAGAAGTTCAGCGCGAGAAAATTACTCAAATGGAAGAGCAACTGTCTTTACTGATGGGCCATGCTCGCGCCAATGAAATCATTTTTAAGGCCATCAGTGAGATATACATCTCCCTTGTTGGTTGCCAATCTATTGCCGAATTGGAACAAGCCGTTAACAAAGTTTGCCAAGAGCATTTGTATTTAGTTCAATTCCGATTGTTACAGCCGGAAGACCAAGCATACTTGCACCTCCAAGCGAAACTCAGCGATCACGGAACCTACCTAGGCCGTGTTCCGGTTGATTTAATGGAAGCCGTGTTTGATGAACCAGGCGGCTCGATTGCCTTAATTGAAATTAGCCACGAAACCGAAGAAGAAGAACAAATATATGGCATTGGCGCTTGGGCAGCGAAACAAGCTGATCATTTTCAACCGCATATGGATACCTTCTTTATCAGAGAGCTTGCTCGTTTGTTAGGTCGCCATTTCAAACACTTACTTCGTGACTGAAACGTCTTCAAATCCTCCTTTACCCCAACAGATTGAGTCATTGCTGACGCGATACTTTCAATACTTGCGGAATGAAAGAGCGTATTCTAAACACACCATCAACGGCTATCATCGCAATTTAATCAGTTTGGCCGAGCAAGTGACAGAAAAAGGTCTTGATGCTTGGTCACAAGTCACTGAAGCAGACCTGAGAGCTTGGATTATGATGGCGAGAAAGCGAGGCTTAAAAGCCAGTACGATTCAGCTAAAATTGTCGAGTATTAAAGGCTTCTTCAATTTTCTTTTGCACCGTAAACTGATCTCGAATGACCCAACAACATTATTAGTCTCGCCAAAACAACCAAGACCGTTGCCAAAAAACATTGAAGTGGATGCCATTGCACAATTGTTAAATTTCGAGCCGGAAGCGCCGATAGAATATCGTGACAAAGCGATTATGGAATTGTTTTATTCTTCTGGTTTACGTTTGTCTGAGTTGGCCGGGCTCAATAGTTCAGATTTGGATATAGCCGGCGGCGAAGTTCGAGTAACGGGGAAGGGCAATAAACAAAGAGTTTTACCTATGGGGCGGCAAGCTGTGGCGGCTTTAAACCATTGGTTAGGCCAAAAACCACAGTGGCAAAAAGGCGATGCTGAAGCACTGTTTTTGAGTATGCATGGTAACCGACTGTCGGCGCGTCAAATTGGCGAGCGGTTAAAGTACTGGGCGAAAAGGCAAGGGCTCAACGACAATGTGCATCCGCATAAATTGCGCCATTCTTTTGCCACACACATGCTGGAGTCCAGTGGCGATTTGCGTGCTGTGCAAGAATTGCTTGGTCATGCAAACTTATCGACGACACAAGTTTATACCCATGTCGATTTTCAACATTTAGCAAAGGTGTATGATCAAACCCATCCACGGGCAAAAAAACGCTAGAAAAAAACACATTTCTCTTCGCCTTCGAATGTTCATGCCTATACTAGAGGTAGGCGCAGTGAAAGCCTGTTTAATTGAAGGTTTTAGTGTCACAATAGTTAACATACAAATTGTGAGTCGTAGGACGTTACCCATGTCACCGATGTAATGCGGTGTGGAACAAAGATAGTAGTAATATGGAATATACTGGTTTAAATAACTTAAATGAATTAAACGTACTGATTATTGACGACAATACGTTGGTTCACGACTTGTTGAAACGCGCGTTTTATGAAGTTGGAATAAGTAACGTAAAATGCGCAGAAAATGCATTCTACGGCCTGCGACTATGCGCTGAGATGACCTTTCACATCGTCATTTGTGCGTTTAACGTAAAAAGCGACAAAGACGGCTTCCACATTTTAGAAGAGCTCAAGTTTAAAGGTCACGTGACCAAGCGCACGGTTTTGATTTTTTTAAGCTCTGAGACGGATGAAACACTCGTAAACAGTATTGCCGAATTACAACCGGACGATTTCTGGGTCAAACCACTGAATTCCAAAAATGTTCAGACTCGATTGAGTTATGTGTTAGACGTCAAGCGTCGTTTGTTTAATGTGTATGAATGTATCGACAATCGAGACTTTGGCAAAGCTATTTATTACGCTGAGCGACACATCAAAAACCCTGATTTGAAGAAGTACCACATGCACCTCAAGCGCGTGAAAGGTGAATGTTTATTGTCTTTGATGGAGTTCGCCGACGCCGAAGAATATTACCGAGAGCTACTAGAAACCAGTAAGATGTCTTGGATTTATTTGGGTTTTGTTAACGCGTTACTCAAGCAAAACAAAATAGACGAGATTGAACATCTATTGGATACCTTGTCGCATAAAGTTGAAACGCGCTTTGCCACTTATGATTTGTTGGCCCAGTACTATGTGGACAATGAAAACTACGTTCAAGCGTATGAAGAAATTAAAAAAGCGGCGGAATTGGCGCCGAGAAACATTGCTCGTAACAAAAAAGTTTGGGACTTAGCACGATTGAATCACGATCAACGAGAGCAATACTTGGCGACGGTTAACATGGCCAAGTATGCGAAAAAGTCGATTCATGACTCTCCTGAATTGATGCTAAATGTGATTCGTTCAGCAGTCGATTTAGCAGCGGCGGTAGACGCGCAAGAAACAATAGAGTTGCTAAACAAAGCAGAAAAGTACATCACTGAGCTTGAAACCGACTACGAAGATGCAGGCCACTTCAAAGAACAATTGCTGGTGGCGCGTGCTCGCATCTTTAACTGCCGTGAAGAGAAACAAAAAGCATTGCGTTTAGTGGAAATGCAAGTGTCTCCTAAACCAAGCACGTCACTTGAGGATAACCTCGATAAAGTAAAGGTTTATCATGAGCTTGGAATGCGCGAAGAAGCCTTGATGTTATTGGAGTCGGTCAAGAAGCAAATTGCATGTGATTCGTTAGCCGGCGCGGTGACGAATAAATTTGTTGAACAAGAAACCAAAGAAAAGTCAGAAATTCACTTTACGCCAAAACAGCTCAACAGCATGGCTGTTGAATTCTTCAAGAAGAAGAAAATGACGCCGGCGTTAAATTCACTGAAGCAAGCAATGCAACTGACGCCAAAAAACGTCAAAGTGGCTCTGAGTTTATTGAAGGTATTGCAGGCCATCCATCGTGGCGAAGGTATGGACCAAGATCAGAAAGAGCTTGCTAGGACAACAATTGGCGTTGTCGATGGTTCCGAGCTCGATGAGAAACAAGTATTGCATTATCGAGATTTGCGGGCAGAGCTCGCCGTTGTATTTGAAGATGACAGCGAAGTCATCGAAGTTAACGGTTAGCTTTTCAATCCATCTTGCAAAAAAACGCTGCTTTATCAGCGTTTTTTTGTTTCAGCAGTGGGCTTTGAATATCTGCGACTTAACTCTAGTTACTATCAATAGTTTGCACTAATTGTCTATAATTGGAACTCAATCGTTAAGTTAGTGAATTGTTTTGATTAAACATCTTCTGTGGTTATTGTTTTTTATTCCGTTGACTGTATTTGCAGACAACAAAGGGGCAAAAGTAATCACCTTAGGTATCGAAGATATCAATTATTTCCCCCATTATGATGCCCGTTTTGATGAAAAACGGGGGTACATCTTTGAGCTATTGGCGATGTTTGAGAAGCAAGCCAATGTCAAATTTCAAATAGTAGCTCTGCCGACCAAACGCCTCAATCGCCGATTCTTTAAAGACCGAGACTTGGATCTAATTTACCCTTTTAATCCTGGCTGGGTCTCGCCTGAGACGGATAAAACCTCGCTTATGTTCAGTGCTCCTATTGTGCAAATTTTGGGAGGAACCATGGTGAAAACTGAAAACCGTAATATGGAGTTATCTGAGTTTTCGGTTCTCGCAGTGCCCCTGGGGTTTACTCCGATCGAGTGGTACAAGTTGAAGGACCAATACGAGTTTCAAATATTAGAAGTGGCAAACGCTTGGGACGCACTGCAAATGGTGATGTTAGGGCGTGCGGATGGAGCAGACATTGAATTTAACGTAGCTCGGGCCTTGCTCAATAAATACAAAAAAAGTGATGCCTTAGACCTTGGTCAAAAGTTGCCATTTTCCTCAATTCATTTTTTCATGGCGACTTACAATCAGCATTTTTTATTAACAAAATTCGATACTTTCATGCGCGACAACCATCAAGCGATTGAAGCGCTTAAGCAGAAATATCAATTGCAGGAGCAAATGCCGTCTGATTTGAACTAAATCCAGCCACGTTGTTTGGCAATTCGCGCCGCATCAATTCGATTGCCCGCATTGAGTTTGGCTATGGCCTCCGATAAATAGTTTCGAACCGTCCCTTCTGATAGGAAAAGTTTGGCGGCAATTTCAGCGGTCTTTAATCCTTCTCCCGCTAATTTAATTGCTTTGCGTTCTTTTTCCGTCAGCGGGTCTTGGTCATCCAAAGCCATCAGTGCCAGTTCTGGGTCGATAACTCGTTGGCCGTTTTTGACGCTGCGAATTGCGTTCACGAGGTATTCCGTAGGTGCTTCTTTTAAGATGAACGCCTTAACGCCCATGTTTAGAGCCCGTTTAATATAGCCAGACTTGGAAAATGTGGTCATGATCAATGTCTGGATGTTCGGATATTTTGCGGCAATTTCTTCGGTTAACTCGAGGCCCGTCATCTGCGGCATTTCGATATCGGTTAGGACAAAATCAACGTCTTTTTCCGCCAATAATTCCAGAGCTTGCAGCCCATGTTCGGCCGTGCCAACCACCTCTATGTCGTTTTCTAAAGATAATAAACTGGCGATGGCACCTCTGACCAAGGCTTGGTCTTCTACGATGAGGAGTTTCAACATACTAATCCCTTTATTGTGAAAATGGTAAAACGACGGCCAATTTGACCCCATGTTCGGTCGATAACGCAAACTCACCTTTTAATTCCGAAACTCTGGATTTCATTCCTTCGATGCCGTTTCCTGCTTTGAGTTTTTTAACTTTGCCATTGTCCGATATATCAAGGTGAATTCGAGAACCAACTGTGCGAACTTCGATGTGCACTTCGTCGCCTTTGCTGTGACGCAAGATGTTAGTGATCCATTCTTTGCACAACATGATCAACGTCGATTCGGTTTTTGCATCTAAATCGGGTAAGTCGAAGCTAGCGTTTGTTTTGAAACCGAGATGTTCTAATTGTTCACAGAGTTTGGTCAAAATTGGCTTAATGCCTTTTTGTTTTAGACCGGTAACGGCAGCACGCACTTCAGACAGCGTGTTTCTTGATATTTCTGCGACCTCTGAAATTTCCTGTTGGGCTTGTTCTACACGACCTTTGCTGATCAACTTGTCAGCCAACTCCGCTTTTAGTGCCAAAGACGAAAGTGAGTGACCAAGTAAGTCGTGCATGTCGCGAGCAATGCGTTCCCGTTCTGCAATCGCCGCAAGTTGTTCAATCTGGCTACTTCTCTCCGCTTCAACAACCTGGAAAATGCATTCTTTCTGGCTAAAAAGTCCGTAAAAATGCAAGCTGACGGTTACTGCAATTGATGGCCCCAAGAAATAAACGTGCACCATGTCAAAGAGCACCGCAACAGAAAGCTGAGCAATTAAGTTGCTGATTAGGAATAATCTGGCGGTGTTAGGTGTGAAGTAATAGCTAGCCAAAAACGCGGCGTAGCCAAATAGCGCGTTGGCGCCGGCATGAAACGTAGCGGTGATTGTCGCGACAAGGATAATGCCTGCAATTGGCAACATGGCGTCAGCGCCAGAGCGGCGTAAACTGTGAAAGTAGCAGGCCAGAAACAAACCATAACATATGAAAACCAAGACCACTTGCGTTGCTTGATAGTGCTGCCAACCGGCATACAGTCCAAAGAAATAAAACAGCGAAAAGGTTAGGGAGATAAGGCTCCATTTTTCAGCGGAACTGTTTGCTATCGCTGGAATTTTGATGTCTCTTTGGTCCTCTATCATGTGTTCTCCTTAATACTTGTTTGAGTGTAAAGTGTGTTTAAATTTGAAACAAGGGTGACACTGCATTGCAGATGTCACCCCAACAGATTAGCTACTGTGTTGCGCCAACAATGAATAGGCCCAGCCGTAGTTTGGGTCTATATCCAGAGCCTTTTGCCAGTCCTTTTTGGCAAGTTCCAAATCACCTCGTTGCATGTGCATCATTCCGCGCCATGTGTGTGCTTCTGCATGGCCCCAGTGATAGTTCGAATATGTATCTTTCGAAAATTGGTTGATAGCATCCGAAAACGACTCAAATGCGACTTTTTCGCTGCCGCCAAACATTGCCGGCGTATTGATTGCACCAATGCCTTTGACCAGAAGTACTCTTGGGTTGTTGGCGTCAATCGCTTCGGCTTTTGCTAACATCGATTGGGACTTTGGACCGTAATAAATGCCTTTCATTGGCTCCAACGCTATTTTGTAGCCGTATACTTGTGCCAACAGCGCTTTGACCTCAACTTGCTCTGGTGTTTGTTCGTCTAACGTTTCAAGCAGTTCCATCGCTTCATTAATGGCCTTTTTAGCGGTATTGCTGTCGTCTTTAAGGTTGGCACTTAAAGACAAGCGGTACTTGGCTAAGGCCAAGTCGTATCCTTGCAATTCAGTTTGCAGTTGAGTCAAGGTGGCAACATCAAGTTGTGCCGCGGCGGCTTCAATCTGATCAATCTCAGTCTGACCTGCATTTACGTTGCTCGCTAAAAGTACGGCGGTTAACAAAGTTGTTTTTAAGGTTGCGTTTAATGTCTTCATGTCATTTCTCCTGTATCTGTTTGACGGAAGAAATTATTGGCTTAATTGAGGGATTATTTTAGAGAGGTTTGTCACCAATTGGATGTGACAAATGTCATCAGTTGGAAAATTAGGCCAGCGGACGAGGGCTGGCCGGTGCATGACTTACTTTACTGGCGCGTAAATGGCGGTTTTTAAATCTTGTTCGGCGGTATCTTTTGGTGAATTCAAATAGACTTCGTACTCTTTGATTTTCTTATCCGCCTTTATCTTTTTGAATCGCATATAGTTCATCAAGGTAACCCATCCATTGGCCAGGTGTTCATAGCTGCCATTATGAACCACTTCTAGAGCTTTGTGGTCGGGTACGACACCTGCAACCATGTCTACGGGCAACTTAACATCTGGTTTCTGTTTGTAAGCGAAGGCGGCAATCATTGCGCACTTCTTCTTAACTGGATTGAAGTAGAGGTTTATTGTCATGTAGGCGTCTGGTTGCGGTAAGTCTCTGCCCATCAAGTCTTCATAGGTTGGCTTCATTACCTTTGGAATTTCGTCAGTATCGCAGTTCGCTTCGATGCCTATGTAGTAATAGCCTTCTTTCTCAGTGATAGCATTGATATCTACACTGGAACTAACGCGATTGTCTTCGAGCCACTCTTTTAACATTTTAAGCCCACGTTCATAGTCACCGCCAACAAATACGCTCATCATTTTTTTCATGAAAAACAAAAAGATTGGTAAGGTTCCTTGCATCAGCCAAGTTACTTTTGTGGCGTGTTCATGTCCCTCGCTAGGCGTCACTGCCTCGAGCTTGAATTGTGTTTTTGACTGGCTTTTCCAAGGGGATACGAAAACTAAGTCATATGCGAGATATTGGTTTTCTTTGCACTCGATTAAGTCCATGTAGCCACTACCAATGCGTTTGCCGTTCCAAGCCTGATGATGACCTAATGCCAGCGCGTCACCCGTCACTGTCACCGGGCACTGGGGCTCTTGAATGATCCAAGGTGACCATTTGCCCCATTGGTTAAAATCACCCAGGTTTTCGTACACTGCGTTCGCAGGTTTGTTGATGACGATGCTCCGCTCGAGCTCGAATGGAATGGAGAACATTATGGCTTCCTATTTTAATAATTATCAGAAGGTTATCTCATTAGATTAGTTGAGCAGGAGAAATAAATCATTTTAATTTTTCGACAGGAAACTTTTGCTAGTTAATGCTCTCTATATGTCATCGTCAGCAAATTTTTTGAGTATCTCAATGAAGCATACAGTAATCGTTGGTTGTGCATTGGTATTGTCGGCATGTTCGGGTAAGAGCGCGTTTGAATTTGGCCAAAACCACGCCCGAGTTGAATGCGTTAAAAACGCAACAACTCAGTGGGAGTTAGAAGACTGCAAGAAATACGAGCAAGCGTCTTATGAAGACTACCAAGAGATGAAACGGGAAGCGCAAAAAGACAAGCGCTAACCGAATTCTAATTTACCAAGGTGGTAATTGTTGCCTGCTGCGCAAATACAGATAGAAAGGCAGGCCGCATGAAACCCCTATTGCACATGTTAATAGAATTGCCCAATAGCGATGTTTAACCTGATGTTTCTGGCCATCAATAAAAATAAACAGAATTAAACAGATAGCGGCTATTAAAACATCCAACCAAGCAAACAGACTCAATGAGTCATTCAATATTTGAGAATACATCAAGTCGAGCTGCATCCCATGTTCCATAACCCAAGGCACAAAAGCAGATAAGGGAATGGCGGCGCCGAGAATTGCCAATAATAAATATACAAACCGCATTATTTTGTTCCCTGCCGCGCGGGCTCAAACGCCTTGTATCGCGGCAGTCCGGCGTCCAGATCTTCCCAATTTGCCTTTGAGTCAATGAAATTATGTGACTGGGGGCGTTCCACAATGTCTGAATCTAACAAGCCTAATCGAATACGATAGCGGCTTTTATCGGAATCGTTCGAACTGTACACAGGAGAGCCACAGTGGCGGCAGAAATGTCGATACCGGCCAGGTTTAAATGAGAATGAAGACAATGCGTTCTGGCCGCGCGTTATCGTAAAATCACTGGCTTGAATGAAGCCGTTGGTTGCATATGCAGTACCGCTATTTTTGCGGCATAACGAACAGTGGCAATGAATAATATCGGTTATTGGGCCGTTGATCTCTACTGCCACCTGCCCACACAAACAAGATCCCTTGTACATAGTATTCCTTCAATAAAAAGGGCTCATAATGAGCCCTTATACTCCTTAGTTCTTTTTCGCTTTCGCAAATGCATCCGCGAAGGCGTTGCCCATTGCTGCGTTGCCAAAAGAACGGTTGCCGCCACCAGATGGTTTGTTGCGGTTGTTTTGTTTTGTCGGAGACTTTCGCTCATTTTGCGGCGCTTTAGTTTGCGCTTTTTCGTCCATTCTCATAGTCAGACTAATGCGCTTTCTTGGTACATCGACATCGAGGACTTTAACTTTAACAATGTCACCCGCTTTCACCACTTCTGCTGGATCTGAGACGAACTTGTCTGTTAACGAAGAAATATGAACCAATCCGTCTTGATGCACGCCGATATCGACAAATGCACCGAAGTTTGTCACATTGGTTACGACCCCTTCCAAAATCATATTGGTCTTCAGGTCTTTCAGTTCTTCAACACCTTCTTTAAACGTCGCCGTTTTAAACTCTGGGCGTGGGTCGCGGCCAGGTTTTTCCAGCTCTTTAATGATGTCTTCTACTGTCGGTAGACCGAAGGTTTCATCGATGTAATCGTTCGCAGCCAAACGACTCAAAAATTCGCTGTTAGCAATAACGTCATTTACAGCAACTTGGTTAGACTCAATGATGCGCGTGACCACAGGGTAAGCTTCTGGGTGCACAGATGAGGCGTCTAACGGATTGTCGCCATTGGCAATTTTTAGGAAACCGGCGCATTGCTCAAACGCTTTTGGACCCAATCGTTCAACTTTTTTAAGGTCTTTGCGGTTGCTAAAGCCACCGTGCTCATCGCGGAATCGAACAATGTTGGTCGCGAGAGTTTTGTTCAGTCCAGAAACTCGAGTTAACAGTGGAATTGAAGCAGTATTTAGATCGACGCCGACGGCATTTACACAATCTTCGACAACCGCATCCAAGCTCTTTGACAAAGAACTTTGACTGACGTCGTGCTGGTATTGGCCAACACCAATAGACTTAGGCTCAATTTTCACTAACTCGGCAAGTGGGTCTTGCAATCGACGAGCGATGGAGACCGCGCCTCTGATTGAAACGTCTAAATCAGGAAACTCATTAGCAGCAAATTCACTGGCTGAGTAAACTGATGCTCCTGCTTCGCTGACCATGATTTTACTCATGTTTAATTCTGGTGCTTTCTTAATCACCTCGGCCGCCAATTTGTCGGTTTCACGGGATGCGGTGCCATTGCCCACTGCAATTAATTCCGCTTTGTGAGTGCGAGCCAAGTGTTCGATTGTGCGCATTGACTTATCCCAGTGATTCTGTGGTTCATGTGGGAAAATAGTCGCAGTATCAAGGAGTTTTCCTGTGGCGTCGACGACCGCAATTTTACAGCCAGTGCGGAAACCCGGGTCAATACCTATGGTGGTCTTAGCGCCTGCAGGTGCCGCCATCAATAGATCACTTAAGTTCTTGGCAAACACGCGAATTGCTTCGGCTTCTGCATTGTCGCGCAGTTCTGTGAGCAGTTCGTTTTCAGTCGACATCGCGACCTTTATTTTCCAAGTCCACTGAACAACGGTCTTCAGCCATTTGTCGGCAGGCTTTTGATTGAAATTCAAATCGAAATGTTGAGCGATAATAGACTCGCAATGAGATTCTCGCACTGGCGCTTCTTGCTCTGGGTCGGCATTTAACGTCAACTGTAAAACCCCTTCATTGCGCCCGCGCAACATAGCTAACAGTCGGTGAGAAGGCGTTTTTACTGCCAATTCAGAATGCTCAAAGTAATCCTGGAACTTCGCGCCTTCTTTTTGCTTGCCATCAATGACCTTGCTTTCGAGGTGTGCAGTTTGACGTAAGTAGCGGCGAATCTTATTCAGTAGGTCGGCGTCTTCGGCAAAACGTTCCATCAAGATGTATTTCGCGCCATCGAGTGCGGCCTTGGAGTCTAACACTTCGCTGTTGATAAAGGCCTCAGCAGTGGTTTCTGGATCAAGGCTTTGGTCATTGAACAGCTGATCAGCCAGAGGCTCGAGGCCTTGCTCTTTGGCGATTTCACCTTTGGTACGACGTTTCGGCTTATAGGGTAAATAGAGATCTTCCAAACGCGTTTTGTTGTCTGCCGCCAAAATTGCTTTTTCCAACTCTGGCGTCAGCTTTTCTTGTTCTTTAATCGACTTCAAAATGACGTCGCGACGGTCTTCCAATTCGCGTAAATAGGTGAGACGCGATTCAAGGTTACGTAATTGGGTATCGTCTAAACCGCCGGTGACTTCTTTTCGGTAACGAGCGATAAATGGGACAGTGGCACCTTCGTCCAAAAGGTTCACCGCCGCTAAAATTTGTTCGGGTCTTGCCGACAGTTCTTCGGCGATCTGTGCATTGATTTGCTCAGCTGACATAAAATAACTTCCTAGAATTGAAGATCCGCAAATTAAACCGTTTAAGTTGGGGTGTAAACCAGATTTTTAAACGGCCAAGGGCAAATTATTCGGGTTTGTTGGGGTAACTGATTGAGTTAACAAACCATGTTTTTTTCCCCGTCGGAGTTTGCACCTCAAAATCGTCATCGACTTGTTTTTTTAAAATGGCTCTTGCCATGGGGGCATCAATTGAAATGAGTTGTTTTTCCCCATAAATTTCATCGGGGCCAACGATTTGAAAAATCAGGGTTTCGCCGTCGTCGTTCTCAATTTCGACCTTAGCACCAAAAAACACTTTTCCCTCTTGCGCAGGGGCGTAATCGACGATTTGTAAGTCTTCCAAGCGTTTTCGTAAGAACCGAACTCGTCGGTCGATTTGTCGCAATAATCGTTTGTTTTCTTTGTAGTCTGCATTTTCAGAGCGGTCGCCTAAACTCGCCGCCCAAGCAACTTTTTTGGTGATTTCTGGCCGGTGTTCGCGCCAAAGGTAATCCAATTCTTTTTGCAGCTTCAGATACCCAGGTCGGGTAATTAGATTGGTTTTCATAAAGAAATTTGGTGGTTGAAGATAGGCAAAAACTATCGCAATCGAATTGCCGACGCAATACGGAAGCAAAAATAGTTAATCGCGATAGGCGCACTCTATAAATCTGTAGTGTATTTATTGATGATACGCTGCAGCTCACCGTCTCGTTTGAGCTGGTCGATGGCATTGTTAATGTTTGGCAGCAGGTGCTGGTGCTCCTTTCTCAATCGCATATGCAAAAAGCCATCTGAATGAACGGGTCCAAGAACGATATCAACGTTGAGTTTGTTCGCCCAGTAAAGAGCTGGCAAGTCACCAGATATGCCAAACGGAACACGTCGTTTTTTTAACGCTTCGATGACTTCTTTTTCGGAGTTAAACTCGAACGATATGAACAAATGGTTGTCGTGGTAATAGTATCCCCTGACAACTCCCATTATGGGTTTAAACCCTTGGTTTTCAGTTAGGAAGTTATCAGCCGGGGTTTGGTCTGGTAGGTAGACCACATGCTCTTTAATGGCGAATATAGGCTTTGAAAATACAACATAACTTTTGTCCTCTTCGTCAGGCAGCCAATCTGGGTTTACCAAGTCAAAGTCGATTAAGCCGTTTTTTAAAGCAAACTGAGTCCTTTTGGGGGGTAAATTTGTCGGTTGCCCCTGAATTTTTGCTTTTTTTAGGATGTTTTGGACGACTTCCACAGCGATACCAGTAGGTGTTGGCCCGTCTATGTAATAAGGGTACCAACCGTTCGAGCCACTGGGGTCGTATTTAAGTGGCGCAGATGATACTGCGACTTGATTGCACAATCCGTTGTGGCTGTAAATTAAAAGTACGAGAACAAAAAAGACTATTCGCAAAACGCTACCAAAACTTAAAAAAAGACAAATGAGTGTCATTAAAGGCATTACCACTCAGCTATTAGAATCATAGACTGAAAGTGTCAACCGTGTCTGCACATTTTTGATTTATCTGTCGCGGCATAGTAATTTGGATTTCAGTGCCTTGGTTATTTAATTTGGAAATTTCGAAATGATTTGTAACAACCGCTGTAAATTAACCTTTTGGCAATTCATTAGAATTCTTTTATATTCGAAGTAAGCACAGTAAAGTCACTAGAATTCCGAGTTAAAATATGGAACAGGAAACTACAAAAATTCTGGTCGTCGATGACGACATGCGTCTCAGAAGTTTATTGGAGCGCTACCTTACAGAACAAGGTTACATCGTTCGTAGCGCGGCAAATTCCGAGCAAATGGATCGATTGTTGGAACGCGAGAACTTTCACCTGTTGGTTTTAGATTTGATGCTACCCGGCGAAGATGGTTTATCTATCTGTCGTCGACTGCGCCAATCTGAAAATGAAATTCCAATTGTCATGCTCACTGCCAAAGGCGACGAAGTAGACCGCATTATAGGTTTAGAGTTAGGCGCAGATGATTATTTGCCAAAACCTTTCAACCCGCGTGAACTGTTGGCCCGCGTGAAGGCAATTCTGCGTCGTAAGACCAAAGAAATTCCTGGGGCGCCGACAATTGAGGAAGAAGTGGTTGAGTTTGGCGAGTTTAAACTCAACATGGCGACTCGTGAAATGCACCATGGTGACCAAGTTATGCCATTAACCAGCGGCGAGTTCGCGGTGCTCAAAGCGCTCATATCTCACGCTAGGGAACCATTGTCTCGTGACAAGCTTATGAACATGGCACGAGGGAGAGACTATTCTGCATTGGAGCGCAGCATTGATGTTCAGGTCAGCCGATTGCGCAAGATGATTGAGGAAGATCATACCAAACCAAGATACATTCAGACGGTTTGGGGTGTTGGTTATGTCTTCATCCCGGATGGCCATGCCAGCTAAATCAGTGGCGAGAGTTCCTCGCCATTTTATCTTGAGAATAAAATGAAACTGTTGCCTAGAAGCGCGTTTGGTCAAACGGTGTTTTTGGTTGGCTCGTTGTTGCTGATCAACCAAATCGTGTCCTATATCGTGATTTTGATTTATATCTTTGATCCCTCCGTGCAGCAGATCAACAGCCTGATGGCGAGCCAAGTAAAAGTCATTTTTATTGATGAAAAGAACAAGGGTGACGGTCCGCCGCAGTTGTCTCAAGAGTTCATAAAGGCAACTAACATTCAAATCTTGAGTCAACGAGATGCTGAAATACAGGGGTTAATGAACGCCGCGCAGTACCTGTATTTCTCCGATCAAATGTCACAAAAATTAGGCGGACCAGCGGAAGTTCGAATTTCTCAAGGTGAGCCGAGTTACTTTTGGGTGCGGCCGCCGCAAGCGCCAAAACATTGGGTGAAGATCCCGCTTGATGGCTTCGAGCAAAAGAGCTTTTCCCCACTGGTGATATATCTTGTTGCTATTGGCGTTTTAAGTGTTGCTGGTGGCTGGGTATTTGCTCGCCAACTGAACCGACCGCTTAAAGCGCTCCAATATGCCGCCGAAGAAGTTGGACGCGGCGAGTTTCCCGAACAATTAAAAGAGCGCGGCTCGGAAGAAATTGTCGCGGTAACTCAAGCGTTCAATCATATGTCTTCTGGCATTCAACAACTTGAAAAAGACCGCAGTTTGTTAATGGCCGGGGTGTCACATGACCTGCGAACGCCTTTGACCCGTATTCGTCTAGCGACGGAAATGATGAGTGAGTCTGACGAGTTTTTGAAAGACGGTATTGTCAACGATATTGAAGACATGAACGCCATCATCGATCAGTTTATGGAATTCATTCGACATCACAAATTGGAAGACATGGAGCCTGCAAGTCTCAACAACATGATTTCAGATGTGGCGGAATCTGAGCAGGTGAATCGTGGTCGTCAGTTTGAACTCGAGCTTGCTCGTAATCTTCCAGAGATATTGGTTCGACCTGTTGCGATCAAACGTGTGATAGCCAACTTAGTCGAAAATGCCCTGCGCTATTCCGACGCCGAAATCTTGATTCAAACTTCGTTTGACCTGCAGAAGCGGCAAGTCGTTTTTAGTGTATCGGACAAAGGTCCCGGCATTCCCGAGCATGATCTCGAGCGCCTGTTCGAACCTTTCACCCAAGGTGATGCGGCTCGTGGTGGCGAAGGCAGTGGACTTGGACTCGCGATTATCAAAAAGATCGTGGATATGCACGATGGCGAAGTCACACTTGAAAACCGTCGTGAAGGGGGTCTAAAAGCCTCCGTAATGTTACCGCTTCTAATTGAAAAAAATTAACCCGCAATTCGCGGGTTTTTATTTTTTCGCCACAATTTCTCTTTCGAAGAAAATATTTCTGCGCAAGTTACGCCTTATCTATGCTCAATATTTTTATTCTAAATAGCAAAGCGTCGCCCTTTGTATTTTAATCAGTTTTAGGGACGCCACGCGCATTTTATGCAGTATTTTTGTAATTCTATCTATCTCAAATTCAAGGCTTTGTAAGTGAAACTGAAAGTCATTTGTAAAACTTTCAAAATAAGCTACAAAATGAACAGATATTGCGTTAGAATGCGCGCCACGTTGAAAGTAATTCGTTTTAACGATGTGAATTATTTTGGTGAAGTACCTCTCCTTTGATTCATGTCAATCTGAAGTCTTGCTGGCGTACCAAAGTTATTCTGATTGCTCCGCTACATTAAAGCCGAGTGCAGGCAATTGAAACTCATACATTGTTCAGGTGACCTAAATGGCAATTAACATCGATTTATCTCAATACGGCATCACAGGTGCTACAGACGTAATTCACAATCCGTCTTACGAGCAACTGTTTGCAGATGAAACTAACCCAGAGTTAGAAGGTTATGAAAAAGGGGTCGTTACTGAACTAGGTGCGGTGAATGTAAGCACTGGTATTTTT
>CAXRBI010000007.1:0-31092 GCA_964229075.1 Alteromonadaceae bacterium | reverse complement strand
CGAATCAAGCACCAAACCCACCTGCCAGTTCGGTGGACTTCGTTCGATTATTACTAACGCACACCGATGCAAAACAGCACGCTTTAATTGAACGTCTATTTTTGTCTAACGACGTCCAATTTTTGCTCGAGCATCCGAGGTTTAAAGGCATCAAACCATAAAGAACTTGCGCGGGCGGGCTTGCACCGCCCTACGCGCAGGGTTTTGAATAAAACAGGATTGTTGTGAAATACGCAGAAAAACGCTCGAAGCAGATTGTTTGTCCCAAAATATTGGCCTAACCGCCTGGAAAGATTTAACATTTGCCACCTTGTTCTCGATGTCATTTAAAAACAATACGTCCAAATCACGGAGCCAAAATGAAATTATTGAATAATGTGATGCTCAGCGCGCTCGTTTGCGTTTTAAGCATGCCGTTAATCGCCAAAGAGTCGCCTATCACCCCCGAGCAAAAAGCCATTGCCCAGCAGTTGATGGAAACTGCACTGGAAAGTGATTTGGCCTTTGATATCGTTGAGTCACTTACTACCGAGATTGGCCCTCGTCTTGGCGGCTCTGAAGCGGAAAAACGCGCCCGCGATTGGGGTGTGGAGCTAGGTAAGAAATTGGGCTTTGATAAGGCCGAGATTGAAGAGTTCCCTATGCCGTTTTGGGCTCGTGGTCACCTGCACATTGCATTGACCTCTCCATACGAGCAAGAGCTGTATGGCTCTGCACTAGGTGGAGCGGCACCGAGCAAAGAAGAAATTAACGCGCCAATTGTTTATTTTAGAGACATCCACGCGTTAAAAGCGGTTAAAGACGGCAGTTTGAAAGGCAAAGTCGCGTTTGTAGACGGTGAGCCAATGGTTCGCAGTCAAACCGGTGCGGGTTACGGCCAGTCTAACCAAAAACGTCGAATTGGCTGGCAACACGCAGAGCGCGGCGGTGCTAGCGCGCTTATCGTGCGCTCGGTTGGCTCGGATTCTCGTCGTTTTCCACACACTGGCATGATGAGCAAAAATGGCGATAAGTGGGCAAAAATTCCGGTTGTGGCCATTTCAAACCCAGACGCTGATCACCTACGTCGCTTGCACAACTTAAACAAACCGCTGGAAGTATCGCTGCACTCAGGTTCCGACTGGAAGGGTGAAGTCATCAGTGGCAACGTTGTATTGGACATTATTGGCAGCGAAAAACCTGAAGAAATCGTGTTAATTGGTGGTCACTTAGACAGCTGGGATCTCGGCACTGGTGCCGTCGATGATGGCGCAGGTATTGCAATTACCACGGCAGCAGCAAAACTCATTGCCAACTTGCCGAAACGCCCCAAACGCACCATTCGCGTAGTCATGTTTGGCGCAGAAGAAGTCGGCCTGTTGGGGGCGTTTGCCTACGCTAAAAAGCACCACAAAAACCTTAAAAACCACGTCATGGCTACCGAGTCTGACTTTGGTGCACGCAAAGTATGGCGCATCGTGTCTAACGTGAACCCTGAAGCAACCGTGCTGGTGGATGAAATCGCCAAAATTATCGCACCTTTGGGCATAGTACGCGGTGGCTCTGACGTTAAAGGCGGCGGCCCAGACATTATCCCTATGGCAAATAGCGGCGTACCGACCATCCGCTTGAGTCAAGAAGGTACCGATTATTTCGACTTGCACCACACGCCGGATGACACCTTAGACAAAATTGATCCAGATGAGTTAGCGCAAAATGTCGCGGCTTATGCGGCGACAATATTCTTGTTTGCTGATGCCGATGTGGATCTAAAAACCAGACCTTAACTGGAAATTATGTAACTGCAAAAAAAGAGGCTCAGACGGCCTCTTTTTTTTCGCTCAAGTATCCTCTCCGCCGCTACTTGCTGACCTTTCCCCTGAATTAGTACCATTGATTCAATGAGATAATTCATATTAAGCAGCCCATATAAACGCCCTGAATTAACAACGAATAGAAACCATTGGAGAAAGTGGCTTGATGCAGCAGGAATATCGTATAGAGCTGCGTATCAATTAAGACATACATACGCAAGTCAGTTGCTGATAGTTAATGCAGATGTTAGATGGTTAGCAACGCAAATGGGACATGCTGATTGGGGGTATCTTCAAAAGATTTATGGCAAATGGATTAAAAAAGAAAAGCCTGATTATGTAAAAGGTTTAGCGGAGCAATTAGGACAAAAATATGAGGATGAAACAGTATAAAAAACCTTTCCATTTATTCCCTCTGTATTCCACTTACTAAAAAGCCGACAAAAAAGTCGGCTTTTTCATGCACTTACAAGTTAAAACGGCATCTTCATGCCAGGAGGCATACCCATGCCGCCGGTAAGTTTACCCATTTGCTCTTTGTTCATTTCTTCAACGCGGCGGACTGCGTCGTTTACCGCAGCTGCAACTAGGTCTTCAACCATGTCTTTATCATCTTCCATCAAAGACTCGTCAATTTCGACACGCTTGATGTTGTGGCTGCCTAACATAGTCACTTTAACAAGGCCGGCACCGGCTTCGCCTACCACTTCCATCTTTGCAATATCTTCCTGCATTTTCTGCATTTTTTCTTGCATCTGTTGGGCCTGCTTCATTAAGTTGCCCATACCACCTTTAAACATAATGCTGTCCTCTTAAATCTAACCCACTTAATGTGTGGGCAAATACTTGGGTTTCAAGTCGAGCTTGAAGCCTACAATGGTTTAATCGAATCAGGGATGACTTGAGCGTCAAAGTCCTGATGTAATATCTGTACAAAAGCGTCACCGTGGATACTCTCTTCCGCTCTTTGCTGACGATTTTGGTTAATGTTCTTTTGAATGTCGGACGGAGCCGCTTGAGTCAACTCACTCTTGTTTATGGTGAATTGCGACTCTGGCGCCAAACGGCTAACAACCTCAATCAATTCCGCTTCTGACTTTTCATTGAGCAAATGGGCAAACTCTTGTTTGACCGTTAGTTCAATATGGCCATCAGCCATCGTTACTGCGCCATTCAGCGCCAACTGCCGCCCTAACCCAGCCAAGTCTGATTGCTCAATCAATTGCGCCCATTGGTCGACCTCGTGGGCAAATCGCACTTCTTCGTCGTCCAAGGTTTTCAGCTCAGGCAATGGCGCTTCTGCTTCTTCCACCACTTCTTCTTCAACCTCTTGAACAGTCTCTTGAGACTCCACTGGGGATGGAATGGTCGCATTTTCGGCATCAATGCCGCGGCTAGCCAAAATGGCTAACACAGGGTTAAGCATTGGGTCATCACTGGCTGTAACGTCAGGCTCGTTTGCCTCGGGACTCTCTGATGGTTCCGAATATACTGAGTCCATGGTCTGTGGCATTGGCGCTTCAGTCATAGGAATGTCATGAGAAAAGCCCTGCGATTCGGCTAGGTCTTGATAAAACGCCTGCTGATTGTTCAGTGCTTCTAAGTCAGCATCACTCATTTCCTGGGCAAAATACGCCGGAGGCTGATCTTGTGTTGAGTCTTCAATATGAACTTGGCCTTCAACCGCAACCGCTTTCGTTGCATCCACTTGGGTTGAAGTAGCAACCGGTTGGTTTTGATTTTCATCATCAAATGGCTCGGGGGCCTCTTCGACTGAAAGTTGAGACTCTATGCCTACGACACGATCAGCGTTCTCTTCCGGTTGATGTTGCTCTGGTCGTTTATCGGATTCAGCGTCTTCAATTGGCTGTGCAGGAGCAGAAACCGCATTTGCTTGAGTCTCGTTTACTGCTTGAGACGAGGCTTCCGGTGCAGATACCGCTTGGATTAATGGCCGCTGAGAGGATTCAGTGTTTTTTTTTACGTTCGCATCAAAGTTCTCGGCCGGAACAAAGGCCAATAGACGCAAACATATCATTTCGAAACCACTTGCAGGGTCTGCGGCTAATGCCAACTCACTTTTACCTTGCAATAACAACTGATAGTAGACTTGAACTTCTTGCGGAGAAACCGTTTCAGCCACTTGTTTGATAAAGTCGCTCTGCCCTTCGCCTAGCTGGGCTGCAGCAGGCAGGACTTGAGTCATGGCTACTTGATGACACAGAGTCAATAAATCGTCCAAAACCTTGGCACTGTCCGGATTCTGTTTATTGAGGCTGGCAAACACATCTACTAGAGATTGCGAGTCGTTGTTAATCACCGCCGCCAGAATGTTCTGACTCCATGAAACATCAACCGTGCCCAACATCGACTGAACAGCGTCCAAGGTCACATTCTGACCAGATTGCGCAACCGCTTGATCGGTCAAACTCAAACCATCACGCATCGAACCTTTGGCAAACTTGGCCAGTAGTTTCAACGCAGCTTCCTGATAAGGAATGGCTTCTTGCTGCAATATCATTTGCAATTGCAGTTCTATTTGCTCAGCACCTAGCGCCTGCAAGTTAAACTGCAAACAGCGAGACAATATAGTGACAGGTAATTTCTGAGGATCTGTGGTCGCTAATAAAAACTTAACGTGCTCAGGAGGCTCTTCCAGCGTCTTTAATAACGCATTAAAACTGTGACGAGACAACATATGCACTTCGTCAATCAGATAAATTTTATACCGACCTCTCGTAGGTGCATATTGCACGTTATCAAGAATTTCTCGGGTGTCGCCGACCTTGGTGCGAGATGCCGCATCGATTTCGATAAGATCGACAAAACGCCCTGCATCAACGTCAACGCACGTTGGACATTGACCACATGGCTCCGCGCTTACACCGACCTCGCAGTTTAAACTTTTAGCAAAAATTCTAGCAATGGAAGTTTTGCCCACGCCTCGTGTACCGGTAAACAGGTACGCATGGTGCAAGCGTTGGTGGCTTAAGCCGTTAATAAGTGCTGACTTTACATGGTCTTGTCCGACCAAATCAGCGAACTTTGCCGGACGCCACTTTCTTGCTAGAACTTGATAACTCATTGTGTTTTATTCGCCTTCAAACTCAGTTAACGAATAACATGTAATGTTCTGTGCAGTGAGACGGTCTTCGCCACCTAAATCCGGCAGGTTTACAACAAAACAAGCATCACTCACTGATGCGCCCAATTGACGAATCAGCTTAGCAGTTGCTTCAATGGTCCCGCCCGTTGCAAGTAGATCGTCCACCATTAAGACTTTGTCTGATGCAGATAATGCATCTGTATGCAGTTCTAAGATGTCTTCGCCATATTCCAACTGATAGGCCTGAGAAATGACCTCTCGCGGCAATTTGCCAGGTTTTCGCACCGGGATAAATGGTATCCCCATTTGATAAGCCAAAGGTGCACCAAAGATAAAGCCTCTGGCCTCTGTACCAACAATCGCTGTAATGCCAGCACTTTGATACTTATCCGCAAAGGCATCGATGACCGCCTTAAACGCATCAGCGTTTTGCATGAGCGAGGTTACATCGCGAAACATAATACCCGGTTTTGGGTAGTCGGGAATGGTCTTGATACTGTCTTTAATTAAATCTGACATCTTGATTCCAGAAAAACATCTCTGCTTGGAGTATGACAGATTGCTTTGCTCGGAAAAACCGTTTGGCGAGGATATTTTTAAGCCAAACTGTTGTTTGCCTATTTTTTTCCCGCTAAGTGGTTACTCGCTTGGCGCCAGCAAAATACCTCTACCAACAAAATGACTGATGGCTTGCTCTAGAAAGCCCACTGCTTGTTCTTTGGAGAGACTTATTGGCTCCGCGGTTAATAGCGCCATGAGTTGCTCACGAGACATACCAGCGTTCTGCTCCATTAGCGAAAGTAAGTGCACACTAAGTACATCAACCTCTAAAAAACTCGCCTCGTAATCTTCATCTTGATAAACCACGAGTGCGGTTTGTTTGGGCTCCACATCTGCATAATGTTCACTGGAGATAGTATGAACAGGATAATTGTACAACAGTGGCATCGCACAATCTGAAACCTGATAATTGTCGCTGGCAGCTTGTTTGTCTGCCGTAGTGACTGCAAGCTCCGCCCATTCGTAGTGCGCCAGTTCCACGCACCAAGGGTAAGGTAACTCAATGCCAGAGGTGCTGATAAACTCTAGGAACTCTTGAGAGATCTCGATAAAATGCGGAGTTTCGCATGGATGTTTAATAAAAAATTCACGAATAAGCGCCTGCCAATCATTCGCCAAGATTGACTTCAACACGGGAAAGGTTGAACTGCAAAAGCCTTCTACGTTGTTAAAAAACAGATCTTGATAAATGCCTAATCGGCGCTCATCAAAACCATCTCCGGTCGCTTCAGGATTTCTAATTTGAGTTGCGAGTTCGAGTTGCACCTGTTTGAACTTTTCCATTACAGCCCCCCTGCCGCGAGCTGAATTTGTTTTATTCGATCTACCTCGAGCATCAACTCATTCATAGGCGGCACATTAAAGTCTCGCTCTAATAACGTAGGGAATACCCCATGGCACTGATAGGCAAACTCCAGAAGCGCCCAAACGTTGTCTTTCACGTCGGCGCCATGTGTATCTACCTTCAAATCGTCTGCCTCATCGTAGTGTCCAGCAATGTGACCATACAGAATGCGCTCAGTCGGCATTGAGCGAATAAAGGCTTTGGCGTCGTACTTGTGGTTAATTGCATTTACGTAAACGTTATTTACATCAAACAACAGTTTGCAATCAGCCTCTTCAAGTATCGCGCGAGTGAAATCACTTTCAGACATCTCCTGGCCAGGAACTAGGTAGTAGGACACGTTTTCGATCGCTATTTGACGCTCTAGAATGTCCTGTACTTGCTTAATTCGGTTTGACACATACATTACCGCCTCTTCGGTAAACGGTATCGGCATTAAGTCATACATGTGACCATTGGCACTGCAGTACGACAAGTGTTCGGTGTAATGAGTTATGTTGTAAGTATCGAGGAACTGACCGACTTCTTTTACAAATTCTGTATCTAATTTGTCCGGGCTACCAATGGACAAACTTAAGCCGTGTGTAGACATAGGTTTAGCAGCCGAGACCTGCGCCAAGTATTCGGCGTATTTGCCGCCCAACCGCATCCAATTCTCCGGCGCCACTTCGCAAAAATCAAAATCCGCTGTCAAAAACTGTTCCAGTTCATCAAGCATATCGCGTCGAAAACCTAATCCTGCACCCGTTACCATTGTTACCTCAATCATCTACAAAAAAGCCGGCAACCGCCGGCTTTACAAACTCACTTAGCAATTAAGCTTGGCCACCGCATTTGCCTTCGCCGCACTTACCTTCTTTCTTGGCTTTGCCGCCGCATTTACCTTCGCCGCACTTGCCTTCTTTCTTGGCTTTGCCGCCGCATTTACCTTCGCCGCACTTGCCTTCTTTTTTGGCTTTGCCGCCGCATTTACCTTCGCCGCACTTGCCCTCTTTCTTGGCCTTGTCGCCACCACACTTGCCTTCTCCACACTTTGCTTCTGCTGCAAATGTTTCGTAACCAGACTCTAGTTGCGTTGCTTGGAATTGAGCAGCCTGTGCTTGAGCAACAAACGACGAACCTAATGCCGCAGCACCGATCGCTGCTAAAGTAGCTTTTTTATTAAATTTCATAATTGTCCCCTTAGGTATGAATTTATTCTGATAACGAATTAAATGACCTGTGCGTCTTCGAAAATATTTCAAAACTTTTTTAACAATAGAGTAAATCATTAAAAAACAACAATTTCATTTTAAAGTCTATACTGAAAGTTAACCAACTGAAATAGGAGCAAAGCTATGATAATAGATAGATTTAGCACCACCTTTCGAGATGGACTTTCTGGCTTATACAGTGAAGCTTATTTTGTCGAAGTATTTCAAAGGGAATGGAACCGGATGTTAAGAGAACAAGATGCCTTGTCTATTCTCATTTTGCACCCGCACTTGAACATTGACAAAGAAGACGATCGATTCACTTTTAAAGTCTTATCTGAAATGGTCGAGTCATCTACAAAACGTTCAACTGACCTAGTTTGTCGCTTTCAGCAAAGTGAAATTGCTATTGGCCTATTCAATCTCGATGAAGATGGCACAGAGACCATCGTCCATCGAATTATCAACGGCGCAAATGAACTCAACGAGGTTATTACTAACCTGGACATCTCAATTGGCGGTCTTAATATTCTTCCGTCTAACCAAATCGAAATCAATGACATGTTTGAAATTACTGAGAACTTGGCATCAAAGGCTGAGGGGAAAGGTAAAAACGCTTACGAAGTACAGTATTACCAGATGCATTAATTCAAAGCACACCTGTAAATTTCAGACATAAAAAAACCGTCTCTCGGACGGTTTTTTTGAAGTTTTGCACCGATTAAAGAGCTACGCCCTTTCTTTCAGCTGTGTCGCGAATGTATGATTCCCAACCGCGTGCAGACTTAGCCGTAGACTTATCTTCCATCGCTTTTTTGATGGCTACGTGAGCCTTTTTCCAATTTTCACGATAGAACTCAGCTTCAGCTAACGCCATGTAAACAAGACCTTCACGCTTAACGCCAGCATCTAGCGCGTCTTGATACGCCTTTACTGCACCGCTGAAATCTTCAACGATCATTAATGCGTTGCCTTGTTTACGTAACAAGTCGCCGTCTACTTTACCAATCTTAGCCGCTTCACCAAAGTACTTAGCCGCTTTTTTGTATTCGCGCGCGTTTTGGAATGTTGTTGCCATAATAGCAACACCAGAACGGTCCTTATCGATTACACCGCTTGCGGTATATTTCTCTAGGATAGTCGCCGCTTTAAACGGAATACCATTACTCGCGTATAACTGAGCTAACTGCTTATATTGAGCTTTTGTGCTCAAGTAACCCTGTTTGTAAGCAACTTCCATGGTAGATAGGCCGCGTTGGTAATCTTCAATCAACATGTAGAACATGCCCAATTGTGTCCACCACTTCGGGTTCTCTGGGAATACTTTAACAAGAGTTTCAAGCGCTTTAGTCGCTTCTGGGTACATCTTACGCTCGTAGTAAGACGCCATAATCAATACATACGGGTTTTGGTTTGGCTTAGGGAAAAGCTCAATTGCTTTCTTAGCCGGCTCAATAACCTCTGGGTACTTTTTCATTTCATAGTAAGAGTTCGCTAAACGAAGATAAACGTTTGGATCTTGGTCGTATGAAAATTCGATGTACTCGTAATAATGCTTAATCGCTTGTTCAAATTTTTGCTCTTGCAAAGATAAGTCAGCAATTAATTTGATTACGCCCGCGTGATCGTCAAACGGAAGTTGGTCAAGCTCTTTCGCTTTGAACAAAGAATCCAAAGCTTTATCTACTTGGCCCTTCTGTCCTGCATACATATTACCGATAAAACGGTGAACATATGCTTGATCGAACTCATTCTTAGGCTCTAACTCAAGAAGAATTTCAAGCGCACCGTTAACGTCGTCAGCAGAGTAGAGTTCAAAGGCTGCTTGAACCTTTTTACCAATTCTCGGGCCTAACGCTTTACCGCCACGCTTTTTCTTAAGCTGTTTAACCAGCTCCTTCTTGTCGGCTGGAACCGCTGCTTCAACGATGGGTGCTGCAACAATACCTACTGCTAAAACCGCTGAAAGTACTAACTTAGATACATTGTTCATGATTAGCTACCTCCTAATTTGAAGTCCAATTGAACAGTCAAACCGGTTTGACGTTGTGGTTTACCGTCTACAACCTTCGGCTTATATTTCCACTTACGAAGCGCTTTTTTCGCTTCACGGTCAAATACACGCTTTGGCTGAGCATTAATAACTTGAACATTTTCAACACCACCTAACTCGTTAATTTCGAAGCTTAACTGAACCCAACCTTCGATGCCGTCACGGGCAGCTTTTGTAGGGAACTTAGGCTCGATACGAACGATTGGTGTTGCGTCACCGTCGCGTACTAACGCACCTGGGCCACTTAAACCTGCGCTTGCACCACCAACATCAACTGATGGCATACGGATGCTCAGGCCACCTGCATCAGCAATTTGTGGTTCTGGCTCCGGCGGCGGCGTCTTAGGCGGCTGCTTAGGTGGCGGTGGCGGCGGAGGCGGTACACGCGTCCGCTGCTGCGTTTTGCTCTCTGGAGGTGTAGTGTTGATTTCGACTACAATGCGCTCGCGCTGCTCGTCTTGTGATTTGGCGCCGCTATTAATTAGCTCCGCCATCACAACGAACAAGCCGAATGTGACTACTACACCAAGAGCTATTGATGCAAGAAGTCTCAACATATTAACCTTTCTCCGCTGCAATTACGATTTTCAGATCACCCGCAGACTTAATAGCGTCCATAACCTTAACAACCGTGCCATGCTTCGCATCTTTATGAGCTTGTACGATAATTGATTCAGTTGGCTGCTCTGCTAACATTTTTTCGATGTTTGCTGCAACACGCTCTGCATCAACCGCACGCTTGTCCATCCAGATCTCGCCATTTTCTTTAATAGCGATGAAGATGCCACCTTTGTCGTTTTTGACGTTATTAGGGTTAGCTTTAGGTTTTAATACTTCGATACCCGCTTCTTTCACGAAAGAAGTTGTTACGATGAAGAAAATCAGCATGATGAATACGATGTCTAGCATCGGTGTCATATCGATGGCTGCGTCGTCATCATCACGAAAACGTTGTTTACGTGCCATATTTCAATCTCCTAGTGATGTGGCAAGCTATCAACTAGCTTTTCTTTTGCCACTTTAACTCTCGTTTCTAGGCGTGTGCTGAAGAAAATTCCAGACAACGCTGCAACCATACCCGCCATTGTAGGGATTGTTGCCATCGAGATACCAGAAGCCATCAAACGAGGGTTACCAGTACCTTGAGTTGCCATAGTATCGAATACCTGAATCATACCGGTAACCGTACCTAGTAGACCAATTAACGGACACATGGCAACGAGAGTTTTAATAATTAACATTCTTGCGTTTAGTAATTCGGATGCCTCAGAAACCCAAGCCTCACGGATTCTATGTGCACTCCAAGAAGTGGTGTCCGCTCGAGCATCCCAGCGTGCGATGATGCCATCGCGTAACTTTGGATACTCAATAGTTAGGAACCACCAGCGCTCTATCATTAACGCCCACATAACAAGTAGAGCGGCAGCTACGAAATAAAGAACGAAACCGCCAGTGCCAATAAAATCCCTGACAGATTCCCAAAGACCTATCAGGTAAATCATTATGCTTTCTCCTTCTCAGCGTGCGCAGCGATGATACCAGCGCTTTGCTCGTCTAAGATGTGAATGATAGTTTTCGCACGAGCTGCAACAATGCTGTGTACGAAGATTAATGGTAATGCTGCGATGATACCCATAGCTGTTGTTACAAGTGCCATTGAGATTGAACCAGCCATTAGTTTAGGGTCACCCGTACCGAACAATGTGATTTGTTGGAACGTTTCGATCATACCGATTACCGTACCTAATAGACCTAGTAGCGGTGCTACTGCAGCAAGAATCTTGATTGTGTTGATACCACGTTCGATGCGCGGAGTCTCACGTAAGATTGCTTCGTCTAACTTAAGCTCTAAGTTCTCAACGTCTGAATCACGGTTCTCGTGGTAGATCTTAAGGATACGACCAAGAGCGTTGTTTTCAGATGGGTTAGAAGTGTCTTTAAGCTGAGACTTGATCTTAGAACCTTCAGTCAATGTAGTGAATAGGCTCATGATAGCGATAATGAAACCTAGCGCTAATACAGCTGTGATAACATAACCTGGAGTACCACCTTGCTCATAACGGTCTTCCAACGTCGCTTTTTGAGTGTTAAGACGTAAGATACCACCACGAGACGGGTCGATGTAGAAAGGAACATAACCAGAAGTTGCTGTAGTTAGACCTGCCGCTGCAGACACGTAGTGTGCTTCTGCTGCTTTACCTAGCGGTTGAACTTTACCAGTTTCTGGGTTGTAGATAACGTAGTTACCGTCGTTTTGAACTAAGTTGAAAGAACCAACACGTGTAATCGTTTCAACGCTTGAACCGCCCGCTAACTGAGCAACTTCAGTGTCAAACTTAACTACTTTTGCAGATTCAGTCATTTCTGTTTGAAGTGCGATCCAAAGCTCTTCTAGTTCACGAGTAGTAGGAAGTTCTTTTGCTGCAGCAAGTTTTGTTAGCAACTCAGTACGACCTGGATATTGTGAAGAAATGTTAGAAGCAGTGATTGAACCGATTGTGTTACCCGCCGCACGACGTACAACACCGAACATCTCACCAAGAGTACCTTTTGCGTTTTCTAGCTCTTGAGCACGAACCGCTAAAGTTTTCTCATTTTGTGCATATTGCTTCTGTAAACGTACACCGCGTTCTTTTTCAGCTTTTAACTCAGCCTTGGCTTTGTTTAATAGTGCTTGTTTATCAGCGCGTGCTGAAGAGAACTCAGCTTCACGTTTCTTGTTAAGGTTACCTTCAGAAATACGGTCTTGCTTAACTTGATTTAATAGTTTGTCCAACTCGCCAGAAGCGTTTGCATTTACAGAGAAACCTGCAGTAACAACAGCAGCGGCTAAAACCAATGAATTAAATACCTTTTTCATGTGTTATTACTCCGCGGCAAAGATTGGAAGTTTGATTAGGTCTAATGGCGCTTGTTTACGAGCCATACGGATTGTCTTAGTCACGTCTTTCAAGTACTCGTCACCTAACTTAGTCCATGAACGAGACGTGTTGTCCCAAACCCATGCGTTCTTAAGGTCTTTAGACTGAGCGATTAACGCGATACGACCTACGTGTACGAAGTCCGCAGTGATTTCTTGACCGTCAAACGTTTCAGTCGCTTGCCAAGCTTCTACTGCACTGCCGTAGTCTTTTTCGATTTCGTAAGCTTCTAATACTTGACGGTATTTTTCTGAAGTACTTACGTTAGGATCTGTCATAACGTTACGTAAACGTTCAACACGCGCCATGCGCATATCAAGCTTAACTGGAATGTCAGCTTTTACGAATGCTTCTAACATGTCGATCATGCGGTACATTAGAGGAACAACGTTACGTTTCGTGTTTTCTACTTCTGCAATTTGATCTTCTAACGACTTGATTTCAGCGTTTTGCGCTGCAACTAGCTTCGCTACGTGGTCGTTATATACTTTATTGATTTCAGTCTCATCTACGACGTTACGGTATTCAGCAACAATTTCTGTTGTCTGTTCTTGAATTGCGTCGACTTTCTCTTGAGATTTAGCAGCAGCTTTATGAATTTGACGCTCTGCTGAGTGGATTTGCTCTAATGGATCCGCTACAGACGGACCAGCAAATGCCACAGCTCCAACAAGAGCAGACGCTACTAGACTTAGTTTCATCTTTGACATAGTTCCCAACCAATGTATGTGTTTAATTTATAATTAGAGTATTTACTCTTTACCCCGCGCCATATAACGCGGGATAATCGACCGGAGAGTCTCCCAAACATATTTAGCAATGTCAATTGAGACCCTCCTGTTATTTCCGCATTCAGTTACTTTATGCTCATTTTTTAACTATATATACAAATTCAGCAGGATCAATTTAATAAAAAGTTTAATTGGTTGTTACCGTTATAAGCTTTGAAAACGGGTCACCGTTTAAAGAAAAGACTTTTTCACTGGTCAAAAGTTCACCAGAAAGTTTGTTATATAAAGTTACAATTTTGTTTGCTGCTTCAGACGCACTTGCTTGGTGATTTAGCCTTTCAACATACTGTTCACAATTCTGAATGTATGTCGTCATTTTAGACTCTGAGTCCATCCCCGCAAGTTGCTGTTGGATTAATGGCAAAACCTCATCGATTAAACCCATCTTTGTAATGCCCGACTGATGGTTTTGATCAATCTGAGACAACTGAACAAAATAGGTTTTGATTAGTTCGATATTTCCCGGTTGCGCCTTCATTTTTGCATAAAGTTCTTCAACCGGCAGTTGGCTGCGCCATTGTCTATAAGCATTCACTATCGAAATTGAATCCTGATGCAAGCCTGAGTTCATGGTATGACAGTTAAATGCGACAAGGCCTTCATCGGCAAGCATGTTTGCAACGGCAGGCACAGTGGTCTCGACATCTGAGTACTCAAATCCAAAATTTGAAATGATTACATCAAACTTTTCATCGCCAGTATCGAGCTGTTCTATTGCAGTATTGGCGATCACCTCCACCCCTTTAGGGAAGTCTATGGAAGTAATATCTGCATAGTCTACTGCGACGTAACGTTCACACAACTCACCCAAGCTCTCTTTGGCCAGGCGGGTAAGGAAGCCAGAACCACAGGCGAGTTCCAATACCTTTACTGGCTGACCGTTTTGTAAAACCGGCTTCAAAGCTTGCTGCCAAATTTGCTCTAACAATTCGTTGGCAGCCCCACTCTTATCGCCAACGATGCAACTGGCTTTTGAATCCGTAATGTTTGTCCAATAGTTAGACCACGCATTTTGCGATTGCGAGCTTTGCATAAATTTCTCCCAATAAAAAAGCCAGGATAAACCTGGCTTTTGTATCTTTCAATCGGCTATTAGAAGCTGATTGTGTAACCTACGTACATTTCACGACCGATGTGCGCAGCGTGATATAGTGTATCAGAGATCCACTCACCAGCTGAGTCGAAGAACGGTTCAGTTTCAGTTAGGTTACGAACACCAACGTTAACTTTACCAAGGTCTTCTAGGTCGTATGCTACGTTCACGTTGTGAGTTACGAATGAATCGATTGAACCCACACCAGTGAATTTGAACGTACCAGGAGCAACTTCTAAGTCACTTGTCTCATAAGTAGAGTGGATGTAGTCAGTTGTCCAAGAAACTGTCAACGCATCCCAATCAAGAGTTGCGATGAACTGGCTACGGAAGTCAGGAGTACCTGCGAAGCCGATGAAGTTTTGCTTAGGACCACCGAAGTATACATCGCCTTCAGCGTCAGTGATGTAAGTAGTTACGTTCTTAAGGTCAAGTTCCATGTCGCTGAACTCAAACTTATAACCTAACTCAACATCGAAACCTTTACGAGACATGAATGCACCGTTAGCAGGCTCAGTTACGATGTCACCTTGGATAGTACCGTCCGCGTCGCGGTTGAATACTAAGTTAGGGTAAGCGTTAAGTAACGTGTCTACCTGACCAGCGAAGTCAGCGTTCATTAAATCTTGTACTGTGATAGTAGAGATTACTTGGTCAACTTCTAGTGAGAAGTAATCAACTTTAACAGTTAGGTTTTCAACACCAGAGTATACAACACCAGCATTGATGTAAGTTGACTCTTCAGGGCCTAAGTTAGGGTTAGATAACTGTAGGTTGTCATACTGACGGCTACGACATTGTGTCGCGTCGAAAGCTGCTGAAGGATCTGCTTCTGCTTGAGCTGCTTGACAAGCAACATAGTCAGTTGCTGAAGTTGCAGAGAATGCAGTTGCACCTAATAGCTCACTTAGAGAAGGAGCACGGAAACCTTCTGAGTAAGAAGCACGGATTAATAAGTCATCCATCGGACGGTACTCAAGCTTGAAGCTTGGAGTAGTTTGGCTACCGAAGTCTGAGTAGTCATCCCATCGGAATGCACCGCTTACTAATAGTTCGTCAGTTACTGGTAATGCAATCTCGTAGAAGAATGCTGCAGTGTCACGCTCACCAGCTGCAGAGTTACCTGCAGAACCACCGATCCAACCACCTTCAGACTGTGCATCGTATTGTGAGTTGTAAGACTGTTCGAAGAACTCGTAACCTACGTAGTGAGAGATCATACCGCCAGGTAATTCACCTAGTTCGAAACCCGCACCTGCGAAGTAGTGGTCAAACTCGTTAACGTCTTCTTGGTAAGTCGTTGCTTTCATCGCAGCGATACCGTCGTCAGTACCTAGAGGCTCTTCGAAGTATAAGTTCGCGTATAAACCACTGATGCTTAAGTAAGAACGACCAACTTGACGATAGTCAAGAACTGCTTTGTGGTATGAGAATTCCCAGTCTACGTCTACGTCACCGAAAGAGTTAAGACCTTTGAAGCCTACCATGTAATCTTGCTGGTAGTCAGTTACGATACCGTCACGGTTACCGATTTGGTACCAACGGAAGTAACCGTTTGTGTCTGTGTCATACGGGTTATGATCCGTGTTCGCTGGGATAGTACCCCAAGGAGCTGCTGGAGGAGCATAACGGCCTAGAGAGTCAGTACGAGAGAACATTGCACGTACGAAGAACTCTAAGTCATCGTTGATGTTGTATGACGCAGAAGTCATGATTGAGTCACGTTCTGTAGAAGCCGTGTTTGCAGATACGTTTGCATATGCGAAACCACACACTTCACCGCCGCCGATGCCGCCAAGTAGAGAACCTTGGTCAAGTACACCAACGAAACCAGGTACGTTAGCCGCTAAGTCATCACACTGTGGAGACGCTTCTAAAGCACCAGTGTTAGGGTTAACGATAGTTGCACCGTAGAAAGAGATACCAATAGTTTCGTCATAGATAGAAATCATGCCGTCGCCGTTTGTGTCTTCCATAGAAGCAGACGTGTAAGGACGGTCAGCGTCAAACATGATACCGTTTTCTTGGTGGTCATATACGAACGTGATGTTACCTTTGTCTGAGCTCATACCTAAAACTAAAGAAGCAGTCTTAGTGTTAGAACCGTCTAGCTCTGGCTCAGAGTAGTTGATTGCGAAAGTAGCACCTTCGTAATCTTTCTTAAGGATGATGTTGATTACACCAGCGATAGCGTCAGAACCGTATACCGCAGATGCACCAGTTTTTAGAATTTCGATACGCTCAACAGCCGCCATTGGGATTGAGCTAAGGTTAGCAGCTGAACCACCTAGAGATGGAGAACCAGCAAGACGCTTACCGTCTAAAAGAACAAGAGTACGGTCAGAACCAGCACCTAGTAAGCTAACAGTAGATTGTGACTGTGCAGAGCTACCAGAGCTAGGGATGAAAGAACCGAAAGAGTTAGACGTAACGTTACGTAATGCGTCTGCAACAGAAATACGACCTTGGTCTTCGAATTCGCCAATTGAAATTACTTCGATTGGGCTAGCTGATTCTAAGTCAGTACGCTTAATACGAGAACCAGTTACTTCGATGCGCTCTACTTCTTCTACTTCTTCATCAGCAGCGAAAGCTTGAGACGCTGGTAGTGCTGTAGCAGCCACACCAAAAGCTAGAGCCAAGCGAACAGACTTGGCAAGTTTGTTATTTGTAAACATGAAGTTTTCTCCCTGGACCACTTTATAGTGATTCATTATTTTCATTTATAGTTGCGGGTAATTAACCCCCCGTTAGCCATTCACTTTTCGTCAATCAGTGATTTACAAAAAATCAATAACTAAGGGCAACGCGCCGATATTAACGTTATTTTTTTTCCTTGGTCAACCCAAAGATCGCGCTTTTAGGGTAGTTTTTAGCCAAAGAGTTACAAAATGCTACAAAATGTTTATTTTTTTTAAATTTACCAAATAAACGAAAAACTTACTGCATTCGCAACATCTTAAAACATAAGTGAATAAGACTGACAGAAAACTGAATAAGACTGGGCTCTAGAGGAATAAATATTCACATATGGTGAATAGTAATGAGTGAAAACTCAAATTAATCGAAGCTGTTGGTTAAATATAGCCAAAGAGCTAGAGGAATAAAATTTCAACAACTGCTCGCAAATTGGAAATATTTGCTTATCTACGTAATATTGATAGTCTATTGGTGCATTTATGAGAGTTTGCTCGATCGGACCAGTTGTCGTCATTAAGTACAGGATTTGGCTGCCCTTTCGATACATTTCCCTACCGTAAACTTTATTTGCCATTCTCGCAGCTTTGACCTGTGGAGGGGTCGTTTTTACATAATCATTTAATGCACGTCGCAGTCGCTTTTTATACGTTAACTGCGAATCTAGCTCTCCTGCACGCAATTTATGCAAAGTGTTATTGATCAGTTCATCAACATCTCTATTGGCAAATATGAGCGTAATAAGTTCAATTTGGAAATTCTTTGCCAAGTCCGTCCAGTCGCTTCGAACCGACTCCATTCCTTTGAATACCAATTCACTCTCACCATTTCGTAAACGCTTTTGTCCCACATAACGTTTCTTAGAACCTGACTCCGAGCCGCGAATAGTAGGCATATAAAAAGGCGAAAAATGCGTTTCAAATTCCATCTCCAGCCGACTTTCTAGTTGAAAATCTTGCTTAAGCTTTTCACACCACCAGAGATTAAGATCCTTTTCTAGTTGCTTGGCAAAATCGTATGTATTGTCGTTTTTTCGCAGCTTTACGAAAATTGAGTCAGTGTCGCCATAAATTACTTCAAGAGAACGCTCTTCAAACCATTGTTTTGACTGTTGTAATACCCAGTGACCACGCATCGTAATCGAACTCGCGAGCCGGGTATCGTAAAAACGACAACCTGCCGAGCCGAGAACACCGTAAAAACTATTCATTATGATCTTTATGGCATTAGAAAGGATCTTATCTTGATCTTGTTTGGCGTTTTCTCGCGCCAGCCATAGTTCATCTAGCATGTTCGATAAGATACTTTTCTCTCGACTAAAACGCCCGCCTCTGAACCCTTCAATTGTGTCTTCCGGCTCTTGATCAAGCCCTTGAACCAACCTGATGGGATCGACATTAAACGTTCGAATTATGCTTGGATACAGGCTTTTAAAGTCAAACACCAATACATCATCATGAATACCAGGTTTTGATTCCATTACAAATCCACCAGGGCTGTGAAGGTAATCCTCCGCAGCGACGAGATTTGGTGCTATGTAACCCTGACGGTGCATCAGTGGTAAATATAAATTTGTAAACGCGGCAACAGAACCACCGGTGCGATCTAGCTCTAACCCGGTCAGTTGACTTCTTATTTGTAAAAACGATAACAAACGCTCTTGTTTGAAAATTGCGGCAACGAGTTTGCAGTCCTGCAGGTTGTACTTTGCCAATTCAACGGGCTCGTCTCTGTACTGGCGTTTTATTTCCTTTAGTTTGTCTAAGCCGTTGTGTTCATTGATTAACTTTTCTTCCCCTAAAAGCGCTGAAGACACAAAGTTTAACGAGAAGCTGTCAAACTGATAAGTTGCATCTTTCATCACAGCAATGCCATCTAGGATAACCCGACCTGATGCCGACGCTTTGTGAGGATAATTCCGCCCTGCTCCGCGATCGCCATCGATGAATTGCAGCGCACTTTTATCACGCCCCCACTTTAAATCGATCTTGTTGCGCTTTGCCGCTCTGTCTAAAGTCTTAACATCAAAGCCAACAAATGCCCACCCAACGATAAAGTCAGGATCCCATTGATAAACTATTTGATTAAGTCGTTGCAAAAGTGCACGTTCGCCAACTAGCCATTCTATATAGGAAGGGGAATCATTTTCGTAACCGACTGCGTTGACGTCTTCAGTGTTATAGAGCACACATTCGAAACCGCCTTTATCAAAACTGTGAAAACCAATTGAGTATAAATGGCCGTATTCGTCACACTCGATATCCACGGAGAGTAAGCTCGTTTCCATTGTGACATTGTCGGATGATTTTACTTTCGCATTACGAATCGTTTTGTAGGAATGGTTTGGGTTCTCTAACTCTTCACCCAAGAACGTAATTCCGTCTTTGATAAACCGTTCCATCAAGTATCGATCAATCGGACGGATATCCGCCTCGTATAACTCTATTCCACAGTTTTCAGCGGTTCGCTTAACCGAAAAGTACTCCGCCAAAGATTGACAATAAATGGCGGTCATCAACTGCCCATCAAATCCAGACAAAGAAATTGTTTTAAATTGAGGAGCAAGATTGGCGTCAAGGCACTTGTCTTGAAACGCATCAACATCCAGTGTTTGAACAAAACACACTGGACGTTCACCTTCAATCAGCAATTGATAACGCCCACTGCCACTGGCAACCCAGAGCTCAAACACGCAGCGTCCGGCAACATCATATTGGTGCCGCGTTAATAATTGTCCGCTTTGCTGAACAGTTTTTGCAGTTGGTTTGTTCACGTGCAAGATGTCAAAATGACCTAAGCTAGTTATAATGCACGACTTTATACCTTAGCCACGCCCAGTTATCTACGGCAAACTCACAGATGGAGCAGTTTTGGAATTACTCACTTGGTTGACCGACGCCACCTCATTATCTCTGGGTGTATTACTGCTGTTGATCGTTTGTGCTTTCCTTGCAGGATTCATAGATGCCATTGCCGGCGGCGGTGGCTTATTGACCGTGCCAGCTTTACTTGCGTCGGGCTTGCCGCCGCACATGAGCCTTGGTACCAATAAACTGGCAGCCACCTTTGGCTCAATTACCGCCAGCTACGCTTTTTACCGAAAGAAGTTATTCAGCCCCAAGTTCTGGCGTCTTAGCTTTATTGCCACTTGTGTCGGTGCCGTGCTCGGTACAGTTGCAGTCTCGCATATTGATGCGACCATTCTAAACAAAGTGTTACCTATTCTGATCGGTTTCAGCGCACTCTATGCGCTTTTTAATCCAATCAAAGAAACCGACAAAGCGCAGTTGCCAGAAAAAAGCCAAACATTAAAGGTTAAACAATTGTCTCAAGGGCTAATTCTAGGGTTCTATGACGGCTTTGCAGGGCCTGGTACAGGCGCATTTTGGACGGTTAGCAGCCTTATCCTTTATCGAATGAACTTATTGATGTCGTCGGGATTAGCCCGCGCAATGAATTTCACCAGCAACGTTTGCTCCCTATTTGCCTTCATATATCTAGGTTATGTCAATTACATCGTTGGCATCGCCATGGGTTTGTTCTTGATGTTGGGCGCATACACGGGGGCTCATTCAGCGATTCGCTTTGGTAATCGATTTATTCGACCAATATTTACCGTGGTCGTTTCAATCATGGCGATAAAATTAGCATTGGACGCTTGGGGTGCTCAATGAATCCAGTCATTACTCAACTTGAAAATCAGTTTGCAGAGCTCTACAACGACTTATCTCGTGTCAAAATAAAACCAGAGCAGTGGTTTAAGCGCAGTGATTTGTTTCACTCTTCGGGCTTTAAAACGCGCAGCGATGATATCCAAGATTATCTAAACGAATTAAAGGCCAATATCAATAAACTCGCGTCGTTAACAGATATAGAACGCACTGAATTTATGGCGGATATGGTCAAAACGCAATTTGCTTGTCTGAAAAATTTACTCAACTCAACTGCGCTAAACACCAAAGCGCAACGTTATGACAAAGACAATGCTCGCCGAATTCATCAGATTAAACAGCTGACTAAGAAAGTGAGCAAAGACAGCCAACAACTGTATAGCGAACTTTCAGAATTGAAAGAGTTTGAGCGCCGCCTTGAAGAAATGGTGGCGGATAAACAACTGCAACTCAATAGTTATTCCGGACAAAAGCTTCGTCAGGAGTATCAACAACAAGTGCTGCTGACCCAGCAGAGACTTGGCCGTTGCAGAAAAGCCATCAGCGATGTTGAAGAGCAGATCCAGCGATTAGACAGTAAAAACAAATGATCAAAATCCCACTCGTTTTTCATCCTATTTATAGTCAACTGAAACTGCCAAGAAATCACCGTTTTCCAATTGAAAAATATTTGGCATTGAAACAAGCCGCACAAAGCCACTTTGCCGACTCAATTGTACTGCAACCACAACCAGAACCAATCACGTTAGAAGCGTTACAAACCGTCCACAGCAACGCCTACATCAACAGTTTTGTGTCAGGTGAAATCGATGAAAAAGCGATGAAGCGGATTGGTTTCCCATGGTCTGATCAATTTGTACAACGGACATTAACCGCCGTTGGCGGGACTTTAAAAACCGCAGAGATAGCCTCTGAAGTTGGCATCGCGATTAACTGCACAGGTGGTTACCACCACGCCCATCCGGAATTTGGCTCTGGCTTTTGTGTTTTTAATGATTTAGTCATCGCAGCTAATCACCTGTTAGATCAGCACAGCGTATCTCGCGTTCTAATTTTTGATTGCGACGTGCACCAAGGTGATGGCACGGCGGTATGCGCGCAAAACACGGCTAATATCTTTACCGTATCTTTGCACTGCGAAAAAAACTTCCCGGCTCGTAAACAGCAAAGTGATTGGGACGTGGGTTTAGACCGTCATTTAGACGATGAGCAATATTTGCATTTTGTGGAGTCGACACTTAACGCTGCAATCGACAGCTTTAAGCCGGACTTTATTATCTACGACGCCGGCGTTGATATTCACCAAGACGACGATCTTGGTCATCTAAACGTCACTACCGAGGGTGTCTACCGCCGCGACCAACTCGTTTTTCAAGCGGCAAAAGACAGAGACATTGCGGTGATGGCGGTTATTGGTGGCGGCTATCAACGTGATATTGATGCGCTGACAGAGGTTCACTTACAACTCGTTCGAGCCGCCGTGAACACCTTTGCAAACGATTAAAGGATTTTGCTTGTTTGATTGCCTAGAACAAAAATAAAGTGCTAAGGTTATGAACAAGTTAAGCGAATACTTAAAGGATGAAATATGCAATTAAGTGACGACATTCATAACTATTATGAAAAACTGGTCATTGACTACATCAACCTCAATAACCTCGACAAACAACATAGCTTTGAATTTCTGTCAGACTTGTGTTGCATTGTACTCAACCAACTACCCTCAAAGTACATTCGCCACGAAGTGGATATGGCGTTTTATTTGCCAGCCGCTGAGCGGTTTGAAATGGAAATGAATGTGAAAGAAGCGATTGAACGCGCACTCGACTTTATGAATTCACGAGACACTCGTGATGACTGACGCCGAAGAAGCGCTCGAGAATGCGCCGGCCCACGTAAAACTCGCGGTGGATATAATTTTCTTGTTGGAATCAAATGAGATGGACAAGGAAACCGTGCTCAAAGCACTCGACATTGTCAAAGCAGACTTCGAAGCAAAACCGTAATTAGAATAAAAAAAGCCGCATTATCTGCGGCTTTTTTCTTGTCTTTTGTTTTCTTACAAACCTAAGACCACTTTTTCCGACTTCAACGACTTAGCAATCCACTTGGCGATAAGCACGGCACTCAATGCGGTAATAATGCTTCCACCTAGTAGCGCTCCATAGCTGTTAAACTCACCGCGGATCATCTGACTGATCGCTTGTTGTTGGGCCAAAATTGGTACGTAGTTCAAGAACTCATTTTTGTAGTTACTGAACTCAAGTGCCATTGGCACAACCACAGGAATGATGATTGTGTATTGAATGTATGACTGCGCTTCCTTGAACGACTTGGCATGAAACGCGGTTAGCAGCTGGAATGCGGCGGCAAAAAACGCCAACGGCAACAACAACGCCCAAATTGTAAACGCTAACTGCAAGTCAAAATTGAACGCCATGCCCACCTTGTGAAGTGGAATAAACGGTATCACTGCGGCGGTCAACACCACGCTTAATGTACCACCAGCAACACCAAAGAGGCCCGAGTTAAGGGTTTTAGCCGCCACCACTTGCCAGGTTGTAACAGGTTGCATAATCAATAACTCTAACGAGTTACGCTCACGTTCACCCGCACTGCAGTCAATCGCGACATTGGTTGATGACACAAATACAGCGACCAAGATCATGACACCTAACATGCCGAGGATAAGCGCAGATTTAGAGCTTGGCGAACTAGTATCCTTCTCTTCGATATGAATCGCATTCAGCACCGCTGGCGAAACGCCGCGCGCCATCAATTTCATTGACACCAATTGGCTCTGGTAGCCTTCGATTACACGTTTGATTCGACGAACACGATCACTGTTTTCTTTCAACGAGTGGTCGGCGGTCAATTTCACTTCAGCCACCTTGCCTAGTTGCAAGCGTTCAGCAAAATCGTCAGCAAACTCCAATTCAATTTTACTGTGCTCTTTCTTCTCACCTTCTAACTCAAAGGTCTTGCCCTCTTGTGGCAACGCGTGGTGAAACACTTTCGCTTGCTCTAACAAGGCAACGATATGTGGCGCTTGCTCTTGGCCTTTAATTTCGACGTACAATTCATCGACTGAACGAGTTTTCTCTAACATGAACGTCATCATGCCGGCGAAAAACAAAGGACTGAAAATAGCGCCTGCTAAGGCCGCAAATACCGCGCGCTTGTCACGGACTGAATCTCTAAACTCTTTCTTAAATAATGCCCAAATCACGCTGCTATTCCTTCATCACTGCCAATTAAGGTCACAAATGCCTCTTCTAATGTCGCTTTGCCTGTTCTGTCGCACAACTCTTGCGGTGTGCCGATGGCAGCGACCTGACCGTTCGCAACCACAATCACTCGGTCGCAAAGCGCTGCAACTTCCTGCATCACGTGCGAGGAAAACAGAATACATTTACCTTGGCTTTTCAAATCCAACAGAACATCACGAAGAATTCGTGTGCTCATTACATCTAAACCACGAGTGGGTTCATCCAGAATCAAATTCTGTGGCTGATGAACAAGCGCTTGCGCCAAAATCACTTTCATCCGCTGACCTTGCGAAAAACCAGCGCACTTACGATCGGCAATATCACCAATGTCCAAATCTTTGATAACTCTGTCTAATGCGGTTTTTAACGCATCGCCCTGCAGCCCATGCAATTCAGCAAAATAGGCTATTTGCTCCCGAGCGGTTAAACGCTCATACAAACCAAACTTGTCTGGGAAAATCCCAATTTTTTTGCGTGCACCTTGAGGGTCAATCTGACTGTCAACACTGTCGATGAATCCCTTGCCCTCTTCCGCTTTAAGTAAGCCATACAAAACCCGAAGAGCCGTTGTTTTACCCGCGCCATTCGGGCCTAAAATACCTGTAATTTGGCCATCTTCGGCGGCAAAGCTCAGATCATCTAGTGCTTTCACATCACCGAAGTGTTTAACTAAGTTTTTTACTTCTAACATGTCACGCTCCTAGTGAAGTTGATTCATATCGGTGAAGAACATACGTACAGACGGTTTGTCTGCACATCTAAAGTCGACGTCGTTGAACGAGCCCGACTGCATAAATGTTTTGATTGAGTCAACACACTGCCGGATAGACGCTACATGTGAGCCATTTTGGATCACGACATGTTTAGCATTTGGTAGGCTTTTCAGTGCCATTTCGCCGTACGCCGGCGGTGTCACTGGATCGTACTCACCAGAGAATAGCAACACAGGCACATCCGCAGTCACAGGTTGAGCAAAGTCCGCAGGTGCTTGCCACTTTGGCCAGTACTGGCAGACGTCAGTGAAGTTTGAGTAACCACCTTCGCCATTAAAATAGTTTTGTTTGTCGGTGTCGAAGTCACTTTGTGAAGCTCTTGGCATGTCTTCGTTACAGATGATGTTCATGGTTAAACCTGTATACAAGCCGCCAGGTGAGCGCTCTGAATCAATTGAACGACCGATAAACGCAGCCAAGAAGCGGTAATCTCCATTTGCAGCACGATTCACCATATACGGCAACATTTGGCGCGAGCCCAAGTCGTATAACGTGGTGCGCATGGCTTCTGTTACCTTGCTTTTGGTTAAAATAGCTTTGGTTTTCTCGCCGGTCACAGGGTGAAACAATTCCGTCTCGATTGGCCCTTTGTCTAAAGTAGCAACCAAAGACAAATAGTCATTTTTCAACTCAGGGAAAGCTTTCGCGCATTGCTCGTGTTTGCTGCAATCATCAACCAAAAGCTCAAACGCACGTTCTGACGTCTTACCGAAAAAGCCGATCACTAATTCCATTGGTGCATTACTGTCTAACACCGCAGTAGCGATTGATTCAGGGAATAGTTTTAAATAGGCAAAACCGGCACGGGTACCGTATGAACCACCAAGAATATGAACTTGTTTGTGACCCAAGGCTTCGCGAACCGCTTCAAAGTCTTTGATTGAGTCGTAAGTGTTGTAACTTGGCAAGTGTTTGTTCGAGAATTGCTCAATACATTCTTTAACTTCTGACTCAAGATTGAATTTGCTGTCGTCAAAACTCAAAGGTTCCACTTCTGGTGCATCGCATTCGAGTGGACTTGAATCGCCGGTACCGCGCTGATCCACTAAAATAATGTCGTGTTCTTGGCGAACTTCATACATGGTTCGGTCTAACACAGGTACAAGCTCAGTTGCCGCTTGACCCGGGCCTCCGGCCAAAAACATCATAGGAAGCTCTTTACTCTCTTCCTTATACTTCGGCAAAACCACAACATTGAGTGAAATTTTGTTTGTCTCAGAGATTGGCTGCTGACGATTCTCCGGTACATCGACTGTGCCGCAAAGCGCCTTACTCTTTAAGTTATCGACAAAACAATCTTCTAACACTAAGGCGTCAGAGTTGGATGGCGTGGCAGTTGCTGAGACGGAGTGACTGGCTGAGGCCAAAATTAACGACAGCCCAACCGCTAGGGGTTTGATCATTTGAATGACTCCATGTTCATTATAATTATCCACTGAAGGATCAAAAATCGTACTTTAACGTTACTCGACCGATTGTAAATGGCTATTGAGGGATTTAATACTGATTAAGCGTAAAAAAGTGTTAACGCCGCAATGTTGATGATAAGTGATTGAAAAAATGGAGTAACAGAGAATTTGGGTGGCAGCCCCACCAGCCACATCCCGGCACACGAGTCGTTAGCCTTGGCTGCTCCCTTCCGGGCCTGACCAGGTCGACTAATTATCGTTGCGAGAGAACCAATGGAGCTACCATAGTGCTCGCTTAATACTAAGCGGCGCGAATTATCACTTAAACCCCTAACAGTTGCAAGGGCAACTTACTTAATTGCGTTTTTAATCAACACTTGTGCTGTAAGATGTTAATTTCTTTGCCATAATTAAAAATAAAAGGATGCTTGGTACTATGATATTCCGTTCTCCCCCAAAAGCCCCAACCTGTGGCCTTCTATTAACTGGAGGGGGTGCTCGAGCGGCATATCAAATCGGCGTGTTAAAAGCCATCGCATCGAGGTTACCTCGAAATCAAAAGTCGCCATTTAAGGTCATCAGTGGCACCTCCGCAGGCGCAATCAATGCCGTGTCACTCGCCTGTTATGCGTCTTGTTTTCACCTAGGGGTCAAAAAGACCGAATGGGTATGGAAAAACTTTAAGACCGGTCAGGTTTACGCCAGTGGTTGGCGCGGCGTGTTCAGTCATTTAGCTAAAAATTATCTGTCAAAATATTCCAAAAAAGGCGTCAATCGGGCCACTAGCTTGTTCGATAACCGTCCTCTGCATGAACTTTTGCAGGAGGTCGTGGACTACAAGCGAATCGACCGCAACATTCTTTCCGGCCATTTGGAAGCCATCAGTGTATCCGCGTCAAGCTACAGCGACGGTGATTCAATCGCGTTTTTTCAATCACAAGACGCTCAAAGTTGGCAACGAGCAAAACGCCGCGGCCAACGGACCGTGTTAACGACTCGTCATTTAATGGCTTCTGCTGCGATCCCATTGGTGTTCCCAAGCATCAAAATAGACAACCAGTATTTTGGTGATGGCTCGATTCATCAACTGTCACCACTTTCACCACCGATTCATTTGGGGGCAGATAAGATTCTCATCATAGGGGTCGAGCAGCCAAAGACCGACAAGTATTATGGCGAGCAAGAGTTTCATCCGAACTCAGCGACCATTACAGGGCATTTACTCGAAACCGTGTTCACTGATTCATTGAATTCCGATTTGGAACGGCTTAACCGGATTAACAAGACGTTAGAGCAAAACAAAGCCAATCATGACGAGTTGCGAAAGGTGGACACCCTGGTCATTAACCCAAGTCGCAACTTCAGTAAAATAGCGGCAAGTTATTATGATGAGATCCCAAGTGCAATTCGCTTTTTATTGCGGTTTATTGGCGTCAATAGGACGTCTGAGTCAACCCTAGCGAGCTACATCTTGTTTGAAAAACCCTTCACCAGAAAGTTGATTGAAATTGGCTACCAAGACGGTCTAGATAGGATAGACGAGATCATCGACTTCTTGGAACTAGATACGGTTGAGCAGAAACACTGAAGACGGGACTAGCCCGTCATTAGATAACGCTCTACTCTCTCGACTCGGCGAGGTTTGCCTTTCACGACTATGGTATCGAGGGGCTGGATCACGGTGTCTGCGTCTGGGTTTTGCAGCTCTTCACCGGCTCGTCTCAAGCCAACTACCTCAACTCTGCGCTCTTCGATTTTCAGCTCTGCGAGGGTGCGGTTTACTGCAAATGCCTCAGTCGGTATTGCAATGGCATGGATAAACTCAAGTAAATCACGCCTGTCTGCGGTGACTTCTGTGGTATCGCCAGGGTAAAACCCGTGCAAATCGCCGTAGCGGTTTGCTCTTTCTTTACGAATGCGTTTTAGTACACGAGACATAGGCACGCCTGACTCAAACAACACTTGTGAGACCAACATCAGGCTGCCCTCTAGTGCTTCTGGTACCACTTGATCAGCGCCTTCATCGAGAATTTCTTTTAAGTGTTCGTCCGACTTGGTTCGCACCATGATCCGCGCTTTGCTGCCCGATTCTTTAACGTTGTTAATGACCATTTGGGTTTTGTTTATATCGCCAAACGTGACAACCACCAATCGAGCCTTTTCAATTTTTGCCGCAACCAGAATCGCCTTATCCCTTGCATGGCCATATTGCACATTCTCACCCGCCGCTTGCGCTTCCGCTACACGGACTGGATCAACATCTAAAGCGATATAAGGTACAGCCTCTGCGCGCAAAAAGCGGCTGACGGTTTGCCCGACTCGACCGAAACCACAAATCACAACGTGCTCCGATAAATCTGAATCGAATTGCACCGATTGTTCTTCGACGCAGTCGTCCTCGTATTTACCCAAGAATCGGTCAACCTTTGCAACAATCTCTGTGTGACGATTAATAAAGGAAGGCGTAATCGCCATACTCAAGACGCCAATAGCAACCAGTGCCGATGCTAAATCTGGAGTAAACAAGTTCACTTGTTGCGCCAGCGCAACTAAAACAAAACCAAATTCGCCCATTTGGAACAACATCAAACCTGCAGACCAACCGTCTTTGCGGCTCTCCCCTGCAAGGGTTGCTAATTGTTTAATCACAATGGTTTTTATGATCAATAAGGTTGCCACGCCCGATAAAATCCATAACCAGTGTCGAATTATAACGGTGACGTCTAATGACATGCCGACGCTGATGAAGAATAGCCCCATCAGAATATCTCGGAACGGTCGAATATCCGCCTCAAGTTGATGTTTGTACTGGCTTTCACTCAGCATCATGCCGGCTAAGAATGCGCCAAGCGCCATCGAAAGGCCAAAGAAACTTGTTAACGTACCGGCCATGACCGTCACTAAAATGGCGGTCAAAACAAAAAGTTCATCGGTGCGCACTTGCGCAACTTCATTGAATACTTTCGGCAAAACCCATTTGCCCACCGACAATAAGATGGCAACCACCACGGCGCCTTTGGCCAAGGCCAACAAAATAGCCGATGCGACACTCGTACCGCCGTCTCCGGCAAGCAAAGGAATGGCAATTAAGAATGGAACAACTGCAATGTCTTGGAACAATAAGATACTAATGGCGATTTGGCCGCGCTTGGTTTGGGTGAGGCCGGATTCATTCAGACACTTCACCACAACCGCGGTTGAAGACAACGCGAATATACTGCCTATGACAAATGCACTGGACCAACTTTGGCCCATAAAGAACGCCGACAGCATAACTAATAGCAGAGTAATAATGACTTGTGCGCTACCAACACCAAACACTAGGTGGCGCATCGCGACGAGCTTTGGAATCGAGAATTCCAAACCTAAAGAGAACAGCAAAAACACAATTCCCAACTCAGCAACGAGTGCGACATCGTGCGGATTTTCAAACAGCTCAAGAACTTGCGGACCAGCCACAATACCGGCAACCAAATAGGCCAAAATAGGCGGCAATTTGACGCGTTTAAACGACCAAACCATAAATACTGAAATGAACAGTAAAAATATCAGTTCGAGAAAAAATCCATGTGTCATAAGGGTATTTTGTTCCGATTTGGCAAAGAGTTGCCGTCGATATTTTGTCAGTTTAGCAGATGTAAATCGCTTTTGTTCTTTTTTCTTTATGAATCATAAGATTACAAGGTTGGCATGGCTTTCGCTTAATTCGACCCATAGTAGTATTTTTGACGACATATACGTAAGGGGGACGCAGTGGATTACATTAGTCATTTAGATGCACTAAACCCTGATGCCAGTGCCTCTATATTGGCAACTTGGACATCATACGCTAAGGAACGCCAAGAAAATACGTCGCTGATAGAGCAGCTACAGACGACGTTAGACATAGACCAGCTGTTGCAGATATACCTAAACGCAATTACCAGCGTTTATCGTATTAATGCGATAGAGCTTGAGACCTATCACGGCAAGTTTAAAGCTGGGCACATTAAAAAAGATTCAAAACTGATGACATTGCCCATTCGCATTGATAATCGATTGATGGGCCAAGTCAGCTATTACTCAGACAAGACCATTACCGACATCCTGATGTCGTCGTTGACGGGCTATCAAAAGTCTTTGGTGTTTCCACTGAGAAACGCTTTGGCTTTTTGGCAATTACAACAAATGGCGTTGAAAGACCCTCTAACTGGCGTTGGCAACCGCGCCATGTTTGATGAAAACGTTAGCCGCAAAATTCAACAAGCGCAGCGGAATCAAGACAACTTTGTTCTGTTGTTGTTGGACTTAGATAATTTCAAACAAGTTAACGACAAACACGGCCACTTAATGGGTGACGAAATTTTGTCGAACTTCGCCAAGCTCGTGCAAGAGTGTTTGCGTGGTGAAGACGAGCTGTTTCGATTCGGTGGTGACGAGTTTGCGGTGTTGTTAGACCGGCAGGAAATTGAGGCGGCAAAAATTGTCGCAGGACGGATCCATTACGCCATTGGCCAAACGCCTCTATTTAACAAATACGGCGTCAGTACCAGTATTGGTTGTGCCTGCTATGTCGATGCAGACACAGCAACCAGTTTGTTTGCGAGAGCAGACAAAGCGCTTTACGCAGCGAAAGATGCAGGTAAAAACTGCATGAAAACAGCGTAACTACCACTACCCCCAGGAGATGGCCTTCGGGCCTCTCCACCCTTTCCTTCCCTTTTGTTTTAAAAACAAATTATCAAACGGAGCTTAACTTCTAGAAAATTGCTCTCATTTCGATCTCAAATTTTGTAATTGAGATAACCCGACCAAAGCTTTTCCTCGCTGCGCTCTTCAATCAAAATCTCGAGTAAGCTTTACCTGGACTTCTGGGAACTCAGCACCAAACCGCAAAGGTTATAATCATACACCCGCCCGTTCGTATGAATTAATTCTG
>CAXRBI010000006.1:0-23938 GCA_964229075.1 Alteromonadaceae bacterium | reverse complement strand
GACGCTCTTCCGATCTCCTGTTTTTGGCAATTCGACTAATTTTCAATTGAGCGCAGACGCGTTTAGCACCGCAGAACTGTCAACTCAGCGAATTGAAATTTCGGGCTTGAGCGTAAATGACCAGACCTCTGCACAAAATACCTTGATTGCTGCCCAAGACTTTCGATCTCAGATAAGCGAGCAAAGGGCACAAATCGGTGCTTTTCAGAATGGTGTATCGTCGAATATCAATAGCTTAACAAACGCTAATGAAAACGCGACAGCCGCACGAGCGCAAATTAGAGATGCAGACATTGCTTCGGTCTCAGCGGAAAAAGTGGCCGAGCAAATTCGACTGCAAGGAAGCCTGAGTTTAATTAGTCAAGCGAATTTAGCGACACCTAATATATTGAGTTTACTTAAATAGCCCACATATACTTGGCTTGTTGAGGAGCAACTGTTGTATATCGTTAAGGGCAATTAGTGAAGTGGCAAGATTTTGATTTAGAAGGGCGAGTGAAAGTACCGATAGGTTAATATTTGCTTGTAATTTACTTTCTTCGAGGTTATGTCACATGGATATTCAGCCTAACCTATGCACAGGACAGGAGCCTTATACTGTCTTTAGTCTACCCGCAACACAAGTTGTTTATAACAAGTTTGGTACTTGGTATTCCGGCGGTTATTGCGTTTGTGTTGTTCACGTTGAAGTCGCAAACGGCCAAGCCCTGGTTTCAATTCATTTGGTCTAAAATGCGTTGGTTTCTGGTTTTCGCGGTTGTATGCGACTTGGCCATGCAAGGATGGTTTTTCTACCGACACCCACTACAAATTCACTGGAGCCAATTGGTCAGTTTCATAATCGGTATATATTTGCTGTGGTACTGGAGTCAGTCAAAATCGATTCGAAGGTTTTTCACTAACTGGTTAAATTAAAAGGGGATTTGTTAGTACATTGAATTAAACTAGCCGTCAATGTAATCGGTTTGGATTAATCAATTGCAAATAAAATCAAATGGACAATTGCTCGGAAAATTGGTGGATTGGCCGCAGTTCTAATTACTTTTATCCTCATTCTTCTAATGCATTCAATCTTTTCACTGCAAGAAATTCAAGCAGATCTACAAGAGATTGCCGCCGTTGATGTTCCGCTCACCGAAGTTGCCAATGAAATTGAAATTACGCAGTTAGAACAACATATAACGTTGGATGAGTTGCTGCGTAAAAACAATCGTTCGATTCAAGATGTAAGGAAAGAAAAAGCTGAGATTCAGGCTTTGTCAGTGAAGTTAAACAACTTGTTTGCTACTGGGTTTGAGATCGTTAAAAAAGGGCTGGCGTTACAGCAGGGCGCAGATTTTACAGGTATAGATAAGGCCTTGCGAGATTTGGCGCGTCGTCATCAAGAAATAGACGGTGTTCTACTTGGATTTATAGATGCGTCTGTTACTGGCGAAAACAGAGAGCAGGTCATCGATAATATTTTGCTGCTCGACGAGGGCTTTGATCGCGAAGCAATCAAGCTCATAAAGGCGATCGAGACCCTGACCGAGCGCAAAGCTCAATTGGCTGTCAAACACGAGGAGATGTTTGGGTTAATCAACTACTCGTTGGGTACTATTGGCGGTGTGCTCGGGATTCTCCTTGCGTTAGCCATTGTCACCAGTATAAAGCGTAATATTGGCGCAATTAGCAACAAGATTGACATCGTTAACAAGGCAATTAGTGAAAATGCCGCAATACCAACGGAAGCTCTACAGTCTCTCGATAGCAACGATGAACTTGGCGAGCTTTCAAAAGATCTCAGTGGTTTGCTGTCCAATTTGTCTACAGATTTGCGCCGCCGAGGTAAGTTATCAAAACAACTCAGTGACTTAGCAACCAAAGACCACCTTACCCAATGTTTCAATCGCTTCAAGTGGGATGAGACTCGTGAGCTGGAAATCCAGCGCGCGAACAGTAATCGTCAGCCGTTGTCTTTGTTGTTTTTTGACATAGATCACTTCAAACAAATTAACGACAGTTATGGTCATGATATTGGCGATTCAACGCTCATTGACGTTGTTAAGGTCACCCAGGGAGCGATTAGGAACATTGACACCTTGTATCGAACTGGCGGTGAGGAGTTTGCAGTCCTGTTGCCTGGAACCGATGCGCAACAAGCCAAAGTGTTTGCCGAAAGAGTGCGCGCAGCAATTGAATCTTATATTTTCAAGTCGGTGGGGCAAGTAACTATCAGTCTCGGCGTAACGACTTGGCTGTTTGACGGCGATAGCTCAGAAAGCTTTGCAAAGCGCGCGGATGAAGCGCTTTATGCAGCAAAGACGGGCGGCCGAAACCAAGTCCAGGTTCGGCTTTGATTCCGGGGAAATGGTTATTGGAACGAAAATCCTTCAGGGTAGTGATGAAACCCGTCAAAGTCGCCTTTGCTAACTTTGACACCATTTAGTTTGGCGGTGGTGTATACCAAAGTAAGGTGAAAGATTAAATTTGGTAGGGCAAATTGCTGGAAAAACTCGATGCCAGGAAGCGCGACGGATTGAAATCCGGCCTTATCCTCAATGAGTTTCTCCTGCCAATTGTCCGCTAATTCGTGTTGTCGCACGAAATCTTGGGTATCTGTAATTTGTTGAAAAATACCGTGCCAGCTCTTTTGTTCTTGTTCAAAGTTGGGGACAAGATTACCTGATAAGGGGGCGTAGAATCGAAGCGCCATGTTGCAAACGATTTGGCATTGAACATAGAAATCAAACATGTCTTCACTCAATCGGGCGTCGAGGAGCTTTGGCTCAGAGTGTCGACTGAGTGTCATAATGTGTTCTAACTGCTTTAAATAGTGCGTTAAAACCTTCTGGACAAGAAATTTATTCAGCGGTTTGTCCATCATTTAACTTATTTTGCAGGCGCTTAAATCGCGCAGATTGTTCATCGTTCAGTTTGCTGCGTTTTAACACCTTTTCACAACGGTTAATCAGTTTTTGAGACTCTTTAATTCGCATTTTTTTATCCTTGGACTCAACAATGGTTTGCATCAGGTTGAGGGCAATGGAAGGATTCTGAGGCATTAATTTAAAAGCAGAATTAAACGCATTGAACGCGCCGTGCACGTCGCCGCGAGAGAAGAAACCAACCGCTTTGTTGTTGAGGTCTTTAGGAGACTCTTTAATTTCGACACGGAGCAGTTTTTCTTTTTTGATATAAGTGCTAAACACCTCACCTTGACCGTGCTCTCGACACGCCTCAGCGATTTGTTCAAACAGTTTTTCCGAGTCTTTGTGAAAACCCAATTCGTGAAATGCTTTGGCTTTGTCCAACGCATCTTCCAGATCGTCAATAAAATAGATGCCTTTCTCGTCAACATTACTTTGAATCAACTTCTTTGCGGCTTCTTTTTCATTCTTCATGTTGTGAATGCGTGCCTGAGCGATTTGAATTTGCTCAGTCAGTGGCACACCAGGAAATAGATTTTTTATGTTGGAAAGCATGACTTCTGAATTGTCTGCCAACTTGGTGACTTCATCGTTGTCTAAAGTGGTTAGCCCGTAATCAATGGCTGAGCGAATGGCTGACAAGTAAGCTTCTGGTGTTTCATGAATGGAGTGGCGCAAATTGCGAACAATCGTATTTGAAGCATTGTATTGCGTTTCGTAGTCGTGAGTCAGTCTAGCTAAGTTAACGACTTGCTGCTGTCTATCAACGTTTCTTGGCGCAATTTCAGATGCTTCAACAAGGTGCGCCATTGCTTCTTCAAACTGATGGCTGCGTTCACATATTTGACTCATAAGATTCAGCGCTACCAGTTTTTGCTGCGGTGAGTCTAGCATTGCCTTTAAGTTTTTCTCTGCCTTGGCCAGTTTGTTTTGTTGCAACAAACTCTCCACTAGTCCCAGAGTCGCCCAAGGGTAGTCCTTGACTTCAATGACCTTTTCAAAAAACTGTTCCGCTTCTTCCCAGTGTTTACTCATCAGTAAAACTTCGCCACGAAGTTTCATCAAGTAGGGCATCCATCTGGGGTTTTCATTGGCGGCAAATATACTCTGCAAGCTTTCCAATGCCTGTTCATACTGTTGGCCGTCAATTGCCTTTAAAACAGGCCTTAATACCAGCTTTTTTGACAGAACTCGTTTCAGTCTCAATTCCAATTCTTTACTAGTGAAAGGTTTAAGCAGAAAGTCGTCCGGTTTGAGCTCGATAATGCTTTGACTTAAAGGCAGGTTGTTTTCTGAGCTCATAAATACGAAGGTTGTTGCACTGCCGATTAATTTTTCCGCTAATAGTCGTTCAAACAATTGATAACCGTCGGCACCTTTGTTTAAATCATAGGCACACAGAACCAAATCGTATTTGTTCTGCTCAAGCGCCATGACCGCAGTTTTTGAACGGTCGGCGAAGTCCACTTTCTTAAACCCTAAGTTTTGCAACGTATATTTGATATGACTCTGTGCTAGCGTCTGTTGCTCTACAACTAAGGCTGTATGTGGCTGTGTACCTGATTCCATGAACTATTGTTAGCCTGAGAATGAAACATAATCTTGGCTTTATATTAGAAATAATCCCTTGCTTTTAAAAGCAATAATTACAAAAACGCGCAGATAGCAGAGCCTTCCTGCAATTTCTCGAAAAGGAACATAATGAACAAGGTGTTGTTTGAAACCCCTAGGTTGCTTGTTCGACCATTTAAATTGACCGATGCTGAAGCGGTATTCGCGTTAAACAGTGACGCACGAGTAACTCGTTTTACCGGCGACGCTGGCAAAGTGACTGATTTGGCCTCAGCTGAGCATGTGATCAAACACGTTTGGATGGCGGAGTATGAAAAATACGGTTATGGCCGTTTTGCCATTATTCTCAAAGAAACCCAAGAGGTCATTGGGTTTACCGGCTTAAAATATCTTAAAGACTTTGGTGAGGCGGATTTAGGCTATCGAATGAGACCAGAGTTTTGGGGCCAAGGCTTAGGGTTTGAGGCGGCGAAAGCAACGCTCAAAGATGCTTTTAATCGGTTAGGCCTCGAAAAAGTTATCGCTATGGCGATGATAGAAAATAAAGCATCGAACCGGATCTTGGCTCGACTTAATTTCGAAAATTTGGGCCAGAGACAATACATGGGCAGCCCAGTTTATTTTTATCAGGCGCAAAAAAGGGGGGAGGCCAGTGTTTAAAGTACCAGCCAAACTGTGGGTTGCACTCGCCGTTACCTTACTAGCGAGTATGGGCATTTCACTGCCTTATCCGGTACTGACTCCGCTTTTTATTGACGCTGAACTAAGCAGTTTAAACAGCTTTTATGGTCTGTCGGGTGAAGTGTTATTCACCATTATTATTGCTGTTTATCCGCTGGGGATATTCATTGGCAGCAGCTTTATTGGTGCTCTATCCGACCGATTTGGGCGAAAAAGGGTGTTGGCGCAAACCTTAGGGATATGTTTTGTCGGATACTTGATCAGTGCCTATGCGCTGTATATCGAGAACTACCCCTTGCTGTTAATTAGTCGCTTTTTCACAGGCATCACCGAAGGCAATGTCGCGATTGCCCGCGCCATAGCACTTGATATTGGTGATGATGAATCACAGGGCATCAGTAAGATACGAGCGGTGTCATTAATCAACAGCGCGATTTTCCTTGGCTGGCTTTTAGGGCCATTGATAGGTGGTGTTTTGGCCCACTTTCAACCTTATTTTGCCATGTTGGCGGCGGCGGTAGGCGCCGTAATTTGTTATCTGCTGGTCAAATACGCTTTGGCGGAGACAAACCAAACCGTCAGCTCAAACAAATTGAGTTTATGGCAAGCCGTAGTGACTGAAAACTCTCTGCAGTTGATTCGAGATAATTGGATTCGCAGATTGTTTTTTATGTATTTTACCTACGCAATGGCAATGAACTTGTATTATGAGTTCTACCCTGTTTGGTTAGTTGAGGGACAAGGGTTTGGCTCGTTAGCGATTGGCTTATCGACCACCAATATGACGATATTTATGACGCTCTCTTCAATATTTCTAGCAACCTGGGTACGAGGGCGATTTGGCACCTTGAAGCCGATGATGGTGGTTATGGCAATGATGTCTTTATGTCTGTTTTTATTGCCATTTACGATCTCTGTTTCGACCCAGTTTATCTTTGCTTATTCCGGTGCGATTGTTGCCATCTTCAATGGTATTCTGCCAGTCTATATATCGGAAAAGCAAAGTGACAAAGGCAACGGTGCGGTCATGGGCTTACTAACAACGACATTTTGTTTGGCTAACGTGTTTGCCGCAATGATTGGTGGAGGTTTACTGTTAATCGGGACTTCAGCGCCGTTGTTTTTAGCATCCGGTCTGTACGTATTGGCGTTGGTTATGATATGGCAGTTTTTTGCTAAAACAGATGCGACGGAAATGGCAATAAAAAACCAGGCTTAAGCCTGGTTTTCAAATAACTGACGCTTCTCTTCATCGCTGATAAACGCGGCGTTTACGCCGTTGCGTTGAATCTGTTCAATTTGAGTGTCGTTGAGTTTTAGAACATCACTTACCACCTCGTACTCGTGCTTTATAGTGATGTTTGAAACGGCTGGATCGTCGGTGTTCAAGCATACTTTAACACCGGCGTCTAAGAACTTAGGTAATGGGTGTTGAGTCAAGTCGGTAACCGTTGCCGTTTGAAAGTTAGATGTCGGGCAAGACTCGATAACAATGTCATTTTCGGCCAAATAGGACATTAACTTTGGATCTTCAATCGCTTTAACACCATGGCCAATTCGGGTTGCACCGAGCAGCTCGATCGCATTCCATACACTTTGCGGGCCGTCGGCTTCACCTGCATGGACGGTAATATTTAAACCGGCATCGCGCGCCTGTTTAAAATGGTCTACGAATAATTCGGCTGGGTAGTTAATTTCGTCACCGGCCAAGTCCAAAGCGCAAATTTTGTCTTTGTGCGCCAAGATGGCGTCAAGCTCTTTATTGCAGGCGTCAACGCCAAAAGTGCGACTTAAGATACCAATTAAGTTTACACCTATGCCGACTTCTTTCGCAGTCGACATGACAGCGTCAGCTGTTACATTTACCACTTCTGATAGATTTAAGTTAAATGCCTGTGACATATAAAAAGGGGAGAAGCGCAGTTCGGTGTAATTCAGTCCTTGGGCTTTAGCATCTAATATATTTTCTTTTGCGATTCGATAAATGCTGTCGTAGTCCGCTAAAACAGAGACACCGTAGTCCAGCTTTTGCAAAAACGCTAAAAGATCGCTGGTCTGGCCCTGTATTTGCGCATGTTTGGTAAACTCAGCCAAAGAGTTTCCTGGCAGTTCAATACCATGCTTATGACCTAAGTCCCAAACTGTTGCCGGTAAAATGTTGCCGTCCAAATGACGATGTAAATCCACTAAGGGCAAGTTTTCGTTGAACATATCTTTGTTTATTTAATACAGTACAAACCTTGAATTATACCTTAGCTGAGCCATAGATTGGAGTGAAAAATGGAACACGAGAAAATAAATTACTTAGAGTTTGCCGCCAAAGACCTTGAGGCAGTGAAAGATTTTTTCAGCGCTACGTTTAATTGGACCTTTACGGATTATGGACCGGAGTACACCGCATTTTCCGCCGCAGAAGCGGGTCTCGATGGTGGTTTTTACTCAGCGCCACTGAGCTCTTCAACTGCAGCAGGCGCTGCATTAGTCGTGTTTTACAGCAATAATTTAGAGCAAACCTTAGATAAGGTTGAGCAAAATGGCGGAGCGGTAGTTAAACCTATTTTTGCATTCCCAGGCGGTCGTCGTTTCCATTTTACCGACCCTTGCGGCAATGAATTTGCGGTTTGGTCTGATAAATCTTAAAACAATTCAAAATCGCCAATCGGCACTGACGGTTGGGCGTTTTCTTTAGGCTCGTTTTTAACTTGCGCAAGCGAGCCAACAATGGCCTCTAACTGCTGGTTGATATCGAAAAACATTTCGTGGTTTTCCGTTTGTTGCACAACGTTAGATTCAATTAACTCAGTTAAAAAGGCTTCTTGTGCATCAGTGAACTCGTAATTGTGAAAACTGAGGCCGATATCTAGGATCATTTTATCCATGAGTCGCTGCTTGTTGGTTTGTAACTCCATCACAGCATCTTTGACTTTTTCAACCGTAGATTTAAGCTGTTCTTGGGTTGAGTGAAGGGTTTTCTTATTAAGTAAGTTTTTAAAACTCATTTCAATTGATGGGATGAGCTTGGCAAAAATGTCGATGAATAAACCGTAGTTAACGGTGTGTTTCTCCGGCATGTTTTTAATAAGTAGCGAAACACAAGGCGAATTGAATACTGCGCGGTTACCAAACTCAAAAATTCTACCTTTACTCTTTAGCAGCTCAAATACTTGTTCTTCTAAAGGGCTGCAATAGAAAGTTTGCTGATCGAAGTTAAGGTTGTTGTTTGGTGCTTCAAAGGAAATAGCACTATGGATTCCATATTGTTGCATGAAGTCAAACAGATAAACGGCAATTTGTTCTTCATCATCGACAAACTGCAATTCTGATACAAGATCCAGACAGGCGCCGTAAAAAGACGATTGCATCATCGTTGTATTCACCAATTCGGTCAACTTAACTTCTTCAATGGCCAAGCTCTGCACTTTGCTGGTGTAAGTAAGATGGTTTTTGATCCGATTTAGAATCACATCAGACGGTCGACTGAGGTTAACGAAGTCAGTCGCGCCAGCTTCAAACAGAGATAATACCGTTTCATCAGAAATTTCGTTGGCAAGGGCAACGATGCTCACAATAGGATCTTCTATCGCGGACCTTAGTTTGGCAACGACACTCGGGCCGGGCTCTGAAAATAATTCGGAATTTATTATAACGGTTTGCAACTCTGATGAATTATCAACCACATCGAACAACTCTTCGGCATCCTTTAAACAGACCAACTCATGACTAGGGGACAACTCCTGACGAAGGAGGGCTCCTAAGTTTGGCGAGTTATCTAGTAAAAGAACTTTATTTTTCATTAGCTTATTAGCCCTTGACGACAGCGGGCTACGTTGTGTAACCGTTTACAAGAATTCTGAAGGGAAAAGATACTACCAAAATAATACGAGGAATTTAAACCGCCCCCGTAACATAATTGTAATAATTCATAATTGATCCGCATCAATTGGTTAGAAATTATCGTTCTTATTTGTTGAATTACGTTTTTAAAGTTTTTCTATAGAGTCATTGCTTTAATGCCCGAATTTAGGTCAAATAGCGCAACTCACAACGCATCAAAATAATAAATTCAGGATAAACCATGACTTCAAAACGTGAATTAGCCAATGCCATACGTGCTTTAAGTATGGACGCAGTACAACAAGCGAATTCCGGCCACCCAGGTGCACCGATGGGAATGGCGGATATTGCCGAAGTATTATGGCGCGATTTTCTAAAACACAACCCTGCGAATCCTAATTGGGCAGACCGTGACCGATTTATTCTATCTAATGGCCATGGCTCTATGCTGATTTATTCACTGTTGCACTTAAGTGGTTATGATTTACCGATTGAAGAATTGAAAAACTTCCGTCAACTGCATTCAAAAACACCAGGTCACCCAGAGTATGGTTACACTCCTGGGGTTGAAACAACGACTGGTCCCTTAGGCGCTGGTATTTCTAACGCAGTGGGTATGGCCATTGCTGAGAAAACACTTGCCGCTCAATTTAACCGCGACGGTCATGACGTAGTAGATCACTTCACTTACTGTTTCTTGGGCGATGGCTGCCTAATGGAAGGTATTTCTCACGAAGCGTGTTCTTTGGCTGGCACATTAGGTCTAGGAAAATTGGTGGCGTTTTGGGATGACAACGGCATTTCTATTGATGGTGAAGTCGAAGGTTGGTTCAGTGATGATACTCCTGCTCGCTTTGAATCCTACGGCTGGCACGTTATTGCCGATATTGATGGGCATGACCCTGTAGCGGTTGCTGTCGCAATTAAAGAAGCACAAGCAGTAACGGATAAACCGTCAATGATTTGTTGTAAGACTACCATTGGCTTTGGCTCTCCAAATAAACAAGGTACTCACAATTGTCACGGTGCTCCTTTAGGCGCGGAAGAAATCGCGGCTGCTCGTGAATTTTTAAATTGGCCACATGCGCCATTTGAAGTACCAGCAGATGTTTATGCCGAGTGGGACGCTAAAGAAGCTGGAAGTCGTGCGGAAAGTGATTGGAACGAACGATTTGTTGCCTATAAAAACGCTCACCCTGAGCTTGCCGCTGAGTTTGAACGTCGTGTTATTTTAGGCGAGCTACCTGAAGACTTTGCTGAGAAAGCTTATGCGTTTGCAGTTGAAACCCAAGAAAAAGCAGAGAAAGTTGCGTCTCGTAAAGCGTCACAAAATACAATTGAACAGTTTGGTTCAATGTTACCAGAGTTATTGGGCGGCTCAGCGGATTTAGCCGGTTCTAATTTGACCCTTTGGTCTGGTTCAAAGGGCATTCAAGACGACCCTGCAGGCAACTACATATTTTACGGTGTGCGTGAGTTCGGCATGAGCGGTATTATGAATGGTATTTCGCTACATGGCGGCTTTATTAATTACGGCGCAACGTTCTTGATGTTTATGGAATATGCTCGTAACGCAGTTCGTATGTCAGCGTTGATGGGTATTCAAAATATCTTCGTATACACACACGACTCGATTGGCCAAGGTGAAGACGGTCCTACGCACCAACCGATTGAACAGCTTGCGAACTTGCGCATGACACCAAAGCTACAAACTTGGCGTCCGGCTGATGCTGCGGAATCTGTGATTGCGTGGAAGGCTGCCGTAGAATACAAAGAAGGTCCTTCGGCGTTAGTGTTCTCTCGCCAAGGACTTGCACATCAGGCGCGTTCTGAACAGCAAGTCGCGCAAATTGAAAAGGGTGGGTATGTATTGGTTGATACCGATGCAACGCCAGATGTGATCCTTATCGCGACGGGTTCTGAAGTCGACTTAGCTGTGCAATCGGCCTCTGCATTAAAAGAGCAGGGCATTGCTGCTCGCGTAGTCTCTATGCCATGTACGAATGTGTTTGATGCTCAAGACGCAGAATACAAAGAGTCTGTATTACCAGCATCAGTTGTGAAGCGTGTCGCCATCGAAGCGGCTCATGTTGACTACTGGAGCAAGTATGTTGGCCTAGCTGGTAAAGTCGTCGGTATGACGACATTTGGTGAGTCAGCACCTGGTGGAGCGCTAATGGAGCACTTTGGTTTCACGGTGGAAAACGTAGTTGCCACGGTAAAGAGCCTATAAAGCGTCTTTAGGCTTAACAAACAGCGAAAAGCGGGTATCATATGCCCGCTTTTTTATTTTCAAGCGTTTTGCTCTCATTCATGCAATTTTGACTCGAGGTACTATGTCGTCTTCTGCTCCACTTCGCATCGCCATTAATGGCTTTGGTCGCATTGGCCGCAATGTTTTGCGTGCTTTATTTGAAACTGGAAGAGAGACGGAGATCGAGATTGTTGCGGTCAATGAATTGGCGGATGCCAAGGGCATTGCCCATTTACTTAAGTACGATACCTCGCATGGGCGGTTTGCGTTTGATGTAGAATTGACGTCTGAGCAAAATCTTTGTGTAGCGGGAAGCGAAATAAAGCTGCTCAACGAGCAAGAAATCTCTGCTCTGCCTTGGGCTGAGTTGAAGGTCGATGTAGTTCTCGATTGCACTGGTATCTATCACAGTCAAGAAGACGGCAGAGCCCACCTTGCGGCTGGCGCAAAGAAAGTCATTTATTCTCATCCTGCGGACCCGGATGTCGACAATACGATTATTTTTGGTATTAATCAGCACACGTTGACGGCGGAGCACAACGTCATTTCAAATGGCTCGTGTACGACCAATTGTGTGGTCCCGGTTATCCAAGCAATTGATAAAGCATTTGGCGTCGACAGCGGTACCATCACCACGATTCATTCATCCATGCATGACCAACAAGTGATTGATGCTTACCACAGCGACTTGTACAGAACCCGTGCAGCGAGTCAGAGCATTATTCCCGTATCTACTAAACTTGCGGTTGGAATCGAGCGGATTTTACCGAAGTTTGCTGGGCGTTTTGAAGCCATTGCTGTGCGTGTGCCGACAATAAATGTTACTGCAATGGATGTCAGTTTAACGGTCAACACGGACGTAGATATTTCGCAAGTTAATGACGCAATTAAGCGTTCTCAAAATAACGGCCTGGCGGGCATTCTTGGCTACACTGAAGAGCCATTAGTATCGGTGGATTTTAATCATGATCCCCACTCTGCAATAGTGGATGGAAATCAAACTCGGGTCAGTCACAAGCGCTTACTGAAGTTGCTCGTATGGTGTGATAACGAATGGGGCTTTGCCAACCGTATGTTGGACACAGCACTCGAATTAAAACGATTTTTATAAATTTTACTCAAATAGAATATTCAACAATTTAAGGAAACAACCATGTCAGTTTTAAAGATGGCGGATTTGGATCTTCAAGGTAAACGTGTATTGATCCGTGAAGACTTAAATGTCCCTGTTAAAGATGGCGTTGTCACGTCAGCGGTTCGTATTGAGGCGTCGTTGCCTACCATCAAACTTGCATTAGAAAAAGGTGCAAAAGTTTTGGTTATGTCTCATTTAGGTCGTCCAACAGAAGGTGAGTACGCGGACGAATATTCTATGGCTCCGGTTGTAAATTATTTGTCAGAGAAGTTAGAAGCAACCGTTCGCCTAGAAAAAGATTACCTAGACGGCGTTGAAGTAGCAGAAGGCGAAGTGGTTATTCTTGAGAACGTTCGCTTTAATGTTGGCGAAAAGAAAAATGCTGATGAACTTGCGAAAAAATATGCGGCACTTTGCGATGTCTTTGTTATGGATGCGTTCGGAACTGCACACCGAGCACAAGGCTCAACTCATGGTGTCGCCAAATTCGCTCCTGTAGCGTGCGCAGGCCCATTGTTGGCTGGTGAATTGGAAGCCTTAGGTAAAGCACTAGATAACCCAGCGCGCCCGCTAGTCTCGGTTGTAGGTGGCTCAAAAGTATCAACTAAACTTACGGTATTAGAAGCGCTATCTAAAGTCTGTGACCAGCTAATCGTTGGTGGCGGTATTTCCAATACATTCGTTGCCGCGCGTGGTCACAACGTAGCTGACTCACTTTATGAAGCCGACTTGATCCCTCAGGCACAAAAGCTTATGTCTGACTTGGATATTCCAGAAGTAACCGATGTTCGTGTCGCAACAGAGTTTTCTGAAACCGCAGAAGCGACCATCAAAGCAGTTGACCAAGTATTGGACGGCGAGCAAATCTTGGATTTGGGCCCAGACTCAGCACAAGCGTTAGCGGAAGTATTAAGAAGCGCGAAAACCATTTTATGGAACGGTCCATGTGGTGTATTTGAGTTTGATAACTTTGCCAAAGGCACTGAAGTCGTTGCACAGGCGATTGCCGAAAGCGACGCGTTTTCTGTGGCCGGCGGTGGCGATACGTTAGCCGCAATAGACAAGTACGGCTTGGCCGACAAGATCTCTTACATCTCAACCGGTGGCGGCGCGTTCCTTGAATTTGTCGAAGGCAAAAAGCTACCGGCAGTAGAAATTCTAGAGCAGCGTGCTGCTGAGTAAACCTACTAGCTTCCTGATAAAGCCTGCATTTTGCAGGCTTTTTTATTGGTCAAAGCATTTAGTACTTTAATTACAGGGTATTGTTAGCTAGACTCATCTCATCTGACCAGTTGAGGTGTTCCATGTCTATCGATCTCGTTTTTTCTCCGTTTCAACAGAAACAGCATTCTTATCAAGTGACTGTACCCAATACCTGGGCTCAGGGCCGAACCGTTTATGGAGGCATGTCTGCGGCGCTAGCCTATCAAGCGGCAGAAAATCTGATCGAAGACGAACGGGAAGTTCGTTCGTTTCATTGTAATTTCATTGGCCCACTGGCACCCGACGTCGAGCTGCAAGTAACTGCGGAAGTGTTACGAACGGGCAAAAACGTGACTCAAATTGTTGCTAAAGTAGAACAGAATGGCCAAGTTGGCGTTATGGCTCAAGTGTGTTTTGGTGTTAGCCGTGAGTCCAAGCTCGATTATAAAGCTGGAGATAGACATGACATGCCACTTCCTAAAAAAGCCAAATTCATTCCTAAAATCCCAAAAGTTGTACCGAACTTTATTCAACATTTTGACCTAGCACTAGAGAAGGGCGATTTTTCCTTTAAGAAAAACAGTGAAGCTGTGCTGCATGGTTGGTCGAGACTGAAAAAGGCCCCAGAGAAACTGAAAATGGCCTACCTTATTGCCATCATGGATGCATGGCCTCCAACCATGTTTCAAATGTTGCGATTGCCCGCACCGGCCAGCACAATGAGTTGGGATTTAGAGTTCATCAACCCAAAGGTAAATATCGCGCCAGACGCTTGGATTGCAAGCCACACGGACGCTCGCCACATTCGAGATGGTTATGGCCATGAAGAAGCCAACTTTTGGGATGAAAACGGTGAACTGTTTGCGATTTCTCGTCAAGTTGTCACCGTTTTTGCGTAATTATTCGAAATTCATTTTGCTCAGGTGATGGCGGTAATTTTCGCCATTGCCTACATAATGCGCACTAGATGCCTTCAGCAGTTCCGCTTGCTCTTGGGTCACTTGTTTTACCACCTTTCCCGGAGCACCCATGACTAGGCTGTTGTCGGGGATTTGTTTTCCTTCAGTTATCAACGCGCCCGCCCCGATAATGCAATTTCTGCCAATGATAGCGCCGTTTAAAACAGTGGCGTTCATGCCAATCAGCGTGTTGTCGCCAATAGTACAGCCGTGCAACATTACTTTGTGACCGACGGTTACGCCTTCGCCAATTTTGCACGGTATACCGTCGTCTACATGAATAATGCTACCGTCCTGAATGTTTGTGCCAGCACCTATTGAGATTGTGTCGTTATCCCCACGAAGCACACATTGAAACCAAATACTGACTTTGTCGCCAATCTCGACGTCGCCAATGACATCGGCACTGGGAGCAATAAAGTAGTCATCAGTTAATGTTTTAGGGCAGTGGCCGTTTATTGCATACTGCATTTGAAATCTCCCTTTGTTGAACAAAATAGTGTTTCGTTACGTATAGTTAACTTATACTAGCGAGCATAAGATCAAATGTCTTGTGTGAACAATTATCTGAGGAATATTATGGATTTGTCTGACGAAAGACGCGAATATTTACAAAGTCATTTAACGGAAGACAGCGTTGACAGTTCTCCGATGGCGCAGTTTGAATTATGGCTAAAACAAGCAATAGAAGCCAAGCTGCAAGACCCCACTGCGATGGTTGTGGCGACGGTAGACGCCGATGGTCAGCCATCACAACGCATTGTGCTATTGAAGCAAACAGACGATGAAGGTTTCACATTTTTCACCAACTTGGGTAGTCGTAAAGCGCGAGAATTAAAAGACAATAATAAGATCAGTCTACACTTTCCTTGGCACCCTTTAGAGCGGCAGGTCATTGTGTTTGGCGAGGCGCAGCCACTGTCGAAGTTGGAAAACGCCAAATACTTTTTGTCGCGTCCAAAAGAAAGCCAATTGGCTGCCTGGGCATCTGAGCAGTCTCGACCGGTCAGCTCTCGCAACGCCTTGATGCAACTTGTTGGTCAAATGAAACAGAAGTTTGCCGACGGAGAAATTCCCGCTCCTGAGTTTTGGGGGGGATATAAAGTGATACCCAATAAGATCGAGTTTTGGCAGGGCGGGGCGCATCGACTCCACGACAGAATCTTGTATACACGCACGCCAGACGGTTGGAGCACAAGTCGACTTGCGCCATAACATGATTGATTCCCATGCCCATTTGGACTTTCCTGAGTTTGACGAAGATCGCGCGGAAGTCTTGTGCAGGGCACTAAATTCAGGTGTTAATCAGTTCATTGTACCTGGGGTGAGTGTTGCTACTTGGCCAAGAGCAAGAGCGCTTGCTCAGGCTTACGACTGCGTCTCTGTGTCCTATGGTTTGCACCCGTATTTTATCGCACAGTCAGAAGACTTTACCGAAGACGTTTTGTTGCAATGGGCGTCTAGCTTTGAGTGTATCGCTGTCGGTGAGTGCGGTATTGATGCAACTCAACCGAATTTACCTAAACAGATGGAAATTTTTGAACAGCATATTTCGGTGGCCAACAAAACGCAAAAGCCGCTCATTGTGCACCACCGAAAGTCACATCATCACATCATGTCATGTTTTAAGCGCGTAAAACCAGAGTTTGGCGGTACCATCCATGCTTTTAGTGGCAGTTTACAAGATGCTGAAAAATATATAAATCTTGGTTTTAAGCTAGGCTGTGGCGGCACCATATCTTATGACAGGGCCAATAAAACGAGAAAGGTGTTTGAGCAAATTGACCTAAAACATATTGTTCTCGAAACGGATGCCCCTGACATGCCTTTACATGGTTATCAAGGTCAACGAAATGACCCCAGTAGAATTGCCAACATCGCTGCCATTTTGGCGGAATTACGCCAACTAGACGTCGAAGAGGTTGCGAAAGTAACTGCCCAAAACACCCGCGATGTTTTTGCTATCTAAAATTATTCTTTGAGAATAAATGCGTTTGCTGAAAAAGGCCGCAGTCCAATGGTCAGTAAGTAGCCAATCACACCTGAAAATAATGCCAACAGTAAGATGTCTTTCAGCACCGAGTGAATGAATAAACTGCCTTGTTGCTGTAACTGGCTGCCGAGCACGGTTATTCTAACAAAACCTAACAGCTCTTGGTTCTCGCCCCGAATCTCTTGGACAAAAGGAATAGGTTTCTGTGTTTCTAGCTCTGCTTCTGGGGTTAAAAATCTTTGTTTGGTGGGAAGCGCGTTTTCACTTTGGCTCAAAACGACGCCACGGTCATCATAGACCACCATTTCATAAATATACTCAGACTTAAGCGCAGACGCTGTGAGCAACTCTAACCCACTAAGATCGTCGCTTTGAATGTAACTCGCCGCACTAAACGTCGTCTGTTGGAGAATATTGTCCGCCAGAACATCGGTGTTTTCTGATATGAGCGTTTTCCCAGATGAGCTGATACCGACCCAGATGTTCAGAGACACGAATAACAAGGTGACTGCAACAAACAGCTGAAGAAACTTCTTATTGATAGAAGAGGTTTTAATATAGGTAACTTTTTTACTCATATATAAAAATTAGTTTGGTCAGTTAACAAAATATTGCTGATTTATCCGTTAAAAAGCAACGTACTTTAAGTTATTCTAGCGCGATATTAAAAATCTTATATCTATAACTCAGAGACCGCAATGACCTCAGTATCGCAACCCATTCTTTTTAATCTAAAAAAAATGACCCTGACAGAAGCCCTGGTGGACTTGAGCACGACAAAAACTTTCGTTTGGGGTTGGCAAGATAAAACAGCCAATGCTGTTGACTGTGATTGCCTTGAGGTTGCATTCGCGCATTTTGTGCCAGCGGAAAACGGTAAAACCAATAACAAGCTCGTGGTATTTGGCGATATCTCTTGGCAGCATATCCGCAACGTGCAGTGCCAGTTAAAGTTAAACAACATTGAAATCTCGGCGTCTCAATTGGTGAAACCAACAAAGAGTTTGGACGGTGCAGTCGTTTTTTATTTAGAACAACCACTCACATCTGAGCAGAAATTGGAAATCGTCGGCTTTGCTGAAAATAATGGGTTTGAGGCTTGTTTTGTCAAGGACGCGCCGACGCTTACTGAACCAGGTCTCATTGTCATGGATATGGACTCTACGGCCATTGAAATTGAATGTATTGACGAAATCGCCAAGCTTGCTGGGGTAGGGGAACAAGTTGCGAAAGTCACCGCCGCTGCAATGCGAGGTGAACTGGACTTTGCAGAAAGCCTGCGGGCACGAGTTAAGGCGCTCAAAGACGCACCTGTGGAAATTGTCGATCAGGTTGCGAATAACTTACCGTTGATGCCTGGTTTGGAAAACTTGGTTGAAGCACTGAAAGCCAATCATTGGCGAGTCGTTATCGCGTCTGGTGGCTTTACCTACATGACAGAAGCGCTGAAGGAGCAACTTGGCCTGGATAAAACCGTAGCTAATCAATTGGGCATGGAAAACCAAAAATTAACAGGCGAAGTTCATGGTCGAATCGTTGATGCCCAGGTAAAAGCAGATACCGTACGTGAACTCGCTCAAGCTTGGGGCATAGATATGAGCCAAACGGTTGCCATGGGGGACGGTGCCAACGATTTGGTTATGATGGATGCGGCAAATTTAGGCATGGCATTCCACGCTAAGCCTTTGGTTCGAGAAAAGGCTGATGCTAGCGTGCGCACTGGTGGTTTAGATCAACTGCTATATTTGCTCTAGATAAAATATCTGAGTGAAAAACCGTGGTACTTTGATAGAATGCCGCGGATTCAAACGATTACAGTCTTAATTTAGGAAAATTAATGTTACGCATATACAACACACTGACACGTCAAAAAGAAGAGTTTAAACCTTTGGTTCCTGGCAAAGTTGGCATGTACGTGTGTGGCATCACTGTGTATGACTTGTTGCACATGGGACACGGCCGAACTTATGTTGCCTTTGATGTAATGCACAGATATTTGGAGCATCGCGGTTTCGATGTAAATTACGTTAGAAATATTACCGACGTAGATGACAAGATCATCAAACGTGCAGCCGAAAACAATGAAACGTGCGATGAGTTGACCGCTCGTACTATTGCGATGATGCATGAAGATTTTGATGCTTTGAATATGCTGCCTGCAGACATTGAGCCTCGAGTCACGACGCACATGCCAGAGATTATCGATGTTATTGAACGTTTAATCGCGAAAGAGCATGCTTACGTCGCCAAAAATGGCGATGTGATGTTTGAAGTTTCAACTTATAAAGAATATGGCCGCTTGGGACGTCAAGATTTGGAGCAGCTTGTTGCTGGTGCGCGTGTTGATGTTGATGACGCCAAACGCGACCCTCTTGATTTCGTATTGTGGAAGTTGGCAAAACCTGGTGAACCAAGTTGGAATTCACCTTGGGGCGAAGGCCGCCCTGGTTGGCACATCGAGTGTTCTGCAATGAACTCAAAACATTTAGGTCACCATTTTGACATTCATGGTGGGGGCTCAGATTTGACGTTCCCACACCACGAAAATGAAATTGCCCAGTCTTGCTGTGCATTTGATACGCCTTATGTGAACTACTGGGTGCACACAGGGATGGTCCAAGTCGATAATGAAAAGATGTCTAAGTCGTTGAACAACTTTTTCACTGTTCGTGAAGTGTTAAAGCAATACGACGCAGAAACTGTTCGCTATTTCCTACTATCGGGTCATTACCGCAGCCAACTCAACTATTCTGATGACAATTTAAAGCAAGCCAAAGCGGGTCTTGAAAGGCTGTATACCGCAATTCGCGGTGTTGAAGTCAACAGAGATGTTGAACTTGAAGGCAATGTCTATGTTGAGCGATTTAACAAGGTAATGGATGATGACTTTAATACGCCAGAAGCCCTGTCTGTGTTGTTTGAGTTAGTAAAAGAGCTCAATAAAGTAAAAGCAACTGATCAACATCAAGCTTCGGATTTAGCTGGTGTATTAGTGCGCTTGGGCGAAGTGCTTGGTGTATTGCAAACTGATGCTGAGACATTTTTCCAAGGTGAACAAGATGATGACGAAGCGAGTGTGATTGAAGCCCTCATCGTCAAGCGAAATACCGCGCGCGCTGACAAAGATTGGGCGGCTGCTGATGAAGCAAGAGACGCACTTTCTGCGATGGGCGTTGTGTTGGAAGATGGCCCGCAGGGCACAACGTGGCGTAAAGCATAATTTGTTATTTAAAAAAAAGCCTGCTAAGAAGCAGGCTTTTTTGATCTGTGATTTTAATTAATTAGTGGCTAAACGCAGGAGCGAAGCCTGAACTCCAAAACATCGCAAACGCAGTCATGATGCAAACGAGCAATATCAAACCACAAGTCACCACTGAGCTTGAATATATAAACCCTCGCTCTTCAGGTATGTGCATCAGAATCGGAACGCCTGCATAGAGCAGATAAACCGAGTAAGTTAGTCCGCCTAAGCCGACCATCATAACGAACCATATTTCTGGGTATAAAGCGCCAAAACCAGCCATGAATAAAGGTGTCGCTGTGTACGCCGCAAGTTCGAGTGTTTGGGTGTAGGTCGGTTCTGCGCCGAAAGTATGTGCCATCCAATGTGCCAAGTACGCTAACATAAAGACGCCAGCAATTAACGCGAAGTACATACCGACAGACACAAACATTGCAGATTCTGCTGTCATTCTGAGGCGTTCACCTACGCCAACACTCCAACCCATTTCGGTCACTGAAAAATAAGCACAAATAGAAGGGATGAGTGCGATGATCATGATATGAGACATCGAATACTTGAAGCTTTCGTGGCGTTGGTCAATCGTGTGCCACTCTTCGACTGGATGCGCGTAGAGACCCCATAAGTGATTTAGTATCATAATTATTTCCTTAAACTGTCTAACAACCGCTATTGCACAAAAGTTGCACAATATGAGTATGTTATGAGCAAATTTTAAACACGCGTCAAGAATAGAAGTGTTTAAAAAACAAACTTTATATACTCGAGAGTTATATAGGTATGAAATATAGGAATGAGTAAAAACTCTATTTATTACATTAACTTATTATAATTCATTAGTTTGAATGTGGTTTTGTCTATACACAGTTTCGTTATTTGGTGTTGGTCGAAAATTAACCACTTAAACTTTATTTGACCTTAATCAATAGACAAAATCTCATTTCGTCATTTGTGGTCTGCCCCTGCTGTCAGCGCCTGTGTTACAATCCTCCCCTGTTTAGAGTACGCAAACGAGTCCGAACGTTGAATCAAATTGAACAACTACTAAAACCTATCAATTCCTTTTTGAAATGTGCTACGCCAGATGGTTGGGTAGAGCAGGCAAGCAAACCTGAGAACCTTGACGTCGTTTTGCTCGATCACCTTATTTGTGAACTCAAAGCGGCGCAAAGTGCCATGTTTCTGATACGTAAATACGCGGTGGACAAAGACAGTGGAGATGCATTGTTGGCTTGGCTAAAGCCGTTTGAGGATTTTACTTATCGTAAAGAGGGGAATTGGAAGGAATTAATCAAGCACAACAGCTTGTCTAAGTCGATGTTACCTAAATCTGGAACTCCATATGGGCAAGAGCTCATAGATAAGATGGTGTTACTGATAAAAGAAGAACTTCATCATTTTTACCAGGTGTTAGAAATCATGGAAGAAAATGGTGTTGTATATAAAAACATTACATCAAGCCGCTACGCCAAAGGCCTTCTGACTCACGTCACAAATCATGAGCCTGATACTTTGATAGATAAGCTAATTTGTGGTGCGTATATTGAAGCTCGTTCATGTGAGCGTTTCGCAAAGCTCGCTCCTCATGTCGATAAACGTTTAGGTGACTTTTACGTGTCCCTGCTTCGTTCAGAAGCTCGTCATTATCAAGATTATTTGAATCTTGCAGAAGACATAGCGGGCCATGACATAAGTGAGCGCATAAACTTTTTCGGTGACGTTGAAGCAAAACTAATTTTAGAACCCGATAATGACTTTAAGTTCCACAGTGGTTTGCCAGTGTAAGGCTGGTAGAACCTGTATCAAATTGGATTTGATTAATTAAAAATAGCCCTTTGTCCTTTTTTAATTTATTGATTTTAAAAGATATAAATATCGATAATTGAGTGTCAGTTAGCATTACTTTACAGGGGAATTGTTAAATCGAAAAAATTAATTAGCCACTTCGTGGTAAGCCCAACTTTTTGAACTAAGCTCTAGAAACAGGAACAACGTCAAATAATGGGCAGACTATGAAACTAAGATACTCATACTTAGCTGTTTTATTTGTTTCGTTAACGTTATCAGGATGTTTCGACCTTGATAAAGACAACGAAGTGGAAGTCAGCGATCCAAAGGACATTTCAGTAACCGACACCGATGGTGACGGCACCCCCAACAGTACAGACCCCGATGATGACAATGATGGTGTAGCCGACGGCGATGATGCATTCCCGCTCGATGCTAGCGAATCTGTCGACACCGATGGGGATGGTGTTGGCAATAACAGTGATTCGGACGATGATGGAGATGGCACCGCCGACGGCGACGATGCGTTCCCATTAGACGCCACCGAATCTGTCGATACCGACGGAGATGGTGTTGGTAACAATGCCGATACCGACGACGATGGCGACAGCACAGCAGATGGCGATGACGCATTTCCATTAGACCCAGCTGAGTCTGTCGATACAGACGGGGACGGCACGGGCAATAACGCCGATACCGACGACGATAACGATGGCACTGCAGACGGCGATGATGCGTTTCCGTTAGATGCGACTGAACAGAGCGATTTAGATGGTGATGGCGTTGGCGACAACTCAGACCCTGACCGCGACGGTGACATGGTTGCTAATGAGCAAGACGCTTTTCCTGATGATGGTGCCAGAAGTGCGCTCGCAGGCGGCGGCGTAAAAGGCCCCATGGCACATGCGACAGTTACTCTATACGCAATTGATTATACCGCAGAGAATGGCCAAGGCGCGGTAATAGATACCGGCGAAACCAATGCCCAAGCCAAAATTACAGGTATCACGATAGGCAGTTCAACGCCACCGTATTTGCTGGTAATTGAAGATGATGAAGATACAATCGATATTACAACAGGCGCTGAGCCTGTCATAACGGTATTAAAAACAGTTATTACGCAAACAATGTTAGATGAAGGGGCTGGTTGGTATGCAACGCCTTTATCCACTATGGCAGTTAACATCGCTTTAGCGAATGCTACTGGCGATGATGACCTTGAAGAAAACCTCGAACAAGCTGCTGCACAGGTTAAATCGACCCTTGGTTTCGGTGCGGGCGACGATGTTGATATCTATTCGACACCCCCTCTATTAGACGAATCAACTACCGATACCGAAGATCAAATTGCGACAACACAGTTAAGAAGTGCAGTAGAGGCACTTACTGCAGTTGTTTACCAAATGAATGAGTTAAATAACTCGAATGAAAGTGACGGTGAAACCTCACCAGACAGTGTTCTTGCATCCTTGTCTAATGATTTAGCCGACGGTGTTATAGATGGCAGTTCTAGTGGTGAAGAGTCAGGTTATGCCGCTGAGGTATTGGATGTGCTAGCTCAAGACCCGGCAACCCTGCCTATTCCCAATGACCCTGAAAACAGAACCGTGGCACAAGTTAAAGACGTGGTTGTCGCTGAGAAGGAAACCACAGGTAATGCGTCTGACACAACTGATCTGGCAAGTGACCAAACAGTTATTGAAGTAAAAGTCGCAGAAACAAATCCTGATAAAGATGGTGACGGCGTACTAAATGCCAACGATGATTTTCCTGAGGACGCCTCAGCTGATACTGATACAGACGGCGATGGTCTTGCAGACGTTGTGTTCTTCTTAGACGGCAATGGCGCCCGTGCTGGCGAAAATACCGCGTCTTCTGACCCAGATGACGACAACGATGGCGTCGACGACAGTGCCGACGCTTTCCCATTAGACAGCAGCGAATTTGCTGATACAGATAGTGATGGTGTCGGTAATAATTCTGATGAAGATGATGACGGCGATGGCGTATTGGATGGCGATGATTTGTTCCCTCTAAATAGGGAAGAATCAGCAGATGCCGACCAAGATGGTATTGGCGATAATGCCGATCCTGATGATGACAATGATGGTGTTGGTGACACAGCCGATGCTTTCCCAAATGATCCAGCCGAATTCCGCGATACTGACCAAGACGGCATCGGCAATAACGCCGATGAAGATGATGACGGAGATGGTGTCGAAGATAGCTTAGATGCCTTCCCTTTAGCTAAAGATGAGGCGTTCGATTTCGATGGGGATGGCGTTGGCAACAACGCGGATACTGATGACGATGGGGATGGCGTTGAAGATGCTCTTGATGCGTTCCCCCTGGATAAAGACGAGTCTGTC
>CAXRBI010000005.1:0-36380 GCA_964229075.1 Alteromonadaceae bacterium | reverse complement strand
TACTTGGTCAAAAAAGACATTGAAGCGATTCTATACGTTGGCACATTCCGTCCACTCTTGTCCTTTATGGAATACACTCAGGGAAAGTCGTTTAATCCAATTTATGTCACCTCATCATTTGTCTCCAGTTACCGTTTGTTTGAACGCATAGACACAAACAAACGTGTGATTGTAACGGAAGTGGTGCCAGACCCAAATCATTGCGAATTAAATTCGTGTCGATTATTTCGGCATTTGGCCAGTTTTACAGACGTAAAAGATTACAACCGAGTGCATTTTGAAGGTTTCTTAAACGCTATGTATGTAGTCAATGCATTGCGCGATTGTGCGGTCGAAAACAGTGAAATTGAACGAGCGTGTTTTACCAAACATTTAAGACGACTGCAGTCAAAATCTGACATTAGTCAAAATAGCCCTCAAGGGTATGAGGGCAAGATCTATTTCTCAGAATTTAGTATGTAACCGCTCTACAAATTCTCTTCGGCAAACTGAGCTAAACGACTGCGCACCACGCCATTAAGATTCACCGTCGCACTGCCTTCGAAGTCTTTGAACCTCTCAACAATGTAAGTTAAACCCGATGTAACGGCTGTTAAGTAATTGCTGTCAATTTGAGCCAAGTTTCCTGAGCACACCAGTTTGGTTCCCTCGCCACAGCGAGTAATAATGGTTTTAAGCTGGGACGCCGTCAGGTTTTGGCATTCGTCTAACAACACCACCGCATTTTGTATGCTTCTGCCGCGCATGAAGTTGACGGACTTAAATTGGATGTTCGCCTTTTCCATAATGTAGTTTAGCGAGCTGCTTGGGTTTTCATCGTTTTTGTGCAGAACTTCCAATGAATCCGTGATCGCCGCTAACCAGGGCGCCATTTTTTCTTCTTCTGTTCCCGGCAAGAAACCAATGGACTCGGCAATCTCTGGGGTATTTCGAGTCACCAGAACTTTATCGTAGACCCCTTGTTCAATAACCATTTCCAGCGCAGAAGCCAATGCAAGTAAGGTCTTACCGCAACCTGCCGGTCCTGTCAGTATCACCAACTCTATATTGGGGTCCATAAGCGCGTTGAGCGCCATGGCCTGATAAATGTTCTTAGGTGCAATGCCCCAAGCCTTTCTCGACATCAGCCGTTGCCGGCCCAAATCCATCAGCTTGACTTGGTCATTGTCTTTTTCAATAACTCGACCCGCAAAGTCGGTGTCTTCGTCCAAAACATATTCGTTGATGAAAGTGTTACTCAAATCATCCGACTTAACGCTGTGAATCGTATCTCTGCCATCTTTGGTACTTTCAACCGATTGCACGTGTTGCCAAAAGTCTCCAGAAATCTTCTCGTAGCCTTTGGCCAACAGCGTTATGTCATCAATGAGTTGGTCTGTGGTGTAATCCTCAACATTCTTCAGGCCCGCACCTTTTGCTTTGAGCCGCATGTTAATGTCTTTTGTTACCAGAACCACGGTTATTTTAGGGCGTTCCTTTTGCAAGTGCAGAGCCGTGTTGATGATACGGTTGTCGTTTTCTCCGCCCGGTAGCCCCGAGACCTCGGTTGGGATGTGGTGGTCGTTGAGGATAATTAGATGCCCAGTAACTTTACTATCTTTTAAGTCTCCACGGTTTAAAGGGACACCTTCTATCATTTGCTCCGGATCAACGTCGTGTAATGCGTTTTCCAGCGAGCGAATCGCCACGCGAGCATCCCGCGATACGTCTTTGTGCCGATCCTTTATGTGATCGAGCTCTTCCAAGACCGTCATTGGGATAAGGACATCATGTTCTTGAAAGTTAAAAAAAGCGTGGGGGTCGTGAAGTAGAATGTTGGTATCGAGGACAAACAGTTTTTTATTAGCGCGTTTGGATTTTCTGGGCATAAATTCGTTCCATCCTTTTATTGTTATTTTTGTCAGCAGAGTGGACTCAAATAATTAAATCGGGTCCCTTCTTACTTATAACTGTAGTCAATATTCGAACGCTTTTATGAAAATTTGATGAAAACTTCCCTAGCTCGAACTGTTTGAACAGTTTTTAAACAATAGCGAGTTTACCCAGTAGTTGAAAGCGAAAAAGCGACGTTTTCAAATGAGATTTTTTAACCTAATGTTAAGTGTTAAGTTTGCGACAAATTCTCCTGTTAAATTGATCATTAATCAGTAGAATACGCGCCCCTTAGTGTCAATCATTGGAGTTTGTTAATGAGTTTTGCTGTCGGTCAGCGTTGGATTTCCCAAGCGGAAAACGATTTAGGTTTAGGTACGGTTATTCAAGCGGATAACCGCTTTGTACAAGTTATGTTTCCCGCCGCTGAAGAAACGCGTCAATACGCAGTAGAACAAGCTCCGCTAATGCGCCTCGAGTTTGCCCCTGGCGACACGCTAAAATCACTCGAAGATTTTGAATTTGTTGTTGAGCACGTAAAACAGCTACAACAAACACTCGTTTACGTCGGTCACCGTGTTGATAACGGTGAAGCGGTTGAAGTCAAAGAGATCATGCTCGACCATCATGTCCGCTTGCACACGCCAGAAGCAAGGCTTTTCACCGGTAACTACGACAGACCAAATTGGTTCGCATTGCGCTTAGAAGCCCACCAGCAAAAGGCCAAATTAGAGTCATCTCACCTGTTGGGTTTGCAGGGTGCTCGAGTGTCGTTGATTCCTCACCAGCTTTATATCGCCGATACGGTTGGCCAACGTTTCGCACCGAGAGTGTTACTTGCTGACGAAGTTGGCTTAGGTAAAACCATTGAAGCGGGCCTAATTGTTCATCAACAGTTGATTAGCGGCCGTGCCCAACGGGTTTTGTTAGTTCTGCCGGAAAGTCTTCAACACCAGTGGTTAGTTGAAATGTTACGACGTTTCAACCTCAAATTTTCGATGTTCGATGACGAGCGCTGTGAAGCCGAATTTGAAACCTCCGGCGAAGGCAGTAATCCATTCGAAAATGAGCAGCAAATTATGATCAGCCACGAGTGGTTGACACAATCAGGTAAATGGCAAGACACCCTACTGGCCAGTGAATGGGATCTTATTGTGGTGGACGAAGCGCATCACATTACCCCGCAGTCAGAAGACAGCGACAGTCAACAACTTTACCAAGCGGTGAAATCACTTGGCCAACAAACCAAAGGTTTGGTCTTGTTAACAGCCACACCAGACCAGCTTGGTCACTATGGTCATTTTTGTCGCCTTCAGCTATTAGACCCGAGTCGTTTCCACGATTACGAGCTGTTTAAACAAGAAGAGGGGCAATATCAAGCGATTGCAGATATCGCCAATGCCTTAGTGGCACGTGATGACCTTAGCGCTGACCAATACGCCCTGCTTGCGACCTTATTGTCTGACGCAGACAGCGTCGAAGCGATTAATCAGTACAAGGCAAACACTGAGCGAGAAAACGCAGGGCAGCAATTGATCACCAGCTTACTGGATCGCCATGGCACAGGTCGTATCATGTTTAGAAATTCACGCCAGGGTGTGAAGGGATTCCCAGAGCGTAAAGTGACAGGCTATGAACTGTTTGCAACCGACTACCCAACAACGGACTCAGTCGTTGGTTTGCACCCTGAAATTCAACACCAAGGTGTTAGCGAAAGCGATACGTGGTGGCGACTGGATCCACGAGTAGACTGGTTATGCGAATTCTTGAAAGAGAATCGCGATGAAAAAGTATTGGTAATTTGTGCCCATGCAGAAACCGCGCTCAAACTCGATGACGCCCTGTTCGAACGTGAAGGGTTAAAGACGACAGTATTCCATGAAGGCATGTCCATTGTAGAGCGAGACAAAGCCGCAGCTTACTTCGCCGACGAAGAAAACAGTGCGCAAGCGTTGATCTGTTCAGAAATTGGATCAGAGGGCCGTAACTTCCAGTTTGCTCACCACCTCGTCTTATTTGATTTGCCAGCAAACCCTGACTTACTAGAGCAACGTATAGGGCGATTGGATCGAATTGGCCAAACTGAGACTGTTAAAATCCATGTGCCTTATTTAAATGAAAGCGCAGGACAGCACTTGTTCGATTGGTATCACCAAGGTTTCGATGCATTTGAACGCACTTCCACAACCGCTCGCGTTGTTTTTGCCGAGTTTAAGGCGGAAATTGACCAATCACTCAACGGCGAATTAGACCAATCGGCACAATCCGCTTTGATGGATAAAGTACAAAAGCGCAACGCTGAACTAAAAGCAGAGGTTGAGAAAGGTCGTGACCGATTACTTGAAATCAACTCTGGTGGTGGCGCAAAAGCGAAAGCCATCTGTGAACAGATTGATGAGTTAGACGACTCAACCGATTTGATGAATTACATGGCTAGGGTTTGGGATCAATTTGGTGTTCAACAGGAAGAAAAGTCGACCTTCTCTACCATCATTCGACCTGGCGAGCACATGTTGCACGATCACTTCCCATCTTTGATGGAAGACGGTATGACCGTGTGTTTTGATCGGGAGTCGGCGTTGTCGCAAGAAGATCAACACTTCCTCACTTGGGAACACCCAATGGCCACCGGCACATTGGAGATGTTAACCAACAGTGAATTAGGCAATACCTCTGTATGTTTGCTGCCACACAAGCAACTTCCAGCAGGTACTTACTTGATTGAGCTGAGTTTTGTGTTGTCCACCAACGCTCCGAAAGCGCTGCAACTTCACCGATACCTGCCAAATACAGCAATTCGATTAATGCTCGACAAAAACGGCAACAACCTTGCTAACAAAGTTAAACAAGGTTCGCTCGACAAAGCATTAAAGAACGCTAAAAAGCAAATGGCTCAACAGCTCATCAAAGCATTAAAAGACGATGTGTCGACATTACTGCAAAAAGCCGAAGCCATAGCCGCGGCACAGGCACAACAACTTAAGATGGATGCCAAAGCACAACTGACTGCCGAGCGCGAACAAGAACTGAATCGATTGGTTGCATTGCAACAAGTCAATCCAGCGGTTCGAGATGAGGAAATCGAGCATTTACAATTGCAGATCCAAAAATCGCTCGATGAAATCGAGAAAGCGCAGGTTAACTTGGATGCGATAAGACTGATTGTCGTGACTCAGGGATAACAAATAAAAACGCCAGCAAATGCTGGCGTTTTTTATTACATGTTTGGATAGTTTGGACCACCACCACCTTCCGGTGTCACCCAAGTGATGTTTTGCGCCGGATCTTTAATATCACACGTCTTACAATGGACGCAGTTCTGGCTATTAATTTGGAAGCGCTGCTCGCCTTCCTCCTCAACAATTTCATAGACTCCTGCTGGGCAATATCTTTGCGCAGGTTCAGCGTATTTAGGCATATTCACTGTTAACGGAATTGTCGCATCTTTTAACTTAAGATGAACAGGCTGGCCTTCTTCATGGTTGGTGTTCGAGAGAAACACTGACGATAACTTATCAAAACTTAAGGTGCCATTTGGCTTTGGATAATCGATCTTAGGACTGTCCGCCGCTGGTTTCATGCATGCATGATCCGGCTTATTGTCCTTGAAAGTAAACGGTAACTTACCACCAAACCAATTTTGATCTAACGTGTTGTATGCGCCGCCGACAAATGTGCCTAACTTATGCATCACGCCGCCAAAATTCTTACAAGCATCTAATTCTTCAAACAACCAGCTGTCGTTAAAGACTTGCTCGTACTGGACAAGGTCGGCTTGACCTTCGTCGCCTTGTTTAAGCGCGTCCGCAATCACCTCTGCCGCCATCATCGCAGACTTCATAGCAGCATGATTGCCCTTAATTTTTGCGTAATTTAGGGTACCCGCATTACAGCCGACCAAGAAGCCACCTGGCATGGTCATTTTCGGCAATGAGTGTAAGCCACCTTTCGCTATCGCACGAGCGCCGTAAGCGATACGCTTCGCACCACTGAGGTATTTAGCGTAAACCGGGTGGTGCTTCATACGCTGAAATTCATCAAACGGGCTCACGTGTGGATTTGAGTAGTTAAGATCAACAATTAAACCACAGACAACTTGATTGTTGTCGGCGTGATACAAATAACCGCCACCGTTGGTGTCGCCTGACAGCGGCCAACCCGCACTGTGCACAACAAGACCTTCTTCATGCTGTTCTGCTGGCACTTCCCAGATCTCTTTAAATCCAATGCCATAGTGTTGTGGCGATTTACCGGCATCAAGCTGGTATTTGTTGATCAGCTCTTTGCCCAAATGACCACGGCAGCCTTCGGCGAAAATCGTATATTTTGCTCTTAACTCCATGCCTGGCATATAGGTATCTTTGGGGTTGCCCTCTTCATCTAAGCCCATATCGCCAGTTTGAATACCAACAACTTCACCCTTGTCATTGTAGAGAACGTGAGACGCGGCAAAACCAGGGAAAATTTCAACGCCCATTTGTTCTGCTTGCTCAGCTAACCAACGACAAACATTGCCCATAGAAACAACGTAATTTCCTTCGTTGTGCATGGTTTTTGGGAAAGCAAATCCAGGTAATTTTCGGCCTTTGCTTTCGTTGTTTAAGAAGTAAACTTCATCGTGGGTGACCTTTGCGTTTAAAGGTGCCCCCTTGTCTTGCCAATCCGGAATCAACTCGTTCAGAGCCTTTGGATCTAAAACTGCGCCAGACAATATGTGTGCGCCGACTTCCGAGCCTTTTTCTACGACACAAACCATTAACTCTTGTTGATTTTCTTCAGCTTTTTGCATTAATCGAATTGCCGCTGACAAGCCTGCTGGTCCCGCACCAACAATAACAACGTCAAAGTCCATCGATTCTCTTTCAATATCTGACAAAACTCGCTCCCGCTTTATTTTTATATTTTATTTGGCTTAGTTACTTCTTTGTAGGGTCTTAGATAACGGCCAATAAGGATGCCGCTATTCTATCGAACAGTGAGTAAAGTTACATTTAATTCATTAACAATAACTATAATTTCAAAAAATGCCAGAACTGGCCTTGGTTTCCGACGATATTACTGTATATAATTTCAGTTAAATTATTTCATGTGTAAACAAATTGAAACTCTATATCGCAGAAAAGCCAAGTTTGGGTCGCGCCATTGCCGCGGTTCTGCCTAAACCACACAAAAACCAAAAGACCCACATTGAACTCGCAAATGGCGATGTGGTGACATGGTGTGTTGGTCATATCCTTGAGATGGCAGAGCCAGACCAATATGACCCCAAGTATAAGTCTTGGCAACTCGCTCACTTACCCATTCATCCAACGGACTGGCAGCTCAAACCTAAGTACAAAACTCGTGGCCAATTAACTGCGATAAGAAAGTTATGTAAACAAGCCACCGTCATAGTGCATGCGGGCGACCCGGATCGTGAAGGTCAGCTCCTAGTCGATGAAGTGCTCAATTACATCAAATTGCCAAAAGCGAAGATCGATAGTTGTCGCAGAGTTTTGATCAGCGATCTTACAGCTAACGGCGTAAAGAAGGCGCTGACGCATGAGTTATCGAATCTCGAATACAGAGCACTTTCCACGTCAGCTTTGGCTCGCAGCAGAGCCGATTGGCTGTTTGGTTTAAACCTGACCCGTGGCTGCACAATCAAAGGCAAGAGCAGTGGCTACAGCGGCGTTTTGTCGATTGGCAGAGTCCAAACCCCTGTATTGAGTTTGATTGTTAAGCGCGAGAGCGAGATAGACCACTTCGTTCCTCATGACTTTTTCGAGGTACTTGCCCATATTCAACCGCAACAACAAACCGACGTCATAATCCAAGCGAAATGGCTACCAAGTGAAGCATGCCAGCCGCACATGGACCAAGAGGGGCGAATTATCAACCAAGCCCTGGCAGAGAATGTTTGTCAGCGAATACAAAACCAACCGGCGGAGCTGAGCAGTAACAAAGAGCAAGAGAAAAAAAGCGCCCCGCCATTACCTTTTAATTTATCTGCACTGCAAATTGAAGCCGCCAAAGCGTTTTCAATGTCGGCGCAAACGGTATTAAGCGTTTGTCAAAGCCTCTACGAAAAGCACAATCTAATCACCTATCCTCGTTCAGATTGTCGCTTTCTGCCGAAAGCGCAGTTGCCTTTGGTCAGCAAAATTATGGGCAACCTAGCTCGCTCAGGTGTCCGATTTGCAGATAAGATCAATCAAGCGAATCTCAGCCAAGTCAGCCGAGCGTTTGATGACAAAAAGGTTGGCGCCCACCATGGCATTATCCCCACTGAAAAAGCCGCGCAAATATCCAAACTCAACGACCAAGAAGCGAAGCTCTATACGCTGATCAGCCGTAACTACGCAGCGCAATTTTTCCCGCACAGCGTGACTCTGCAACAAATATTAACTTTCATTATCGCCGGCGGTCAGTTCGAAGCCAAAGGTCAGCATATAAAGTCCTTGGGCTGGCAAATCTTGCTAGAAAAGCCCATAGCTAAAGATAATCTATTGCCCCTACTGATAGACGGTGACAGTTATCATTGTCTGCAAGGGGAGTTGGTAAGCAAACAGACCTCTCCGCCTGCCTATTTTAATGATGCAAGTTTGTTATCTGCAATGACTGGCATAGCTCGTTTCGTCGACGACCCAGTTGTCAAAAGTACTTTGAAGGAGACCGATGGCCTTGGTACAGAAGCAACCCGCGCAGGCATTATTGAGACCTTGTTTAAAAGGAATTATATATTTAGGCAAGGTAAAAACATCCGGGCCAGTGACATAGGAAAAACGCTGATATCGACCATTCCAGAAGACACCTACTCGATTGAGAGAACCGCCCGTTGGGAACAAGCCTTGAACCAAATTGCCGACGGCCAGCACAGCTATCGCGAATTTATAAATCAACTTGACGATTCGCTGGCGCAACTGATCGAAAAAGTAAAACATTTGAGCTTTAATGGACTGGCGGGTAAGAGTGCGCATGGCAATAAAGGTAACAGCAAACGATTTGGAAAATTCAATAAATCAGGAACCAAATCACGTAAGCCCAAATCAAGGGTTTAAAAGTGTCCAATTTTCTACTGCAGAGTTAAAGAAACCGCATTGACGATAAGCTTTGGTGATGTAACCTCTTTGCCGTAATTTTTTTAGTCCAAGTTGCAATGCTTCATAGGTTTCTTGGCCTAGTCGATGGCGTTTTGAAACGACAAAGTGCCGGCTATCATCAAGCGCAACCTTTACACCTTCCAGCGCAACTATCTTATATGCGGGTCCTTTATAGTAGAAAGGCTCAGTGTTGTTGAAAGACACTAACATTGCATCAACCCAGCCTTTAGAAACTAGCTTAGCCATAGATACCCAATCTTCTTCATCAATCAACTGCCTTGGCTTTATCGCCGTCAATGTAAGCCAGTCCACATGCCAATCTGAACTCGAAACAAGTGACAGTTGTTTAAAGTCCTCTAAGGTTTTGACCTTTAGTTTTTTGGCGTTTTTAACGCTGACAAAGACACCGGCAACAAACTCACCTTTGCGAATGACGGGATCACTTACAAACAGCTTGTCCTGATGCTCTAGGGCAAAGTTGCTCCACAATGTATCGAATGACAACAATAAGTCGCCACTGAGCAATAAACGCGTGTTTCGCGCATCAAAGTTTCCCGGTGCAAAGTGAAATCGATGTCTAAAGCCGCCTTCATAAAGCGCTTTTTGGACAACGATAAACTCGACGATATCTCGCTGACAGTAAGGACTGGTGAAGTTTTCAAATTCGGAAATGGATTTGCCATCGAGATAGCGATTACTCATTTCTAAGATGTCGCGCTCAATCGATATAACAATTTCTTTAGCGAAGAGGCTTGCGCAAAGTCCAAGAGAGCCAACAAATAAGACAATAGATTTAAGAAACGTCATGACAAGTTTTAAAAATTAACTTAATCATGAGTATTGGCAATAACTGCAAAAATGCAAAATCCCTCCTCAAACGAAGTTCGAGAAGGGAGTTCTATTAATGGTTTTCTTTGGCGTGATTTAAGCTGTATTTCGGGATCTCAACAACCAAATCTTCGTCTTGAATGATCGCCTGACAACTCAAACGAGACTCGGCTTCAAGGCCCCAAGCCTTATCTAACATGTCGTCTTCTAATTCATCGCTTTCTGGTAACGAGTCGAATCCTTCACGAACTATGATATGACAGGTAGTGCAAGCACAGACCTTTTCACACGCGTGCTCAACGTCAATCTCGTTTTTTAATGCTACATCAAGTACTGACTGACCTTTTTCAGCCTCGACGACAGCGCCATCGGGACACAAATCTTCATGTGGCAAAAATATAATTTGAGGCATGATTTCTACTCTTCTTGTTTTCGCTTATACCTTATCTACCGACTGACCGGTCAAGGCTTGTTTAATACTGTCTTCCATCCGTCTTGCCGCAAACGGCTGACTGGTGGAATCTAACTGTTTTATTTTCGCTTTGATGACTTCGCCATCTGAACCTTCGCAACTGGCACGAAGTTCAGCAATCGCACTATCTATCGCCGACTGCTCTTCTGCATCAGCAATTAAATGTCCAGACTCAGACAGCGCCATTTCCAGCGCTTCGATCATCCGAATCGCGTCAATCTGTTGTTCACGTAACATACGAGCTTGCATATCTTCACGAGCGTTGCTCATCGACGACTTCAACATCTCGGCAATTTCATCTTGTTCCAAGCCGTAGGACGGTTTTACTTGAATCGACGACTCGACCCCAGTGGATTTCTCCATTGCCGTTACACTTAGTAGGCCGTCTGCATCGATTTTGAAGGTAACTCGTATAACCGCGATACCCGCAGTGAGTGGCGGAATGCCTTTTAAAACAAACCGTGCCAAAGAACGACAATCTTCTACCAGCTCTCTTTCACCTTGCAAGACATGAACAGCCATCATCGTTTGGCCGTCTTTGTAGGTAGTAAATTCTTGCGCTCGAGCTACTGGAATAGTGGTATTTCTTGGAATAACCTTTTCAACCAGTCCGCCCATAGTCTCGAGTCCGAGTGATAATGGCGTGACATCCAAGAGCAACATATCAGAGTCAGGTTTGTTGCCAACTAAGATATCCGCTTGAATCGAAGCACCGATGGCAACGACCTGGTCTGGGTCAATTGAAGTGAGCGGTGTTTTTCCAAAAAAGGACTCAACCTGCTCACGCACCAAAGGCACACGCGTCGAACCACCCACCATAACAATTTCAAGAATATCTTCTTTTTCAACGTCGGCGTCTTTCAGGGCACGTCGACAACTACGTAACGTTTTCTTAACTAACTCTGCGATCGCCGCTTCAAACTCGGTGCGAGTTACGATGCCGCTGAAGTCACCTTCTTCAAGCGCGAGGCTAAACTCAAAGCTTTCTGCGTCGGTCAGTGCCTCTTTAATCGTTCTCGCCATGTCGTAAAATTGTCTGATAGAGCTGTTTGAAAGCGTCGTATCAACTCCCGCTCGTTTTAACAACAGATCGACAATCGCACGGTCAAAGTCATCACCACCGAGAGCAGAATCACCGCCGGTTGAAAGAACCTCAAATACCCCTTTGTTTAAGCGCAGAATCGAAATATCAAAGGTACCGCCACCGAGGTCATACACGGCAATAACGCCCTCTTGTCCAGAGTCTAAGCCATAGGCGATGGCAGCAGCCGTTGGTTCGTTTATCAGTCGCAAGACCTTGATTCCGGCTAATTCAGCCGCGTCCTTGGTACCATGACGCTGAGCATCATCAAAATACGCAGGCACTGTAATGACAGCACCTTGCAATTCGTCGCCTAAGGTTTCAACTGCGCGTTGTTTGAGGCTATATAAGATTTCTGCAGACACTTCGATTGGATTTTTTTCACCCTGCGCCGTGTCTAAATTAACGGTGTGCTCTTTCTCAACAAAGTTGTATGGCTGATCGCCATAGAGCGCCTGAATATCACTTAAGCCACGTCCTAAGAAGCGTTTCACTGACACAATGGTATTCGTTGGGTCTTGCGACGCGCTAGCTTGAGCCTCGTGGCCCACAATCACTTCGCGTTGCTTGTATTGAACAACACTCGGCAATGACAAACGCCCTTGTGCGTCGGGAAGGACTTCCGGTAAGCCACTTCTAACCGATGCGACCAAAGAATTAGTCGTGCCTAAATCAATACCAACAGCAAGTTTATGTTCATGAGGATTGGTGCTTTGACCTGGTTCTGCAATTTGCAATAGAGCCATAATGTTTCGTTTTCTTAAAAATCCAGTAGTTTTTCTTCAAGTGCAGTGGCTTCATCTTTTAACTTGTAGATGAATCTTAATTTTCTTACAGACTGTGCAGCGGCATCGTAATCTTGATTGTCAAAGTCTGATACAAACTGCTCGGTGTATTCACGAATGAGCTGTTTTACGTCGTCGTAAAAGTCATCAAACGCTGCTTCAACGTCGCTGCTTGACTCAATTTCTTCGAGCTCTTCACGCAACTCCATTTGTTGCATCAAAAACATGCCATCTTTGATGGTGCTTTGCTCGTGACGCACGTCATGACCGTGCTCCATCACCATATATTCCGCACGAGTCAGAGGGTGTTTTAATGTTTCAAACGCATCGTTTACTTCCGATGCCTTTTGAACTGCAAGTAAACGCTCACTTTCAATTGTGTTAGCGAAGTTGTCAGGGTGCACGTGTTTTTGAATTTCGCGATAACGTTCTTGTAACAACGCAACATCAACATCAAAACTGATGGGTAAATCAAACAAAGAAAAGAAACGCACAGTTATCCCTTTTATCCTAGTTCTTTAAACAACTAAGGCCATTCACCCAAAGGGTCATGGCCTTACTAACAACGATTTCAATGGACTAAGTTTAAACGGTAAAACTTTCGCCGCAACCACACTCGTCTTTTTGATTCGGGTTTTTAAACTCAAACCCTTCATTGAGGCCGTTTTTAACAAAGTCCAATTCTGTGCCGTCTAGGTACACTAGCGATTTAGCATCAATAATGACTTTTACATCATTGTGCTCAAATACTTCGTCACCTTCTTGCAGCTCATCAACGAACTCCAATACATAAGCCAAGCCAGAGCATCCGGTGGTTTTTACCCCCAATCGCAAACCAAGGCCTTTGCCACGATTGGCTAAAAAGGTCCTAACTCGATCTGCTGCTGCATCTGTCAAACTGATGGCCATATACTTCTGCCTCTGTGAATTTATTTAAGGTTTGCTTATTCGAATAGAAAACCGATTACTCGGCTTTCTTCGATTTATAGTCTTCAATCGCTGCTTTGATTGCGTCTTCAGCAAGAATTGAACAGTGAATCTTCACTGGAGGTAACGCAAGTTCTTCAGCAATTTCAGTGTTGCTCAACTGCTGTGCTTCCTCGATTGATTTACCTTTCACCCACTCGGTTACAAGTGATGAAGAAGCAATTGCTGAGCCGCAACCGTATGTCTTGAACTTCGCATCTTCGATAACACCTTGGTCATCGATTTTAAGTTGCAATTTCATCACGTCGCCACACGCTGGTGCACCAACCATTCCCGTCGCTACACTAGGGTCATTCTTATCGAAAGAACCTACGTTACGTGGGTTTTCATAATGATCTATTACTTTATCGCTGTAAGCCATCTTTAGCTCCTCAAACCGCCACTGCGGCCGTTTCAATCTTTGTTTTTAACTTGCCTTTCGGCTCGTCTGAATTCTCTAGTGTGCTGCCCACTGAACGCTGTTCAAGTCGACACCATCTTTAAACATTTCCCAAAGCGGTGACATTTCACGTAACTTGTCGATCGCGTTATGGATTTGACCGATAACAAAATCAATGTCTTCTTCCGTCGTGAAACGACCGATACTGAAACGAATTGAACTGTGCGCCAACTCGTCTGACAAACCAAGTGCGCGAAGCACGTATGAAGGTTCTAAACTCGCAGAAGTACATGCAGAACCAGACGATACCGCCATGTCTTTAAGTGCCATGATTAAGCTCTCACCTTCTACGAAGTTGAAGCTCACATTGAAAATACCTGGAACATTCTGCTCAAGATCACCGTTTACGTAAGTTTCTTCAATGTCTTGAATACCTGCCCACAAGCGCTCACGAAGTGCGACAATGTGCGCGCGGTCTTTATCCATGTCTTCTTTAGCGATACGGAAAGCTTCGCCCATACCAACAATCTGGTGTACTGCTAACGTACCTGAACGGAAACCACGCTCGTGACCACCACCGTGCATCTGTGCTTCTAAGCGGATACGAGGTTTACGACGAACATATAGGGCGCCGATACCTTTAGGACCATAAATCTTGTGCGCAGAGAATGACATTAAATCAACTTTAAGCTCCGCCAAATCGATAGGTGTTTTACCTGCACTTTGCGCTGCATCCACGTGGAAAACGATCTTACGAGCACGGCACATTTCGCCAATCTTTTCGATGTCTTGTCTCACACCAATTTCATTGTTTACATGCATGATGCTAACAACCACAGTGTCGTCGCGCATTGCGCTTTCAAGTACATTTAGATCGATTAAACCGTTTGGTAACACGTCTAGGTAAGTCACCTCGAAACCTTGACGTTCCAATTCACGACAGGTATCCAAAACTGCTTTGTGTTCAGTCTTGGCGGTAATGACGTGCTTGCCTTTCTTCGAGTAGAAGTTTGCTGCACCTTTGATAGCTAAGTTATTTGACTCAGTCGCGCCTGATGTAAATACGATTTCACGTGGATCTGCATTTACCAAGTCGGCAATGTTATTACGCGCGATGTCTACAAGCTCTTCTGCTTGCCAACCGTAACGGTGAGAACGAGACGCAGGGTTACCAAAGGTGCCGTCCATTGTTAAGGACTTCATCATTTCTTCAGCAACACGAGGATCAACCGGGGTTGTCGCTGCGTAATCAAGATAAATTGGTAACTTCATTAATTTCTCCACACTCAAATAAGGGGGTTAGTATTCTATAAATTTTCGGCTGACAAACGGTAAGTGGTATTTCCCGACGCGTCTTGGCGTTCGGCCACAACTTTAACGTCTTTTTGCTCAACCAACTCACCTAAGGTGATATCACTTAAAAAACTTTCGATGCGGTCGCTTAGGTTTGACCATAATTTGTGAGTCAAACAGCGGGAACCGCCTTGGCAGTCACCAGAGCCACCGCACTTAGTTGCATCGACACTTTCATCGACCGCAGCAATCACTTGGCTGATGGAAATTTCACTTGCTTCGCGCCCCAAGAAGTAACCACCGCCTGGGCCACGTACTGAGTTCACCAGTTCGCTTTTTCTCAGTTTGGCAAACAACTGCTCTAGGTAAGAAAGTGATATGCCTTGACGCTCAGAGATGTCTGTAAGCGGAACAGGTCCGACAGAAGCATGTAATGCAACATCTAACATTGCTGTTACTGCGTAACGACCTTTGGATGTGAGCTTCATAATTCGTCCTTCAAGTGAGAAAAACTGGACCTATTTTACTGGGCGCGCATTTTACAAACCTGAGTAAATTAGTCAAGTAATAATACTTGAGTAATTTACTCAGGTATTGCCAAAAAGCAAGTATTTTTTTGGGATTTTAAAGTATTTACTTTAGATAATAGGATCGAACGACTTAATTGCTTGCTCGCGTTGCTCTGCAGCTTTTTGTTCAGCTTCGGCAAACTCTTGAGAATCTACTTCAATTTCAGGAAGTTGTTTGTCACAGACGTTACCGCCCATTTTAGCCACTTCAGTACAGACTGAAGCTAACTTTTCGTCCATCACAGATATGTGATCTAGCATAGTGCCAATTGCACTAGCGACTGGATCTGGATTATCAGGCGATACCGCATAGGCGTCGAAGCCATATTTTTGAGCAATGGCACTGCGTTTTTCGTTTTTGCCTTTTTCAGCGGCATTAACAATACGTCCCGGGATACCGACAACCGTAGCATTCTCTGGCACTTCTTTTACCACCACTGAGTTAGAGCCAACCCGAGCGTTTTTGCGTATCGTAATTGGGCCAAGAATTTTAGCACCAGCACCAACCACAACGCCTTGTTCAAGGGTTGGGTGACGTTTACCAGCATTCCAACTGGTACCGCCCAGCGTCACACCGTGATACAGCGTGACATCATCTCCGATTTCCGCAGTTTCACCGATAACCACGCCCATACCGTGGTCAATGAAAAAGCGTCGCCCAATCGTCGCGCCTGGGTGAATTTCTACCCCTGTAAGCCAACGTGCAATGGTAGAGACAAAACGTGCTAACCATTTCCAATTGGCACGCCACAACTTATTTGCAACGCGCTGCATCCATATGGCATGTAGACCGGGATAATTAAACAAGATCTCCATATTGGTGCGCGCCGCGGGATCTCGGTCATATACACTGGCTATATCTTCTTTAATTCGGTCAAACATTTAATTAATTACTCTTTATTGGATTTAACAATAGAACTGAGGACGCCACGCAGAATATTCAACTCATGACTTTCAGGTCGGGCTCGATTAAACAAACGACGTAGTTTCGCCATTACCTGACCTGGGTGGTTTTTCACGATAAAACCAGTGTGATTTAGGGCATCTTCTAAATGCGTGTAAAACCCGTCCAATTGCTCACTGTTCGGGTATTCTGCTTCAAACTCTTCGAACTGCGCGTTTACTGAATCTAAATAATTCATTCGAACTTCGTAAGACAAGGTTTGAACCGCCATCGCCAAGTTGAGCGAGCTGTACTCTGGGTTGGCTGGAATGTGCACGTGAAATTGGCACTGCTGCAACTCTTCGTTGGTCAATCCTGAATTTTCGCGTCCAAAAACAAGGGCGACTTTACCCGCTTGTCCTTCCTGAACGACTTTTTTGCCACACTCTCTTGGTTCCAACATTGGCCAAGACAGTGTGCGAGAGCGCGCACTGGTTGCAATCGTTAGACTGCAATCTGCGATAGCTTCTTGCAAAGTATCAAATGTTCGGATGTTGCCGAGAATATCAGTGGCCCCGGCCGCTAGCGCAGACGCATGACTGTCAGGCGGTTGTACCGGATCGACCAAAACCAAATCCGATAACCCCATGGTTTTCATTGCTCGAGCTGCCGAGCCAATGTTGCCAGTATGAGATGTATTTACGAGTACAATTCGAACGTTTTCTAACATTTTAGATCTTAAAGTGATGATTCCGCGGGCAGTCTATCACAGACATCTATCCCTCTTTAAGGCAAAATCATTCTGGATTACATCTAAATTGCATGAAAAACCAATTAAGGTTGAATATAAAGGTTAATCAGCCCGCCATGAGACCGAGGTCAGTGGTTTATCGTTGTCCAGTAAGGTCAGTTCATAAACGCTGCCAGTAGCCACCACCCCAACGCCTTCAGGGGTGCCAGTCATCAATATGTCGCCGTCAGTCAAAGACATGAATGACTGCACTTGTTGAAGTATCGCCTCTGGCGGGTACATCATGTGAGAAACATTTCCATGCTGACGCACTTCGCCGTCAACTTTCAGTTCGACGGCCAATTTGGAAACATCGCAGGGGGCGACCAAAAAGTCGCTAAACAGTGCGGAGCCATCAAACGCTTTCGCTCGCTCCCACGGTAAGCCTTTTTGTTTTAGGTAAGATTGTAGATTTCGTTTGGTTAAATCGAGACCAACCGCAACTTCCGCCAGTTGCCCAGCCACAACTTTAAAACATAGCTCTGCTTCGTAATGATGGGGCTCGTCGGACACCGCCACGAGTTTATTGCTAATGGCAGACGGCGGTTTGTTAAACACCACCATCTGCTCTGGGATTTCGTTGCCGAGCTCCTCAATATGTTTTACATAATTACGACCAATGCAAACAATCTTTGAAGGTGCCCGCATGTTAATCCTCTTAATTATTGGAATGTTGTGATTTCACCTTGCATCCAATGCTGATAAAGATCAACCACCTTTTCCATGTTCAAGCCACTGACTCGATAAGGATACAAGCTACCGTCAAAACTCTCACCGACAAGCTCAAGGTCATAATCACTAGAAAACTTTACCGCTTGTTCAGGAGTTAACATCATCACTGCATACATAGTGTCGAACAGCGCTGCACTGCCAAAAGATTGACCTTCGTATTCACCTTCGAGGTATCTTTCGTATTCGTAGTAGCGGATGTTAAACATTCTTGAGTCAGGCGTTATCCCTCGCCCTTCAGGAAGCTCTTCATAAGTCGCAATCATGATGTTTTTCAAGTTACTAAAATGATCTAACTTCGACCAATCCATCTGATTAAACTGGTTGATCCCCATTGTTAGATTCAGTGTTTCTAGCTCAGACGATTGAATCACTGAAAGATCATCGAAGCTGGTGAACTTAAGCTTCAAAGTGCGCAAATTCTCAAAGTCTTCAAAGATTCGATAATCGGGTTCAACAACCCCCTCTGCGGATTCCCAAGGCAACGACTTAGGCACGAATACAAACTCAGATAGACTGGATAACTTTTTATATTCAGATGCATCTGCTAACCAAGTATTCGCCAAAACGAGTGATTGTAAATTTGTTGGTAAATCCCCCGCTTGCAGTGCAGAGACTTTTGGATCTGGCATCCAGAACTGAAGATTGCGAATTGTATCGTTGTATCTCAAATCGCCATAATCCTGGTAAAGGTCGCCATAGACGACAACTTCCTCAAGCGATTCCATATCGTTTAGGTATCTCAACGGCAAATTGTATTCGTCAATCGAATCACTGTAGAAGCTAAGTTGTAACGTTTCAATTTGGTCCAGATATGTCAACGCAGAATAGTCGGCAACGTCAAAGTCCAGATTTAAGGTTTTCAAAAATGGGAGTTTGTCCAAATCTCTTAGGTGCAGTGCTCGGGAGAGCATTTCACCTGTGCCAAAATAATCGATGTTATAAGTGTCGCAGTCACTGACTTTTCTGATTTCGGTTAGTGGGATGTTGGATGCACTCTGATAAAGGGCGCCTTGTTCAGAAACAAACGTCGGTGAATGTTGAAATTCACCACTATTGTTTGTTTGCCATTGTTTCTGATACACACAGTTTTCGATGAAACTGTCCTCAAAAGCGATGTCGGCGACGTTGTCGTCAGAATCGATGCTGCAAGCGCTGAGTCCTAAAGTGGTTAAAACAGCGATATAAAGACCACGAACTTTCATTTGTATTTCCATTTTGTATTGCAATTGAAAGATCATAACGATTGACCTTTCCTATTTTTAACTGGGCGAATTTTAAACATTTCCCTTGCGCCAAGCTGTGAAACTTTAGTGATAAAAAATACCGTTCGTGTCACCAATGTTTCAATGTTCTTTTTGATTTATGTCGGTTTTGACATAAAAGGGGTTATGCCGCATCGCGCTCTTCAGTCACAGGCGCGCAAGGACCCACCCACCTATACAACTCCTTCAACAATTAGAACCATGTATAAATCCTAGCGCTTATACGTCCCTGTAGCGCTAGGATAAGTAGATCCATGTACAAACCCTTCAACAATTACGTCCATGTAGTCCAAGGATAAATGCGTCCCTGCATAAAAAAAGCCCATCGTAAAGATGGGCTTTTGTCATTCAGATTTGCTGATTCTTATTCAACAGCTGTAACGGTAATTTGTTTTGTTACATCGTCAAATGAGAAGCGGTATGTGCCCGCAGGTTGATCGAAGCTAATGTTCTTCGAGTCACCACCACTGGTCAACTGCAGAGGCTCACCTAGAACTATAACATGAGTACCCGCAGCCTCTTGCTCCGCTGTTACGCCATAGTTGAAGCCAAATGAACCGCCCCAATCTAGGTCCGCAACTTTGAAGAAACCGGTGCCTGTTGTTGTCACAACGCTTGAATAAACGTGGCCTGCTTCCGTCGTATTGTCAGCATCTGAAGGTTCAAAGTTCAGACGCATAGTTTCGTCTGCTGCCCAATCACCAGTACCGTAAATACCACCACGGATATAGATTGGCGCTTCTTGTACCTTCAATACACCTACTGCAGTCTCTGCGAATGAAATTGAGAATTCATAAGCTGTAGACTTCGCTGGAGCCACCACAATGTTACCGTCACCAGATAAGCTCTCTGCGCCTTCATCTTCTGAGAACGTAAATTGGTTACCGCCTAGGTCTAATGCACCACCCCAAGCCTGACTCGCAAACTTAAAGTTGTGATTACCACCAGCTTCAAGACCATAGATAACTGAGTACGTGCGCGTATCCGCATTGTATTCTAACTTGTCTTCCGCAGGCGCAGGATCACCCCAGCCAGTCATTGTACCGCGAATGTAAACATCTTCGGCACCGTAAGGCACGTTCAACTTCACTGTAAGTGTCGGCGCAGATGCGTCAGAGTAGTTCAAGAAGAAGTCATGATCTGCGTCTGCATCTACCACAAACGTAAGTGCGTCACCGCCGTCAACCATCGCTAGCGCTTCGTCAACCATGAGTGTCGTTGCATCCGTAGCGCCGCCGATAGCAAAACCTGCACTTTCGTCATCAATGCTCAGAGTATAAGTTCCTGCGGTTAACGCTACTTTAGAAAGTACGTATTCACCACCTGAAGAGTATTCAAAGTCAGCGTAGTGCTCACCATCTATGCTCAAGCCAGGGAAGGCTTCTAGTGGTACTTCATTCACTTTCAATGTCGCCGCTTTAACGTCTGACGCATCTACCAAGAATTGATATATTGTATTTTCAGACATCGCTAGAGACATGTCTTGACCGATACCTTCACCTGCAGTCATCGCAATTGTAGCGCCCACAGCTGGAGTATCACCGTCTTTAATACCACCGTATGTCGATGGTTCAGACCAGTCTGCATCCGCAACTTTAAAGAAGTAAGACACTGAGCCGTCTTCACTTGCCGTTACGTCATCACCGTGAGTACCGTAACTGAAGTTCTTACGGTACAAACCGTCACCAGTGTATTCAAAATCTTGGCCGTCAGTTGGATTACCCCAGCCATTGAAGCCACCGCGTAGGTACAAGGTTACGTCTTCTGGGTTAAATTCAGCGACACATTTAGACGCTAAGTCTACGGTACCAACACCGACCGCATAGGTACCCGTTGGACAGTTTGAGATTGCTTGACCAATACACGCTTCACCAGATTCATCCAATGACGTGCCCCATCCGCAAGACTTACTGCCTGCAGACGCACCAAAGAACGGATGCTGGTTCGCTAAATAAACGCCGCTAATGAAGTTAGCAGGGAAGCCTTCCTCGAAGAATGACATTTTGTCTGCGTCTTGGAATACAATGTCACCACTCGCACCTAATGGAATCATGGCATCATTTTGAGTGATGAACTTGGTGCCAGAATTCTTGTTGTAAATGATCATATTGCCGCAGTTGTCGTGACCATCAACTAAGTCCAATACCCAATAACGGCCGTAGTTTTCATCATCCCCGCTTGGATCTAAGCCCTGCCCCCAGCTCGTTGTACTGGTTTCTTCATTATACGCCGTACAGTTCGAGTTGTTCCACGTGTGGATTGTGATACCGCTGTAGTCGCCATCCGCTTTTTTGAAGTAGATGACGGCTTCACCGTCCATTGCCGTATAGGCTGGTGCCGGCGCATCCGCGATCGGATTTTCTTCAGGCGTGATACAATCGTAAGTGCCTGATTCGTCTAAAATCTTATAATTAGGACATTCTGTCGGTGGTGTATAACAAACTTCTTGGTTGTTGTTCGCTGATGACAGTGACAACTCCAAACCGCGGCGTGCGCGGTCAATTCGCTGAGATGCTCCGAGATAGTCCGTTTTTGGAACAGAAGCAAACCATTCATCAAACCAATCATCAAAGCCATCTCCGAAGATTACATCTTGTTTTTGGCCAACTTTGAATTCTTTTGCTTCGACCATTGCTGCTGCTTGGCGCGCAGACTCTTCATTCGTTAGGCCAAGTACCGCATATAAGTCAACGCCCGCATAATCGTAATCGTACGCAGCATATGACATTGGGTCGTTCCAATCTGCAACTTGCTCGTCGCTCCATGTTTCATCTGGATCAACCGCAGCACGTAACGCGTCTTTTTCCGCTTGCGTTAGCGGATAAAAATCAGAATCGATGGTTTGGACAATATCAGGCAGCTGACACACCATACCGGAGGTAGCGGTTTCAATAATGCCAGTCGTTGGGTTTACCTGACCGGATTCAGTGAATACCGTTTTTTCAATGTTGTCTTCCTCTGTGCTACAACCCGCTAGAGCTGTAACAGTGGCGAGCATTGCCACTGACAAAGGCTTCAGTTTAAAATTCATGATAAATAACTCCATTAACTATTTGCTTAGTTATTAGGCGCTATTGAAATGTTTGTCCCCTTTTCTCCATATGGGAGAAAAAGAAGTTTAGGTAAGTTTGTAACCCTGTCGATTAACATCATCTACTACTACGTTGCCTAGTTGTAGATTACTTATTTACCCGTCCGATCCCGCTGATTGCATAGTACACTCAACATAATCAAGATAAACAAGCCTTGACATTTTGTGAAGTGTTGACACCCCTGCCTATGCATGAATACGTATGCGTGTAAATCTAACTTGTTAAATTAAAGTTTGTCACTTATGTTTCACATCGTTGCCGAAAAAAATAATAAACAAGTGTAAAAACGCTATACAGTGAATTGTTAAGTCCGATATCAACGCAATCACACTCTTCAAATAAAAAAGACAACAACTTATTTGAGGAACACACATGAAACAGTTTAAGCCAAGTGCGCTGTCTCTAGCTTTAATGCTGGGAGGCGTAACACTAGCTTCAATGCCAACTTTTGCTGCCGAAGAAGAAGAGGTAAAAGCAGAAGAAGCCGATATTGAAGTTATTGAAATCAAAGGTTTCAGACGTAGTCTAATTGAATCTCTAAACACAAAACGTTATTCAGACACCGTAGTTGAAGCAGTTTCTGCTGATGACATGGGTGCACTACCTGACGTTTCTATCGCAGACGCGATCTCTCGTTTACCGGGTGTAACTGCCGTTCGTTCTGGCGGTCAGTCAAGTGAACTAAACATCCGTGGTATGTCAGGTGGATTCGTATTTTCTACACTGAATGGTCGTGAAGTAGTAACCGACGAAGGTGGCCGTTCAGTTCAATTTGACCAATACCCGTCTGAACTGATTAATCAAGTTCAAGTATATAAATCTCAAAAAGCTTCTTTGGTTGAAGGTGGTGTTGCGGGTTCAATCGAACTTAAAACGGCTAACGCACTTGAAAACGACGAAGACCACTCGTTTGTTATTCAAACCAAACTGAGCTACAACGACTCAGCAGACGAGCACCCGGATGCCGATCCTTTAGGTAACCGCTTCAGCTTTTCCTACCAAGGTAAATTCTTAGACGAAACATTAGGTCTATCCTTAGGTTACGCTCGACTTCAACAACCAAAAATTTCTACTCAGTACGTAAACTATCAGCCTCGCGTTGCACAATTGCCAATCGACGGTTTACAAGACGGTGGTTTAACGCTTGAAGATCCAACAACTGGCGAAACAGGTCCTGGTTGGTACGTGATCCCTCAAGGCTTTGAGCTAATGGCTCGTGGTGGTGAGGAGTTGCGTGAAGGTATTATGGGCTCTTTGGTTTTCCAACCAAATGACGACCTACAGATTAAAGGCGACGTATTCTATTCCAAGTTCGACTCTCAAGGCATCGACCGTGGTTACCGTATTAACGGTTTAGGTTCGATCGGTGACGGCAACTCTGTTTACATCCAGAATCCGATTTTTGCGGGTGACAACAACGAGTTCCTAGTTGGTGGTTCATACTACCGTGACCCTGCGTTTGATGACTCAAACAACCCTCCGTACCCACGTTATGCCAATACGCTAACGATGCAAACACAAGCGGACGATAACACCACAAATTCTGAAGTCATGAACGTGGGTATTAACGTTGAATACATCATCAACGACGAGTTAACCATGTCGTTTGACGCTGCGCACTCGCGCGGTGAATCTGACTACCGTGACGAAGTTATGCGTTTATGGCAATCAACCGACGCAACAGCAGCGATGCCAATTGTAAACGATGAAATTGTTGTTCACGTTGAAAATAACGGTTTGAACTTACCTAATATTTCGTTCAACCAAGCGTTCCAAAACGGTCTGGTTGACCCAACAAAAATGATGGTTGGTTCACTTGAGAAGTATCCACACTTAGAAGAAAACGAAGCAAACTCTGCGCGTTTAGACTTCAAATATTCGCTAGATACAGATTTCATCTCGTCAATCGAGACTGGTGTACGCTGGGCAGATCGTAAGTACGAAAACCGCCGTCAAGCCTATAACTACTGTGACATTGCCAACTACGGCCAATTATTGCGTAACGGTCAATACGTACTTGGTTATGACGACATGGGTAACCCTGAAACAGTGTGTGCGCCATACCAATTGCAAGCGGGTGACTACGAAGTGGTTCAACTTGAAGGCGAGTTCGCTGACTTCCCTGCATTTATCTCGGTTGACAACACCTACATCGAGAGCGTTTGGTTAGCGGGTCAAGACACGCAAGCGCGTCAAGACTGGCGTTATGACTGGACAATCTGGCAAGAAAGTCTGATTGAAGAAGAAACATTTGCGTTCTATCTTCAAGCTAACTTAGATATGGAATTGTTCGGATTGCCATTGACAGGTAACATCGGTGCTCGTGTTATTCGTACAGAGCAAAGCGCAACGGGTGTTGAAGATCCAGTTGAACAAGGGAATGGCGACCCAATCACCGATGACTTAGGTATTACTCGTACAACATACTTGAAAACGACGTTGACCGAAGAATTCACAGACGTTCTACCGTCTATGAACTTAAATCTTCAGTTAACTGAAAACGACCAATTACGTTTCGCAGTTGCTAAAGTAATGTCTCGTCCTGACATGGCTGACATGGCGGTATCTGGTGCATGGTCATTCGACGCGGATGAAGCCGATGGCGGCCAAATCAAAGCGAACTTAAACCGTAACACGTCTCCTGAGGTTCGTCCTTTCTACGCAACCCAATTTGACTTGTCATACGAGCACTACTTCACAGAAACCGAGGGTGCACTTGTATTTGCGCTTTACTACAAAGACATCGAAAGCTTCCCAGAAAAAGCATTGCTTGAAGACTACGACTTCGTAGGGAACGGCATTACGCCACCTGCAGTTAATCCGAACACTGGCGTGCCAGTGCCTTCTGGTGACTACAACGTGTTACTTAACAACGGTAAAGGCGGTTACTTCCGTGGTGCTGAAGTTGCGTACACACAAACCTTCAGTTTCCTACCGGGTATTTGGGAAGGCTTAGGTATCAGTGCAAGTTACTCTTACACTGACTCAGAGGTAACTTCTCAGGTAGCGACAGTTTCTGGTCTTCCTGAAACTACGTCACCTTACCCGTTCCTTTCTCCACGAGTATGGACAGCGGCAATCTTCTTCGATTGGGATGACACATTCTCAACTCGTTTGAACGCACGCTACCGTGAAGAATACGTTGGCAACCAGATTGCTATCGGTGACCAACAGAAGGCTTTCTTTGCTGAAGAGCTAGTTGTTGACTACCAAGCGTCTTGGCAGTTCACAGAAGAGTTACAAGGTATCTTCTCTGTAAACAACGTAACCGACGAACCTAACCGCTCTTACTTCGGTAACCAAGCGGCTACTGGTACCCTTCAGTACTTCGGTCGTCAGTTCTACTTCGGTCTGAACGCTAAGTTCTAAGCCAAAGCAACCGAAAAAACTGCCGCTATATGCGGCAGTTTTTGTTTCTGCCATTGATTTTTTGTCACTGGCAAGGCAGGTTTATTAAAACAGCGATTGAATACACAACGATATATACCGCTATGAATTCACACATCAAACAGTTAGTAATATTAGGTGGTGGGTCAGCCGGCTGGATGACCGCAGCCATGCTCAGCAAACAATTGGGCAAGGCCGTTGCTATCACCCTGATTGAATCGGAGCAAATTGGAACCGTTGGCGTGGGTGAAGCTACGATTCCGCCGATTCAGAATTTCAACAAACTTTTAGAAATTGATGAAAACGACTTTTTATCGCAATGCAACGGCAGTATAAAACTGGGAATTGAGTTTGAAAATTGGCGCCGCACCAATCATAAGTACATGCACCCGTTTGGCCGTTTCGGCCTGGATTTTGATTACATGCCGTTCCCTTATTTTTGGTTGCAAGCCAAACTGCAAGGACACAAATCTGAACTCGAACACTACTCTCTCGCCTGGCATCTCGCCAATAAAAACAAGTTCACGCCATCCGGCGCGATAGACTCGCCACTGGCAAGTGCATTTGATCATGCCTACCATTTCGACGCCACACTCTATGCCGCCTATCTACGTCAATACGCTGAACACCGAAACGTAACTCGTGTCGAAGGCATTGTTGAACAAATGAAGAAAAACCCGGAGACCGGATTCATCGAACGGTTGATTCTCTCTAACGGCCAAACCATCGAAGCGGATTTTTTCATCGATTGCAGCGGTCAGCGCGCGTTGTTAATTGGCGATGAACTGGACGAGCCACTTGAGGATTGGTCGGAGTATTTATTTAATGATTCTGCAGTGGCCATACAAACCGCACATATGAAATCGGTCAGCCCATACACACGTTCTGTTGCCCATCATGCGGGTTGGCAGTGGCGAATACCTTTGCAAACTCGAATGGGCAATGGCAACGTCTATTGCTCTGAGTTTATGAGCAAAGGTGAAGCCGAGCAGAAGTTGCTTGATGATGTTGACGGCCCAACGCTTACCGAACCGAACCACATTCGTTTTAAAACCGGTGTTAGACAGCAAAGCTGGAAGCACAACTGTGTTGCCATTGGTTTGTCTGCGGGCTTTTTAGAGCCGCTAGAGTCTACCAGTTTACACCTAATTCAAAGCGCCATTATGCGCCTTGTTAGGCTATTTCCAGACCGCCAGTGTCACACACTATTGCAACAAGAATTTAACCGCGAAACCTATCTCGAATATGTACGCATTCGTGACTTTATCGTTTTGCATTACAAAGCAACAGAGCGCGATGACAGCGAGTACTGGAGACGTTGTCGTGAGATGGATATTCCAGAGTCTTTGCAACAACGACTTGAACTGTTCAAACAACACGGCCACCTGTCAATTCACGACAAAGAGTTGTTCAAACACGACAATTGGCTAGCTGTTTTAGTCGGCCAAGGGGTGATGCCGGAAGACGTGGCACCTGTTCTGCTAGGCAAAAACCAGTTGGATCTCGACAAATCTTTAGCATCCTTGTCTGCGCAGTTGGAAAAGCTAGCGGCCAATAGCCTAAGTCATGAAATGTTCTTAATGAAACATTGCGCCCATAAGCCTAAATAACGAAGAATACAGACAAAAAAGGCAACGTTTAACGTTGCCTTTTTATTTGTTGTTTTACTCGGCGAGACAATTTCGCCCGGCTTGTTTCGCTCGATAAAGCGCTTCATCCGCTTGTTTAAGCACTTGTTCGAATTCTTTTAAATCGCCCTCGCGCTCGGCGACACCAATACTGATGGTGACATTGACGTATTTAGTGCCACCACTGTTTTTCTTGCGCTGAGACTTGCCATCGTCGGCATCGTCCGGGCGATCTTCGCTTCGAATCGCCATATTGTAGTTGGCGATGTCTTCGCGTACTTGCTCTAAAAATGGAATGGCGTAATTGACCGATTTATTGGGGAATACAATCGTAAATTCTTCACCACCGTAACGATAAGCTCGCCCCCCCCCCTTTACAGCTCCTAGGCGACTCGCTACGAGCCTCAACACCTGATCACCAACATCATGACCATAAGTATCATTAAACTTCTTGAAGTGGTCCACATCCATCATGGCGACGGTGTAACGTTTACCCAGTGAAATCGACGATTGGAATAGTGCTCGTCGGGCCGGAAGACTTGTCAGCTCGTCCGAAAAGGCCATTTTGTATGAGTCAGTCAAAATTGCATGAATCAACATCACCCCAAACAAGCAGTAGCAAACCAGTTCGGTTTGATGATCAAATTTACCAAACTGCATGATGACTAATCCAAACGTCACCGCCCACAAGTTTGCACTCATTTGACTCGGTTTCGACAAATGTTTTATCAGCAAAATCGCCAAAGCGAACGTGGTCACGACCATTTCGACTTGGAACGTACTCGATAACTGACTGCCCTCGCCCATCGTTATGAAATTAAAATCCAACCACGACTGGACAGTAATGGAATCAGAGAAACGGTAGTTCACAAAGAACACCACAAACAAAATGAGCAGACGGGCCAAGCCATGTCGACTCCAGACTACTTTGTTTTGATCAAAACTGAATGCAGTAATAACAGCTAATTGAGACAAGAAAAATAACGAGGGGTTAAAATTAAAATGTTTGAAGTTTTCGACACCTGCTAAATTAGCCCACGCCAACAGCAGAAACAATACGATATATACCACGCGAGTTTGAGAAAATCGCAAAGACAATACGATGGTCGCAACGAACAGTAAAAACGGAGTTTGTACTAAAATCGCATGCCATGGCGCAAGTTCTACCCATTGCATCGTAACAGCAAGTAACACCCCAATAAACACAACGCTTGGAAATGCCACCGCTCGAATGAATGACGCAATACTGTATTTCAAACTAACAACCTTATAGTTCTACCTGTGGTACCACGCGCCCAACACTTTTTCCGTATTTGCGCCTGTGACCGAAACATCGTTGGCTACTAAACCATGAATTCGGGCAAAAGCCAACCAGGCAAATGCCATTGCTTCTAAATAATCCGGATCCGCGCCAATGGACTCAACGCTATCCACCACCAGATTAGGTAAATAAAAGCGCAACAAGTTCATTAACAGTTGATTGTGGACTCCACCGCCACAGACGTACAATGTTTTGAGGTGGGAAAATTGGCTGACATGCACTGCCACGCTTTTCGCCGTAAAGTGATGCAATGTATGTTGAACGTCCACGGCACTGCACTGTGGAAACGGCTCTAAATGGCGCGCCAACCATTCCAGATTAAACAGCTCTTTGCCTGTGCTTTTAGGCGCAGGTAATTGCAGATAAGGTTCGGCCATAAAAGACTGCAACAACAACTCATGTAATTGACCTTGTTGCCCCCACTCACCACCAGTGTCCATTGCTCGGCCTTGGTGGCGCGAGCACCACTTGTTAAGCAAAGAATTCGCAGGGCCAGTATCAAAACCAAGTAACTGTGTATGCGCTGATGGCAAAATGGTGAGGTTAGCGATACCGCCTAAGTTCAATAGAGCGGCGTCGTTGCAAGCTGAAAACAGCAATTCGTGGAACTTAGGTACTAAAGGCGCACCCTCGCCGCCTGCTGCAACATCGGCCATTCGAAAATCTGTAACGACATCAACGCCAGTTAAGTGTGCCAGTAAACTGCCGTCAACAAGCTGCTTACTGTAACCATCGATTGGGCGGTGACGCACCGTCACGCCGTGGCAACCAATCGCACTTACTGCTTCTGGTTGAACACCTGCATCGTTAAGCAACGCTTTAACACCCTGCGCAAATAACTGAGTTAGTGCCAACTCACAATGCCACAATTGTTCCAAATCAAAACTTCGTGCAGACGAGATTAACTCCAGTTGATTCGCCAATTCAATGGGAAGCGCTGCAGAATATGAGGACAGGTGATTCAGTTGGTGTGTATCAGAGCCGATTTCGATAAGGCTGTAATCGGCACCATCGAGGCTAGTGCCTGTCATAATGCCGATAAAGAGTTCTTTTGCCATTGTGGCCTCTAGCGCATTGCTAGCAGCAACTGTTTGTTGTGGTTTAACTGGGTCAAACGTTGAGCGGCAAATGCAATAAAGTTGTCTTTGTCTTTGCCACTGATTGGTTTTGCTTTAGGTAAACTGACCGTTCTTGGGTTACGGTGAACACCGTTAACCAAAAACTCATAATGCAAATGCGGTCCTGCGGCTAAACCAGTCGCCCCAACTAAGCCAATTAATTGTCCCTGCTTAACACGTTGCCCTTTGCGTACTTTGCGCTTGGAAAAGTGAATGTACTTAGTTGTAATGCCACCGCCGTGTTCAATAAACACGTGGTGACCATTGTATTTATCATAACCCGACTTAATCACTTTACCGTCACCGGCGGCGACCACAGGTGTGCCAGTGCTCGCTGCATAATCGACACCTCGGTGCGCCTTATAGCGTTTTTGTACCGGGTGAAAACGACGAGGATTAAAGTTTGAGCTAATGTACTTGAAATTCACAGGTGCGCGTAAAAAAGCCTTGCGCATACTATCGCCGCTTGGTGTGTAGTAGCGGCCATCAGTATATTGAATCGCTTGGAAATGATCGCCTTGATTAACGAACTCGGCAGCTAGGATTTCGCCATAACCGACAAATTCGCCATCCACGTAGACCTGTTCAACCAACGCAAAAAATTTATCTCCCTTGCGAATGTCCAACGCGAAGTCGACATCCCAAGCAAAAACATTGGCCAAATTCATGATTAAGGTATCGTCTAGCCCGGCATCAACGCCTGCATTCCAGAAGTTACTTTTGATTTCACCCTCAAAATAGCGGGTGGTGGTGGCAGTTTCTTTTAACTGTTCACTCGTTACAAATTTTCCGTCCGTGTTGAATGATGCGACGGTAGTAACTTTGTTAACTGGATACTCTAAACCAACAAACTCACCTTTGCCGTTGTAGACAAAAGTTAGGTGTTTGCCTGGCACTAAACGAGTAAATTGTTTTGCAAGTTCGCCTGAGCGGCTTACTTCTAACATGGTTTTTTGACTGATATTTTGACGCTTAAACAAACTAGCCAAGGAGTCGCCACTGCGAATCTTTACTTGCTCACTGATTAAAGTGTCATCTTCTACCATTGCCTCAACTGGCAATTGCAAAGGTAATGGATACTCTTTGCCGACATCTAAATTGGCGTAATCTGCCACAACGACGGCTGAGCTTTTTGATGCAACAGCTGACTCTGACGGCACTAGCATGGCCAACATCAGAATGCCGGTCGCTGCTGCTAACAGGACCTTATGTTGCTTTGGGAATGAGTCTAAAAACTTTCTCATCACTGTACTTCTGTAATGAAATCTTCTTATAAATAAGTAATTTCACCGAGCATACCACTATGATTTGGCGAAACCAACTGTTAAAAAACGATAAAAAAAGGGCTATGAAAGCCCTTTTAGTGAGTGTTGTTTCGACGATGACGTTTTATAAAGCCACCCGCTCTTCGCTGTTGCGATAGCGTCATGGTCTTTTGTTTCTTGTCTTCAAATGGGTTATCGCCTTCTCTAAATTCAATCTTGATCGGCGTGCCCATGACGTCCAAGGCTTTGCGATAATAGTTCATCAGGTATCGTTTATAACTGTCCGGCAAGTCTTTAACCTGGTTGCCGTGAATAACGATACGAGGCGGGTTGTAACCGCCGGCATGGGCGTATTTGAGTTTCACTCGACGGCCTCTTATCATTGGCGGCTGATGATCATCCTGCGCCATCTTCATGATACGAGTAACCATTGACGTAGAGATACGCTTAGTTGCGCTTCGATACGCTTCATCAATTGATTCGTATAAGTGGCCAACGCCTGTTCCATGCAAAGCCGAAATAAAGTGTAGGCGGGCAAAATCAATAAACCCTAAACGGCGATCCAATTCGCGTTTAACATCGTCTTTGACCCCTTGATCTAAACCGTCCCATTTGTTCACTGCGATTACAATCGAACGACCGGCGTTCAAGGCAAATCCTAATAAGCTCAGATCTTGATCTGAAATGCCTTCTCGAGCGTCCAAAATCAGAACGACTACATTGGCGTCTTCGATAGCCTGCAAGGTTTTAACAACAGAGAACTTCTCAATGGCCTGTTTGATTCGACCGCGACGACGAACACCAGCAGTATCAATGATCACGTAATCTTGTTCATTACGGTTCATAGGGATATAAACAGAATCTCGAGTTGTTCCCGGCATATCGTAAACGACTACTCGTTCTTCGCCGAGCATGCGATTTGTTAAAGTCGATTTACCGACATTTGGTCGACCGATTAAGGCAAATTTAATTGGTGCGTCTTCAAATGGAATGGCGTCTTCATCATTGGTATCAATTGGATCACCATTTTCGTCGTACTCTGGCTCGTCAAAATGGTACTCTACTTCTTCTTCCGCTTCGCCGCGCTCAAGCGCGAGTTCTTGCGCCATCTCTTCGGCTAATTTTTCAATTACTGGAATTAAAGCTCTGTCCAACAAGGCACCAACACCGCGACCGTGCGCCGCTGCGATTTGGTGAAGTTCTCCAAGTGCCAAGCTATAGAACTCAGCGCTGTAAGAGTCAGCGTCGATTCCATCGACTTTGTTAACCGCCAAGAACACCGGCTTATCTTGCTTTCGAAGGTGAGCTGCAATCGCTTCATCAGCAGCCGTTACACCCGCTCGAGCATCAACCAGGAACAATACGACATCGGCCTCTTCAATCGCTTTTAGCGACTGCTCTGCCATTTCAACATCAATGCCTTCTTCTGTGCCGTCGATACCACCTGTATCAACCACGATGAAGTTATTCTCATCATGAGTCGCCTGGCCATAACGTCGGTCACGAGTAAGGCCCGGAAAGTCCGCAACCAATGCATCACGAGTTTTGGTTAAACGATTAAACAATGTTGATTTACCAACGTTTGGACGACCAACAAGGGCTACCACAGGAAGCATGAATTCACCTCTAAAACATGGCTAACCGGCAATCGCCGACCAACCACTATGCTAAAAACTGTCGCTCATGTATGTCCGTTCACAATCGCGAATAAAAACCTAAATTCCAACCTACCAACGGTAGTGAAATTCCTTTCAACAGTGGACTATTTCACTGTCTTTTAAAAAACAAAAAGGCTTTGCTCCTATCAAAGGGGCAAAGCCTATCCTAATTTGGCTACTTATTACGGTAGACTTAAAGCGGTAACTTCGCCATCTCTTGTTTGGATATACAAAAGATCATCTTTAACCACCGGTGCCGTATACGCGGAACGATCTTCGCTGGTAAACCAGCTCACGGTCCAGTGAAACGTTGAGTAATCAATGTCATCAAGCTTAAAGCGAGAAACAATCTCACCTGTTTTCGCATCTAGGAAGTGGAAATAACCTTCAAAATCGCCAGCGACAACCAAGTCTTTGTAAATCACAGGTTGAGTCAATCGACGATTGTAAAATGTTGAGTTACTCCATTTTTCAATACCGTTTTGAGCATCGAGTGCAACCACGGCGCCTTTGGCATTTGTCAGATACAAAGTACCTTGATCGTACGTTAGGTTGCGGTACGACGAATACTCACGGTTCCAGATCACGCGGCCAGAAGCAATATCAATTGCCGTCACATTGCCGTTATAACCAACCACATAAACTCGATTGCCAACAATCACTGGCTTGGTATCTACGTCAACCAAGCGCTCAAGCTCTGTCGACCCTTGCAAACGACCAACAGTTTGGTTCCATGCCGGAATGCCCGTCGCTAAAATGTACACTTCCAACTTGCCAGTCGCAGACCCGACTAATACACCACCACCAGCTATCACTGGTGAAGACGTTCCTCGAAGCGACAATGCTGGTACTGACGATTCTGCAGTCCAACGCTCTTCGCCTGTATCCGGATGTAACACAGCCAAATGTCCAGAAGTCGTAGTCACGGCAATCCAACCGTCACCTGCCGCTGGTGCTGAAACTACTTCACCTTTGACTTTTGCACGCCACAAGATTTTGCCTTCATCTTGCGACAACGCGATGACTTCACCATTCTCGCTACCAACATACAAGTTGTTGTAAGCTGCTGTTACTCCACCGTTCAACTTAGCACTTGGCTTTGTTGTAAACGTTATGTCATCCCACAAGGTTGGCGGGTCCAATCGTGCATCTGTCTTCCAGATCAGGTCACCCTCATCTGCTGACATCGCCACGACCTCGCCTTCTCTCGATGCAGTAAAAATCGTATTACCGACAACAACAGGGCGTAAGTTTGAATAATAATTTTCAACACCATCGGCGTAGTGGCTGCGCCACTCGACTTCTACATGGCGTTTGATATTGATCGGCTCAAGCTCAGCAATACGCAACTCTTCGTTTTCTTCCGTCGACTCACACGCAGACAACATCAACAAAGCGGTCAAGGCAGCGAAAACTGGCTTGGAATGCGCGGAAAAACGGCGCTTATTAAACAAAGTCAAAGACATATCAAAACCTACCCGTTGTTCGATACGGTAAGGTCGTCAATCTTCATTTGCAGTAAGTTGTTACCGTCAAGACCACCAGCATCAGCCGCCGCTTGATATTCCATTCGAGCTTTTGTCGCATCACCTTGAGCTAGGTATACATCACCTTTAAGTTCAGAAGCTCTCGCTTTGTAACCTTCGTTCGTGATTGCAGCTAACACAGACAACGCTTTGTCGTATTGGCTCAGTTCCAAGTAAATTCGAGCCAAACGTGTGTCAATCAAGCCGGTCAGACTGTCGTCAGTAACATTCACTTTGGCTGATTCAAGGAAACCAATCGCCTTATCAAACTCACCATTCTCTACTGAATTTTTCGCTGCGAGTAGGTTTGCAAACGCACCGTAGCCAGAGTCACCGTGGGCATCTATGAAAGTTTTTAACTCAGCGGCATATGTTTCTGCAGAAACGTCGCTGATTTGAGTTGCTTCAACAAACGCTTGATAACTAGCAGAAGCCTCTTCCTGCGCTGCCAATTTGCTGTCGACATATTGGTTGTAACCAATAAAACCGCCCAAACCTAACAGGGCGCCAACGACAATTTGCATGCCGTTTTCTTTCCAAAAATTCTTAATTGCTTCTACTTGTTGTTCTTCGGTAGAGTAAATTTCCATCACAACCTCTTATTAATACCGCTCAACCCTACTCCGGGTTATTTAATTCTTTTCTAGGCTAGTAAGCCGGCAATATGTTCTGCCAGTTGATCCCAACTGACCAGTGCTTGTTCGCCTTGCTCACGCAAGTTCTTCACTGCAATCTCTTGGTTCGCCAATTCATTTTCACCTAAAATCAATGCGATAGACGCACCAACTTTATCGGCTCGTTTCATTTGTTTTTTGAAATTACCACCACCACAGTGGCTGACGACTCGCAATCCGGGCACAGCTTGTCTTAATTGTTCAGCAATTGCAACCGACTTAAACTCAGCCCCGGCACCTGCTGCGACCATATAGACATCCGCCGTTGAGTTTGGTTCCTTTAAAATTTCTAAGGTTTGTAATAACAACACCAAACGTTCGATACCCATCGCAAAACCAACCGCTGGCGTTGGTTTGCCGCCGAGCTGCTCAACTAATGAATCGTAACGTCCGCCGGCAAGCACAGTACCTTGCGAACCTAAGCTCTCTGTTACCCATTCAAATACCGTGCGATTGTAATAATCCAAACCGCGAACTAAGCGCTCGTTAACCACATATTTAATGCCTACTGCATCCAAACGTTGTTTTAGTTCGGCAAACTGGGCAACCGATTCTTCGTCTAAGTATTCAGACAATTTAGGTGCGTCAACCAACACAGCCTGCACCTCAGGGTTCTTAGAGTCTAAGATGCGCATCGGGTTTGTAGTTAAACGACGCTTACTGTCCTCATCTAACTTTTCAACATGCTGCTCTAGGTACGCAACCAACGCCGCAATGTAATCTGCACGCGCTTCATTAGAACCTAATGAGTTAATTTCTAGGGTCAAATGTTCTGAAATACCAAATGCTTGCCAAAGGCGCGCTGACAACATAATGACTTCTGCATCCATGTCGGCACCGGCAAAGCCGTAGGATTCCACCCCAAACTGATGGAACTGACGATAACGTCCTTTTTGCGGGCGTTCATGACGGAACATAGGTCCCATATACCAAAGACGCTGCTGTTGGTTATAAAGCAAAGCGCCCTGGTTCGCTGCACGAACGCACACAGCCGTACCTTCCGGGCGTAAGCTCAATGAATCGCCATTGCGGTCGTCAAAGGTGTACATTTCCTTTTCGACGATATCCGTCACTTCACCCACTGAGCGCTTGAACAAATCGGTAAATTCAACAATCGGAAACCTAATCTCTGAATAGCCGTAACTCGCGACCACTTCGCGAATAACTGCCTCTACTTGTTGCCACTGAGCTGTTTCATTTGGCAAGCAGTCGTTCATGCCTCGAATTGCTTGAATGGGTTTTGACACGTGTAAATTTACCTATTGTGTTGAAATTTGCCGGGCATTATAGGGATTTTATAGGCTAAGGTAAATTGCTTGAGCGCCTTATCTATGCTAATAAATAAGAATCCATAAAATTCCATTAAGTTAGCTCGCTCGAATATCTAACTTTTTGTTTTAGCCTTTAAAAAATTCAATATGTTGCAAAAACTCACCCTTGCTGAACTAAAGCCTGGCATGTACGTCGCCGAAGTCGTTGAACAATCTGGCAACTTGAAAGTTAAATCCCGCGGCTTAGTTCGCACCGACAAAGCCATCGAGACCCTAAAGAAGCAAGGTGTTCAAGCGGTCATGGTCGACTTTGATAAGAGCGAGTTAGGTTCGGAGCAAGCGCCAGCAAAGACAGAAGAACCGCAAACACCGTCGCTAAAACCAAAAGTCAGTTTCGACAATGAGATTGGTAAAGCAACAAAACT
>CAXRBI010000004.1:0-9913 GCA_964229075.1 Alteromonadaceae bacterium | reverse complement strand
AGCATAGAGATATGGATCACAGCTCAATGTCTCATTTAGATGCAATGTCAGTAGAGGGCAGCGGTTCGATGCCGCATCAAGATTGCTGCGGGCAAGACTGTTTTTGCCCAACAAGTGCGTGCGCCAGTGTCACCATACTTGTCACTCAAGAAGCGAACGACACCTTACCTTACATTACTGAGTTGGCTCTTCAGCTCGATATGGCTTTACCTGCAACCAGAGCAAACACCCTTTTCCGTCCCCCCATTTTTGCCTAACACAGGAGCAGTGCGTCCGTAGTTTGCCGAATTAGGGCATTTCGCACTATCAACCAACTGTATTTTTATGTCAGCGTTAAAACGCTGTACTCACACCAGAGAAATCTGGGGGCAAAATGAAACCTTTATCAAAATTTTTCGCACTGATGCTTTTAAGCAGCAGTGGTGCAATGGCACAAACTGAGATGTCTCTTCAACAGGCAATTGATGTCGCTCACACTAACGACCCTTGGCTTCACGGCAGCCGCCTACGCCAACAGGCGCTTGAGCATCAAAGCACAGCTGCAAACACGCTTGAAGATCCCGTAGTTAACATCAACATGATGAATGTACCCACAGACCGATGGGACTTATCTCAAGAAGCAATGACGCAATTCAAAGTAGGGGTAAGTCAACGGTTTTCTCGTGGAGATACGTTGGAGCTGAAATCCAAACAGTTAGCACTGAGCGCCGAAAAACAGCCTTTGTTGCGACAAGACCGAAAAGCAAAAGTCGCGGCGGTTGTCTCCGGTTTGTGGCTAGACGCGTTTTTGGCGCAGCAAACCTTAGCGCTGATTGAAGCGGATTGGGCCCTGTTTGAACAGATGGCCGAAGTGGCTAAAGCCAGCTACTCCAATGCGTTGGGCAGCACTCGGCAACAGGATGTCATTCGTTCGCAGTTGGAAATTCTGCAATTACAAGACAGATTGACTGCGGAAAAGCAAAACTATGAGACCGCCATCGCGCGATTGAACCAATGGCTGCACCGCTATGATGAGCAATCGTCAATAGAGACCTTAAATTTTGATCAGTCTTTGCTGCCCTTTAAGGTGACATCGGAGTTACCGAATGTCTCAGGAGCTAGTGATATTCCTGGTTTTGATGGCATGTCTCGGACTCTGTTAGCACAACATTTAAACCGTCATCCGGCGGTATTGGTGGTTGAAAATAAGCACAAGGTAATGCAAAGCGATGTAGAAGTCGCCAAACAAGCATACAAGCCACAATGGGGAGTCAATGCCAGTTATGGTTTTCGTGACAATGCACCGTCCGGTGATCGTCGAGCCGATTTATTCTCAGTGGGCGTGTCCTTTGATTTGCCACTATTTGCCAGCCAAAAACAAGACAAACAAGTGGCTGCAGCCGTTGCGCAGAGCCACGCGGTGAAGACGGAGAAGCTACTACTGATCAAACAAATGTTAAGTGAGGTAGAGCGCCAGCAAGCAAAGTTGAAGCGCACTTCTCAAAGACAAGCGCTTTACCAACAACAGTTGTTGTTGCAAACACATGAACAAGCGGAAGCGGCATTGACGGCTTACACCAATGACGATGGCGATTTTGCCGAAGTGGTTCGAGCTCGAATTGCCGAGCTAAATGCGCGTATCGCTGCGTTAAAAATCGATGTAGACCGCGCTCATGCTTTAGTGCAACTCAATTATCTATTTACTCAAGCACAACCTAGCGAAATCAGCCCGTATTCAGAAGGAATAAACAAATGAACAATCCAAACAAATCGAATTTGCTGAGTTTGGCTGTAGCTGGACTCGGGGGCGCGGCGTTAAGTGCGAGTATTTTTTGGTTGTACAGCCCGGAGACTGGTGTTGAGGCTGGCGCTGCGGAATCAGCTCAACAACCTCTTTATTGGGTTGCTCCGATGGATGCAAATTTCCGACGAGATAAGCCCGGAAAGTCGCCTATGGGAATGGATTTGATTCCAGTATATGAAGAGGCAAATGGTGAAGAGTCAGAAGTCGGTGCTGTCAAGATTTCGCCGGCGGTGATTAATAACCTTGGAGTGAGAACCGCTAAGGTTGAAAAGCGCATGATGGCCTCACAAATTTCAACGGTTGGTTATGTAAAGTATGACGAGGATCAGTTGGTTCATATTCATCCTCGGGTTGATGGCTGGGTAGAGCAATTGTTTGTCAAAGCGGCGGGCGATCCAATCGAGCAAGGACAACCACTGTACACCCTGTATTCACCGCAGTTAGTCAATGCTCAAGAAGAGTTTTTGATTGCCCTAAAACGCAATAACCAAGCGCTTATTGCAGCCGCAAAACAAAGGATGCAATCGCTGCAATTGACGCCAAAGTTTATCGAGCAACTTGAGCGCTCAGAGAAAGTGCAATCCAGCATTACATTCTACTCACCACAACAAGGGGTTATTGACGGCCTGAAAATTCGCGAAGGGTTTTATGTTCAACCCGGCACCACGTTAATGAGTATTGGTAAATTGGATCGAGTTTGGGTTGAAGCAGAAGTGTTCGAACGAGATACGTCACAGATTCGAGTCGGTTTGCCAGTCACGATGCGTCTGGACTATTTGCCTGGAAAAACCTGGCAAGGGCAAGTGGAATACGTGTATCCGACGCTTAATGATACGACTCGAACCTTAAGAGTGCGTTTGGCATTTGACAATCCTGATCAGCAGCTCAAACCGAATATGTTTGCCCAGGTGGTGATAAATGCTCAGCCAAGTGAAGAGACTATCGTGGTTCCGAAAGAGGCCGTGATACGGACCGGAAAACAAGACCGAGTGGTTTTATCTCTCGGCCAAGGACGTTTTAAATCCATAGCGGTGCAAATTGGCCGCGTTGGCGCAACATCAATTGAGGTGCTTGAGGGATTAAATGAAGAGGACGAAATTGTTGTTTCCGCGCAATTCCTGATTGATTCTGAATCTTCCAAAGCATCCGATTTTAAACGCATGGAGGAGACTTCTGAACCTGATTCTGTCTGGGCGGCAGGCGAAGTTAATCAAGTCTCGACGTCTGCCAGAACCGTTAATATCAGTCACGAAGCGGTAGATGCTTGGGACTGGCCAGAGATGACAATGGATTTCGTTGTCGCCGACGATGTTGAGTTTGAGCGCCTGTCCGTAGGCCAGTCGCTGCACTTTGAGATGACTAAAACCGATGATGGCCAGTATCAGTTGACTGCTATTCACATCATGTCAGAAAAGGCGCAGGAGCCTGCACGTGCAACAGTGGCCGGAGTGATAAACACGATTAATTATGATACTCGCACAGCCAACATCAGTCGTGAAGGGATTGAAAAATGGGGACGTGGGCCTGCAACAATGGATTTCAAATTCGCTCAGGGAGTGACTATATCCTCATTGAAACCAGAAGATAACATAGTGTTTACCTTTGAAGTTGCGGACGACTTTATCATTGTCGACTACGTATTGGAGCAAGATAACAGCTCCGAAACGCAAGACACGGGTGGTGAGTCGCATGTCCACCACGAAATGGACTAATGGAGTGAGAATATGATTGAGTCTATTATCCGTTGGTCCATTGGTAATCGTTTGTTTGTATTGATAGTTACCGTCATGCTGACTGTTGCTGGCGTGTATTCGATAAAAAATACGCCGGTTGATGCAATTCCAGATTTGTCTGACGTTCAAGTCATAATAAAAACCAGTTATCCCGGACAAGCACCACAGGTGGTGCAGGATCAAGTGACGTTTCCGCTGACCACTGCCATGTTGTCGGTACCTGGCGCTGAGACTGTGCGCGGTTATTCGTTTTTTGGTGACTCTTACGTGTATATCATTTTTGATGATGACACGGACCTGTATTGGGCCAGAAGCAGGGTACTCGAATATTTAAGTCAAGTTGCTTCGAGTCTGCCCGATTCGGCGAAGCCTCAGTTAGGGCCTGATGCAACAGGCGTTGGCTGGGTATATATTTATGCGCTCACAGATACCTCTGGTAACCATGACCTGAGCCAGTTAAGAAGTATTCAAGACTGGTTTTTAAAGTATGAACTTCAAACTGTGCCGGGGGTGTCCGAGGTTGCAGCCGTTGGCGGCATGGTGAAACAGTACCAAGTGCAAGTGGATCCGGACAAACTGCGCGCTTACAACGTGCCATTGAGCCACATTCAAATGGCATTAAAACGCGGCAATAAAGAAACGGGTGCGTCTGTTGTAGAAATGGCAGAGGCGGAATATATGGTCACTGCGACGGGGTATATTCGCTCGGTAGAGGATATTGAACAGATCCCTTTAGGGCTTAATTCCCAAGGTACTGCATTAACCATAGGCGACGTTGCGAACGTGCACCTTGGGCCACAAATGCGAAGAGGCATTGCTGAACTCAACGGAGAAGGTGAAGTGGTTGGCGGCGTCGTCGTTATGCGTTATGGCGAAAATGCACAACAAACGATCGCAGGCGTGAAAGCCAAACTGGAGTCATTGAAGTCGTCGTTGCCGGAAGGCGTTGAAGTGGTCACGGTTTATGACCGAGCGAACTTGATCGACAGAGCGGTTAATCATTTGTGGCAAAAGCTGCTTGAAGAGCTTGGCGTGGTGGCGCTCGTTTGTTTGGCGTTTTTGTTCCATATCCGATCGTCTTTTGTTGCCGTTGTATCGTTGCCTTTAGGCATTCTTGTTGCTTTCATCGTAATGCACTGGCAAGGCATAAACGCCAACATTATGTCTTTAGGTGGAATCGCTATTGCCATTGGAGCAATGACCGATGGTGCGATAGTTATGATTGAAAACATGCACAAACATATGGAGGCGCTTAAAAAACAAGGACAATCACTTTCCGACGAAAATCGCTGGCAATTGGTGGCCAAGTCGGCAACGGAAGTGGGGCCTGCACTGTTTTTCAGTCTGTTGATCATTACCGTGTCATTTTTGCCTGTCTTTATCTTGGAGGCGCAGGAAGGGCGGATGTTCTCGCCATTGGCTTACACTAAAACTTACGCCATGGCCGCTGCAGCGGGTTTCGCCATTACTTTGGTGCCGGTCCTGATGGGATATTTCATTCGAGGTAACGTGGTTTCAGAGCAGAAAAATCCGATAAATCGTTTATTGATATCGCTTTATTTGCCAGTTTTGAAGCGGGTTTTGGCTTACCCAAAATCAACCTTGTTGGTCGCTTTAGTTGTCACATTGATTGGCTTTTGGCCGGTAAATAAGATTGGCAGCGAGTTTATTCCTCCGCTCGATGAGGGAGACCTCATGTATATGCCAACAACCTATCCAGGTATTTCAATTGGCAAAGCAAGGGAATTGTTGCAACAGACCGATAAATTGATCCGGACTTTGCCTGAGGCAGAAAATGTGTTTGGCAAAGTGGGACGAGCTGAGACCGCCACTGACCCAGCTCCGTTAACTATGATAGAAACCTTTATCCAATTGAAGCCCAAGTCCCAGTGGCGAGAAGGAGTGACAACGGAGTCATTAAAAGCCGAGCTCGATCAGTTGGTTAAGTTTCCCGGACTAACGAATGCTTGGGTTATGCCAATCAAAACACGTATTGATATGTTGGCCACCGGCATTAAGACCCCAGTTGGGATTAAAGTGGCAGGCCCTGAACTGGATGTCATTCAAGGGATTGGCCAAGAAATCGAGTTGCTGTTGAAAGACTTTGCAGGCACGGCGTCGGTATACTCTGAGCGAGTTGCTGGCGGGCGCTACATTAAAGTGGATATACAAAGGGGAAAAGCCAGTCGTTTTGGCTTAAACATTGAAGACGTACAACAGGTCGTTGCCACGGCAATTGGCGGTATGAACGTGACTGAGACTGTTGAAGGGCAAGAGCGTTATCCAGTGAACCTCCGTTATCCACAGGACTATAGAGACTCACCAGAGCAATTGGCACGTTTACCTGTGGTCACCCCAAATGGTCAACGAATTGCGCTAGGAGATGTTGCGGATATACGAATTGAGAGCGGTGCGCCTGGGATCAAAAGTGAAAACGCCCGTATAAACGGCTGGATCTATATTGATATTGAAGGCGTCGATGTGGGGACGTATGTTGAGCAAGCAAAAGCACATCTGGCCCAACACTTGATGTTACCTCCTGGCTACTCCATCAACTGGGCGGGGCAATATGAGTACATGCAGCGAGCGCAACAAAAACTCAGTTTTGTTCTGCCTTTGACCATGGCCATTATTGTGGTGTTGTTGTATCTCAATTTTCGAGCCATCAGTGAGGTCGCAATGATTATTGTGACGCTGCCAGTGGCCACTATTGGTGGTTTGTGGTTAATGTATTTGGAAGGATTCAATTTCTCGGTTGCTGTCGGGGGGGGCTTTATTGCTTTGGCCGGTGTTGCTGTAGAAATAGGAGTTATTATGTTGGTTTATCTCAATCAATCGGTGACTGACCTAAAACAACAAGCACTTCGAAACAACACATTGATTTCGATTGAGGACTACCAACAGGCGTTAATGCATGGCGCGGGATTACGAGTTAGGCCTGTGATGATGACGGTGGCAACGATTATAATCGGATTGCTACCAATTCTGTATGGCGACGGTACAGGCTCGGAAGTGATGAGCCGGATTGCAGCACCCATGGTAGGTGGCATGTTATCTGCCGTGTTGCTCAGTTTGATAGTCTTGCCAGCGCTTTACTTGTTGGTCAAATATCCGCAAATTCAAGCACATAATAAGAGCGTGCAACTGCGCGATGATGCCGTAATCTGATTTGCGTTTATGGCCTCTTTTAAACAAGATGTAAAACCTACAGGCGGTGGCGTGATGTTATTGCCCGTAGGTTTTTTCTTCAGTTTTTGAGTGTGAGTTGATTCTAAGGACTTCTAGTAAATGGCAACAAAGACCTCAGTGGTCGTGATCAGTGGCGCGTCTGGCAGCGGTAAAACGACAATAGTAAAAGCGCTCGCGGATTACTTTTGCTGTCCATCGATACATTTTGACGATTTTGTTGATGATGGTTCATACCCCGTTGATATGAAGGCCTGGCTTGAACGCGGCGCAAACACCTCTGAGATTAGAACACCCTTGATGAGCGCGGCACTTAGCGGTTTGAAGTCATCTGGAGCAAGGTTTATATTTGTTGAAGAACCTTTTGGCAGGGAGCGGCCTTCGATGGCGGCTTTGGCGGATTACGTGGTTCTTTTAGAGCCACCACTTGAACTCTGCTTGTCTCGGGTGATTCAGCGCCACAGGGGGCAAGGCCAAGCGACTGATGACATTTGCACTGAGCGCTATCTAGCGAAATACGATGACTACCTCAAAGACATATATGAAACCACGGTAGAGCGGGTTAGGAGCAACTGCGACTTGGTTGTCGCTGCAGAGCTACCGGTAATGGAAATATCAAGATTGATCAGTCACTGGCTAGTTTCAGAGACACAGAAATCAAATCAAAATTTGAACGATTTGCCACAGAGGGAATGTAAATGAATTGACTACAAATTGTGGATTATCGAAAGACAATCTGAGCAAGTTGTCAGTAAAGAATGCCGCAATTATCGAGGATAGCCACAAGAGGCCAAATGATGTGGGTTTGTTGTCAAGGTTTGTGCAGAAGTTGACATCAAACCTTACAAATTCCAGATTGGTTTTAGTACTTTGATGGATTAACGTAGAAAGGGTTAGATTTTTGCCAAGGAAAATAGAGGTGGTTGATTACAATCCGGACTGGGCATCCAGGTTTGACCTGGAAAAGCGCCGTTTGCAGCAGCTCCTGGGTAGTTTAGCCATACGTATTGAGCATATTGGCAGCACGTCGGTTCCCGGCTTGTGTGCTAAGCCAGTGTTAGATATCGCAATTGAAGTGACAGATTTGACTGTGCTTGATGGTAAGCGTGAGCAATTCGTCAAACTCGGTTATTTGCCCAAGGGCGAAAACGGCATCGAAGGTCGACGGTACTTTCAAAAAGGCGGAGACCAACGTAGCCATCATATTCATGCGTTTCTGTCTGGAAATGAACACTTGTTGAATCACCTCGCTTTCAAAGCATATTTAATTGCGCATCCAGACATTGCTCTCCAATACGGTGACGTTAAGAAAAATGCCGCCGGCCATTGTGATCATGACAGTAGGGTTTACATGGCTATGAAAAACACTTTTATCCAAACGCACCTTGAATTAGCGCGGCTTTGGTACAAGACCCAAACTGATAAATAAGGATAACGGATTTGCAGATTAAAATAGACGACTTATCGAGTGGTGAGGTGCTGGCATTGCTTGAAGAACATCTAAAAGATATGTATGCGACATCGCCTGCAGAGAGTGTGCATGCCCTTGATGTCGATGCGCTTAAACGCCCTGAAATTACATTTTACAGCGGCTGGCGTGAGGAGGTGTTACAAGGTTGTCTGGCAACAAAGCGTCTTTCTTCTGACCATGTGGAACTTAAATCTATGCGCACTGCCGCCGTTGCTCGCAATAGCGGGGTAGCTAGCAAATTACTGGAACATGTTTTGAATCTGTCGAAACAACAAGGCGTCCAGAAGGTGAGTCTTGAGACAGGTTCACAGTCGTATTTTGAACCTGCCAGGCGTTTGTATCAAAAATTTGGTTTTTGCTATTGCGGTCCATTTGGCAGTTACGCCGAAGATCCAAACAGCCGTTTTATGACCTTAGATTTGAAGTGATCGTTTCTGTGCAAATCACTGTCTAACAAACAACAAGGAGTTTTGATGACTTACCCATTTCACTTGTCCTTTGTGGTTCCAGATCTCAAACTAGCCGAGGAGTTTTATACGGAGTTTTTGAACTGCAAAAAAGGCCGCGATACCGGGCATTGGATAGACATTATTTTTTATGGCCACCAATTGACCTTGCATCAAGCAACACAAGAAATGCCCGCGAGGGCACTCGATCATTTCGGGGTTATCATGTCAAAGCAGGAATGGCTCAATCTAAAACAAAAGGTGGAGCAAAACGGTTATGAGTATGTTCTTCCACCCAAAGCCGCGGTTAAGGACGATCGCAGTGAATCAGGCAAGTTTATCATTAAAGATCCCGCCGCTAATTTACTGGAGTTTAAGTTTTATCAAGCCTCGCCAATTGAAATGACGCAGTGAAGCTAATGTGCGTTTTGGCACAATATGTAACAAATAAGTCCGCATGAATTCGAGCATTGGAGTCGTTTACGGTTTTCTGGAAAACGGTAAATCGATAGAGTGAAAGCATACAAAAAACAGTTTATTTTGGCGCTTAAGCGTCAATGCTAAGGGATCAAAAGTTATGAAAACACTCAAGGGAAGCTGCTTGTGTAAAACGATAACATTCGAAGTGACGGGCAGAGTCAAAAAATTAGTCAATTGTCATTGTAGTTTATGCCGGAAAATGAACGGCGCAGCTTTTTCGACCTATGCCGCGGTTTTATCCTCAGATTTCCAGTTAAAATCCGGGCAACTGAGCAGTTTTAAAGTCTCAGAGCATGCGACGAAACATTTCTGTGCTGATTGCGGCACGCCTATCTTTAACTCCAATCCGAAACTTGCCGGCCTCAACATTCTTCATTTCGGGTCGTTGGAGACACCGCCCACTCAAAACCCCGATGTAAACATTTATTGCGAGTCGGAGCTGGAGTGGACTAAGGCCATTAGCGATATTCCGCGACTCGATAAAGGTATAGATTAAACCACTATTTTTCTGTTTCCCGAAGCTTCACCTTTAGCAAAGCTTTTAGCAAATAGGCGATTCAAAGCAAAGTGCGGTGGCGATATAGTTGTATTGGAAAAATGCAGAATCTAGCGTATGTTATTCAACTACTTAGGTTTGAACCTGTTACTAAGGAGAACACATGTACAAAATATTGTTAAGTCTATTTGTCCTGCTTTGTTTGGCCAGTTGCGCACCAGCGGTGGGCAGTAAAGAATGGTGTGAAGACATGAAAGAGAAGCCTAAAGGGGAATGGACCGCAACCGAAACCAAGGACTTTGCTAAACACTGTATTTT
>CAXRBI010000003.1:0-24626 GCA_964229075.1 Alteromonadaceae bacterium | reverse complement strand
GAGGTGATTGAAGTCACCGCTCGTAAAACCGCTGAAAATCTGCAAAAAGTACCTGTTGCTGTAACTTCTGTCAGTGCTTCAGATCTCGCGGAGGCAGGCATCGCGACGATGACAGAAGTTCAACAGTTTTCTCCAAACACTACTTTACAAAGCAGCCGAGGTACAAACTCGACATTAACTGCATTTATTCGTGGTGTTGGTCAACAAGATCCGTTGTGGGGTTATGAGCCTGGTGTTGGCATTTATATTGATGACGTCTATTTGGCCCGACCGCAGGGCGCGGTTTTAGACTTGCTCGACGTTGAACGTATTGAAGTCTTACGTGGTCCACAAGGGACGCTCTATGGCAAAAACACCATTGGTGGTGCGGTTAAGTACGTAACCAAAGAAATGTCTGGCGACATGGAAGCGAATGCAGAACTTACCTTTGGTTCTTATGGCCAGCAAGACATTAAGTTGACAGGCCAACTGCCTGTAATCGAAGACAAACTGTACGTTGGATTCGGCCATGCGATGTTAACCCGAGACGGTTTTGGTGAGTTCATTACCATTGCTCCAGAACTTGGTGCTCAAGACAAAGAGAACTACAACAAGGACTTAACTGCGTCTCGTCTAACAGTGGAATATCGCCACAGCGACGACATATTCATGCGATTTAATTGGGACAAAACGGTGGATGATTCCAACGCCAAAGGTGGTTATCGTTTGTTGCCGAGTATTTTAGTTGATGCTCCGGTACCTGACAGTGTTTTTGACTCTTACACCAGTTTGCCGACAGACAATAAAGTGGAAATGGAAGGCATGAGCTTTATGGTCAACTGGGATGTCAATGACGCTCTATCTTTGAAGTACGTTGGAGCGTCTCGTGAAGGTTATTCCGACACAAACATCGACTTTGACAATACGCCCTTAGATGTATTCGATGTACCAGCAATTTATGATGACGAAAATACCAGCCATGAACTGCAAGCCAATTATGTCGGGGAAGACTTTAAATTGGTTTCGGGCCTTTATTTCTACGACGGTGAATCGTGTGGTCACTTTGACGCAATTTTAGGCTTCCTTGGTCGCTTGGCATTCTCAACACCGGGCCTAACTCGAGAAGTGACGGGTTGTAACAACAGTAAAAGCTCCGCAGTGTACGCTCAAGGTTCATTTAATATCACTGAGAAGTTATCCATGACGGTAGGTGCAAGATATACAAATGAAGAGAAAGAAGCGTGGGTAGCCAACGGTTTAGCGTTTGAGAATGTTTACCCTCGTGATGGCTGGCACCCAAGCGTCGACCGTAATCCTGCGGTAACGTTCCCAATGGTGCTTGGTACGGATACTGACGGTGACGGCGTTATTGATGGCCCTAAAAGTGAAGATTGGTCACGTTTTACGCCTCGTTTAGGCGTGGAATACGCGTATGACGATCAAACCATGATATTCGCTAGCTACTCGCAAGGTTTTAAGTCTGGTACGTTCAACCCCAGAGCGACTGAAAACGAAGAGGCGGCGGATCCTGAAATCGTTGATTCAATAGAGTTTGGTTTCAAACGCGATTGGAACGATACGGTTCGTACAAACATCACTGCGTTCTTTATTGACCATCAAGATCGTCAATATATTACCGTTGTTCCAGATCCTGATGACCCAACAGTCCTCAATCAGTGGCTTGGCAACGTTGAAGGTTCAACGGTAAATGGTATCGAAGCAGAAGTTACCATTGCCGCAACCGAAAACTTGACCATTGATTTTGCGTTGGGATATCTCGATTCAGAAATTGAAAAAGAAAAAGACTGTACACCGCTTGACGATGGTTCAGAGGATCACTGTTACGCCATTGATCAACTGTCTAATACACCGGATTTAACGATGAGTTTGGCGGTTAACTATGTCATTGACACCGATATTGGTTACTTTGTTGTTAATGGTGGCTATTACTTCCGCGACGACTACTACCTATTCGAAGATAGCGGTTTGCTCGCACAAGACGGCTACGGCACGGTGAATCTGGGCGTTAGTTGGGAGAGCCCAGAAGGAAACTGGTATGGTGGTTTGTACGGTAAAAACCTAACTGATGAAGAATATATGGTCGGTGGATACAACTTTGTTGGCGTCGATGATGACGGCAACTACTTCCCAGGTTTAGGTGGAGATACGACGTTGATTTCCTACTATGGCGATCCACGGACCGTTCACCTAACCGTGGGCTACCGTTTCTAATTAAAACCAATCATGTTAAAAGGTACGTCAGATGGCGTACCTTTTCGCTTTCTGAAGCTGTAATGAGGAACCAATATGACTGACGCAACAGTGCTTATCGCCGACGATCATCCTTTGTTTAGAACCGCCTTAAAACAAGCCATCGGTCAATGCATGGACAACCCGGGTATTTTAGAAGCGGAAGACGTCGACAGCTTGTTCGCCGTGATAGCCCAGAACCCGCAGTTGGAATTGGTATTTCTAGATTTGCACATGCCAGGCAACGACGGCTTTACCGCGTTAACCCAGCTACAGAATCACTATCCAGATGTGGCCGTGATTATGGTGTCATCAGATGATGAGAGTCCCATCATTCGTCGCGCCATTGATTTTGGCGCCGCTGCGTTTATCCCAAAGTCGGCAGATTTAAGCGTTATCCAAGAAGCAATTGACACTGTGCTCGATGGCGAGGTTTGGCTGCCTGAATCTGTTTCTTTAGATGCAATTGGTGATAATGATGAACATCAGAAACTGGCTAAACAGTTGGGGCAACTTACGCCACAACAGTATGTTGTTTTGTCTCGTATAGCCGACGGCCAATTAAACAAACAAATAGCGTACGATTTAGATATTAAAGAAACCACTGTAAAAAAACACGTATCTGCCATTTTACTGAAGCTGGAAGTGACGAATCGGACAATGGCTGGAATGGTATTTCAGCAGTTAAAGCTAAGTTAAAAAAGCGGCGAGCTTTACCTCAACCGCCGGGTTGGGAAACAGGGTTGGCGTTATTTTTTAGCACATGCCGACATAAGTGTAGGGCAATCATCAACTGATCGCTCAGACGGCAACTTAGCGGACGTGCTCTGTACCACAACAATAGACTCTGTCGTGGCGGTTTGTTGCTGCTCCAGTTCGGATTCTGTCTCGCATGCTACCAGTATGTTAAGCAACATACTTAGGGCTACAATTTTTTCTATGAACATTTCCATCAGAGTTACTTTCGGCTTTTCCAACTAAATCTAAGTACTAAGTCGTTTGAAACGCGCAAAAAGTTTAAAAAAATGTAAAAAAAATTGTTGTTTATTTTCGGCGAGTTGTAGGGATCTGTTTTTATAGGAGTTTTTGCCAGTAGCCGACATCCACCCATTGGTCGAATTTAAACCCGACTTGTTCAAAGTGAGCCACTTTTTTCATCCCAAACGTTTCATGCATGGAGACGCTGGCAGGGTTTGGTAGGGAAATGCCCGCAATTACGGCGTGATATTTCATCTGTTTCAACTCTTTAAACAGTGCATCGTAAAGCGCCTTGCCCAATCCTTGGCCTGTGGACTCGGCGGCGAGATAGACGGTTGATTCGACAGAGAAACGGTAGGCGCATCGTCCTTTCCATTTGCTAGCATAGGCATAACCTAGCACTTGATTCTGACCATCAACAGTGACGAGATAAGGCAAGTTATTTTCTTGGGTATCTTTGATCCGCTGCGCCATCTCTTGTTTTGAGATGGGCTGAGTTTCAAAGGTGGCAATGGAGCTTTCGATGTAGTGATTATAAATTTCGGCAATTTTCTGAGCATCACTGAGCTCAACGGAACGTATCATAATTGTCCTCCAGCAAGGCAAGTATAATGGCTTTCGGTTCGACAAACAGTTGAAACTAATTCATCAAGGAAACCAGTGCAGGCCGTTTACAGACTTTTTAATAATCGTTTTAACGCCAAGGCTTTCAGCGGCTTTTTGATAAACTTGAACTCTGCTTCAGACACATGTTGTCGCAGCGCTTCCGACGGGTCTGCCGAGCAAACAACGCAAGGGCAACGCCAACAGAATTTGGTTATCAGTTGCTGACTTAAATCTACGCCATTTTTGTTGTCGTCTAAGTGATAATCAGCAATGATGACATCGGGTATCCAATCAGCGGAGACAAATGATGACACCGACTCATTTCCAGTTTTAGCAATGACTTGGCAGCCCCAATTCGCGAGTTGCTGCTCTAACGCGTTGAGTAGGAGTGGGTCGTTATCAATAAGCAAAACCTTGACGCCGTTAAAGTTGGTTGGTTTGTCTTCTTGAGTGGTAGCGACTTCCATTGGCTGTGAAACCGTTGTTTCACAGAATGGCATCGAAAGGCGAAACACTGAACCTCGTCCTTCAATCGATTCGACCTCAATGTTTAAGTTGAGTAATTTTGCGATTCTCTCGGAAATGGTTAAACCCAGTCCAAGACCTGGCGTTTCTCTATTTTGTTCCAAACGTTCAAATTCTCGGAATATTTGCTGCTGCTTATCTTTAGGAATACCTGGGCCGTTGTCCCATACTTCGATCAAAAGATTTTGTTGTTGCACTCTGGCAGTCAGCAAGATCTTTGGGTTATCAGAGCCAATCGGGCTGTAGTGGGCCGCGTTGGCTAAGAAGTTCTGAATAATGCGTCTTAGTAACTTTTTGTCGCTTGTAACTTGTCGATTTCTAATTCTGTGGGCAAAGTGAATTCCTTTATCTAAGCACAACGCCTCAAACTCATTCGACAGTGGGGCGATAACATCGCCGATCATAAAGTCACTGGATTCTACGTGCTGTCCGCTGCCTTCAAGTTTGGAGATCTCAACGAGATCCGACAGAAGGCCTTCAACGACAGTTAGCGAGTCTTGAATATGATTTGCCAGTTTCTGCGTGTCTTGATCTCTCGCTTGCTGTTTCAACATGTCTGTGAACAGCGATAACGCGTTAAATGGCTGCATCAGATCATGACTGGCGGCGGCTAAAAATCGAGTTTTACTCTTGTTGGCGGCTTCTGCTTCTGCTTTTGCCTGGGACAGTTCAAAGGTTCGCTCGCTGACCTTGGTTTCAAGCAATTCATTTATTTTTTGCAGTTTTTGTTCGGCTTCAATGTGCTGGGTTATGTCGCTGAATGTGCTAACAAAACCACCACCAGGCATTGGTTGACCGCGGATCTCCAGAACTCGATTATTGGGCATAACGCGTTGGAAATAGTGTTCTTGACCGTTTTTCATGTAGCTCAGGCGCTTGTCAACGGTGGCCTTTGGGTCATCGCATTGGATGACCTCACGCTCAATATTAAAGCGAATTAAGTCTGCAATTGGCATACCCGCCTGTATCAATTGCGGTGGGTAATCTAGTAGTTCGATGTACTTGGCATTCCATGCGACCAAGCGCATATCGGCATCGACCACACTGATGCCTTGATCAATGTTTTCTACCCCTGCTTGCAGTAACTCTCGATTGAATTCAAACAGTTGATTCGCTTCATCAACGATTCCGACCACCTGCTCAATAGAGACATTGGTACTTTTATCCTCTGCTGCAGACATAACCAATCGAGTGGACGCTGACCCAATGACTGAGGCAAGTACTTTGCGAGTATATTCAACCTGTTCGCTTGAGGCTTGTTCACTTTTAGAGGTCGTTGGCATCTGTTTGATTGCATCAGCAGACACGAATCGTTTGAGTATGGTGGTTAAATCGTGCGCCGTTAAACGGTAATCGATGGCTTTTGCTTGCTTCTTCACAAACGCTTCGGCTTGCAGTTTTTCCGCCAATGATGGTGAAGTCGATAGCGATACAATGACAAATACCAACGTATTCACGCCTAAGCTCATCAATACACCGTGGCTGGTAGCGTCGAGGAAGGTAAAACCAAACAGTCCTTGGCTTTGTAGCCAAGATAAGTCAAACAAGCCTTTGGTGACGGTTGAAGACTCGGGCGCCAATAACGGCAATAATAGGGTGTAACACCAAACTAACCCGCCACTCAATAGACCCAATATAGCGCCAAGTGAGTTGGCTTTGCGCCAATATAAGGCGCCGATAACCGCTGGCGCAAATTGAGCCAAAAGTACCAGCGACAATATACCAATACTGGACAAGTGACTTTGCTGATTTACTAATCGTTCAAACAACAATGACAGTAACATAATGACCGCGATCGCGGTGCGGCGGTAAATCAATAATCGATGTGAATAGGCGGCTTGATCGTCGGCTTGGGCTTTATTGAGTTTGAGCAATAACGGCGTAATAATTTCTGTCGACACCATAGTACTTAATACTATCGCGGCAATAATGACCATTGACGTTGCCGCCGCCAATCCTCCAATAAACACCAAAATACTCAAAAACTCTTGTTGAGTGAACAGCGGAATACTCAGAATATAAGTGTCTGCGTTTACGCCGCCGCCGGGGAATATGTGATTACCTGCCATCGCGATTGGCAATACAAAAATGTTTATTGCAATCAAATACAAGGGGTATTGCCAGCGAGATGCAGCCAATTGGCGCTCGTTTTGATTTTCGATCACTATCATATGGAACAACTGCGGTGTGACGAAAATCGTAATGAAGCCCAATATGACCTGTGACATCAGGGTATAAGTTGGTGAGGTTTGGGTGTTAGTTGACTGCGATAACGACTCTGCTTGTTCAAACACTTGGGCAAAATCGTCAAACACGTAAAAGCAAACAAACAGACCTATTGCCAGAATCGCCAACAGCTTTACCAATGAAGAAAACGCAATGGCTAACATCAACCCTTGATTTTGCTTATTAGCAACGACGTTTCTCGCGCCAAAAAGGATACAGAAAATGGTTAATACTAAAGCCACGGTAATGGTGGTGTTAAAGCCAGATTGAAAGCTGCCAGTCACTAGATCAAAGCTTTGGCTGATAGCCCTTAGTTGCAACGCAATGTAGGGGATCGTACCAATAAGTGCCAACACGGTAACAACAAGCGCAATTCTCGGTGTCCGTTCATACCTAAGCGCGATGAAGTCGGCGATTGAAGTTAAGTTCTGCTGTTTGCTGACTCGCAGCATTTTCAACAATATCGGCCAGCCCAACAAAAAACAGGCGATAGTGCCGTAATAGATGGGCGACAACCACTGGCCGGTGATTGAGGTCTGTCCTATGATGCCGTAGAACGCCCAACTGGTGCAGCTTACGCCCAAACATAAGCTGTAAACCCAAGGCTTCTGACTCCATTTTAGGCCCGTCGGGTTTTGTCCTAAAAATGCGATTAAGAACAAAAACAACAAATAGCTGATAGCTAAAAAGCTAATCAACCATGTGTCTATAGATAACCAATTGAGCAAAAGAAACCCTTACTGCGCTTTGTATTTATTATTGTAGTCAGCATAACTCGGCTACCACCAAAGGGTAGTGTACTAAGGTAGCAGATATTTCTATCCAACCTTACGTTAATCTGCCTCCATAGAGATTACAAAAAAACTATCACATATGAAAATGACGAACAAATACCTGGTGGAAGCCATTGTTTTCCTTAGCTATGTTTTGTTCGCTATGGCCTGGGTTGGGGGCACAGCGAGCATGGGACAAATAATGTCGGCGATGGAAGTAAATTCGATGGCGGACGCCAGCCTTCTCTCCGGTGCGGTGACTATTGCCAAGATTGTTGGCACCTTTATCGCCGCTTGGTTGGCGTTAAAACTGGGCATTAAAAAAGCGTTTTTTGCGTCTTGTTTTTTAGTGGCTGTCGGTGTTTTTACCCCATTGGCGCAAAGTTATGATGTCTTACTGCTATCGCGATTCTTTATGGGGCTCGGCGGCGCATTGATGATTGTCTACTTTAATCCAATCGTAATGGCGTTTTTTGATAAAGAACAACGCTCAACCATCAATGGTTTGAATGCGGTTGCATTTAATGTCGGAACGGCAATCATTTTGTGGTCAATGACTGACATCAACCAAGTAACGGGAGGATGGCAGTCATCCCTCATCGTGTTCTCTGTGCTTAGCATGGTGTTAGCCCTTGCATGGCTGTTAGTGAATTACAAAGAAGCTCCAACATCGTCACCAACGACCAATGAACAAGTGGTTGAGCATGGGTATAGCTACCGCGACGGTTTAAAAGATCGTTTCAATTGGGCTTACGCCTTCTGTTATTCCGGCCTACTAGCGTTTTATATCTGCTTGTTTACTTTCTATCCAGAAGCGGGGATCAGCGCCAGTAAATGGGTCATTGGTTTTGGTATCTTAGGCACCGTGGCTGGCATGCTCTACAGTGCAAAAGTAAAGCAACGTATAGGGGTGATTCGTTATTCCGGTTTGATTCAAACCTTGACCATTGTTGGCTTGTCATTTTCTTCTTCGCCGGTGTTACAAACTATCTCAGCCGCTGTTTTGGGATTTTTTGTGTTCTTTCCGATCACTGCATTAGTGACCATTCCACACGAAATGAAAGGGATGACGACTCAAAAAATCACTGTGGTATTCAGTTTGTTCTGGTCATTAAGCTATTTATTTGCAACTGCCGTGTTGTGGCTGTTTGGTTGGTTTGTCGATCATTGGCAAGGGGATTATTCGCCGGCGTTTGGTTTGATTACAATCGTTAGCAGCAGCTTTTTCTTGGGCAGTTTTTTATTACCAGAAACAAATCCAAAACAGACCACTTCCAAGGAGGCGATATGCGAGGACGTTTAGATCCGCAACTCGAGGAGTTTATTGGTGAAGTCAATGTAGCTGCGGCGGAAGCAAAAGCTTCAGGCTTGGTGCTAACACCAGAGATGGCGCGCGCCAATTTGCAAAAATTATCGGCATTTATGACCACCTCTCCAGATATTGCAAAAACAGCAAACAGAGTCATTTCAGTGCAAGGCCACAATGTCGCTGTCAGAGTTTACAGTCCTAAGCCAGACTCTGCATTGCCGGTTTTTGTCTATTTTCACGGTGGCGGCCATATGTGTGGTGATGTTGAGCTGTACGACCCTATGTGCCGCCGTTTTGCCCTTAACGGCCAGTGTGTTGTGGTGTCGGTAGATTATCGTTTAGCCCCAGAGTATCCCTACCCAATAGGGCTTGATGACTGTGAACTGGCACTGAGACATTACAAACAAGCGCTTGACGGATTTGCCCACACTGATGAGATGATCATAGGTGGGGACAGTGCTGGGGGCGCAATTTGTACCAGCTTAACTATGCGCCGAATGTTAGGTTCGGATCTAAAGATTGATAAACAGGTATTAATTTATCCGAGTGTCGATTACACCGGCTCAACGGAGTCGTATCAAAGCAATGGTACCGGATATCTGTTAGAAAACACTCGAATTAAGTGGTACTTCGATCACTATTTTGCTAACCATGAAGACCGCCAATCCGCGAGTCCTCTGTTTAATGAAATCAATCAGTTGGCGCCAAAGTCATTGGTGATCACCGCTGGCTGTGACCCTCTGCGCGATGAAGGGCTTGCCTATGCTAGCAAACTTAAAGCGGCGGGTGTTGAAGTCCAACATTTAGGCTTCGACGGCATGATACATGCGTTTATGAACATCGAAGATTTGGTACCGAACCAGTGCAGTGAGTTGCACAAATGTATCGGGGAATTTATTAGAAGTTAGGCCACCATGGACTCCCTTGAGGCTAAAAGCCTGTTGATGTGGTGTTTGCCCAGCGTATGCTGGGCTTTTTTTATTGTGCTGTCCAAGCGCCGTCAATCGGTAAGCTCGTACCCGTCATGCCCTGTGCGGCATCACTAACTAAGAACAGAACCAAATCCCCGATATGCGCAGGGTTGGCCATTTCCACTCTCGGTTGTTTGGCTGATATCAATTGACCTTTGGCTTGTTCAAAACTCAGTTTTTGCGCTGACGCAATGTCGTCTATTTGTTGTTGAATCAGAGGCGTTTCTACCCATCCCGGGCAGATCGCGTTGGCAGTGATGCCATTGTTAGCATTTTCAAGAGCGGCTACTTTTGTCATACCAACGACGCCGTGTTTAGCAGCTACATAAGCGCTTTTGTTTAATGAAGCCACCAGGCCGTGCACAGACGCAATATTGATGATTCTCCCCCAGGACTGTTGTTGCATATGGGGCAGTGCAGCTTTCATCGCATAAAACACACTGGATAGGTTGACCGCTATAATGGCTTGGTATTTAGCGTTATCAAACTGTTCGATCGGCGCGGTATGTTGTATCCCTGCATTATTGACCAATATATCGATGCCGGAAAACGTTTCGGCTGCTCTTGTAAACATGGATTCTATTTGCTCGGGATGTGCCAAATTTGCTGGGTCAAACAGCACTTCGACTTGATACTTTTCACTCAGAGATTGCGCAAGTGCGTAGCCTTGAGCTTCCTCTAATAGTCCGTTTATTACTAGGTTGGTTCCTTGGCTTGCTAATTTTTCGGCGATGGCTAATCCGATACCACTCGTTGAGCCTGTCACAAGTGCCGTTTTTGCGTTTTTCATGTTAAATCCCAATGATTGAATCTAGCCTAACGCTAACAAAATTTGCTGCTCGAATAAGTACTACTAAAGGCCCACATCGCTGTATGAATGGCGCTGGTGGTCTAAAGTAGCAGGGCGATTTGCTAGTTGAATTTGACGATTTGCAGTACAGTTGTAAGCACGGATAAACAAAAAGTGTCAATTCAAGTTTACTACCAAGCGGTTAAATTCAATTCAGCGCGTGTCGAATAATTGGGTAGAGCGCGGGGTTTGTGTAACTATTGGCGCAACATACAAGAATAATGAAATAAGAGGTTTGATATGGCAGGTTTTGACAAAGTTGTTGCCAGCTACGAAGAAGCCATGGCCGGACTTGAGGACAACTCAACGGTTATCGCTGGTGGCTTCGGCTTATGCGGCATTCCGGAAGGACTTATTGCGGAAATCAAGCGCAAAGGCACGACAGGTTTAACGGTTGTTTCCAACAACTGTGGCGTTGACGGTTTCGGTTTAGGCATCTTGCTTGAAGACAAACAGATTAAAAAAATGGTGTCTTCTTACGTTGGCGAAAACGCGTTATTTGAACAACAACTTTTGAACGGTGAGTTAGAAGTTGAGTTGACCCCACAAGGCACACTCGCGGAAAAAATGCGAGCTGGCGGCGCTGGTATCCCTGCATTTTTCACAGCCACGGGTTACGGAACCTTGGTCGGAGAAGGCAAAGAAGTGCGCGAGTTTAACGGTCGCAACTACATTCTTGAAGAAAGCATTACGGGCGAATTTGCCATTGTTAAAGCTTGGAAGGCAGATCGATTCGGAAATTGTGTTTACCGTCATACCGCGCAGAACTTCAATCCAATGGCAGCAACAGCGGGTAAGATCACTGTTGTTGAAGTAGAAGAGATTGTTGAACCAGGCGAATTAAACCCAAGTGAAATCCACACTCCGGGTATTTACGTAGACCGCATCATTCAAGGTACGTTCGAAAAACGTATCGAAAAAGTAACCACACGCGATTAAGGAGAGACTCAATGGCTTTATCAAGAGAACAAATTGCTCAGCGTGTGGCGCGCGAGTTTAACGACGGCGACTATGTAAACTTAGGTATTGGTATTCCTACTCTGGCGGCGAACTACGTGCCTGAAGGTATGGAAGTGATGTTGCAGTCAGAGAATGGCTTACTCGGCATGGGGCCTTACCCAAGCAAAGACGAAGTGGATGCTGATATGATCAATGCTGGTAAAGAAACAGTAACTACAGCAACAGGCGCAGCAATCTTTAGTTCAGCGGAGTCGTTCGCAATGATTCGTGGTGGTCATGTTGACGTGACCGTTTTGGGTGCGTTTGAGGTCGATCAGCAGGGCAATATCGCCAGTTATATGATCCCAGGTAAACTTGTAAAAGGGATGGGCGGAGCGATGGACTTAGTGGCTGGTGCCGACAACATTATTGTGACTATGACCCACGCCAACAAAAAAGGTGAATCGAAATTGCTTGAGCAATGCACCTTGCCATTAACTGGCGTGAACTGTATCACTAAAGTGATTACTGATTTAGCGTATTTAGAAATCGAAAATGGTGAGTTTGTGCTAAAAGAGCGCGCACCAGGTGTCACAGTGGAAGAAATCATTGAAAAGACCGCAGGTAAATTGCGCGTGGATGGTGATGTTCCAGAGATGCAGTTCTAAAACTTAGAGATAAAATAAAAACCGGCCATATGGCCGGTTTTTTTATGTGTTGTCAGGCAACTCAATCAAATTAAACCTGCTGCCTTCTTCGCCATGGACTATGACTTGGCAACTGCCCCAAGATTTAGGAATCTTCCAGTTTGATTGATCGTTCACCGTATAGGTATTGCGTTTGTTATCGCACCTAATATCAAGAGTTTCTAACTCGCCTTCGATTTCTGCGATTGAAAAAGAACTTCTTGCCAGCGAGTGAGTCCACATATTCCGGTCGGACACCAGCGCATCTACTGCAAACGCCTTGTCACTACTGACAATAGTATTGATATCTTCAACATATGGAGTCATCAGCTCAGTAAGTTGCGCGGCCAAGTCGCCTTTAATATTCTGAACTTTTTCATAGGTAGCGAGCGCGTCCTTAAACATATGTTGTTGATACTGAATATTAAACAGGCTCTGTAAGGAGTGCAGTAGTGCTTGCTCAGTCAAAATGGTATCTTTGGCGGGCTGGCGGCTGCTTGGGACAGCTCGATTAAGGTACTTAAGTTCATTTAATGAATCGCCGGTGAAATTGTAATACCGAGCTAGGAAAAAGTTAATGTAAGTGCGCTCTCGAACGCCATGTGCTTTTTCATCCAATAATTTCTCAACGGTTTCTTCGAGCGACTTTTTGTCACCTGATTGGATCTGATCAAATCCTCTTTGAATCAACTTCTTAACTTTATGGCCGACAGGCATATTGCTTATGGCGAAATCCAATTGAACATGCGTCCTGCACTGTTCAATCGCTTCGCCATTTTTCATTGCAGGCTCATAGCTCCAGCTTTCGACAGCTTTAACCGCAGAGCTTTCAAAGCGTTTGCCACCTTCCGAATCTATCACCAATACATCAAAAGGTTTACCGTCTTTACCAATGACAAAGCTCAATTGCACCCATCCTTCACGGCCCTTTCTTGCATAGCTAACAGGGTATCTAGGTAAATTGCGTTTTATTGCTTTTGCACTGATGACAGAGTCGATCAGCTCGGCAGTTTGATCATTATCTGAAGTGCTTGGTTGTTCAGCCAAAGCAAGCCCAGATGCCAATGCAAAAGCTAATGAAAGAGGTATGAGTGTTTTCATATAATGTCCTTATTAAATTAGACGGGTAAAATATATCAAGCGGGTTGGATCTGCAAATTGGCAAAAGTCGCTCATAAAATGATTTTTAACTTAGAACGAAATAGATGTTGTCATTTGGATGTTTAGATGGCTAAATAGTTGGGTGGATTTTGAGGACGTATTATGAATTTTGACGAAAAGATTGATCGCAAGGGCACTTATTCATTTAAGTGGGAGCGATACAAAGACAAAGATATCCTGCCTTTGTGGGTTGCAGACACTGAGTTTAAGTGCGCTCAGCCAATTATTGATGCATTGCACGAGAGAACTGAACACGGTGTATTCGGTTATCATTTACCTGCCCATCACGAAGGGGCTAATCAAGCGGTAGTGCGCTGGTTAAAAGACAAGCACGACTGGCAGATTAAGCCAGAATGGATTGTATGGACGCCAGGTGTCGTCCCTGCTTTTAACGTTGCCTGCAAAGCGTATTGCGAAGAGGGCGACAAAGTCTTGGTGCAAGTGCCAAACTATCCACCAATGTTGGCAGCGCCGGGCTTAAATAATTTGATTCGCGAAGACGTCGGTACTGTCTTGGTCGAAGGGCGTTGGACGTTAGATTTCGCTGAGCTTGAGCGTAAAGCTGCAGATCCGAAAACTAAGTTGTTCATCATGTGTAATCCGATGAATCCGGTCGGTAGCGTCATGACTGCTGAAGAGTTGGCAGAAGTTGAGCGAATTTGTTTAGAAAACAATGTGACATTATGCAGTGATGAAATTCATTGCGACTTAATTTTGGATCAGCAAGCTACGCACATTCCTGCCGGTAAACTACCGATCATCGGTGACAAAACTGTCACGTTGATGGCGGCAAGTAAGACGTTTAATGTGGCAGGGTTAGGGACATCATTTGCGATTATTCCAGACGGTGCGACTCGATTGAGATTTAGCAAGGCTGCTGCTGGAATTGTTCCTTGGGTCAACTTTATGGGGCTTGTGGCGACTGAGGTGGCATTTACCCAGTGCGACGACTGGCATCAAGCGCAGTTGGATTATTTGCGCAAGAACCTGGATTACCTTGACCAAGAAATTAATAAACTGGAAGGATTTAGCTTTATTCGGCCGCAAGCAACGTTCTTGGCTTGGATAGATGCAACGAATGTGGGCGCGGATGATGTGCATGCCTTTATGGAAAGCAAAGGCGTGGGGCCGTCTCCAGGCAAAGATTTTGGTTGGGACCGTTTTACCCGTATTAACTTCGGCAGCCCAAAATCGATGTTAGAAGAAGCAATTCGTCGCTTAAATGGGTAATTTCAGGAAAACCCTTATAGCGCAAAAATTAATCAAGTGGAATACTTAAACCATGAGCAGGACGCTCGGATTTCGTAAATGTTCAATTTATGTTATTCCCTTGTTTATCTAGTTGTTTGCCCGGCATCATCTGCCGGGCTTTTTTTTACTTAAAAGTAACCGCTAATTGAAGCCCCAAAAGTCTGCTCTGAATAATCTAAGCCGGAAATATAGACCTTCACTTGATAGTTGTTTGAGAAAAATAGTGACGCATTCGCTTCTGATACTTCAAGCTCATTGGTAGCGACACCAACCGACAGATCATCATTGAAGTAGAATGTTGCGCCGTATCGGTCGTTAAAATAGTCACTTATTCTGGCGAATGCTTCTAGGTATTGGCCATTTGAAAATTGGGTAAAGTAGTTAACCCCCAAAAATGCGTCGTTATCCTCAAAATCATAACCTAAAGAAAAGCCAATTGAGTGCGAGTCGCCAATCGTTAACTCGTAACGTGTATCGATAAATTCAGCAACTTCTGACTCGCCAATCGCGTCTATGGTATCACTCACAGTGCCACCAAAATAACCGGATACCGACCATTTGTCGGTAATGAAGTAGTCAACACCAAGGGTTAGAGAAGAAGACTCATTGGTCTCGTTGTAAAAATTATACTCGGAACTTGTATTTGATAGTTGGGCGCTGATCTGAAAGTTTCCGAGATTGAAATTACCCATAATGTCAAAAGCGCTATTTTCGTATGCACCACTATCGCTGGCGAAGTATGAAACGCCAAACCAGTCGTGTCGCGGATTGAAACCGTAATAGCCTTTCGGGCCTTTGGCTTGTCGCGGCTCGAAGAAGTACTTACCACCGAACGAAAAATAACTTTCTATGTAATCGTTGGTGAGAGTTGAAGCCGTTACCTCGATATCGTGGCTTTGGCTGTTGGCAAAAGCGTTTGCGCTTAGTCCCATAGATAAAAGTGCAATGGTTATTCTTTTCATTGTGCTTCCTTGTTTACTAACGTATGAATTTTGATTCAGTCATCCAGGCTAAGGTTTCAAATGAAAGGGCAGTCTAATAAGTTTTACATAAACCAATCATCGGTAAATCAGACACCGATATTGACGATTTTTCGTTTTTGACTTATTAAAAGATGTTTTGAGGCTACTGGCCCATGTCCTTATGCTTTGAGTTCCTGTCGTCTTGGCGGCGGCGAGACTAACTAAAATACCAATTCGCGGCAACTGTTAGAGTATAAGTTATTGAATTTATGCTCTTTTTCAGTCTCGCTTGATAGTTTTTTTGCTAAATAGTTCAAAGGTTATTTTTTACTTCGAGTTTTAGTCCAAAATTTCACAGCCAGTAACAACAGTAGTAACAGGTAAAGAGGTAGGTTGCCAAATTGATGGTAGAAGGTTTGACTGTTAGTGATGTTCAACTCACTTGTCAGCACAGCTTCTTCAAATTGAGGCAGAATTTGTGTGATTTTACCACGTTCGTCGACAATAGCTGTAACCCCATTATTTGTAACTCGAATGACCGGTTTTGCAAATTCAAGGGCGCGCATTTGAGCGATTTGAAGATGCTGCCAAGGGCCATGAGAATCGCCAAACCATGCGTCGTTGCTTACGGTTAGAATGAAATCGCTGGCCTGTTCGCCGTCAAAAATGTTTGCTCGCATTTGGTTGGCAAAGGCGATTTCAAAACAAATGGCTGGAGCAATGTTCCAACTTTTTGCAATAAGGTTTTCCTGGACAAAGTCGCCACGACTGAACGATGACATAGGTAAGTCAAACAGTGGCGCTATGCCTCGTAAAAGGGTTTCAAACGGGATGAACTCGCCAATAGGCAACAAGTGGTGTTTACTAAAGCGGTTGCTGTGAAGGTATTTATAGTGACCGTAATTGGAGTCTTGGTATTTTGAGCCTAATACAATGATATTGTTAAATGCCCAACCTGTATCGGTTTGATAATCAACGATACCTGTGACTATAGCTGTGTCGGTTTTGGCTGCCAGACTATCGATATCTCTGAGGTATTCATTGGCGATGACCTCGAGTCTTGGAACTGCCGCTTCCGGCCAAATGATAAGGTCGCTGGTTTCGAAATGGGGTTGGCTCATCTCCAGATATTTGAGCATAGTTGGCATTTCATTTTCAGGCTGCCATTTGAGACTTTGCTCAATGTTTCCTTGTACTAAGGTAACGTTAAGCGTTTTACTGTCACCCGTGAGCCAAGAAATAGACTGAAGGGCAGAGCCTAGTACAAAAAGAATAGCGATAGGCACAAACGCTTGAGCAACGCAAACAAAAGTCGAACGCTTTTTGCTGAATGCTCTAATACACCAAACCAACAGTAAGCTCGTTGAGACTAACGCGGCTTGAATACCGATTTCTCCGATGATTGGCGCGAGGCCAGACAGCGGTCCTTCAGTTTGGGTGTAACCCAATGAAAGCCATGGAAAGCCCGTTAGAAACCAACTTCTTAACCATTCTGCGAATATCCAAGCAGGCAAAAACAGAGTGAAGCCGAATTGGGCTTTAAATCGTATCGATATGTATGCGGCTAACGCTGGAAATAGCGCAAGATAAGCGGCTAATAGAGCCATTAACGCTAGGCTGAAGAAGAGGGGTAAGCCGCCGAAGTCTGCAATGGCAACGTGAACCCAACTGATGCCAGTTGCAAACCACCCAAGCCCATAGCTAAAGCCAAACTTAGCCGCTTGCTTAGCGTCCACTTTCGTGTGGATAGAGAGTATCAACAGCGTCAATGTGGCAATAGCAATTGGCCACAGCCCGTATGGCGCGTATGAAAATACATTTAAGCTACCTGCAATAAACAGCAATAAGTAACTCAACTTAGATTTTGTCTGAAAAAAAGACCGGATGGTTAACATCCAGTCTTTTGTTAGATTTGTTTGAAACGGCATGTAAAAGAAGTGTCCCTATGCAGCGTTTTCTTCCTCAATTTTCGGTAATGTTACCGTTAATTGTTGTATTCGACGAGTATCCGCACTTTGGATCTTAAATGTGATGCCTTTAATCATCACTTCTTCGCCTTTTTCTGGCATATGGCCAAATTCGTGCAATACGATACCGCCTATGGTGTCGGCTTCTTCAACGTCGAATTGGGTATTGAAATATTGATTGAATTGTTCCAAACCTGTCAGGGCTTGAACCATAAACACGTGTTTGGACACCTGACGGATATCGTCTGTCTGATTCTCTTCCACATCAAACTCGTCTTCGATTTCACCGACAATTAGCTCGAGAATGTCTTCGATTGTGACAAGACCTGACACACCGCCATATTCATCGACTACAACTGCCATGTGGTAGCGGTTTTGACGGAATTCTTTGAGCAGGGTGTCAACACGCTTACTTTCAGGCACTACGACCACTGGACGAATCAAGCTTTGCAAGTCAATTTCTTGCTCTCGATTCATCAACAGGTTTAATAGATCTTTCGCTAACAGAATACCTTCAACGTGGTCTTTGTCTTCGGTAACAACCGGAAAGCGCGAGTGACCAGACTCAATCATGTTCGGAATGAACTGTTCTGGACTATCAGATAAGTCTAACGTGATCATCTGAGCTCTTGGGATCATGATATCGCGAATACGCAAATCAGCGATTTCCAAGACGCCATCAATCATGGATTTTGTGCCCAAATCGATTAGGTCATTTTGTGCGGCAACGTTAATTAACTTGATAACGTCGTCTTTTGATTTCGGTTCGTCACTAAAGAGTTGGCCAATTTTTTCTAACCAGCCCTTATTTGAAGAACCGTTGCTACTATGTGGGTTGTCGTCGCTCATTCTTTTTAGAATGTTCCTCTCTAACTAAAAATTGTGTGTGGTTGAAAAATAATCAATCCGTGAATTTTCGATTATTGATCTAAATATGGATTAGTGAAACCCATTTTTTGTAAAATTTTTGTTTCAAGTTGTTCCATTTCTTCTGCTTCACTATCAGCAATATGGTCATAACCTAATAAATGCAAGGTGCCGTGAACAATCATATGCACATAATGCGCTTCAAGCGTTTTATTCTGCGCCTGTGCTTCTGACTCTACTACGTCGGCACAAATAATTAGATCACCGAGTAATGGAAACTCTATCTCACCTGCTAGCGCTTCTGGCGCCTCAAACGGAAACGACAATACGTTGGTTGGTTTGTCCTTGCCTCGGTATTGATGGTTTAGCGTTTGACTCTCTGTTGGAGTAACAAAGCGTATGGTTAGTTCCGCAGGCGATTTAAATTCTGGCAAGAACTGTTGCAAATAATGCTCACATTGCTCAAATGAAGGCACGCCCTCGTTATCACAGGCTAGCTGATGGTCGAGATCTATCACTCTGACGTTGCCTCAGTATTGCTTTGCTCTTGTTGCTTTTCTAACAAACGCTGTTTGTCACGCTCGACCTTTTCTCGGCGCTGTTGCGCATCAAAGTCTTCATACGCCTTAACAACTTTGGCGACCACTGGGTGGCGGACGACGTCGTCGGCTTTGAAGAAGTTAAAACTGATGTCATCGACTTTACCTAACACCTCTATAGATTGACGTAAGCCGGACTTGGCGCCTCTAGGTAAATCAATCTGAGTAATATCGCCGGTGATCACTGCCTTAGAGTTAAAGCCGATGCGGGTAAGGAACATTTTCATCTGTTCTACCGTGGTATTCTGGCTTTCGTCCAAGATAATGAAGGCGTCGTTCAGTGTGCGACCTCGCATGTAAGCCAATGGCGCAACTTCAATAACATTGCGCTCGATAAGTCGCTCAACTTTTTCGAAGCCAAGCATCTCAAATAAAGCATCGTACAAAGGGCGCAGATAAGGGTCGATTTTTTGACTTAGATCACCTGGTAAAAAGCCCAACTTCTCGCCAGCTTCTACAGCCGGTCGAGTTAGCAGAATTCGGCGTACTTCTTGGCGCTCAAGGGCATCTACGGCGCATGCAACGGCTAAGTATGTTTTACCGGTACCGGCAGGGCCTACACCAAATGTAATGTCGTGATTTAAGACATTTTTTACGTATTCTATTTGGTTGGCATTCCGCGGCTTGATATTGCCTTTGCGGGTACGGATGATCACTTCATCGTCATACTCGCTCGGGGTTTGATCTAACAAATGTGATTGCTGGATAGCCAAGTGCACTTGGTCTGGCGACAGCTCTGTCGCTTTCACTTTACTCTTGTGTTTGCTATCCGGTTGGGTTTCGATGTACAAGTTTTTTAGTACGTCGGACACTGCGGCAACGTTTAACGGATTTCCAACAACCTTAAACTTATTGCCTTGATAGGTGATTTCTACCCCCATTCGGCGTTCTATGTGTTTAAGGTTGTCGTCGTAAGGCCCAATAAGTGAAGCCAATCTGTCCTTGTTGGCGGGCTCTAAAAACAATTCCGCTGTATTTAATTTGTTAGACAAGTGTGAATTCCTTGTTGCGTGTTATGGCGTAAATGTCGCCACACCTAATTCGTCTTCTGTTGGTTTGCGTTTTGCCAAGATATCGGCAGGCGCGACATCTTGTCTCAGGCCCATTTCGTCTTCGCCGCGAATGAATTCACCACGCAGTGAGTTGGTATAAACGTCGACAATTTTGACGTCAGCAAAGCCACCAATTAACGAGTGAGGGCCTTCAAAATTAACCACTCGGTTATTCTCAGTACGGCCGCGGAGCTCCATTGGATTCTTTACAGATGGACCTTCCACCAAAATACGCTGTTCCGTGTTTAACATCTGGCGGGCAATCTGTTGTGCTTGATGGGTAATGGTGTTCTGCAACTCGTATAAACGGTCTTTCTTCTCTTGCTCTGATACATCATCAGGCAAATCCGCAGCTGGTGTACCTGGACGCGCACTGTAGATGAAGCTGAAGCTATGATCGAAACCAATGTCGGTTATAAGTTTCATGGTCTTGGCATGATCATCTGCAGTTTCACCAGGGAAACCAATGATAAAGTCGCTCGACATGCTAATGTTTGGACGAGTCTTTCTTAGTTTACGGATCTGCGACTTGTATTCGATCGCGGTGTGACCGCGTTTCATCAGATTAAGGATACGGTCTGAACCCGATTGCACCGGTAAGTGCAAATGATCAACAAGTTCAGGCACGTCTTCATAAGCTTCTATGATATCGTCAGTGAATTCTACCGGATGTGACGTGGTGTAACGAATACGGTCTATACCATCGATAGCAGCTACTAAGCGCAATAGTTCACTGAAGTGGCAAATCTCGCCATCGTGTGTTTCGCCGCGATAAGCGTTAACGTTTTGACCCAACAAGTTAACTTCACGAACACCTTGCTCTGCCAGTTGTGCGATCTCAAACAATACGTCGTCGATAGGGCGAGATACTTCTTCACCACGAGTGTAAGGTACGACGCAGAAAGTACAGTACTTGCTGCAACCTTCCATGATCGATACAAACGCTGTAGGGCCGTCTGTTGTAGGCTCTGGTAAACGATCGAACTTTTCAATCTCTGGGAATGAAATGTCAATGACAGAGCTGCCTTCTTCGCCGCTTTTGATTTGCTCAATCATTTCCGGCAAACGGTGCAAGGTTTGTGGACCAAAAACCATATCAACAAATGGCGCGCGTTCGCGAATGTGCTCGCCTTCTTGCGACGCAACGCAACCACCGACACCGATGATAAGCTCTGGGTTCTTGTCTTTAAGGGTTTTCCAGCGGCCCAATTGGTGGAACACTTTTTCTTGTGCCTTCTCACGGATAGAACAGGTATTCAAAAGAATCACATCGGCATCTACCGCTTCTTCAGTGAATTCATAACCATGAGTGTCGTCTAGTAGATCCGCCATTTTCTGCGAATCGTACTCATTCATCTGACAGCCCCAAGTTTTGATATGTAATTTTTTCGTCATTCTTCTCTCGTACTTACAATATGTGGTTTACCACAACCGTGAAAAGGTAAATTTAAAAGGTCGCGTATTTTACAGCGTATTCAAGGCAGATTAAAGCGAATAAAAACCATAATAATTATGCGGTTAAAAAAACTTTGAAGATTGTTTAAGCATAACGTGATTTAACGCAGGGATATGTTGATTTAACACATGTTTTTCAAACAGAATCTGGCATAATTTCAGTTAATGCTTTTGTGAGATTGAGAATCGACAGTCTATGAATAAAAACTTTGACGTAATTATCGTTGGTGGCGGTATGGTGGGCGCCGCTTGCGCCGTCGCTATGGCGAAACAACAGCGAAGCGTGGCCTTAGTCGAAACTCAACTTCCAGATGTAAAAGCGTTAGAAAAAGCACCATTGAGAGTCTCTGCAGTCAATCTATTTAGTGAACGTTTCCTGACGGAACTGGGAATTTGGTCAAATATTCCGACTAGCAGTTCAAACCAGTTTAAACGTTTAGCGGCCTCCGAAGACGGCGTTGCACCGCTGATGTTCACAGCGGATGAAATAGCAGAATCACACTTAGGTCATTTGATTCGAAATGAAGCGCTGCAGTTAGCGGCGTTCGCGGAAATTGAAAAGTCAACGGATGCTATTACTGTGTTTTCTTCCCCGATAAAATCACTCGTAGCGAAGGAAGACAGTGTTGCTGTAAGTTTTGAGGACGACGCAGGCACACAAATCGAGGCGTCGTTATTGGTTGGGGCGGATGGCGCCAATAGCAGTGTTCGTAAAATGTCGAAAATCGGCACCACGGGCTGGCAATATCAACAGTCCTGCTTGAGTATTACCATTGAAGCGGACCATTTTGAGCAAGACATCACTTGGCAGCAGTTTCAACCCTCTGGTCCAAAGGCGTTTTTACCTTTGACTCTGGGGCATCATGCCCTTATCTGGTATGACGATGCACGGAAGATAAAAGCTCTCAATGCATTACCTCATAGTCAATTGAAACAAAAGATCACTGAGACATTCCCAGAGCTGCCTGGTGATTTTAATATTGTCCAACATGCCGCTTTTCCGTTAACTCGGATGCAGGCAAACCAATATGTCAAAGGAAGGGTAGTGTTGGTTGGTGACGCAGCACATACGATTAACCCATTAGCTGGACAAGGGGTTAATCTCGGTTACAAAGATGTCTCTGTTTTGGCCGAGATGATTGAAGGTAAAGATATAACTAATTCAGTTGAGTTGGCTCAGGCATTAGCCAAATACCAGCGTAACTGCAAATCCCAGTCACTGTTGATGTCGACCATGATGGATGTGTTTTATCAGCTGTTCTCAAACGATAATACGATTTTGAGCAATTTTAGAAAGCTGGCACTTACCGCGGCGAATAAAGCTGGGCCAGCCAAACAATGGGTGCTGAAAAGGGCGGTTGGGTATTAACCGCCGAAGTTTAAAAGTTAGCGCTGATAAAAATGACCGTCAACGATTTGGTTGCGCTCGAAATATCAAAATCACTTCTTGGCGGATACAGTGGTACACCAACGATGTTCTCCACAACTCGTATATCTGACAAGCGGATATCGCCTTCACCATATTTTACGTAAGCACCAATCGACATAGGGAATCCAAAGGTCTCACTGGTGTAGTCAAAGCTAACGCCTAACATATCGATGTCTTCGGTGCGCTGGTAGGGCTGCGAAGTGTCTATTTCGCCGTTGGAATTATCAGTGAAAATGCCAAAGCGGAAATAACTGGTCGAAGACGTGTAATAAGTAACACCGCTTGAATAGTTGGTGACTTGTTTTATGTCTCGAGTAATGGGCGGATGGAAATCACTGATTGAAAACTCTTTCACTTCCACCGAACTGAAATAGTCAATATCGAAACTCCATTCCAAATTGCCAAATTTGCGAGCAAAACCCACAGATATCATATCGGCAAAGTCTTGCTGTTCCGTACCCCTTATTGTGCCTATGGTTGCTGGGCGTGTGCCAGGAGGCAATGGTTCAAGGGAGTTTACAAAAATGTTATGGGTCGCACTGAAGTCGCGGTTGACTGTGAAATCTTTACTAAACTTCACACCCACATTGTATGCATCTGTGTGATACAAAATACCGAATGTGGGCGACATCATAATGGTTTCGTCTTTAATTCTGCGTGATGCGGTAAAGCCGTTGTAGAGATCAATCTCAGGCAGATTAATAACGGTGTTAACACCAGAGCCTTGTACCGTCTCAAAATTTTTGTATTTAAAGATGAGAGAAGCGCCCATAGACAAATTCGATGTCATCTCCAGCGCAGCGCCGAGCGCCAAGTCAAATGAGGAGTTATCTAAGTCAATATTGCCAAACTCATACAATTTACCGACCGTATTGCCCGCCTGGTCCAACAGTGGGCCTTCGGTTTCCGCGTAGTTTCGCTCAGTTGACATGTCAGACACTGCAAAACCTATGCTCCAGTAAAATCCATCTTTGTTGTCACCAATACCCAAAAAACTGGGGACGATATTAAAGGATGAACGGGAAAAGTCGTCGCCGTTTGAGAATACGTCTCGGTAGGTACTTTTCTCCCATGCAAAGGTAGAAATGGATGCTGAGTTTGAGGATTTAGTATTGGTTAGTCCGGCTGGGTTATAAAACACCGCAGACAAATCGTCAGAGATGGCAGTAAATGCCCCTCCTAAACCAATCGCTTTTGTGCCTACAAGTAAGTTTTTATAGTGGTATTCGTCAGCAAAGCTCGGGGCCGTAAATAAGCTGGCCGCTAAGATCCATTTTAATCGCATTGATTCCAACCGGTTTGATGTTGTTTTTATTAGCGTTATTAGTTTAGATGAATTTTGCCCGAGTCGACAAGAGGGGAATAGCAACAAAAAAGGCCTCGCAAATGCGAGGCCTGTATTTTGGCTGGGATAATAGGATTTGAACCTATGAATGGCGAGATCAAAACCCGCTGCCTTACCGCTTGGCGATATCCCAACAAAGAGTTGGCTGGGATAGTAGGATTTGAACCTACGAATGGCGAGATCAAAACCCGCTGCCTTACCGCTTGGCGATATCCCAGCAGACACTGTTTTATAAGTGTTTCTACTTAGCACTTAGAATGCATGGTGCGGAAGGAGAGACTTGAACTCTCACACCTTGCGATACTGGAACCTAAATCCAGCGCGTCTACCAATTCCGCCACTTCCGCAAATTCTTTTGGCTTGAGTTTGGTAGTGGTAACGAAATGGTGGCTACGCCCTGATTTGAACAGGGGACCCCATCAGATCGGACGAGCGTCGTGTAGGGA
>CAXRBI010000002.1:0-2572 GCA_964229075.1 Alteromonadaceae bacterium | reverse complement strand
TGCGGCATTTAACGCCAATAGATTTGTTTGTTCAGCAATTTCTGCAATAGTTTTCACCACTGAGCTGACTTGATCCCCTGCATTTTTCAAACTCAGTAACATTTCTGCAGACTTTTCCACATCGTGTGCCAAATCTTCGATACTTCTAGATGTTTCTTTAACGTTTCCAGCTCCTTGCTCGACCTGGTCAGCCCCTTTTAACGCGATGTCTGAAGCACTGGCTGAGCGATTTGCGGTATCTTCAATCGATGATTCCAAGTCCGCAATTGTGGTCAACAGTTTAGTAATATAAGTAGCAAAGTGTTGTACTTGCTGCTCAGACACTTCGGCAGAGTGGTTCAATTGCGAAACCGACTCAATCAAAACAGCTGCGGAGCTTTGTATGTCTCGGTTGCCTTGCCTGAATGCCACCAGCAATTGGTTTACTCCCGACGCTGCAACACCTATTTCGTCACTACAGCGAATATCAATATCTTTGGATAAATCACGCTCTGCTGCGATATGGTCTACCTGTTTTGAGAGCGACCTAACCGGCGCAACAATGCCGTTTTGTGCACCTAAAAAAGAGCCAACAGTGATCACCAGTATCGACACCACTGAAAAGGTTATGAGACCGCGCATGGCAAAAATTTCAGCGCTAATGTTATCTGATGCTTCTTCTGCATTAGCTGAAGCAGCCGCTTTAATAGACGCAATGCTCTTTTGAAACTTGGCGATTTGGGTTTGCATGGAAGCCAGCGCATCTCGAGCGCCATCCCAATCAACACTATTAGCCCCCATGATGTCACGTAAAACTTTTACTTCGTCCAATACTGCTTTTTTTTGCGCTTCAAGTTCACGAGCATTACCCATTTGATTGCGCTGGAAAGATTTAAGTTTACTTTCTAGTTCCTTTTCGATTGCACTTAATTGCTGATTAAATGGTGCCAGTTCAAGAGTGGTGCCATAGAGCCCAAAAGCGGCAATCTGCAATGAGTTAATGTTAGAAGAGGTTTCTTCAACGGCGCTTAGCGTGGGTAGAACCTGTTGTACAAATCGTTCCTTCTGGTCGGCGATTCTATTTGATTCACCGTAAAGTAGCATTGCAGTAACTAAAAGTACTGCCACAATGACAATGTAACCCGCCATTACTTTTCTACTAATAGAATTGAAAATACCCATACTTATCTAGTCCCAATTGTTCAGCAGAGCCGCAGCTGAATTCAATGATGTTGTTTGCTGTATAAACCCTAAATGTAATACAAAAATTTCAATTAATTTAGTTCGGGTTGATGTTTATCCAATTAAGTCGTGCGAATTTCCGATTTTTTCGCTTAAGCTCGCCTTGTACCCAACTTCTCAATAGTATTTAGCAGCGCCTCTTTACTCACCGGTTTATTGAGGTGTGCTTGCATCCCAGCATCAAAAGATATGGTTTTGTCTTTGTCATAAGCATTCGCCGTCAACGCAATAATAGGCGTAATTAACTCCATTTCCGTTGTCATTATTTTTGCTGCCGTCCAACCGTCCATCTCTGGCATATTAATATCCATCAGAATGATATCGAACTGGTGACAACCAGCTTGCTCAACGGCGAGCCGGCCATTTTCAACACGCGTTACTGCATGTCCTTCGTTTTGCAACATATGAGTGACAATCTCTGCATTTATTTCATTGTCTTCTGCCAACAATATACGCATGGGCGTCACGCTGCGCCTTTCATCACCTATGATTTGTTTTAATCTCTCGATAAACTGTTGCTCAGCCAGAGGCTTTTTGAACTTAGCTTTGAATAAGTCGTTGTCTTTATTCTGTGCATAGACATCCGCCGACGCCGATACCAAAATGAAATAAGGGCAGGTATGAGGGCAGTACTCCTTGAGTTTTTGTACCATCTCCACACCGTCCATTTCCGGCATGTGTAAATCGACGATGACTGCAGCATATTGATCAATCGAGTCTCGGCTTTTAATTAACTCTGCCCCGGAATCATACAAATCGCAGTTTATTTGCATTTGTTTGAGAATGAGCTCGATATAACGTCTGCTCGTTTCTAAGTCGTCCACGACCGCAATCTTTTTAGCGTCTTGCAACGCTGGAACTGAATCGGTAAAGGCCTTGCTCTTGGCCTTCTCTAGCGGAAATTCAACCGTAAAAGACGTCCCCTCGCCCATCACGCTGGCCATTTCCATATCACCACGCATTAACTGCACCAGTTCTTTACAAATGGTTAAACCAAGTCCGGTTCCACCTTTGACTCGCGTAGTTGAGGAATCGACCTGCACGAACTTATCAAAAACACGCGCTTGTTGTTCAGGACTCATTCCTATACCGGTATCGACGACACTGAACACCAAGACAAATTGTTTATCCTTTATTTTTATCTTAGTGCTTACGGTTATCTTGCCCTGTTCTGTAAATTTAAGCGCGTTGCTCAGTAGGTTGTCACACACCTGCGCAATTCGTAGGCTATCGCCTCGCACACAAACGGGCATGTGGCTAAGTGAAATGTACTCAAACTCGATTCCTTTTTGTTCACATGCAACCGACACTGGTGCCAAACAACTATCCAAGAGTTTGGTGAGCTCGAATT
>CAXRBI010000001.1:0-49765 GCA_964229075.1 Alteromonadaceae bacterium | reverse complement strand
GTTGGGGATACTCTTCAAGCTTAGTAGCGGCGGTAGACGACTGTGTGACAGCAGGCGCTAACGTTATCAACATGAGTTTGGGTGGTTCAGGTAGCAGCAATACGGAAAGAAATGCATTCCAAAGCTACTACGATCAAGGTGTACTAAGTATTGCTGCAGCAGGTAACGACGGTAATACGGCTCACAGCTACCCTGCATCTTACGACGCGGTCGTTTCAGTTGCGGCAACCGACTCTGGCAATATGCATGCGAACTTCTCTCAGCGTACCAACCAAGTTGAAATCGCGGGGCCTGGTGAAGCGGTACTTTCAAGTGTTGCAGGTGATGGTTATCTAGCACAACTAACGGTTGGCGGCACAGATTACTTCGCAAACGGGGTCGTTCCTCACATCTTTTACAATAGCGCACTTTCTTATTCCCCAGATGCCACTAACGGCAGCGCATCAGGTACGTTAGGTGTTTGTACGACTTCTGGAACAAGTTACTCTTGTGGCGATATGACAGGTAAAATTTGTTTAGTAGAGCGCGCTGAAAACCAAGGCGATAACACTAGCTCAACTGAAAACAACTACCCAGAAAACCGTGCTGCGGACGCCTGTGCTGATGCCGGCGCAGAAGGTATCATTGTTTACAGTAACTCTGCTCGTCCAGGTTTACAAAACCCATTCATGGTTGATTTCAATGGCAAAATTAGTGGCGTTCCAACAGCGTCTGTTGACCGTGCAACGGGTCTAGAATTGGCGTCTAAAGCGGGTCAAAACGCAAGCATGTCAAAAACCGGTGGTCAAGATTGGGAATACTACAACGGTACTTCAATGGCGACACCGCACGTAGCAGCAGTGGCAGCACTTGTTTGGTCTCACCATACTGGTTGTTCAGCGGCAGAAGTGCGTAACGCGATGAATATGACTGCTCAAGACCTTGGTTCAGCTGGCCGTGACAACAATACGGGTTACGGCTTAGTTAAGGCGCAAGCGGCGTTGAACTACCTTGGCAATCAAAGTTGTGCGGGCGGCTCTGGCGGCGATAATGCTCCGACAGCAGGCTTTAACTTCAGCTGTAACGAATTGTCTTGTTCATTTACCAGCACAAGTACTGATGACAATGGTATCTCAACGTACAGCTGGGACTTCGGAGATGGTGCGAATAGCAGCCAACAGAACCCGAACCATACATTCGCTTCAGACGGTACCTACACTGTTAGCCTGACTGTTACAGATACAGCGGGCCAACCAGACTCTGACTCTCAGTCAGTTAGCGTGACCGCGGCTGCAGGCGGCGATATTAACCTTGCAATTTCACAGAGAAAGCGCAAAGGAACAAAATACGCAGACCTAACTTGGAGCGGCGCAAATGGTGGTAGTGTAGACATCTACCGTACTCGTCGCGGTTCGACTTCAGTTGTTACAACTGCGAACGATGGTGCTTACACCGATTCATTCAGCGGCGGTGGTAACGCAACATACAAAGTATGTGAAGCGGGCACTAATAACTGTTCAAATGAAGTTTCTACTACCTTCTAATCATTTGTTGTTGTGAACGTAAAAGCGGCCTTCGGGTCGCTTTTTTTTATCCCAAAAGTGACATCTATAGCGGTGAATCCACAAATAATAACGACGAAATTCCAGTTTTTTTATAAAAAAACTGCACTTTTTGAATTTTAACTATTTGTTTTTATTGGTGGTTTTTCTCTGATGTCGCAAATGTATGAAAAGCTGTCGTGAATCTACTAGGGGACAAAGACGCAACTGTCTAGTATCGAAGTCACGAGGTGCAGGGAAGCTTTAATAATAAAAACAATAAGGCGGATGGAGTGCTCGCAATAATAACAATAATCGAGCACATCATTTTTATATAAAGAAAAGAATAGAGATAAGACCCAGCGGAGCACTTATGAAAATTTCAAAATTTACCACTTCATTGATCGCATTAGCGGTTACTACAGCGTTTTCTGCACAGGCTGCAGACGACAGATACATCGTTAAAGTAGACGAAAGCAAAAAAGGTATTGTTAAGGCCCTAGCAAAAAAAATGGGTGCGGAACTTAAAGTCGATGGTAACGGCTTCTTCGCAGCATCTTTTAGCGGCAAAAGCCTTGACGAAGTTAAAGGCCTTTTAAACAACCCACACGTCCAGCTTATCGAAGAAGATCACCGTCGTGTGCCACTTGCTGCGTACAGTGATGACCTTGGTAACCCGATGACTCAGCAATTAAATCCATATGCGATTTACCAGTCTCAAGCGGATCAAGTGAATTTCAATAGCAATGCTGGTATGAAAGTGTGTGTTATTGACTCAGGTTTAGATCGTTCTAACCAAGATTTTAACTGGGGCGGAATCACAGGTGATAACGACTCTGGTACAGGTAACTGGGACGAGCACGGTGGCCCACATGGTACACACGTTGCGGGTACTATTGGCGCCGCTGACAACAATGTAGGTGTTGTTGGTATGGCACCAGGTGTCGATATGCACATCATTAAAGTTTTTAACGCGGAAGGTTGGGGCTACTCTTCAGATTTAGCTTACGCTGCGCAAAAGTGTTCTGATGCAGGTGCGAATATTATTAATATGAGTTTGGGTGGTGGTGGCTCAAACAGCACTGAGAGCAACGCCTTCCAAGCGTTTACCGACAATGGTGGTTTAGTTTTAGCGGCGGCAGGTAACGACGGTAACAACGTTCGTTCTTACCCAGCTGGTTACCCTTCAGTCATGATGATTGGCGCGAATGACGCCGACAACAACATTGCTGATTTTTCACAATTCCCAAGCTGTGAAACGACAACGGGTCGCGGTAAAAACCGTCAAACAGTAACAGACGAAACTATCTGTGTTGAAGCAACTGCGGGCGGTGTAGATACTCTTTCTACTTACCCAGCTGGAATGGCAACCTCGGCGTCAATGTCTGCTGACGGTCAAGCGTATGCTTCATCGGCGATGGAAAATGCAGGTAGCGCAAGTGGCTCTGTATATTTCATGGGCACGGCAGAAGCGATTGACGGCGGTGCAAACGGTAGCATTTGTGTTATCGACCGCGGTGCGATTTCTTTCCACGACAAAGTGAAAAACTGTGAAGACTCTGGCGGTATCGGTGCAATCATCGTAAATAACGAAGCAGGCATGTTATACGGCACGCTAGGTGACACAAATGCAACGACAATCCCTGCAGTTGGTGCAGCATTTGAAGACAGAGCATCGTTAGTCGCGGCATCAAATGCAACCGTTAACATTAGCACAAGTGATTACGGTTACATGAGCGGCACATCAATGGCGACTCCAGCAGTTGCAGGTCTTGCGGCACTGGTATGGTCGAATCACAACGAATGTACAGGTACTGAAATCCGTGAAGCGTTAAAAGCAACAGCACAAGATGCGGGTGCGGCAGGTCATGACGTGTACTTCGGTCACGGTATTGTTAAAGCGAAAGCTGCACACGATTACCTAACTGCAAACGGTTGTGGCGGCGGTGTAACGCCACCTCCATCAGGTGACATTACTGCAAATGCAACGGTTAGCTTCTCTAAAGGCCGCAGTCAAGTAACATTAACTTGGTCGGGTGCTTCAACGTCTACTGTTGATATCTATCGAGACGGTGCGTTCCGCACAAACACAAACAATGACGGTTCTTACGGCGAGTCATTCAAAGGTTCAGGTACTTACACTTACCAAGTTTGTGACCAAGGTACTAACAACTGTTCAGCTGAAGTCACAGTAAGCTTCTAATGACAGAAACCTAAAGTGCTTGATGTAGTTCCCTTCAAGTACTTGATATCCAGCCTATTTATTTAGGCTGGATATTTTCGTTTAAAACATAAGGCAAATATTGCCAAAAAATTTATTTGAAAAGTGATTGCATCACGTCGAGTGATTGGTTAGTTTCCTGAATTGGGTAATAAATGTTCAGATGACCTTTTGTCAATTCTGAAGCCAGAATTGGATACCTAAAGAAGTAACAATCCATCACCCTGATGTTTTGAAGGCAAGCAAATGCCTTTTAAGATGTATTAGGCAAAGGGGAATATAAATGTTGTACGCGCAAGCAAAACAAGTTTTAAAACCACTCAGCATAGTTGGCGTTGTCGCTGCATTGGTTTGGTTTTTTAATTCAACCCAGAATGTTCAAGATGCGGCGGACAAAAAGTCGTACATTGTCAGCGCGAAGCAATACCAAAAGCTTCAAGCGACCTTAAATGATATGGCCATTGCGCCGACTCACGACCTCGCCATCATTAATGCTTATGCAGTGGATATGACTGCCCAGCAAGTTGAGCTATTACAGCAATCACTTAATGTAAATATTACGGAAAACTACCAAGTCGAAATGGCTGGCGGTAACGCTTGGGGCAAACGCAAGTGGCAACCAAAAGCAACGGTGCCAGATTACGTTGACGCGAGCAGTGCGCACGCGGATTACAATTTTGGTGACGGCGTTACTATAGGATTTTTGGATACTGGATTAGACCAGTTGCAGGGCACGTCATCTGGCTTGGGATTATCGACCGATTTGTACGGACGTGACAAGTTTTGGGGCACTTACGATGCTATCAATAACACCATCAGTAACTACAGTGATGAAATTAATGGACATGGCACTCACGTAGCCAGTATTGCTGGTAACGCCGATTATGATGTCTATGGCAAAGTATATGGTGTCGCACCAAATGCAGCGCTTGTGGGTATCAAAGCATTTGATTACGAAGGTAAGGCAACTTATGCCGACGTGATCCGTGGCATTGATTGGGCGGTTCAAGTAAAAGACGATATCAACCTTAGAGTGTTGAACATGTCGTTTAGCGGTCCAGTTCGTTCATATTATTGGCAAGACCCACTGAACCAAGCGGTGATGAAAGCTTGGCAGGCGGGAATCGTTGTTGTTGCTTCTGCAGGTAATAAAGGTCCAGAGCCAATGACAATTGGGGTGCCAGGAAATGTGCCATACATCATTACAGTTGGTGCGATGACGGACAATTACACTTCTACCTTGTTTACCGATGACAAGTTGGCGACGTTCAGCGCAGCCGGCCCAACGCCATCGGGTTTCGTCAAGCCAGACGTATTGGCACCAGGTGGTCACCTTTCAGGATTAATGGCGTTTGATACACAAATCGCACAAGAGCACCCAGAGTTTCACGATGGCGGTCGTTATTTTGAAATGTCTGGTACATCTCAAGCCGCTGGTGTGGTTTCAGGGGTTGTTGCGCTAATGCTGACGCAAGATCCATCACTAACACCTGATGACGTTAAATGTCGCTTGATGGACAGTGCACACACAGCCAAAGACGAAAACGGCCAATTAGCTTACAGTGTGTTCCAGCAAGGCGCTGGTGTCGTTAACGCAAAAGACGCATTGTCGAGCAGTGCGACAGGGTGTGCCAACCAGACGCTTAATATTGCACATGACTTAAACGACGAAGAGCACTATTTTGGTCCAGCCAACATCAACGAGGACGGTAACTTCTACGTTGAAGGCATGGGTGATGACTTCGTTTGGAAATTGAATTCTCCAGAGTTGGATGGCAATGCGTTGATTTGGAAAGTGAATCACGACGCTCGCCACTTAAACTGGGAAAACATGGCGTCGACAGATGCATTGATTTGGAAGGTGAGCTTTGAGACCGATGCACTGATTTGGAAAGTGAACTTGGAATCTGATGCGCTTATCTGGAAAGTAAATCTAGAAACCGATGCGTTGATTTGGAAAGTCAATTTTGAGGATGGTGTGGCACCAACCATCAAGATCAACAATTGGGTTGATCAGGAGTAAAAAATCATCACGGCCACTCATTGAGAGTGGCCGTTTTTCTTCATATACTCGCTGGTAACGCTTACCTGCCAATGTCGTTGTTATGAAAAAAATTCTTCTGCTTCTTGTCGTCGTTTTTTCCTGTCTTGAACTTCACGCGAAAGAAGTAAAACTGTTCAAAGGATTTGGTCTGGACAATCCAATGTCCTACCAATTTGTTCGCACGATAACGCAAGACAGCCATGGCTTTATGTGGTTTGGCTCTCATGAAGGTCTGCACCGGTTTGACGGTTATCAGTTCGTTAGTTTTCATCACGACTCTTCAGATCAACAGTCGCTCTCTTCTGATGTGATCAGCAAGATTTTAATCGACTCCCAGCAACGACTTTGGGTCGCGACATCTGGCGCTGGCCTCAATCTATTTCATCCGCAATCTCGCAGCTTTACGCGTTTTACCTCGCAAGATCAGAAGGTAGCGTTGTCAAATGATGTGGTTAATGTGTTGTTCGAAGACAGCCGAGGGCAACTTTGGATTGGCACCGAACACGGATTAAATGTTTTGACTCAGGTCGACGGTGAATGGCGAATCAAACATATTCATCAATTATTGGGTGATCCCGATAGTCTCTCTCACAATACCGTGCATGACATTGTTGAAACCAGTGGTCGACAGATTTGGGTGGGTACCAATGGTGGCGGAATTAGTGTCTTCGACCTTGATGGAAAATTTCTTAACACTTTGAAACTTGGGGATTTGGCGTCGTCTACTTATCTCAACAAATTTGTGAACTCATTGTTTTATGGCGACGATGGTAAGGTTTGGATCGGCACTCTGGACAATGGCTTGATACAATATGACGTTGTAAGTCGCGAGTACAAACATTATCTAAGTCAGGAAAATGACCCTGCGTCAATTGTCAGCAATACAATAAAAGCCATGTATCGCGACGCTAAAGGACAACTATGGATTGCAACCGATAAAGGCCTGCTGATTCATGACCAAACAAACAATAATTTTCAGCGTTACAATCATTCTCCCACTAACCCTTACAGCTTGAGTAATGACTACATTTTGTCATTTTTTGAAGACGACAATGGCATGATGTGGATAGGGACGTTTACCGGCGTAAACCGTTGGGATTCGACCATGACCACGTTCAGTCAATACAGCAGTCAGACCAATTCAGTTTTGAGCAATAACAACATAACCAGCTTTGCTCAATTCAGTGAAGAACAAGTCATCTTAAGCACGTACAGCGGCGGTTTATATCAACTCAAGCCTACAACTGGGGACATTACTAAGCTGGATTTGAGTGATTACTTTGCCAATTACCGGGTGATGACTTTACTTGCCGATGACGAGTACCTGTGGGTCGGCACGCGAGGCTCTGGGTTACATCGGATTAACATGACAACGAAAGAAGTGACACAATTTCAACACGATGCAAACAATCCTGAGTCGCTTTCTGCCAATAGTATTACCGACATAGTAAAAGATAAAAATGGTCATATCTGGGTGTCTACGTTTCATCAGGGCATTAACTTGTTATTAGACGGCATGCGTTTTCGGCGTTTCCCTCAAATCACCGAAGCCCCGGAGCGCGGGCCTAGCTCAAATCATATATTGCAAATGTTAGAGGCGGCGGATGGGGCGTTGTGGTTGGCTACATACGGCGGCGGATTGAGCCGGTTGGATATGAACACCCAGAGTTTCACTCACTTAAGAATGGACAAGAACGACAACACATCCGTCAGCAGTGACACTGCATGGATTTTGTTCCAGGACCAAAACGAGAACCTGTGGGTGGGCACACAGGCTGCGGGTGTTAATCTACTTCCGCGAGATAGATTGATGTCCGAGGATTATCGCTTTAAGCACTTGGATACCAAAGATGGGATGAAGAGCCGAACAGTTTACGGCATTACCGAGGACAGTCATGGCAATCTTTGGTTTAGTTCAAACAAGGGCATTTCAAGGTATTCATCAGATACAGGTAACTTCAAGCATTTTGACCTAACCCATGGCTTGATTGACCTGGAGTACAATCACGCCGCCATTTTCAAAGACCTTTCAAATTCGCTTTATTTTGGTGCGGGTAAGGGATTTGCCAGTGTAAATCCGGACAAGCTTTATCAGAATCTACAGGCACCAAAAGTACGTTTGACGAATGTATTTAAGCTCAATGAACCTATGGTGTTTGGCCAACCATTGGCAGAAATTGATGCGCTAGAATTGGACTATCAAGATCAAATTGTGTCATTTGAATACGTCGGTCTGAATTACGCGAATCCGGAATCGACGCGTTATCGTTACCGTTTACTCGGATTCGATCAACAGTGGATTGACGCCGGTAAATCGCGACGGGCGACTTATACCAACTTGCCAGCAGGTACCTATGAATTGCAGATAGTGGCGGGCAATAATGACAATATCTGGAGTGAACCCGGCCGTTCACTAAAAATTATTGTCCATCCCGCACCATGGAATACTTGGTGGGCATTTTTACTCTATTCAATGACTGTCGCTTTGTTGATATTGGCGTACTCACGATTCTTAAATCGAAAATTGGTATCGGAGCAAGAACAAAAACAGCAACTTAAGAAGCAAGTTGAAGAGAAAACTCAAAAGTATTTGCAGAAGAACATCGAGCTTGAACAAGCAAATAAGCAACTCGAAAATGCCGCGACCACCGACAAGCTTACTGGCGTTAAGAGTCGGCGTTATTTGGATATCTATATTGAACAGGCTACTCAGTTGATGTCGCAGATCCACGAAAATATATTGCCAGTTCAGCGCAGTGTGCTTCCGCGTTTGTACGTTCTGATGGTGCAATTGCGGGATCTTCACCAAGTGTCCAACAGTCAGTTAGTTGATCTCACCGATTTGCTATTGTACAGCCGCAACCAAGATGACCTGGTGATCCGCTGGTCTGAAAATACTTTTGCAATTATCGGTTATGAAAAAGATGACAACGTACGAGAGTTGGCGGCGCGCTTGAGCAATCGATATCGGCAGGTCGTTGGATCGAAAACATCAGTGGATCTGGCGTATTGCTTTTATCCTTTTAATTTCGAACAGCCAATGGCGTTATCTTGGGACCAAATCAGCGTATTAACCGAGTTTGGTCTTAAGTTGATACAACAAAATGAAAGTTTGAACTGGATTGGCCTGTATGGTCCGAAAGAACAGCCTTTTAATTATCTCGAGGTTTTACAACAGAAAGACCTCGATGACGTTGCCCGTTTAGTTAAAATAAAGCAAGGCTAGGCGCTTTCAGACTCATTAAGCTTCTGTTGGTACTGTTTTGGCGTGCAGCCGAAGGCTTCTTTGAAACATCGACCAAAGTACGTTTGTGAAGAGAAGCCGACATCCAGTGCAATTCGACCGATTTGTGCGCCACTGTGCAACATTTCCTGTGCCTTTTTCAGGCGAAATTCCTTGATGAAGTTATTTGGCGTGGTGTCCAGCATGACCTTCATTTTACGTTGCAGTTGGCGTTCGCTCATGGCTAATTCGTTGGCCATGAGGGAAATGTCCAAGTTCGGCTCGGCGTAGTGCTTGGCGATCAGTTGTTCCAGTTTGGCTAAGAATTTTTCATCAAGATTTGGTGTCTCGGCCTCTTCCGTCATTTTGGCAGCATTATTCTGAGCGGTGGCTCGACGTTCGACTTTTTGCTCCTGGTTAAATTGCTGCAAGTACCGTTGTTGTAGATTTTTGCGGTTATCTATCAGGTTCTGAATACGAGTTAACAGCTCGTGTTGATTAAATGGTTTACTGAGATACTCATCTGCTTGCAGATTTAACCCTTGCAGGCGACTCTCCAAGTCAGATCGAGCTGTGAGCAGTATGACTGGGATATGAGCGGTCAATTCGTCGCTCTTCAGTTGTGTCAGTACTTCAAAACCGTCGATTCCCGTTAACATCAAATCACAGACAATGAGATCCGGTACGTATTCACTTGCGAGTTGCAAACCCAATTCGCCACTGCCGGCCAAAATACAGTGATGTTTTTGTTCAATGACTTGTTTGATGTGACTCTGCATATCGGCGTTGTCTTCGATCACTAACACTACTTGATGAGAATGCGAGACTTGGACACTCGACGCTGAAGGTTGCTCAGTTAATAGCGAGCTAACTTCGTTTTCAGAAAGGCCAATCGGTATGTCTGCTTCAACTTGCTCTGGCTCTGCATTGGGCATAGATAAGGTAAACTTGCTGCCGTGGCCTTGCTCACTTGCCACAGTAATTCGCCAACCGTGAGCTTTAACCAACTCATTGACCAAAGATAACCCAATGCCAACCCCAAAGATTGCTTGGTTGTTCGGATCGTCCGCACGTTGGAATCGGTCAAAAATTTTCGCTTGGTTTTCTTTGCTAATGCCAATACCAGAGTCAATGACATCGAGGTAAATGGTATCTTGCTCAGCATGAGCAATGATCTGAATTTTGCCGCCTTCAGGCGTATATTTGACCGCATTTGCCAGCAAGTTAAAGATGATTTTTTCAAACGCTTGGGCATCACATTCCAACCATAAATCGTCAGGTATGTGGCTTTCAAAGGCCAAACTGCTCTGCTGAGATAAGCGTTGGAAAGAATCTACAGGCATGGTCATTAAGGTTTTTAATCGATAGCTGGCCAAATTCAACTGGGGATTGTCACTGACTCGAGATAGTTCTAACAGTTGTTCTACCATGCGGACTAGGCGCAGGCCATTGCGCTTAGCCGTGGTCAGATCTTGGCTTTCTTCCGAGTCTTTGGTACTGGTGAGGTAGCGGTCTATGATGCCATTGATAATTGTCAAAGGCGTTCTGAATTCGTGAGAGATATTAGCGATAAATTTATCTTTTAGTTCAAGCGCTTGTTTTTCCGCTAACTTTCTTGCAGATAAATTGATGAAGGTGATCACTATCAGCGGTAAATGCTCGCGTTCCGCCCATTGCAGTTCTGCTTGAGCTGGGAACTCAGTGCCGTCAGAACGAACCGATGTACACTCTAGAGAAATACCGCTCTCCTTGCGCTGGAGCGAAAACACGTTACTTTCGAAGTCAAAAAATACATGCATCTCATCGTTTTTTGCAAACAGTCGGCTGACATTACTGCCAACTAAATCTTGCTCCAATGATTGAAACATCTGCACAGCGGCTGGATTTGCAGACAAGATATTGCCTTCAACCGTTGTGGTTAAAATAGCATTGTTGGAAACCCCCACAATGGCCTTGTCTTCACTGTTGAGCAAACTATTGGACAGCGCTTGATTACTCTTAGTGAGCTTTTCCGCCTGGACTTGTGATTCTTGAAGTTGTTGTTTGAGCGCTAACCTTTGTTGTCGTTTTCGATAGGATATGCCGAGCACCATGGCGATGCCGACGGTCAGCCAAACAACGACAATGCTTGATTGCAATTTTGAATCAACCACAAAATACGCTTGTTGTTCTTTTCCGTACAGATGCATGCCGGTCATTAATAAAATCAACACCAAAATATGCGCTTCGTGTCGTACTTCTTTGTTTGAAGGGGTATTGGTTTCAGCATTGGTTTGTATCGTCAGTGCCGATGCCATAACCAGCAACAATGGAGATATCGATAACAGATATTGGCTAACATCATTGCCTGCGGCAACGACTCGATTAAAGTCATTTAGTGAACCAATGTGTTTTGCCATCCATAATCCACTCGCAGTCGCAAGCAGGGCAAAGGCAATTTGCCACGACCGATTTGGGCTGTGCAAAAAACACCAAAGCAATTTCACCGTGATGACGCTGCTCAAGACAATATGAAACAACAAGGTCGATTGATACGCCTGACCCGCGGAGGTGGCAAATTCAAGTGGCAACAGAACAAAATAGCTGAAACAGATGACCGCAAAAAATACACTTGGAACACGCCCTGCAATGTAGCTGTTCAGCGGAACGTCGCTAAGATGGGCGTTAGTTTCTATCGCAAGAAATAAGAACAGATAGACAAATAGCGCGAGAAAGTTAATCGCGAGCAGGGAGGGTTGGCTATTGGACTGGCTTACATATAAATTGGCGGCAAAAGCACAAATCAGAGCAAAACTCAGATATTGCCAAAACACCCTGAGCGAACGCGAAGGGGTCTGCCGTAAGGCAACAACCAGAAACGCCGCACTGAGCACTTGCACAGCCATTAAGCCGAGGTGACCCAGTTGGGTTTGGTTAAATGAAAGCCAAGGTGACAGTAATGGGAGCGGCACCATCAAAAAGGCTAAAATCAGCAACAGCTGGTTAACGGATATACGCAAGATACTTCCCGCCCATTTTCTGAGCTTATTATAGTGTAATGCGAGCGCGGAGATTTGCGCCCGTTTCAGGTAATTTATAATAACCCCTGAGCAACATCAATAGCTGCGGCAGATGCGTTTGTATCTCAAAAAATAGGTGGGTTTGCAGCGGTATTAGTGGAGAGAAATTACGACTGCTGGACCTTAATGCGCATAACGTGTCCGTTGAAATCAACTACGTCACCATTGACTAGCTTTTTGCGAACGACGCGGCACTCTTGGTCATTGACAAAGACATAGCCGTCGGCGATTAACTGCTTCGCTTGCCCACCGGACTCAACCAAGCCTTCAAATTTTAGCAGTTTATTAAGTTCTATGTGCGTGTCTCGAATTTCGACGTCGGTCACAGTGAATACTCCAATTGGTTTCAAGCCCGCAGTATATCAACTTTTCTCCCTCGCGCAGAGGATTGATTTTTATCGTAAACAAAGTGCGCCAGATGCATAAATGATGCGTACAAATAAGCAACTAAAAAACGACACTGAGATAGAGGCGCTGTATGAGACAAATGGTTTTTAAACTGTTTATTTTGTTAGTGGTCGCAGTTTCATCCGATGTTAAGGCGGCGAAGTCAATGAGCAGCAATGAACAAGCGCAGGTAAAACCCACTTCAACAATGACGTTTCAGAGGCAATTGCAACTGACTGAACTTGAAGAGCTCAATAATTGGGTTGTGGTAAACGATACTGTGATGGGGGGGCGTTCTAATTCGCAGATTTTTAATCACCCCCGTGGCCTATTGTTCGCAGGCGATCTATCGCTGGAAAACAACGGTGGGTTTGCCTCAATTAGACGTATATACAACCGCGTGGATTGGCAAGACAAAAAGCCGCTGCGGATTGCCGTGCAAGGCGATGGCCGAGTTTACCAATTTCGGCTGCGCACGGACCGCAACTTGGACGGAGTTGCATACAGCGTAAATTTCTCGACCATCAAAGGTGAAGTCGTGATTTACGAATTTCAACCAGAGGACTTTGTTGCCCAGTGGCGAGGACGACGAGTTACGGGAGCTGCACCTTTGCAGTTTTCAGACGTTCGCCAACTCGGTTTTCTGTTAGGCGATAAAAACGAGGGCTCATTTGCGCTGCTGGTGCAAGAGGTTGTGCAGCCCTGAGTCATCCTCGCTTGGCTTCTGAATACAGTTTACTGATGCGTGCGATCAATTGCTGTTTATTGAATGGCTTGTAAAGTATTTGGTCTTTTTTTAGTGCCAGCTTTTGTTCGGCGCTCATGTACCCTGAAATATACAAATGAGGCACGCCTGGTGCGATCTTCTCGATTTTGTCCATGAGTTCGATTCCGCTTATATCGGGCATGATGACATCCGTGATGACAAAATCGATTTTTTGCTCGCGAATTATCTTAAGTGCTTCGCTAGGAGAAGCAGTTTCAGTTGTTGAAACATCAAACTTACTCAAAAACGCTTTGATTAAAAAGCGTATATCATCTTCATCATCAACAATGAGCAGACGATTCAAAGTCGCCGGCAGCGCATCGGTATTGGGTTGGATTGGTTTTTCTTCAGGCGCTTGTATTGCTTTTGACACTGGGAGGTAGACGATAAACTGCGTGCCTTCATCCACTTCTGAGTATACGTCAATCGCCCCTTTATTGGCTTTTACAAAGCCATAACATTGTGAAAGGCCAAGGCCATTGCCAAAATCTTCCTTGGTTGTGAAGAATGGGTCAAATATCTTGTCTAGGTTGTTCTCACTGATGCCTTGCCCTTCATCGGTGAAGCTGACGGCGATATGTTCGCCGGGCTCCACACCGATTGCCTGAGCTTCATCAGCGTCGAGTTTGACCGTGCGGGACTGAATAACAAACTTACCGCCGTTGGGCATCGCGTGCATTGCGTTAATTGACATGTTCAGTAGCAGATCTTCAAACAGGTTTTCTTCGATACACACTAAGTTGGCGTTTTGTTCGAGCTCAATTTCCAGTGTGATCTTGGACGTCATGGCGGTTTCTAACAGGCTTCTGTTTTTATTTATGAGCTCGTTGATGTCAACGTTCACTGCAGAACGATTGCTTTTCTTCGCGAAAGTTAGCAAATCGCCTGTAAGTTTCTGGCCGCGGGCACATGCCTTTTCAATCGCTTCAATGCATGAGGCCTTGTCGCTGAGGTTATCTGCCAGTAAATCGGAATAGCCGAGGATGATTCCGAGTATATTGTTTACATCGTGTGCCACACCACCGGCAACATTGCCTAGTGACTCAAGTTTTAGGCGGCGATTCAGCAATTTCGTTTGTCGCTCTTGCTCGCTCATATCTTGGAAATTGGCGATGAAGTGGTACTCGCCATTGTCTGAAGGTGGCATGCTGGCGACCGCTATTCGTATTGGGAAGGTACTGCCATCTTTCCTGCGAGCTCTTATATCCCGGCCCAGTCGATTGTTGATAATGCTAGATTGACCGGTTGTTACAAACTGTTCTATTTTTTGATCCTGATGACCCACGCCATCTGTAAGAACATCGACACTTTGACCGATAATTTCATTTTTTTGATAACCAAAAATCTTCTCTGCCTCTGGATTAAACGACAAAATAATTCCGCGGCCATCGGTAGTAAATATCCCTTCAAGCATTGAGTCGATGATGCGTTTTTGTTCAGCTTCTTTTAGTTCAATTGTTTTCTGTTGTGCTAGCAGTTCTGTGATGTCTTCCCCTTTGAAAATAAAACCGAGAATATCGCCATTTTCGGCTCGGTAAGGAATGTAAGACACTTTGAGCGATATTACCTCTCGGCTGCGCTCTCCGAGGTTTTCTACAAATACCACTTGTTCTCCAGATAAGGCTTTATCAATGTTGTCCTTGAGCCGTTGTTCGAAAAATTCTTTACCGAGGATCTCTTCAACTTTGTGACCAATCACCTCTTTTCGGGCTTTTTTATGAAGATCCAAATACGCTTGATTGACCGTGCGGTATCGATATTCATTGTCTACGAATGCAAAAAAGTCCCTTGAATTTTCAACAATGCCCTTGTATTGCTCAAGAACTCGAGTTTGCTCGTGTTTTTCAGATAAGTTGACGATGAAGACGATGAACTCTTGGCTGTCATAGTTGAAAATTGAACCACCGATGAGAATGGGGACTTCATGACCGTCTTTATGGCGGTATACTTTTTCAAATGGCGTCCAGTAGCCTTTTTCATTCGCTTCTTCCACTGCTTTGATGTCCAAATGCAAATATTCTGGGGGAGTCAGTTCTTTACAATCGATCTCATTGTTGCGTAATTCTTGTTGCGTATAACCAATCATGTCTAGCAGGGTGGTGTTTGCGTCAATGATGTTGCCCTGAGCGTCCGAGTGAATAATGCCAATGAAATTTGACTCTTTCCATCGGTTGAAACGCTCGGCTTCAGAGTCCAATTTTGTATTTAACTCGGTCAACTCGCTAATGGAATCATGCAGTGCGTCCTCCGACATAGAGAGTTGCTTAATCATCATGTTGTAGGCTTGAGTGACTTCTTCTATCTCGGCGATTCGAGAGCGCTGCAATATGGGTTTGCGTTGGTTATCTGCAGCCATTGAAAGTGCGTTACGAATGGTTGTGAACGGCTTCAACAGCCATTGGACGATGAGTATGGACAAAATGGCAGAGAACAAAAACGCGATGACCACGCTTCGAAGCGACTCGTATTTTAAGGTTTCAAGTTTTTGAAACACTTCCGCTCTGTCAATTTTAACCACCATGCCCCATTGGACTTCGTCAATAGGCATCGACATAGCCAATACCGGAACCTCACGATAATCTAAGTAATCAGTAAACACATTCTCGACCCCATTGATTGCGTGGGTAATCGGAATTTTCAGATTCTCTTTCGGAACGGTGAGGTTAAGTGCCACATCTGGGTCATGTCGGGTAGGCGTGAGGAAAACTGCATCACCATTGGGGTTCCTCGATGCGAGCACAATCTCACCGGTATAGCCAAGGCCAGTGAAGTCACCCACAAGTTCTCGCAAAGCATTAGCAGTAAAAGCAATGGCTAGGTAGCCGATGGTTTGACCATCGAGGTCCACCTCAGACGTTGACACCATGACTTGTTGCTCGCCGAATTTTTCGACGGCAATGAGCTGGTTGTTCGCAATGAAAGAGTCGCCAAAAAAGCGATAGTTTGAATACAGTAGCGATTTATCTTTTAAGTAAACTGCAACTCCTATAACTGCGGGGCTCGACGATGCAGCTTGATCAAGAATGGTACCAATGTCTTTGGTTTTGTCGGATGTGATCTCATCATTACTGTGCCGCAATAAGTTACGGAATTGGGTTCGGCTAGTAATTAACGACGTTGCTAGCTTTTGATTGTAAATGAGAGAATTGATGCGCTTTCTTTGAATATCGGCAATGTCTTTTAGTCGAGACACTGCATCTTCGTATGTGTGAGCGCGTTCGTTTTCGTAGTTAATAAACTGGAACACCAAAAGCGGAGCCGTGGTACAAGACAATAAGATTAAGAAAACTATGGTACTTAACTTCATTAGTGAGCCGCCTTATTGCCGCATTAAATTTGATGCTATGGAATGAGCGAAAAACGGATCGTTGTTGCCGTTTTCAAAGTTATGAGTATTCGAATGCAACACTTCTCGAATAACTTCCCGGATCTGCGTTACATTGAATGGCTTTTTAATACAAGCGTAGACCCGAGGGTGCTGTATCAGCAAATCAAAATTATTGGTCTGGGCATGACCGGACATCCCGATGACTTTTATATAAGAATTAATCTGTTGCAGTTGTTGGAGAGTTTGCTGACCATTCATGATTGGCATCATGTTGTCTAAGATAACTAAATCGATGTTTCGCCACTGGGTTTGATAAATTTTCAAGGCTTCTTGGCCATTTTCCGCGGTTATATATCTGTGCCCTAAATCCGTTAAAGCGCTTGCAATTAGTTCACGTACCGCTGGTTCGTCGTCGACAATGAGTACTGTCTTACTCTGTGCTGTTTGACGCGGCTTGGCCTTTGACTCGTTAGGCTGCTTCGACTCTATTGTATTCGATGGCGCTAATGGCAGGAAAATACTGAATACCGTGCCTTTGCCAATGACACTATCAACTTGAATATCACCATTTAGCTTTTTTATTGCGCCGTATGCGGACGCCAGTCCCATCCCGGTGCCTTTTCCAATCTCTTTTGTTGTGAAGAAAGGCTCAAAAATGTGTTCCAGATCACGTTCCTCGATGCCAACGCCATCATCACGAATTTCAATTTTTAGCTTGGAAACAAGATTAGGGGTGCTTTCGCTGATGTTTTTTAGTTCTTTCGGGTGAGCGGAGGCTTGTGTTGTTATGTATATGTTGCCGCCTCGGGGTAATGCATCATTAGCGTTTAGAACAATGTTGATGAGTATGTTTTTCAGCATAGTTTGTTCAGCAAACACAGAACTGTTCGGAGCGCTCAAACTCAGCTCGAAGTTAATGTTCTTATTGACGGAATGTTGCAACAATTCAACTACATCCTGAATTTGCTTGTGTGCGTTTACACGTGTGTTGGTCAGCTCATTTTTCCTGGCAAAAGACAGTAACTGGTGGGTCAACTCCTTTGAATGTTCGGCTGCTCCGGAAACTTTCTGAATGTAAGCGTGGATTTCTTCAATATTACTGCTTTCAGCGATGAGTTCGGAAAAGCCCAAAATTGCTGTGAGCTGATTGTTGTAATCATGGGCGACCCCACCTGCGAGCCGGCCAATAGCCTCCATTTTCTGAGCTTGCAGAACCTGAGATTCCAGCAGCTTTTGCTGAGTTATATCTTGGATACAGAGAATCTTTTGTTTTTCATCGTGAAAAGGAAACTCGTTAGTCGATACTAAAACTGGCACTGATTTACCGCCATGTGTCAGTGCGGTAACCTCATGATTTTCAATGGCCTCCTGATAGTCTTTTTGAGCAATGTTGATATCGTTCCCGGCAAATGACTGGCTGGTTGTTTTGAGCAGATTGTGAATATTTTGACGGCATAACTCACAATTTCCCATTTGAAACAGCTCTTGCGCGAGTTTGTTGGTCATCACTATCTGACCGTCCTCTTCGATAACGATATTTGCGGAAGCCGCATTTTCAAATAATGCGACAAACCGCTCTTTTTCTAAATTGCGTTCGGTGACGTCAAAATAGAACCAAATTCTGCCAATTGCCGAACCGTCTCCCGCTAAAATTGGTTTAGAGTATCGTTCAAAGTATTGATGCTTTTTAAGGTAAATGGTTTCACCCCATACTTCTTCTTCAAGGTTCGATTGCAAGTGTTGTATTCGTAGATAAAAATTATCTGGGTCTTCAACTTTATCTCTAACAACTTGACCGACGGCTTCTGAATTTCCCGATCTTAAAAGGGCATCGGGGAGTTCCCACATCGATAGAAATCTTTGGTTCCACTCTACGTATGGTCTTGCTGGGTCATTGCCGGTCACCAATATACCTGCTGGGGAGCCATCACTTTGAGCTTTTAATACGGCATTTTGGCGATTTAAAACAAACGTGTATTGGCTCATTTGTTTGAGTAAGATACTGAAGGCATTCGTTAGCTTTCCAATTTCATCGTTTGAGTTGACGGCATCAAGAGTAATGGGTTGGCCTAGCTCGATTGCGGAGATGGCCACCGTCAGACGGTTTAAACGCCTCAAGTAAGGACGAATGATTCCAAAGTGAATCAGGACGATGACCAATAAGCCGACAACACTGCCAGTTACGGTTTGCTTCAATAGCTGTTTTTTACTCGAAACTATCAATGGTTCAATTTGTTGTTGAATCAGCAAAATACCTCGTTCATAGCCGCCGATTCCGTTGGAATCAGGTGGAAATGGAAGCTCGACCATCAGCGTAATTACGTTTGACTCTTTGTTAAACCATTCTTCTTGTGCGCTATTGCCAGCAAAAAAGCGATCGACTTGGTCTTTCAAAACGGGGTTAAGTTGAACTAACCCTAAGTCCTCGAGTGCGATGTTTGAAGAAGCTACAATGGTGCGACTCGGAGAAATTATGTGCGCCTGTGAGATGCCTGGATACGTAGCATAGCTCGATACAAAGTTTTGCAGAAAATCCACATCTCTCTCACGGAGTGCGGGTTGGATAAATTCAAAAGTTGAAGAAAGATAAGCTTTGGTGTGCTCTATTTCCTCGTTTACGTTTAGTTGGTTTTGGGTTGGTAAAACGAACAGGAAATGGAATCCAAATAACAAAGAAACGATTAGACCTAGGCTGACCAAATAAGCCGCTTGAAAAGAGTTTTTTGGCAAAGAAAACTTTGACATAGGTAACTTTTAATTAACAACTTGAAGCGATGATTTATGCCCTTTTTCCATTAGAAGGCCTTGCTTCATCATGGTTTTTTTCATCATTCTGATGGTGAGATCCAACTGACCACCTTGCTGTAGCATTTTTTGGTTCTCAGCCATATCAGGCAAAATGAGTCCAGCATAAGCTTCGCGAGTGGCTTCTTCATTGAGTTTTAATCGGGAGCCTAACTGCTTGTATGCGTAGTCTGGACGGTGTTTAATTTGCTCAAGAGCAAAGGACCAGGCACTTTTCAATGCTTGACTGGCCTTTTTGAATTTTTCAACTTGTTTACTTCTTACAACGATCACGTCAACAATTTCTCCAGCTATTTCACTGCTGGAAAACAAGGTGCTTGCACCAAATTCAATGAGTTTGCTGCGGACCGGTTCAAAGGTAACAACGGCATCTACTTTGCCTTTCTTAAATGCTCCTTCATGTTTATAGATCGGCAGTCTTTTAAGGGAAATGTCCCTCATACTGAGCTGATGGAGTTCTAAAAAACGTGACAACATGTAAGCCCCAAGTGCGGTGTCTTCTACACCGACTACTTTTCCCTTCAGTTGTTCAGCCGCTGTAATCTTTGGATCAGACAATATGACGTCACCGCCATTTGAAATGTCAGTGATGAGAATCACTGAAAGAGGGATGCCATCATTGGTGAGTGAAATGGCTTCGTCTAAGGTCAATGCGGCTGCATCGATGGCGCCAAACTTCATTGCGTTCATGACCTGAGTTGCCGAACGGTACTCTACAAGCCTAACCTCATCGGTCGATAATTTACCTTCATTGCGAGCAAAATACAGCGGCTCGTAGCCGGGCCATACATTGGTTCCGAGTCTCAGCGTTTGCGATTGAGCGACGAAAGACATACCCATGCAAATGAGCAAGCATATGTTTGGAAAATATTTTGATAAGGTCATGTTGTTCTCCACTCACTCGGAATGACAAATTTTGACATTGGGCATCAAATCGCGACTTTCATTATCCACTCTTAAGGTGTTGCGAAACTCGCCAATCGGTAACGGTTTACAAAAGTAAAATCCTTGGATGACACACTTGCCGCGTTGTTTTAGGTAGGTCAGTTGCTCCTCGGTTTCTACGCCTTCAACGACCAAATTGAAGTCTAAACTTGTTGCTAAGTTAAATGTAGCAGTGACGATGGCTTTGGCTTTTTCATTTTGATTTAACTGACTTACAAAGCTGCGATCAATTTTAATCTCGTTGAAAGGAAGGTCTACAAGTTGACTGATTGAAGAGTAACCCGTTCCAAAGTCGTCAATCGCCAGTTTGAGACCAAATATCTTCAATCGAGATATTGCGTAAAGTGCCTCGGCAGACATTTTAATGGCAATGCTCTCCGTGATTTCTAACGTGATTTGTTCTGGCGGCACCTGGAATCGCTTGAAAACATCGACCAATTCATCGGCAAATTGCTTGTCTAAATTCTGTGCGGATATATTAAAAGAGCAGGTTAAAGTCGGGTTCAAGATCAGCTCGTCAGTAATTTGTTCTAAGGCCGATTCAATGAATTTAATGGTGTAGTTATTGATGCCCTCATCACGCTCCAATGAACTGATGAATTGCACTGGGCTGATTCGTCCTAACTCAGGATGGTTAACACGAGTTAGACATTCGATACCGACGATATTGCCGGATTCGACACTGTACTGAGGTTGAAATACGGGATAAACCCAGCCGTTTTGGAACCAGGCGTTTAACGATGATTTTTTGAATAAGGCGTTGATGCTGTCGCTGTTCGTTGGAGAGGTGTGTTCGCTGGCGGGGAAAGATATTCGATTAGCCGATATCAAAAGCTCTCGCAAAGCTTCAAGTTTTAGTGGTTTAGTCAGGGCTCCAACAAAATGGATATTAAGTCGACTGGCCGTCGCCCTTATTGATTCAAGAACCTCTTCATCGGCTCCCGAGATCACTGCAAGTTGTGCCTTAAACTCGGTGTTGGAGAGTTCCAACATGATATCCAGAGCGTCTTTGTCGGGCATAAAAATGTCCAACAGCAAGATGTCGGTTTCTTCCAGCGAGTTAACGTCTACAGAGTCGTAATGGCAGTGACCTTCAAAGTCGATCTCCAAGAGTTCGGCGAAGCCACTGAGAATATTCAAATAGGCACTGTCGTCATCCAGCAGGATTAATCGTTGTATAGACATGAAACTTCCCCCGTCATTTCCGTCTAGTGACCAGTAAACCCGTCAACTGTGTGCAGCAACTGCACTAACTTGAAAGGTTTCGCTATAACGCCGTCAAACTGATAATCCGTGTCAATTTGCACGTCGCCTGTCACTAAAATAATATGGACGTCTTTTGGAATGCGTTGAGCAACTTCATCTCCTCGCATGCGCTTGAGACGATAGTCGACGAATAAAATATCCGGAGGGTTACTGAGACAATGTTCTATGGCCTCGTATTCGTCGTTAAACGTATGCAATTCATGGAAGGTGTCTTTGAACAGAGAATGAAATATATCGGTGAGATATACTTCATCATCGATGTACACTAAATTAGCCATGATTGGCCCCCTCTATGTATTTTGGAAACCGGATCACAAATTCCGCTCCTTGTTCCGTATTTTCTACTTTAATCTTGGCATCGTGATCTTCGACGATACCGCGCACGACCGACAGCCCAAGACCGGTTCCATTGTTTTCGGTTTTTGTGGTTACAAACGGTTCGAACATTCGAATTTTTAATCCATCATCAATGCCGCCACCCGTGTCGATTACGCTGAGTTGAATATCAGAGTCGGTGTCTATCAGTTCCAAGGAAATCTGTTTCAGCGGTTTTTTTGCGACGGCGTCAACCGCATTGTTGATTAGGTTGATGACAACTTGCTCAAGCTCAATATGATTGCCGTTGACATAAAACTCTCGGTCTGAAAAAAAATCGATGTCGGCTAGGTGCCGAGTCGCTCTTGGTTGAGTTAGGGAGATTGCGTCGACCACAATTTCGGACAAATCTACTTTGGTTTTAGTTGGAGAGCTATCTGAGCGGGAAAAGCGTTTCAAATTTTTCACAATGTGTGCAATACGATCGCAAGACTTCATAATCGCTTCAAGTTTTTGCTCATCAACTCGACCCTGATATTTTATCAGTTCGGCATATCCAGAGATGATCCCCAAAGGGTTGTTGATTTCGTGAGCAACGCTTGCCGCGAGTTCGCCAAGGGCGGCAAATTTGGCACTTTGTATACTTCTCTGTCGCTCTTTTTTATATCTGAGTTCGGCCAATTTCTTCTCATGGATATCTTGAATTGTGCCCGAAAGCGAGTATATCTTGCCGTCGCGGTAGTTAGCTTTACCGTTTGTGTAAACCCATTTTACTTTCCCCTTTGGAGTCATTGCTTGCAATTCTAAAGCGTAAGGCGTGCCATTTAGTGAGGCATCGTTGACGGCTTTATCGATGATCGGTTTGTGTTCGTCGGTGAATAGCTGTAAGCCTTCTTCAAGAACGGGATGAGCGCCGTTTCGTTTTTGAACGTCTAAAATTTTGAAAGTTTCGTCGGTCCAAAACAGTTGACCAGTTGCGATTTCCAGCTCCCACCCTCCGACTTTGGCGATCTCTCCAGTTTCATTGAGGATATCCAAGTTCTTCTTCGACAGCTGCTGATATTGAATGCGTTCTGTGATGTCTTGACGCAGAGCGATATAAGCTTCTACTTTGCCATCAATATCTAACATTGGTGCAACAATACTTTCTACCACATATTGGCTCCCGTCTTTTCGGCGATTTGTTATGGCGTCCTTCCAAACTTGTCCAGAACGTATGGTTTTCCACATGCTTTTGAAAAAGTCGTGAGAATGAACGCCGGAGTTAACCACTTTGTGCGTCTTGCCAATGAGCTCATTACGATCATAACCGCTTATTTCACAGAACATGTCGTTAACTTCGGTTATCACTCCTTTGACGTCGGTTTTTACAAAAATGATATTCTCTGTCACCATTTTATAGAGCTGGGCGTATTGATTTATTGCCAATTTTTCTGTGGAAATGTCTCTGGCCGTTGCGAAGATCAAATTGGATTCAGGGTCAAGTGTCGACTTCCAACTGATAAATTTAGTGCTGCCATCTGCGCACCGGTATCGATTTTCAAAGTTCACTGTGTTTTGACCAGCCCCAATATGGCGCATTTCTAGTTTGGTTTTCTCGATGTCCTCTGGATGCACTAAATCCAAAAAAGGGCGAGCCAGGAGTTGTTCTCTTGAATATCCAAGCAAATCGACAAATGCGTCGTTAATGTGCAAAAATTTGCCATCGAGTGACGCAATGCACATAAGTTCATTGGAGTAATTAAAAAAACGCTCGAACATATGGTTAAAATCTCTTGGTTAAAATAATTGTGGGACGGATTGCGCCGTTCCGTTTTTGGAAGGCCCCGTTAACGACCTTTGAACTTGTTCCGACTGCTTTTGTAATGCCGCAAGTTTCTCTACTACATGTTGCAAATTATCGTCTGCGAGCATGAGTTGCTGACGAGCGTCACTAATTAACAAACTGAGAAAGTTTTCTTGTCTTTCAGTCATGTCTAACGAATGAAAGCTGCTCGATATCTCCGTCATCATATTAGTTAAGACTTGATTGATAACGCCGCTGTAATCATCAATCCCAGACGACAATTCGGACACGTTTGAGGCGAGTGAAGTGGTCATTTGATTCAATCCGGATTTGGCATAAAGATCACGAAGTTTGGCGTTAAGCACCTCTACAATCGCCGCGGCGTAGTCGCGAATTTGACCGAGTTTGCTATCGTCATTTGGTAAGTTTTTGATCAAAAAAGAAACGTTAATGTCGTTCACCATCAATCGATTTGAAAATTCGTACAGCCGACCTTGCTGGCGCAATATCTCAAATATTTCTACTTCAATCGGTTGCGGTTCAACGGCATCTTGTCGAAAACAAGTGACGGTGGGGAGGCGAAAGCAGATGGACGTGTTTAAACCAAAAGATTTCATCAAAGCAAAAAACTCAAAGGCGATTTCAGCAACCGTACCGGATTGATTTAAACTCTGATAAAAATGCATGATCTGACTGTACTGAGATGCTTGTTCCATTGAGTTATAGATCAGCTCATTACTTTCTTCAGTCGCCTCTGCGATTTTTTTGTTGGTTAAACGTCGTTCGACGCTGCTAGCAATTTTGTGTTGCAGCTCTTTGATTTCAAATGGTTTGCTGAGAAAGTCCGCGGCGCCAGCCTCAAATGCGCGCAACTTTTGTTCTTTGTTGCTGTCACCAGAAACGACGATAATATCGAGCTCCGACGGGGATAAACCCTGTTCAGCAAAGGCATGACATACTTGAAACCCATCAGAATCTGGCAAGTGGAGATCCAAAATCACGGTCTGGGGCTTTATTTCCGAAATCTCAGCGAGAGCTTTGCTGGCGCAATCAAAAGCATGCACGTTATAGCTATTCTTTAGTATTTCCGTATATAAGCTTAAATATTCTTTGTCATCTTCTATGATGACGATACTGCCTTGATCAAAATGCATAGTCAGAGCCTCCAAATGCTTAAACTAAAACCAAAGATAAAAATTGAAACTCATTAGTCTGGCCTATAATCCAGTTATAACAGTAAAGTTTGTCTATTATTTGTCTAAGATGTGTCTGAAATGTGTCTGTTAGGGGGAGGTGGTTTTGTATTCAGTGTTATTAGTGGAAGACGATCAACAGCTTAGTGAAGTCACCAGCGCTTATTTGGAAGTTTCCGGGTACAGGGTCGCTACTGCGGCGAGCGCGGAAGCGTGTTGGCAACAATTAGAACATCAAGACTTTGATGTCATCATACTGGATTTGGGGTTGCCCGATGAAGACGGCCTGGTCCTGCTGAGAAAACTGAGTACTTCTGGGAATCAAACGCCGGTATTAGTTTGCTCTGGAAGGGGCTCCGATGAAGATCGTATTGTCGGCCTTGAGTTCGGCGCTAATGATTACTTAGCAAAACCATTCAGAGTCAAAGAGCTACTGTTGAGAATCAACCTTCTGGTGGCAAACAAAGTCGCCGTCAAAGCTAAAATTAACCGGGTAGCTCTTGATGGCATTGTGATTGAAATCGACAGCCGCTATGTAACGGATTCTGCAGGGGAGGAAATCTCATTAACTGCGCAGGAACAAGCGGTATTGTTTTTACTGGTAGAAAACACACCGAAGGTTTTTGCGAGGGAAGAGATAATTGATGCAACTCGTCTAAGCGAAGGTCCTGAGTCTATTCGCGCTATTGACACAATTGTTAGCCGGTTACGAAAGAAACTAGAGCTCGATAACAAAAAACCTAAATTTTTAAAAACCGTTCAAGGAGTCGGGTATCGTTTCTTAATCAAATAATGGTTCACGGTATTCGCTGACCAAAATCAGAAGTGCTCAAAATCGCGATTTATTCAGGCGACAAACGAAATGTACTCATAAGCAAATTCTTGGCTCAAAAGATCTTGTTTTTCTAAGGATTTGCTACGCTTAAGTACACGATAGTATTAAGGCGATTTTGTTATGGTGCCGTTCAGCTTGGAATCCTTGTTAGCCGCTTTGGACGGTGTCGATGGATTGGCATTACAAGTTCATCAGGATTTTAAACCCATATACTGCACTCGCGATTATGCCCGAATCTTTGGATTTGACAGTCCTGACGACTTCTTAACGTTACCCTCAATACTCGATATCGTGCCGCCTGAGCATCATGACGCCGCGAAACAAAGATACCAATTGGCAGTAAAAGAAGGTTACACCGAGCCGCTGCAAATTAAGAGTCGTAAACCCGATGGCGAAGTGATTTGGATTAGGGTTCAAGATCAACTTATGCACCATGGTTCGCAAGTGTACATGCTGACGTTTATCGAAGATATTAGTGGCGAGGTACAGCGGCAAGAGCAATTGTCAGTCGCGAATCTCAAACAAAAAGAAGCTTATCAGGAACTCCAAGAATTACAGGGTAAGTTGATCGAACGGGAAAAAATTGCCTCGCTACGAAACGTCGTGGTCGGTTTTGCTCATGAAATAAACACCCCATTAGGGGTTGCTGTCACCTCGTCTTCCCACATTAAGTCACTGTCCAGTAATATCCGCAAAGCCTATGAAACCCGTTGCTTGACCAGTCAAGAATTGGGCGACTTTCTTGATACCTTAGATCAGGCCAACGAGATGATGGAACGCCAACTCAGTCACACCTCGGATATGATCAGTAGCTTTAAGCTGGTGGCTGCCGAAGAAACCGAAAACGATTGTGTCGAACTAAACCTGGCAGGCTATCTGCGTGATGTCATTAGTACTTATACAAAGAAATTCAAACGCCACAAAATCCATCTCCACTTAGATCTGCAAAGTCCGTGGCCAAGTAGCTTCGATTATCCCACTGTTTGGGCACATGTGATGAGTAACCTAATTGATAATGCGATTGCTCATGGATTTAACCAATCAGGCGATGGCGAGGTGACAATATCACTAAAAAAAGTAGGTGATACCGTTGAATTTATGTTTAAAGACAATGGAGTTGGAATGTCAGAAGATGTACGAAAAATGGCATTCGATCCGTTTTTCACCAGCAAACGCAGAAGTGCATGCTCTGGGCTGGGACTTTACATCATCTACAATCTTGTTACTCAAACATTGGGTGGCACCATCGATTGTCAGACGGCACCGGATAAGGGCTGTGAGTTTCGAATACGAGTTCCTAGCAACCACCAAGAAATGGCGGAATAGCTGCCTAGCTCTAACTGAACATGTGAGAACGTAGCTCGTTAACCCGATATCGACTGACGCGCAAGGTTTCACCATTGGTTAGTTCTATCCAGTATTTACTGCCCGGCGCTGTTTTAAGTTGTTTAACCCACCGTAAATTGACCGCGTAGGATTTATGAATTCTAACGAAACCGGCTGGATTGGTTTCCATGATAGCGCCTAGACCATTTTGATGAAGAAGGGTCTTACCATCTTCCAGTAACAAGGTGGTGTAATTTCCTTCCCCTTTTAAACCAAAACAAATCTGGGTGTCGATCTTTGTGATAGTACCCGCATTACGTATCTCGAAGCAGTTGGATACACTTTCATCTTTAGTTGCAGACGCAGGGGTTTCTCTTTTGACATAAAGCCAGAGCCAGGCACCACCGATCAAAATTAATGCAGCAAGGAATTGGAAGCTGTCTAAAAATAGGCCAGTGGATAAGTGATTTGAGAAAACACAGGCAAGCCAAAACAAAGAAAACCCGGATACGTAGTGGATGTTGCGCTGGAACATCAAAGCAGCACCGGCGAATGAGGGACCAAGAGCTAATAGAATAAAGTCCATCGCAAGACGCATATCACCACTGCTCATTTTCATAAAGTGACTGGCAATGAAAAGAACAAAACCAGCGACCAGGATGCTCTTACTCAAGCGACCCGGTAGAGTTTTGTATGCGGTAAAAATCAGTGCTAAACCTGCGAGGATATTGCTACTCCAACCGACAATGCCACGGAGTTCATGAAAATGATATGGGTAGTTAACCACTGCCCGAGACACTTCTGAGATCAACAATAGACTGATGCTAAAACCAAACAAACCTAATCCAATGTGTAAGGGGTTGCCCGCGCTTCGGCCAATTCTCAGGCTTTGAAAACTCAACAACAAGAGAGCGCTAAGAATGATCAGTGGAGCTGCATAATACCGCAGTTCACGGCGGCCGTTGTCACGGTAGGGGCCAAGTTGAATGAAGTGAAATACCGAGTCGTCTCGCATCCACAAATGTTGGGTTGATAAATGCACTTCAACTTGATGTTTGCCTTGGCCTAACAACCGCTGTGGAATGAAAGCGACGAAGTCAATGGGGCCGGGGGTTTCTGTATCAGAATCGGTACCTACTTTGCCTTTGTTGCCAATGGGTTCACCATCCCAAAAAACTTCCGCTGAAAATGGCCCGCCGATACGCAACCCAACGGGTTTCTGCCAGTGAGGGGATTCGTCAATGTTAATTTCAAATCGCAACCGCCTGATGGCCGATTCAGTACCAATATCAAACCGATTTCCCGCGATCCATTCGCCACCTTCATTAAGTGACTTTAGGTCATATCCGGACCAATAGGTTTTCTCAAACACTGTGGTTTGATGCGAGATAAACAGCGCAAACCCATACAGCACAGCCATTAGCGCAAAAAATTGCCAAAGGCTCAATGCGCTATTTGTCCTTTGAGTTGAGTCAGTCATCCAGTTCCCGAGCCATTCATCCAAATTTGCTTGTTGGGTGTAGGCGTAGTGCTTTTCAATGTGACGACAAATATAGAGTTATCGTTTCGAGATGTAAATCGACACGTATTTTAAGGAGACAGTTATGAAAATTAAAACGGTACTGAAATGGGCGAGTATCCCTTTGTTGTTGGTGGGTACTTACCTAGTCATCTTACAAACTTGGATGTGGTATTGGCAGACACCTAGGCATCAATTGCCTGCGTCCCACTTAACTCACCAGGAGGTGTTTCGAAGTGACGAATCGGGTATTGGCAAAAATGCACAGCAACAGTTGGCGTCATTGGCACAAGAGCTTCAGTCTGTTTCAATATCCGGTGCAATGAGCGTCGGTGGCGAGTTGGTCTGGGCCGGTACTGCGGGTTTGGCCAAAGTTGAACCGAAGACACCTGCAGATCTGAATACACAATATCGCATTGGCAGCGTGTCGAAATCGGTGACGGCGGTGGCTCTGATGCGTATGGTGGAAGAGGGCATAATTGACTTGGATGTACCAATCTCTGAGTACCTGCCTAATCATCCACACGACGCTGAGCAAATTACGACAAGGCAATTGTTGAGCCACACCGCGGGCGTTCGCCACTATCAGTTTGAGCCACTCAAATTCCCTCCAACCGACGGCTTTTCCAACGTTGCCTTTGAGGACTCGATTGCAGCGCTGAGTCAATTCAGTAGCGATGACTTGTTATTTAAGCCTGGTAAAGACTTTGCTTATTCAACTCATGGCTACACTCTATTAAGTGCGGTGATGCAAGCGGCTGGCGGTAAAAAGTTTGAACAGTTAGTTGCTGAATTGGTCACCGAACCACTGGGGCTGTCATTGACTGCGGCCGAACACCTATTGTCTGAGACGTCTGCATTAGCCGGATTCTACAACTCAGATGGCGGCTTATACAGTGACACTCCGGTACAAAACCTTTCCAACAAGGTGGCGGGTGGCGGATTTGTTTCGACTCCTTCTGAATTGGTTCGACTTGGCTCTTCGTTATTGGAGAACTCGCTTCTCAGCGCCGCTAGTTTTAGTGAAATGACTGCTGTTCAATTAATGCCCGATGGAGAGGAAAACCCACAGTCTTATGCTTTAGGTTGGCGTCACTACGAGACCAGACACATTGTTGATGAAAACCACATGGTCGACATCATCCATCACGGTGGCGTATCAGTGGGGGCCAACGCTTTTTTCATGTTGGTACCTAAATACGACATTTCCGTGGCCATAATGACCAATGGAAAGGGAGAAAAGAGCCGAGGAGAGATCCAGAGGTTGGCGTATCGTTTGGCAGGGCTGGTCGTTAAACCACAGCTTATAGTTGCGGAAGTGGCAAAAACCGAAAGCGGAAACTAGTGGAGCACCCTTGGTCTAATATTAGTTTGGTGGGCGCTGGATAGAGGAAGTGCCCATTTTTTATTTTTAGGATCAGTCATGTGTGAGCAATTCATACGTATGTATTGAGGTGTTTTTTACCGAATAACTGATAGGGTTTAGTTACGTTATTCGTGCTCTGGTTGAAAGGAACGCTCAAGTGAAAAAACACGTTTTTATATTTTTAATGATATTTGTGATTGGCTTACCGTTAAAGGCGGCCGAGGTCGAACTGTTTGTCAGCGTACCGGATAACACGCCAAAAAATGCCACCCTGTCTTTGGGAGGCGATTTTAACAGTTGGAATCCTGACGCTCGAGGTTATGAACTGACTTTGCAGCCGGATGGACGTTACTACTTCAAGTTTACAGATGTGAAAAAAGGCACGGTACTCAATTTTAAAGTCACTCGTGGTGATTGGGAATCGGTCGAAATTGCAGCCTCTGGCGCCAATCGAGACAATCGCAATTTGCTTATTTCTGAGAATTACCACAGTTACAATTTAGAAGTCGCAGATTGGGCGGACCTATCGGACAAAGAAGCCCCGAGCACCATTGTTGGTAATGTGATATTCAAACAAATAGAACTGCCGACGTTTGCGGGAAAACGTCAGTTGCGAATCTATCTACCACCTGACTATTCAACGAGTAACAAATCTTATCCGGTACTTTACATGACCGATGCGCAAAATGTATTCGACAACAAAACAGCAAACGCCGGTGAGTGGCAAATTGACGAATTAATGGAAAGTTTGGCGAAAGAAGGTTCAAAACTTACGTCCATAGTCGTCGCTATCGATCACGCTGTTGAGAATCGAACAATGGAGTACTTGCCGTTTCATTTGGGGGGCGCCGGCTGGTCTATTTTAAACTGGCAAAAGGGTAAGCTTGGCAAGGGGAAGATATTTGCAGATTGGATTGTAAACGATTTAAAGCCACAAATTGACAAAGACTATCGCACTTTGCCAGAACGCGAACACACCAGCATTATGGGCAGTTCGATGGGCGGCCTTATCTCCTGTTACACAGCACTTCTGCATCAGGAAACGTTTTCAAAAGCTGGCTGTTTGTCCTCGGCGTTTTTGAAGCGTCTGGTCGCTGAGGAATGGTTGGAATTCATTGCTCAAACGCCAAAACGCATGCCAGTGCGTTTCCATATGGACATGGGCGACAATGAGTTCGGTTTGTTTGGCGACGACATCCTGAATGAAACCCAAGAAGTACATGACGCCCTAATAAAATCTGGTTTTGCACCGTCCAATGTGCGCTACCAAGTGATCAAAGGCGGCACTCACGACGAACCCAGTTGGCGCTCAAGGACACGAGATATTTTAACTTGGTTGAACCAATAAGTTTCTTGTATATACAAATATAGGCGTTGAGCCGTTATGGCTCAGCTGCCGCATATCATCGAATAAGTAAACAAAAATTGGTTCAGCAAACATTGCATTGGTAGTAGAGTATTGGGGACAGAAAAATACTGCCCAAAGGTGTCGAATTGGAAGCGCAAACGCCAAAAGAAGACAACGCTCAAGCGTTATGGAATCTTTTAAAACCCCACAAACCATCCACCAAATCGTTCGTTGTGCTCGTTTTACTTGTCCTCGTAACGACCGCTTTGGAATTGGTCTTACCGCTTTATTCTAGCTATCTCGTTGATTCTATTAGTGCCGAAGGGGCAAATGCCACCGTCATCTGGGGTTTAGTTGCCATCGTTATGTTTGCCGCATTGTTAGAAGCTTTGTTGGGCTGGTTTGGTGGAAAACTTGGCCACGGCATAAATTTTCGTTTGCGTTTTAGTCTGATAGGGCGGCTACTAAAGAGCCAAAGCTACAGTTTAGATACTGAACATAGCGCAGAATTAAGCGCACGTGTCGTGAATGATTCTAGCGAAGTAAAAACGGTGCTGGCCGAGGATTTGATTGGTTTACTAACGGGCGTAGTTTCTTTGGTCGCCGTCCTAATCATTATGGTGGTACTGGATTGGCGATTGACTTTAGTATTGGTCAGTTGTGTGCTTGTTGGTTTTATCATTATTACTCCGATTGCACTGATGATGAATAATATTGGCAAAGCGACTCAAACTGCTGAAGCAAATTTACTCAAGTATGTTACTGAGTGGATGCGCTACGGTAGGCTGATTAAATCGCACAATGCGACACGTCAGTTACAACGTCAGTCCAGCGGTTTGTTGCAAGAGTGCTTTCTGCAGGAAATGCGAGCGACCAAAGTACTGGCTCTTATCGGCCCAATCGCCAATTTAGTACTAATGATCAGTATGATAGCAATTCTGGCATTTGCGGCGTATTGGTTAAAACAGGGCACTATGACGCTTGGAACCGTCACCGCATTTTTGTTGTATTTATTTGGACTTACCTTTCCGCTCATGTCGATGGCAATGTTTTTCAGTAATCTTAATAGAGCGATAGGTGCTGCAAGTCGTCTGACTGAAATCAGTGAAATGCCGGTAGAAAACCAAGGCAAAGGCAGTGCCATCGGCCGAATTGAAGAACTGGCGGTGCGAGACCTAAATTTTGTTCGGGAAGACAAATACATATTGAGGGGTATCACGCATTCTTTTACTGCCCAAGGGCTGTCTGTGGTGCTCGGGGAAAGTGGCAGTGGCAAAAGCACGTTGTTAAGCCAGTTTTTAGGTTTCTACCCAGAAACCTATGAACATGTATTCATAAATGGTAAGGCACTGATTGAGTTAGAATTAAGTTCTGTACGAAACGCAATCGCTTGGGTCGACCAAGAGCCTAAATTACTGCACGCCAGCATTTTGCAAAACATAACATTAGGGTTGGATACGGAATTAAAGACAGCGGACATAATCGAAACGCTGGAATCGGTCGGGCTAAAACCGTGGTTGCAGCGAATTAACTACGACTTAGCACAAACTGTATCAGAGCAAGCGAATCAGTTCTCTGGCGGTGAAAAGCAGCGATTTGCTATTGCTCGCGCGTTGTTGAGAAAGTCCGAGGTGCTACTTTTAGACGAGCCAACCTCAGCACTTGACCGAAAAAACAGCATTGAACTCTTAGCTCTGCTGCGCACTTTGGCGCAAGAAATGAAGGTGATTATGATCACGCACGATCGCTCACTGATAAAGACAGAAGATGACGTTTTACATATTGAAGATGGTCAAATTGTGGCGGCGAAATAAGGACAAAACTCTGACCGGATAAACATTTGTGTTAAGCGGCAGAAACTGTTTTTTGTGCTAGATTTAAAGGGATAAATGGATGCAGGGAAAGGAACAGTCACGCACATGGTTTCAGTAACGTTTCGGCGCTTGGGCTGCTGGATAGCGCTCGCTATGTTTGTGTTTGGGCAGTCGTCATTTGCGGCGAAACCCATGCTGACTTTGAGTACCGAAGACGGTCCGCCACACATGATTCAAGCATCGAACGATGGAATCGACATCGATATTGTTCGCAGCGTTTTGGTGGAATTGGGTTACGATGTTGATGTTGTCTATGCGCCGCTGGAACGTTGTAAGCTATCAGTAAAGCAGGGCTTGTTTGATTTAACTGTACCTACCTTTGTTACCTCCGACAGTGACGGCTTTTATGTTAGTGAGCCTGTGATCAATTACCGACCCACCGTCTTCTCCAAAGCGAATACAAAATTTTCCTCGCTAAAAGATATCCAAGATCTGCGTGTGGCAACGTTTCAAGGCGCAAGAGGATATTTGGGGCCCCAGTTTGTGTCTATGAGCAGAAAAAACCGATACGTTGAGTATTCAAATATGTCGGTTTTATCGAGCCTATTACTCAAAGATAGAACGGATGTGGTGGTTCTCGATTATTACATCTTTTATTACTATTTAAGGGAAATGAACCAGTTCGGTCGACTTCACGAGATTCAAGAAAACGCGATTATCCCTTCGGTACAAGCTGCCGTTGGTTTTCATTCTAAATCGCTAAGAGACCAATTTAACCAAGCGTTTGACAAGTTTAAAAAGGTTGGGGGAGTAAAGAAAATCGAGCGAACCTACATCGGCGATGTGCCCCAATGGGTCCATAACCCCTGATCCGCTCCGTTTATGATCAAAAGCTAAACACCCAATACATGTCGACTGTGCTTTTTAAGCAGCCACCTCATTACCGCGGCAATAAAGACACTTCCAAGCACTCCTGCGAGCAAGTTCAAACTACCAAACAATCCGATCAACTCTACCGTCCGGCTCTCTGCTAAAGTCTCACGTACCGCTTGAATGACAAAGTCGATGAACACGACGTGCAAGAAAAAGATCGCAAAAGCATAGGTTCCGAGCGTCGAGAGCCAGTTTGGTAGAGTATTTTCTTTTCGTGCAAACCAATGCAATACCAATAGACAAATCGTGGTTTTCTGAACGTATATCAGCGATTGCCTCAAAAAAAACATCCCTTGTTGCTGATAATCCAAAACGTAGGTTAGAAGAACCCCAATACTGGCAATGAACGCGATAGTGCTAAGTAGCTTGAGCTGGTTACCAAGCCATAGCTGCACTCGCTCATAATTTGCGCCGATAGCCATTCCCAAAGCATAAGCGCCAATGAAAAAAACAAATGACTGCGGTTTTAGAAAATCCGGAAATGGGCTGCGGGACACCAGCAAAGGTACTAGCGCCACCAACCAAATTCCGTATTTTGTATTGCGTTGCAAAAAGTTCAGTAAAGGGGTCGCCAAAAACATGGCGATTAACACCAGGATGTACCAAAAGTGAATGCCTGCGTTTCCGGTGATAAGGTTTTTGCTGGCCACCCCAACATAACCCGAGAAAGAATCCTCCACCGCGGGCAGCTGCAGAAAAAATTGCCAATAGACGGCGGTAAACGTCAGCGTTACCGTGATATAGGGGAGCAGCACATAGTTAACTTTGTTTTGATAAAAACGCTTCCAAGGCATGCGGTGTAATACCTTCGAATAAAGCAGGCCAGAGAGGATAGCAAAATAAAGAGTTGAACCGTGAAACAAGGTTTCCGTCAGCCAAAATAGCCAAGTGATGGCTTCCGAACTTAAATTCCCTGTCCAAAAAATCATAAATGACCAACAGTGAGCGGCCACAATATTGATGATGGCAAAGCCTCGAAACGCATGTAAATGGGGAATGTAGCCGGTATTGTTTGCCATCTTTGTTTCTTCCTTGTATTTGATTGAACCAATGTAGCTATTAACGAAACACTGCGAAAGAGCTTGCATTCGAATTCATCAAGCGCGTATTAAACGTCTTTGGCTAGGCTTATATTATTGTAAAATATATGAAATTTGGAAAGGGGTTGGAAGAAAGCGAGATCCCGTTCAAGCAAAAGCAAAAGCAAAAGCAAATCGATTTTTCCTGAAAGATGTCGCGCACATGGCGGCTAATTTTCTTAGGCCCCTCATACATAAAAAGACTTAATGATAGAAAAGCTTTTTTCACCCCGCGAGATTGGGTAGACTTTCACGTTTCGATTCACGCAATTTTAAATTGCCTTTTTGGCATGTTGATAAGTAATTAACTATGACGAGCAAAACAGAACCGGCTGAAATGAACGAGCCGACAAATAATCCAAACTCCTTGTTTTCAAGGTTTTTGTCGACAGTAGAGTGGTTGGGTAACCTACTGCCGCATCCGGTAACCTTGTTTGCCATGTTGTCAGTATTTATCGTTTTATTGAGCGGTATTTTGGGCTATTTCGATATCGCCGTGGCTGACCCTAGACCGGTTGGCGCGAAAGGTCGTGAAGAAGACGGCATGATTGAAGTGATTTCATTGATGTCCGCGGAAGGTTTACAACGCATTGTCATGGGCTTGGTAACCAACTTCACCGGGTTCGCGCCATTAGGCACGGTATTAGTCGCCCTGTTAGGTGTTGCGGTTGCAGAGCACAGCGGATTGTTAGCAACGGCTTTACGTTCTTTGGTATTAAACGCGTCAAAGCGGGGCGTTACCTTTGCAATCGTTTTTGCGGGTATTGTATCCAATACAGCGTCTGAGCTAGGTTATGTAGTATTGATTCCTCTAGCAGCCTTGATTTTCCATTCTTTGGGTCGTCACCCCCTCGCCGGATTGGCGGCTGCATTTGCCGGCGTATCCGCTGGTTACAGCGCAAACTTGTTGTTAGGCACCGTTGACCCCTTGCTGTCTGGGATCACCGAAGCGGCAGCGCACATGATTGACCCAGATTATGTGGTTGGCCCGGAAGTCAACTGGTACTTCATGTTCATTTCAACCTTCTTTGTTGCGTTCATGGGTACTATGGTCACTGAAAAGATTGTTGAGCCTCGTCTCGGTAAATTCGACATGAATAATGCGTCTATCGACATTGAGCCGCAACGCATGGAACCACCAACTGCGCAAGAGAAACGCGCACTGAAAATGGCGGGTCTATCTTTCTTGATTCTTTGTGGCATCTTGGCTTTGACAATTGTTCCGGAGTGGGGGATTTTGCGTCACCCTGAAACGGGTGCAGTGGCAGGTTCGCCGTTCCTAAAAGGCATTGTCGCGTTTATCTTTATTACCTTTGCTATCCCAGGTTTCGTCTACGGTAAAGTCGCTGGCACGATGAAAGACGACAAAGACGTGATCAATGCGATGTCCAAGAGTATGAGCACCTTGGGTCTCTACATCACCCTAATTTTCTTTGCGGCTCAGTTTGTTGCCTTCTTTAAATGGACTAACTTAGGTACTGTACTGGCGGTAAAAGGCGCAGCGACCTTACAAGCATTGGGTTTGACTGGCCCAGAAGTCTTCATCTTCTTCATTCTGATGTGTGGCATCGTCAACCTGTCATTGGGAAGCGCGTCGGCGCAATGGGCTGTAACTGCGCCTATCTTTGTACCGATGTTAATGTTGATTGGATTTGCACCAGAAGTTATTCAAGCGGCTTATCGAATTGGTGATTCAGTGACGAACGTTATTGCTCCAATGATGAGTTATTTTGGTCTGATACTCGCGATGGCAGCCCGATATCAAAAGAATCTAGGTATGGGAACGCTGATCGCAATGATGCTACCGTATACCATGGTGTTCATCCTGGGTTGGACTGTATTATTCTACGTTTGGGTTTTCTTGCTGGGTATGCCAGTCGGTCCAGGCGCGGCGACTTATTACCAACCATAGCTCCTACATTGACACTCAGTTTGATGATGGCAATCGATCTAACTGAGTGTCTAATTTTGAAATTCTCCCTCCGATTCCAGTGGTGTTTTTGAGCCGACTCAAATTCATTGGACAGTCGTCTTGAATGTTTAACTCTCATCTCTCAATGTTTACTATTTATCTTTCGTACAGAGTTGTGAATCTCTTATTTGGATTCAAATACGCTATATTTGGTTATTAGAGTATGTGCTTTTACCAGCCGCACAAAACAATAATCGCACAAGCTTTTGTGCTAGAGGTATTGAGATTGTTCGAAGGTGTAGAAAAAATTAACGAGTTTGCCCTAGCGATGCTAGATAAGGCGAGCTTGGACGATTTACTCTGGTCTATTGCACAAGGGGTCGGTGACATAATGGGCTTTTCCGACTGCGTGATCTATCTTCGTAAAGACAATATTCTCGTGCAAAAGGCGGCTTTTGGCATAAAGTGCGAAGAACAAAGAAGAATTTTTAAACAGATAGAGATTCCTATTGGTAAAGGCATAGTGGGCACTGTTGCGGCCACTGGAATCGCTGAAAATGTGGCCGATGTAACAACAGACCCTAGGTACATTTACGACCAATTTAATGGTCGCTCTGAACTCGCAGTTCCTGTGATTTATGAGGGTCAGACAATCGCAGTTATAGACTCTGAATCAGACCAACCGAATGATTATTCAGTTCTTGAAATGAGGCTCTTGCAAGTCATCGCAAATATCGCTGCTCCAAGAATAGTGTCCGCTCTATATCAAGAAGAGCTTGAGAGTCAAAGACGCAAAGTTGAAGAGTTGAATCGGGCGCTTTTGGCTAATATGAGTGAACTTGAAGCTAACCAACATAAACTGGTTGAGTCCGAAAAAATGGCTTCTATTGGCTTTTTGGCAGCCGGGGTTGCACATGAAATCAATACTCCACTTGGGTACAGCCTGAGTAACCTGCGGACGCTTGATGAGTATTTAGTGTCAGTTTCAGAGGTGTTCAAGGCTTTGAGAGAGCATCCTAAAGCGCACTCAGATATAACAAGGCTTTTGAATGACGAGGAACTGCGTTACATATTTGAAGATATTCCGGAATTAACAGAATCGACGATAAAAGGCGTATTGACTGCGAAGGATATTGTCATTGATCTCAAAGGGTTCAGCAATATCAACGACATCTCTATGACTGCCATCAACCTAAATACTGTCGTTAGAATGGCTGCGAAAATGCTTCGTGGCGAGCTAAACAAATTTTGCGAAGTTGAACTAGAGTTGGGGGTTGTACCCGAAGTGTCTGGTAATGTTGGAAAGTTAAATCAAGTATTTGTCAATTTATTGGTAAATGCGGGTCATGCTTGCGGCGAAAATGGCTTAGTTAAAGTTAGAACATTTGGCGGTGATGATCTTGCATATTGTGAAATACAAGACAACGGTTCTGGCATTCCTGAACATGTTTTGCCTCATATTTTCGAGCCTTTTTACACTACCAAGGAAGTTGGAAAGGGCACTGGCTTGGGACTTTCTATCAGCAGAAAAATTATTGTCGAAGATCACAATGGTAGTATCGACGTTAGTTCGACCCGAAATGGTACAAGCATCTTATTGACGTTTCCTAAACTCGCAAACGCGAGTAAATAGCCAGTCTAAAAGAGCGTATTGGATTCCTTTTTTCAATTTGCAATGCAAAGTAGATATCAATTTGAAAATCCGCGGGATATCTTGCCCACTTACCGATTTAAACTTTTGATTTTAAATCATAAATAAATATGGCTCTAAATAAGCATATGGTTGTTGGTCCTATGATAAAAAGGCCAACATATGAACATTTACGCTGGTTTTGCCGCATCGACCTGTTTGCTCCTATCATCTCAACTAGTTGCGGGACAGATGGCTCTGAGCGAATACAATTTGGTTACCGTGGGTGACTTTATGTCAAACTCAGAGGTTGAAGGAAAAACGTTTGTCGGTGGCAATCTCATCGGAGCGAGCAGTCAAAATTTTGGTATTCATCTCACACCACCATATGACGGCGCTTCTCTGCAAGTCGCCGGTACGGTGGTAGGTGGCAACCCTCTAAACGTCGCGGGTGCGGTTGAGGTGAGCAATGCAAACACGGTTTGGCAAAATGCCAACCAATACAAAATAAACGGTCGGTTCGTAAATAACGCGACGTCAGTAACTACGAATTCGAATTTAGCCGGTCTAAAAGCTCAATTGCAGGCGGATTTAGAGCAGACATCTGAATCGTTTTCGCAGCTAAGCGCAAATAGCACGGTAAGTATTCCTTGGGGCTGCTGCGGGCCTTATCAATTCCAGACTGATGTAAGTCTGTCTTCTGGTGACGTTGCGGTCTTTGATATCAATTCGTGGGGTATTTTTACCAATACGAGCGTTCAACAAGTCGAAATGTTGTCTGGGAATTTCAATGACTTAGATGCTGTTATCATAAACGTTGGAGGCCTTCAGGTTAATTGGAGTAACAGTTCCAACATGGTGGGCCAACATTTCACCTCAATTGCAGGAAGAGAAAAGATTCTTTGGAATTTTTATGAGGCGACTTCTATCAACCTATTCGCTCATTCTTTCATGGGCGCGCTTCTGGCTCCATATGCAACAGTAACCGCGGCCAACCCGATTGAGGGGTCAGTTGGGGTTTTTTCACTACTTACGACTTCAGAGGTCCACCTGCCACTGACTCAAGTGGAGGCGGTGGAAGTTGTTAGTGTACCAGAACCACGACTTATTTGGATATTTGTAGTGCTGTGCGCTGTCGCTGTGCTAAGAGCAAGGCTCCGAACCAACGACGGAGGTCCAAATGAGTGGTAATAGAGTATTGCCAACTCTAGGAGCCTTGCTTTTGGCAATGTGCAGTAGTGTGCTTGGGGACGATAGCGTGGTTGACAGCAAAAACCACTTTGGCGCTGCAAGCCTGTTGTTCGAAAAGGGGGAATACAGCGCTGCTTTGGATAAAATCCGAAACATCAAAGAGCATGAGTCTAAATTCGCGGCGTCGAGACTATTAATGTCGAGGATTTACTTATTACAACGAAAAGCGAGAGAGGCAGAGGTAGAGATAAAGAAAATAAGTAATTCTGGAATGGATACCAAAGTTACACTGCCCATTCTATTGGAGTCGTTGTTGAATCAATCAAAATACGAAGCGGTAATGGAATTGGCGATACCGGTATTCGATTCAGATGCATTCAACAGTGAGATGTATGTTTACCGCGGCCGGGCCTACCATGGCATGAACGAGCGGCTTTTAGCAATTAATTCGTATAATGAAGCGTTGCAACTTAAGCCGAAAAACGAAAACGCCTTGCTAGGCCTGGCCACCATTTACTCCGAAACTGGGGATTTAAACACTGCCATGAAGTTCGCTGATGCAGTTTTGGCAACTGGCAACGAGAAAAACGAAGCGGCACTGATCAAAGCGAACTTGTTGTTTCGACGGAATGAATTAGCAAATACGGCGCTTATTGTTGACAAGCTTATCAGCGAAAACCCGAAAAACTACAAAGCGCGATTGATAAAGGCTGCAATTTACATTGGGCAATCTGAGTTTAATCTAGCTCTCCTTGAGTTAAATGACGTCCTGTATCATTTTCCAAACGAGCCGGTTGCTAAGTATCTGCAAGTTAGTGCACTACAAGCAAGAGGCAACGATAGTGGTGCTTATGAGGCTACGCAGGAACTTCGGCACTTGTTAGATCGTGTCCCTAAGCAAACAAAGATTCGTCTGCCTCTTTTGTATTATCTCAGTGCAATTATAAACTTCAGGGCGGAGTCCTATGAATTAGCGAATAAAGAGCTAAATCGATATCTAGCTCAGAACCCAGGCGATATAAGTGCAATGAAGTTATTAGCGACGACTCAAAGCGCGATGGGTGAATTGTTTGCCGCCAAAGAAACGCTTGAAATTGCTATAGAGTTAGCTGCGGATGATCACGAACTAAGAATGATGCTTGCAAAGAGCTTTATCGATGGGGGCAAGTTAAAACAAGCGCAAACCCAAATTTATGCGGCGCTCTCGTTAGCCCCTGGACGAGCCGATTATCTTAAATCGTTTATGGCCGTCAGCTTGGAGAGTGGGGATTATGACTCTGTTTATCGCGGAGTAGCGCTATACACCGGTTCACTCAATGATATGGACAATCAAAGTCTACTTCTAATTGCTAAACTTTTTTTAGAGGTCAAAGACGTAAAACAAGGGCTCACCTATATTAACGAGCTAGTAGAACGAGAGCCGCACAGTGAAAGTGCTCAGCTATTGTTTGGTTCTTATCTCGGACTACTAGGAGATCCGCTAGCGGCTCGGAAGCGCTATGAAAAGGTGCTAGCTTTGAATTCTAACAATCATCAAGCATCTATACACCTTGCTCGACTAGACTATATGTTTGGGCAAAAAGACGCGGCAAAGGAACGTTTATTGCTGCTTGCGGCAAAGGTGCAATCGTCATCTGTGTGGACAGAACTTGGCAGTATGGCACTTAATGAAGGTCGACAAGAACAAGCGCTCCGATATTTCAACCGAGCCTTAGCAATAAACCCGAACAGTATTGTTTCGACCCTAAACAGTGCGTATATACATGCGACACAAAAACAGTTTGAGGCTGCGTTTGATGTTCTCAATAAATTTCTGTCACTTAATAAAACGGTGAAGTCGGTCTCTTTCCAAAAAATACACCTTCAGATAAGTTTGGGCGACATTGATGGCGCGCTATCTACCATTAATGTGATGAAACAGGCCCACGACCAAGATCCTCAAGTCTGGTTTTTAGAGGGGCAAGCGTATGAACATCACAAGCGTTACAAGGAAGCTTCAATTTCTTACAAATACGCAATCATTCTGGCGCCAGAGGATCTCGTAGCGCGCGAAAAACTGATTTTGACATCGGCAAAAGCGGGAGATGCTGCGAGTGCAAAGCACCACTTAAAGAAAATGAAAGAGTTGTCTGAGGAGGATGCTTTTGATTACCGCGTGGAGGGCGACATGTGGAGGTACCTAGGGGAGTTTGATAAGGCGAAGGAGAAATATGAAAGCGCTTTGTCGGAAGGTCTGCACTTGAGTACGCTAAAGGGGTTGTATCTCATTTATCAAGCGCAGGGTGAAGATAGACAAAAGTTCGCAGTGGCGAGAACTGCGGCAAATTCGTTTCCTAACGATCTTTTCATGAAATTAGCTTTGGCTAATAGCTTGCAGGATCTAGGACGTTATCGAGATTGCAGGAATCTTTATGAGGAGTTGCTGGCGCGCTATCCAAACAACCCAACCGTGCTAAATAACGCCGCACAACTGTTGCTTATCTTAAAGGACACCAAAGGCTCTATAGAATTGGCTACAAGGGCTTATGAACTGGCCCCAAATATAGCTGAAATTAGCGACACCTTAGGTTGGTCTTATGCACTCGAAGGTCGTTTCGAGGAAGCCCTAACCAGCTTGCAGAAAGCGGAACTACTAAACTTTGAAGATCTCGAAATTACTTATCATTTGGCAATGGTACTATTTAAGTTAGGTCGCCAGGAGGAAGCAAAGCGCCGGCTAATTGAGGTGCAAAACTCCAACGATCCAAAACTTACAGAGTTAGCCGAAAAACAGCTATATGCCATACAAAGCAATAAACTAGACAATATTGAGCTGAAATGAACATCAGTTGGTTAGACCATTGGCACGGGACTAACCAAACTTTCTGAATTTGAGGCGGCTAGAAAGCAATAGATATACCAAGTAAACGTTTTGTCTATCCTGCTAGGCGGTGTTCAGCACGCTTGAATGGAGCTCAACATATACCTTGCTCAAGGATTAAGTCACTGTAAATGTATAGCAATCAGATCTTTTTTCAGTTGCGTCATGACGGTGATAAGGAATGCTTCACCGTTGTAATCGGAAATATAACGGCTGGATTTAGGCAATGTGGCCAGAGTATTGAAACGTTGTTGAGCAATGGAATACGACCAAACCTGTCTGTGGTGGTTTATTCCGTACAACTTGCCACGGTTATAGGTAAGCACAGGTTGCTCTAACTGGTTTGTGAGCGGCTCAATTAAAGCCACAGTTTGATTGTGTTGCCACACCCGACCTTTATCGTCTAAGTATATGAGTCCATCTTTTTCAGATTCATTCGCCCAGCGCACGTTTGAAAGCCGCAGATCGGTCATAGCGCCTGTATGACGGTTGAGGCGGTAGAGTTTGAGAACACCCTCGGTTCTTGCATTGACCAACAATTCGCTGTTATTTCTCCACTGCAGAATATCTTCTATTTTGTGTTCAGTAATGAGCTTTTCTACTTTGCTATCAAGCGACCATACGGCCACTTGGTTTGCAGATATCGCAGCTAAGTGCTGGCCATCGGGTGACCAAGCAATCTGGCGTGTTTGTACGCCGGATTTTAAGTCTGTGAACTGCACAACTTCACCGTTGCTGTGAAGCCAAATTTGTCGTTTTCCAGTGCGGGTTGAAGTGAATGCAATGAGTTGGCCGTTGGGCTGAAACTTGGCGTAATCGTCGCCGCGATTGGAGCGTGACAATGTAAATGCGGATAGATCCAATATTGCGTCACTTTTTACCATATCCGGCTGTGTAATGAGGATGTTGTCGGTATCTGCGGTGACCTCTGTCGCTAGGTACGAATTGGCCGATGGATGCATGGATACATCCCGAAGATTGTTGCGACCGCCGTTGTCTAAGACAGTGACGCTGCCGTCAATTTCAAGCTTGTATATACTACTATTAGCCGACAGTAGCAGAGCGTCATTGGTCGGGTTAAACTGAACATTAAGCGCCGTGTCTGTCGGAAAATCCGCGGGTAGCTGAATGTCTGCAGACGACAACAAAGTACCGTCCATCGCGAATGTCTCTAATACGTGTTGGTGATGATTATCCACACTTACAGCCGCGAATATGGGCTTATTCGGTGAGTACTCGTATTGGTAGGTATATTTGTCTGGACTGGAAAACAGCATCGACGACTTCGTCGTTTTTGGATCAAATACCTGAATTGAAGGCTTGCCTTCTTCTTCAAGTAAGTAGGTGATTCGTCCGTCAGGTAGCCACTTTGCCAACCACGCTGGGTGGTTTTGGCAATCGACTCGAACGGTTGGTGCTTGGGGAGCCGTGGCGGCGTCCAGTACGCTGATTGTGTTGACCGACCAACACATAGGCTCTTGCAGTGCCTCGGTGTTACATTGATTGCGCTGGGTAAATGCAATGTGGTTGCCGTCAAATGACCAACTCGGTTTAGTGTAAACGCCAGGGTCTTTGGTCAGTTGCCACTCTCTGTGGGTACTAACATCTTTGATCCAGATATGACTTCTGCAGTTGTCGATATGACGTTGGAACACGACAAACGTTCCTTTCCTATCGTAACTGCCATTGGATTCCAAAGCGTCTGTGCTGGTAATCGGCGTGATGCCAACGACATCGGTACCGAGATCTGCAGATGGCCAAAACACGACGAAGGCTGTGATCAGAGTTGCCACAATACTGGTGACGAAAGCCTTCCAACGTAAATTCATTGGTGTAAGGCTAACAGCCTCGTCATCAGCTAAGTTCGTGGAAATTGAAGCAGCGTTGTTTGTATTGTGATCACATTCAGTCGTAAGATCACGTATGTGCAATTCGAGGCTGTAACCTCGTTTACTGTGTGTTTTGATCACCGCTTGTTTTTGGCTGTCATCGCCAAAAACTTTTCTCAGTTGAGAGATATTCCGCTGCAAAGTGTTAGTTGAAACAACGGTGTTTGGCCACACAAGTGCCATAAGTCGTTCGAAGCTGACTACGTCACCTTGGTGATCTGCCAAAACACACAATACTGTCATCGCTTTTGGGGTGACACTATGGGTTTGGCCATCAACCGTTATTTGATTTCTCTCCACATCAATACGATGTTGACCAACTAAAAAATCTTTTCTTTCCATAGGGTTGTCGCAGTTTTGGGCTCGCTTTCAGGCAAATTTCAGCGAAAAATCAGTGGCTTTTGTTAGGCGATGCAAATGAGTTTCGATATCGTAACACACAGACAAGGTTGATGTTTTATGAAAGGACAAAATATGCGCACCCTTTTTGGTTGGAGCCTAATTACATTACTTTTTTGCAGCCAAATTATGGCTAAAACGGTCAGTGAAGAGCCGTTAACAATAGGCACAAAGCTGACGATTGAGTCGGGAGTGTTAGCGGAGCAACGCTCTATTTTGATGTATCACCCAGATACCCTGGAAACCAATCAAAAATATCAGGTCATCTATCTACTGGATGCGGAATATATGTTTAATGCGACCGTTGGTATTGTTGAAGCTTTGGTTACCTCAGGCAAGATCCCACCTACAATGGTGGTGGGAATTGAAACCACGGTGCGCGTTCGCGATTATTTGCCACCTATCAGCGGAGAGCCCCAAAGTGGCCATCAACGCTGGACGCAACACAAGTTTCCCGCTTTTGGTGGCACCAAGAACTTCACTCAGTTTTTACAAAAAGAGCTGTTTCCTTACGTCGAACAGCAGTATCCGGTACTTCCTACACGCACTCTGATTGGGTATTCAAACGGCGGAGTGTTTGGTTTGCATACACTAGTGAACGCACCGGAAATATTTACCAACTATTTACTCATTAGCCCTGCCGCTTGGTGGGGGGAACAAGAAATAGAGCAAAATTTACAACGTTTTAGCGATTCGTCGAAAAGCTTTGCAGGAAACCTTTATATGACTGTCGCTGGCGAAGGTCGTGGTATGTACAGTAACGCACTGAGAATTGCTGCGAAGCTGGAATCTGCGGCGCCAAATGGGCTGAATTGGCGGCTCAAACAATTGCCAGATGAAACCCACCAGAGCACTATATACCCAAGCATCTATCAAGGTTTGCCGAAGCTGTTTGATGAACTGAATTTCAATGTAACGGAGCAGCACGGTAAATACGCGAGTATTGACGACGTTGCCCGTTATTATCAGACAATCTCCGACAAATATGGCTATTCAGCTCAAATTCCACCACGGGTGTTTTCTGACTTTGCAGACGCTCAACTCGCACAAAAACGTCAGGAAATGGCACTGGACACACTAAAAAGGTTCGTTTCAACTTACCCTTCATCATCGTTTGCCTATTCTTCGTTAGCCAGCGGTTATATGCAGACGAAAGAATTTGCTCTGGCAAAACAAAATTACGACAAGGCCATTGAGATAGTCAAAGCAAAAAATGTCAGCGACGCATCGGTTTTGGATTTTCTGCAAGATATGGCCAATGTGGCTGCGGGTCAGATCAAGTAAATATCGCGTTCTAGCATGATGTAATAATCAAGCGGTGGGACAGGGCACCATCGCTATTTAATGTGCTTGGCGATGGCATTTTCGAAAACAGCAGACTCCTCGGTCACCATTCTCAGCAAGTCATCGAGGGTCTTTTGTTGCAAAATCATTTGTTTAACGAAGTGATTGAACTTGAGGGTGAAGTTTATTACTCGGCCAAATTTATCCTTGTCCTTTTCCAGTACGGCAAAATTGGCATTGATTAAGTTTAGACAACAATTGCTGGTTGATTTCTCTATTGTGCGCATCAGCTCATTTTGATCGGCAACGTCACTTTTTCTAATGCGGGAAGGGGTATTTTCATACCAATCGTCAATCAAAACAGACGCTTTGCGTAATGCCGTTTCTAGATGTCCAAACGTTTGGTGTGTGAGCGCGATTCGCACCGTCATGAGGTTTTCTTCGAGCGCATTAAAGGCCGGAACGTTGGCGTCATAGATATTGGCTTTAGTCATTACCTTCACTGCTTCGGCGTGAATATCTTGTGCCTTAAACAGAGTTTGATAATGATACTCTGGCGATTGAATTACTTGTGGCGACAAGAGTTTATTGCCTTTTTCGGCAATGCGAGCCACTTCTTGTAACTTCACTTTAGTAAAACGCATCGAGTCGGTTTCAACCTCTTTTGGACTGCAAGCAGCTAATAACACGAGTAGAACGGTCGCTAGCAGTAAGCCACCTTTGGCCATGATGTATCCTTTTTTCGGGGCGAAGGAGCATAGATATCGGTTTGCTTGCGCAAAAGCAAGCACCCCTTATCACCGATTTTGTATCAACGTGTTACGTTGGAACTGGATTCGTTCCCTGCATAAGTCAGTTTGCGCCAGAGCGACTCGAGTGGTCCCATTTTGAATCGTGCTAACCAAAGTGTACTGAATAGGATGGTAACGAGCCACAGAGCGGCAACGATAGGCAGAAGCTCCGAGCGGGTGAGTTGATTGAAATAGTTCATCCCATAACCGTAAAAGATCAAACCACACACAACACTTTGTAAAATGTAGTTGGTTAAAGCCATTTTTCCGACATTTTCTATTAGTTTCACTCGGCCTTTTAGTATCAACTGGTATAAACCGTTGAGCACTAAGACATAGCCGATCGCTAGCAATTCTCGAGGGAACAAGTACATCCAGCCACGAAGTACATCGACCACTGGTTGGTGGTTGGTATAAGTCCAGTGATAGTAGCGCTGGTAATTGACCATTAGGGCAAAGAGCAAAAAGGTTAATGTCAGCGGCCAGTAATATTGCACATTCCGATAGTCGGAAAAGATACCTAAGCGATACAAAATAATGCCAACAACCATCAGCATCAATGTTCTGAAAAAGATACTCCGATAAAACACTTCTCCCCTGTCTACCTTAGTGTTTTCTGCATTTTCTTGAACGCTCTGCCAATAGGTTTCTCGTGTAGATGGTTTCTTGATTGCAGTGTGTGGTTTCTCAGAGTAACGGCGTTCCCAACGGTCTATTTTGTTCTCTTGTTCGTTGGTTAAGTCGGCGCTGTCAGTACTTTTTTATGCGAGGTAATTTTGGTATTTCTCTTGAGTCGATGACGTTCGTTCGTAAGATTGAAACAAAAACAAGCTCAGTGGCAACAACAGCAGAAGCGCCAGTTGCTTGATTGAAAACGATCGAAATGCGAATAAAACGAAGCCACAAATAGCGTAATGGTAAAGAATGTCTCCGTCCCAAATCAGATAGGCATGAATGACACCAATTACAAAAAGCCACAGTAAACGACGTGCAAAGATATCGGCAGCCTTTAATCCAAGCCCCTTGTTATCTAGTCGTTCCAAGAAGATGTAAAAACCGATACCAAAGAGCACCGACAATAGTCCCCAGAATTCGCCTTGAGCCAAAAAGTAGACCCAAAAACGCGTCGTCACATCCGCTGAACTTTCAAAACCATATTGATAGTGGCTCCAGGGATTAGTAAAGGCAAAAGACTCAATATTTATGATCAGAATGCCCAATATTGCGATACCTCTCAGAAAGTCGAGAGATTGTATGCGGGGGTAATCGCGAACTGGCTGGGTCATAAACATCATTCCTTTGGAAAACGTTAGGTTACTGAAACATTGGATAGAGAAAAAGCAATTTATGAACAGCTGAAGGAATAGAATCGCAAGAGCAAAGATCTTTCTTGTAGGATTGTCGTTGCGAGGAGTTTCAAGGGTATTTGTTTGGCAAGCCATCCACTTCAGATGATCTATCGGGACTGCTAAAGCTTAGTCCAGCGGATTCCCGTTCTGCTCAAGCGGCAAGCTAAGGTCTTAGCCACAATTGTTCGACTGACCATAGAGACTTATTTGCGAAACAGACGTTTCCTAGAGAACAGCGCCGCCATGACCAACGTCAACAAGGCTATCGATTTTGGCTCACTTACCTCAGTGACATCAACGGCGTCGATTAGGTTGCCGACGGTTCGAGTGGTAGGCGTCACAGAGGTGAACCGCAACGTCGTGTAATCACTGGTGGCTGTGAAAGTGTGTTCATAGACTGACCATTGTTTACGGGTGTGATCATCAATCAAATCAAACAGAAGACTCTGAGCAAAACTGTCTACTAACGCGACCGAAAAGGCCTCGTCATTGGACTTTCGTGCGCTGTAAGCGAACGACAACTCATAGGTTTGACCGACAACCGTTTCGAACGTTTGATAAATTGAAAATGGATCGGCACTGTTTGAACCGTGGGAATTCAACTCTATGTGTTGGCTGCCATCGAATGAATCAAATTGAAACAAGTTGTCCCAAATTTCAATGTTTGAGCCTTGCCAACCTTGAACTTTATCCGCCGTGTACCACTTCCATTTACCCTCAGCGACATCATTCCCTTCGAAGCTGCCGTTTAAGATCAGCCCTGCTTTTGCAGACCAAGAAAATGTCATAACCAATGTGAGTAGTAACGCCTGTCGAAACATGTAAAGTCCAATAAACCGATTAATTTAATGATGTCATTTTACTGATCTGAGGAGTTTTGAGGTATAGGGGAAACCCCTATTTTAAAGCCGTTTCGGCAAGAGCATGGGCTTGATAAACCTTACCCAGCCAACACAACTAAACTATAAATATGATTCATGGTTTCGAATCACTATTCATCATTATTTTTTAATTCGCTCTCCTCACACACTAAAGCTGACTAAAAATTCGGCGAAAATTATCTAAATCAAAAACTACAAAATCGCGTCGACTGAAGGAGAGGACCATGTCTAAACACAACAAAATCTATTGCGCGGTAATGAACTCGCTGTCTCTAATGACCGCTGCAAAAAAAAAAGGGGTCAAAAAAAAAGGGGTCAGATACTGAGGTATCCCCACAAATAATCAAATAAAATCAATAGTTAGGGAACATTCATAGTGATTGGTGATCAGATCTATCGCCAAACAAAACCAACCATCTAATCACTATGAATGCAGACTCTATATTGAATTACATCGTTAATCTTGTCACGCCAACAATTCACAAATCGAGAAGAAAAGCA